>JAPDKC010000062.1 GCA_029258755.1 archaeon | reverse complement strand
TAGGCACATTGTTGTAGCATACGCTCTGCCTTATGATTTCCCAAGCTCTTCCTGTAAGAAATATGGCAAAGCTTGAGACAAAAGCTTTTTTCCCTTCTAAAGCCAAGCCAACCGCTAAGCCAATAGCGTTCTGCTCAGCGATGCCAGCATAAAAGAATCTTTCTTTTGCGTGCTTTGCAAACCACAAGCTTCGCGTGCTGCTTGCAAGATCAGCATCAACAACAACTATGCTCTTGTCCTTTTTCGCGAGCGTTTCTATCGCTTTACCATAGCCATCTCTTGTTGGCTTTTTCTCATCAAAACTTTTTCTGAGCAAGCTGTGCTTATTCATACTTCCCCAGCTCCTTTAGGGCTTCTTTAAGCATATCGCTCGGCAGTGCTTTGCCATGCCACTCTGGCTTGTGCTCCATGAAGGAAACACCTTTACCTTTAACCGTATGTGCTATTATGGCTGTTGGCCTATCGCTTCTATCAGCTCTTTCAAGTGCTTTTATTATTTCTTCTATATTATGGCCATCTATATCGAAAGCGTTCCAATGGAAAGCCCTAAATTTAGCAGCTATGGGCCTTACATCCATTATATCCCATATGAATCCATCGTTTTGGAGCTTGTTATGGTCAACTATGGCAACCAAATTGTTTAATCTGCGAAAGCCAGCAAACATCACAGCTTCCCAAACAATTCCTTCTTGGAGCTCGCCGTCGCCAAGCAAAACATAAACCTTGTGCTTTTTCCCATCGAGCTTTGCTGCTAACGCCATGCCACAAGCAACGCTAAATCCTTGCCCTAAAGTTCCGCTAACCGTTTCTATGCCGGGTATTTTATTTCTGTCGGGATGTCCTTGCAGCATAGAGTTAATCTCTCTTAATCTGTCTAATTCCTCCGCAGGAATTACGCCGAGTAAAGCTAACGCTGCATACTGTGCTGGGCATGCATGCCCTTTACTGAGTATAAAGCGATCTCTTGCATGCCATCCTGGATTCTTTGGATCATATTTCATCTTATAGAAATAAAGAACAGAAATGATATCAGCAGCACTCAATGAGCCGCCAGGATGGCCTGCTTTCGCGCGCGTTGTCATCTTCAACGCTAAGGCCCTTATATCGTTTGCTATTTCTTTAAGCTCCTTTATCTTCTCCTCACTTATGCGAGGCATTTTAATCAGCTTTCTATATCTTTAACCCAGCTTTCTTGGCATCCTCTAAAAATCGTTCAATTCCTTTATCTGTAAGCGCGTGCTGCACCATCTTCTCAAGCACTGCAAACGGAACTGTTGCAATATCTGCGCCAATCAAAGCTGCTTCCTTCACATGCTCAGGATGTCTAACGCTTGCTACAATTACTTGACTTTCGATACAATAGTTTCTAAAAATCTGCATTATATCAGCAACTATTTGCATGCCATCATTTCCTATATCGTCCAGGCGGCCGACAAATGGGCTAACATAAGTAGCTCCTGCAAGCGCAGCTAGCAAAGCTTGGTTTGCGCTGAATATAAGCGTACAATTTGTTTTTATCCCCATAGCGCTTAGCTCCTTTATTGCTTTAAGCCCTTCCTTCCCTATGGGAATCTTTATGTTTACGTGTTCATCTATTTCGCTAAGCTTAGTAGCTTCCTTGATCATTCCTTCAGCATCTCTGGCTAAAACCTCAGCGCTCACAGGCCCTTTTACTATTTCACATATTTCTTTTATAGAATTCTTGTAGTCAGCTTTTGCTCTTTCCATCAAGCTCGGATTCGTTGTAACGCCGCTTATTATGCCCCAGGAAACAGCTTCGCGAATTTCTTTAATGTTAGCGGTATCCAAGAAAAGCTTCATACCAAAGCCCCCGGTAATTAAACAAAAATCAAAATAGTTTAAAAAGGTTGCTGGAAACGCTTGCGATTAAAGCTTGTATGTTTGTTGTATGTTTGTATATTATTCGGTAGGAAGAGATTCTTATCCTGTAGTTTAGCGGACTTTGTGCCGAACCTTATTTCAAACAATAGCTCACCTAGCGAACAATTCTTCAAACCTTTTTTCCTTTCCAGAGAGCATTTCTTTCTCTAAGCTCCCTTGGAAGATATTTTTTCTTCTGGAATTAGCGCATGCTTAATAAGCTCCATCTCTTTTCTGAGCAATCTAAGCTCTTTATACACTTTTTCTAAGGTAATCGTTTTACTCATAGGGCGTCACCATCACAAAACAATTAAACCTCGAAAATAGTTTAAAAAGGTTGCTGGAATTTTTTGCTGTTAAGTTATTGTAGCTTTCATTTTTCTCAAGTTTTATGTTCCTTTTCCTTGCAATTTCTCTTGAACTATTGTCCTGCATTAGGTTAACTCCAGTTAACTTTGTTAACTAAAATATAAGTTAACTTGGTTAACTAAATTTTGTTGTTGGTGACAAACTTAAAAAATAGCACCAGATAGCCAATAACCAAGTTCCAAAGAGCTTAAAATTAATGGCGTTTTAATGGTTTAAAAAGTTGCTGGAAATGCCTGCGAGAGCATTCTTAAAACTACTTGCTGGATTTAAGGATAAGTTTTTATACCCGTGTTTTGTTTTCTAATTTGTGTGATGTATATGGCAAAGAAGCCCAATCCTAGGAAAATTAGAAGAGAAAAAAGAAGGGCAAAGGTAAGAGAAATTCGAGAAAAGCTTGCTGAGCTTCGCAGAGAGTTTGTTAGATCTTTGCATTTTTCCAGGCTTAAGGCGTATAAATACCTCCTTTCCCTCGTGTCTGAAGGAAAGCTTAAGCTTATAAGAACTGGTTGGGGGCTTAAGATATTTTACAATAAGGCCTATGAAGAATATATAAACTCTTACTTTTCGGAAGCTTATAGGCGCGCCACTTCTGTTCTTCGCAGAGGAGAAAAAACCCCTGATGGAACTGCAGCAAAGCATGATATATATCGCATTCCAATAGAGCCAAAAAAGCCAGCTTTCCCAGGAAAAATAACAATTCTCAAAAAAGCTTATATCGATACGCCGTATCGTGTGGATGTTGCTTTGCAGGAAGCATGCTCATTGCTTGAAGCAAAAAGGAGGGGCATAAGCGTTCCCGATTTTGTTGCAGTTGAGATAAACCCATCTCAAAATAAAGCGGCTCTCATCACCAGCTATAACCCTTCGTTCAAGACACTGGCATCTGTTAAAAGCACCCTTTCGTCTGCACCGGCAAGGAGCTTTCTGCCTGCGTTGGGAGAGTTCATAGGAAATATGCATAGAAAGGGCCTTTACCATACGGACCTTGACCTTGAAAACATCCTTTGGAACACAAGTCTTATGGACCCAAAGTTTATGCTTATCGATTTTGAAGGGGCAAAGTTCTTCAAAACACAGCCAAAGTTTTCAACAGTGCATAGGGATTTGGGCGTTCTTTTCGAATCGCTTGCTGAACCGCCGCTCGGCGTTTATTCGAGGAGAGATATAGAAAGGTATTTTATTCCTGCATATTGCAAGGTGACTGGTTATAATCCTAATGAGGTTAAAGCGCTTCTGGAAAGTGTGTTTCCAGCACAGCCGGGGCAAAGAGAGAGGGATGCGATAAGAAAGCGCATAGAACCTTAATTCAATCAAGCCATTACAAATCCTTAAAACGATTTCTTAAAAATAAAATTACACTAATGAGAAGAAATGTGGGAAGGAAAGTAAGAAAGCTGAAAGCTCTTGTTGCAAGAGCATTGCCTCCTGCTAAAAGGACTCCGAAACCTTTTTCTCCCGAGGTTTTTAAAAGGTTTAGAGCGCTTGTGAGGAAAAGAGAGGTAATAAAAGAAAGAAAAAAGGGGTTTGAAGCTTTTTTCGTTAGATGGTATGCGGGTGTGGCTTCAGGCGAAGCAATAAAAAAAGCCAAGCTTGCTGGATTTATTGTTAAGAAGGGGCAGGTTACGCCTGATGGAACTATCGCCAGACACAATGTGGAAAAACTTTCTGTTGAAGGAGTTAGCATCGCAAGGAAGTGCTATGAAAGCAAAGAATTTGATGCAAAGATTCATGTGTATGAAGCGGCGGCCCTTTTGGAAGCAAAAAGAAGAGGCCTGCCAGTAGTTGATGTTGTCAGGGTAGCTTCTTTTAGGAAGCAAAAGAAGGGCTATATTTACACGATAATGCCTTACGGTTTCTCAACGCTTGCCGAATCCCAGCTTAGGATCGCTTCTCCCAAAGAGTTTCTATCCGAACTTGGAAAGCTTGTTGGAAAAATGCACAAAGCCGGAATAAAGCATAATGACCTAGATCTTGAAAATGTTTTGTGGAACAAAGATCCAAAGAGACCTAGTTTTATACTCCTTGATTTTGAAGCAGCGCGCTTTTACAAAAAGCAACCGCCTTTTGAAAAAGTGCAAGGCGATGTAGGGACGCTTATAGAATCCCTATGCAATCCTGCCAGGGGGCTCGGCGTTTTCTCAAGAGAGGAGTTGAGGTATTTTGTTGATGCCTACTGTAAAGAGACGGGCTATGCAAAAGAGGATGTTGCAAAGGTTATTGAAAGCGCTTTTCCTTCGCAGCCCTTGGAAGAGTTAAGGGAAGAAATGAGAAAAAATTTGCTAGGGAAAGCAGGTGTTGAATAGCGGAAGCAAGCTTTAGTGTATTTTTAAACCTATTTTGAATTTAAAAAGAATAATGATGAAAAACTCCGGCTCTGAGCTAAAGGTTTATTTTCCATACAAAACCATAAGAAAGGAGCAGGATCGCTTACTCAAAGATGCTTTGCAAGCAATAAAGGAAAAGAAGCATTTGCTTGCACATGCGCCTACAGGCTTGGGCAAGACAGCAGCCGTATTATGCCCAGCAATAAGTTATGCTTTGGCTGAGCAAAAAACGGTTTTCTTCTTAACTCCAAAGATTTCACAGCACGAGATAGCTGTACAGCTTATCAAAGATCTCAACAAAAAATTCAATTTAGACATTCTTGGCGTTGATCTTGTTGGAAGACGTTACATGTGCTCAAATCCTTTCTTAAGCGATGCTGAAAACAGCGCTTTCTACGAGCTTTGCAAACGCTTGCGCAAAAAAGAAGCTTGCGATTTCTTTGCCAATGCTTTCGGCTTTACACCTGCACAGAGAGCAAGAGCCAAGCTCTACTTCAAGGAGCTAAAAAAATCCTACAGAGGCATATGGCACCACTTGGAGCTTAAAGATTATTGTGAAGCATTTCAAGGAGCAAATAATGCTGGCTTATGCAGCTATGAAATTGCCCTAAAGCTTGCAAGAAAAGCCAATGTGATAATAGCGGATTATTTTCATCTTCTAAATCCACAGATACAAAGAATTGTGTTGCAAAAATCTGGCAAAGAGCTGGATGAAAGCATAGTTATTGTTGATGAGGCACACAATCTGCCAGAGCGTTTACGCAAATTACTTAGCGCGACCCTATCAACAAAAACGCTGGAAAAAGCAAAGGAAGAGCTCGAAAAGATAAATCAGAAAGATCCGATTGAAAGGATAAAATTGCTTAGGGAAGCATTGAAGAAGCTGGCTAAAGAAAAATTGAGCAGCGAGGTAAGCGAAGCGTTAGTGCAAAAGGAAGCATTTGAAAAACTTATTGAATACGATTTAGAAGAGGTTTCTTTTGAGTTTCGCGACCTTGCTCTGGACTATTTGGAAGCGTTTCCTGTAGGCAGATCCTATTTGCTTAAGGTAGCAAATTTTATAGAAAAATGGCTCGCCCAAGACGAATCATTTATAAGAATAATAAAGCGTTCCGCAAGCAAGATTTCCTTGCAGTTAAAGGCGCTTGACCCGAGCATAGTTTCAAAGCCAATATTCAGTGAAACGCATACAAGCATACTAATGAGCGGCACATTGCTACCAACAAAGATGTATGCTGACTTGCTTGGCTTTGAGGAAGAGCGTACTTTGCTTAGAGAATACCGTTCGCCTTTCCCTAAGGAAAACAAGCTCACTTTAATAGTGCCAACTGTTACAACAAAGTACTCGGAAAGAAACTTTGAGGAATACAAGCGCATAGCAGAAATCCTGCATAAAATTATAAGTAACATTCCCGGCAATGTTGCAGTATTCTTCCCTAGCTTTGAACTGCTTGAGGCGATAGGCGCATTGCTTGAAGAACTCACCTCTAAGAAGGTTCTTAAACAGAAGGAAAGGATGAACAGCAAAGAAAGGTTTAATCTGCTCAATGAGTTTAGAATGAGCGCTAAGGAAGGTGCTGTTTTGCTTGCTGTCGCTGCAGGCAGCTTTGCCGAGGGAATTGATTATATTGGTGAACAATTGCTTGCTTCCATAATTGTAGGCATACCTTTGCGCGAGATGGATTTGGAGCAGAAATGCCTTATTGAATACTACCAGCATAAGTTTGGTGCTGGTTGGCATTACGGCTATTTATACCCTGCCATAGCAAGAGCTATACAAGCAGCAGGCAGGGTTATAAGGGACAGGAATGATCGCGGTGTTGTTGTTTTTCTGGACAAGCGCTACACATGGCAGAATTACGCTAAATGCTTCCCCAAAGATATGGAAAAAATTGTAACTCAAGAGCCGGAAAGATATATAAAGGAGTTTTGGGAAAAGTGTAAGTAAAAATTTAGCCCTTCCTTTTGTAAAGTAACAGGGCTATAAGTGCCACTATAACAATAGCGCCTACAACAAGCAGCATGTTCTGCTCCAACCAGCTTTTTCCAGGCTTGGGTGTGGGCTTCTCTTCAGGGGGTTTTGTAGGAGTTGCTTCAGGTGTTTCAGAAGGCGTCTCCTCAACTGTTTCTTCGGGCGTTGGCTTTCCTTGTTCTTCCATCTCTTCTTTCGCTTTTTCGAAATTCTCTATTATTTCTGCACTTCTCGCTTTCGACAGATCATAAATAATTGTAATGCGCTGATGTGTGTTGCCAAGTTCGTCCATAATGGTTGATGTAAGATATAGCTTATCATAGTGGTCATCAGCTTCTAACTCTTTCTTTATTGCTATAATAGAAGGTGTGATCACACCCTCATATGTCGCTCTGCCAACAAGCTTGCCATCAGGCGTTTTGAGCTCAACCATAACTTTGCCATCGAAATCCGTAAACCAGTCGGTAGTATTTGAAAAACAGCTGAAAAGCGTGAACCTATCTCCTTTTAGCAGAGGGAACTTATCTATTCCTGAAAATATAAACCTGCCTCTAGCTCCTTTTACCGCAAACCTTAGATTCAAGATGTTAGTCCAACCGTTTGCGCTTGCCTTTATTTTCAATAGATAAGCTGCTGGCTCCAAACCTGAAAACGCTATGCTCAGCGTTTTACTGGAGTTTGCAGGAATATCGACAAACTCCTTTTTTGAATACTCCTCCAGCAAGTTTTCTTCCATTGATGAATCCCAAGCATATAGCTCGTATTCCACAAATGTGCTTATTTCTTCTTCATTCGGATTAACGAGATTTACTTCATATTTAATTTCTTCGCCAGGATTAAAGGTTTTTGCAAAGTGCCTCAATATCACGTGCTTCCCGTTCAAGAAAACACTGTTTCTATCCAAATAGAACAGCTGCTTATCGTTGGCAGCATTCACCTCGAACCTTGCAATGTTTCCGTATACATGATTTATAAAAGGCAGGCCAGCTAGATTAAATGCTTTTGCTTCTTGGAAGAAGAATGCAACGTAATATTCGCCGGCTGGTGCATTTTCAGGAATATACCAGGTGAAGCTTATTGGATAGCTTTGGTTTACGTCAAGGTATAAATCTTCCATAACAAGGAATTCATCAAGCATATAACTTCCTTGCCTATCGCCTGTTTCTTCATTTACCAAAAATATCTGCGCCCAAACGTTTCCCTGAACTATGGGATAAGGATTTGTATTCCTAACAGAAGCAATAACTGTTACTGTTTCGCCCGGACTGTAAGCAAACTTGTCCGTGTGAGGAAAATCAAAAACAATGCTTCCAAAGTGATAGTAATCGAAGCAATCTACGCCGGTAGCAGCCACATTAGTGCCGCCGACACCAATATTGATAACAACATTTAGGGCATTTTCATCCACGGATTGAGCTAAAGCAGCCCCTAACAGCATAATTTCTATAAGCAGTAATATGCTATATTTTCCCCGCATTTGAATCCCTCTTTTTATTTCCTTTTATTTTATAGCTTTTATTTTATAGCATTAACTTATATAAAATAATTTTGCTTTTGCATTTTTGCTTCTAGAAATTGTTGGTAAAAAGCTTCTAATGAAAGGTTAGATTGCTTGTAATAGCAGCATTGCAATGCATGCTAGGCACTGAACTAGATTGTAGCAAGCTAGGCAATCGCTTGGTGTTTGTTTGCTCTCTTCCCTTTCTTCTTCCTCCCTTGCTGCTCCACCCTCGGAAAACTTAATCTCCACGGATTGTGTGAGCACCCACGTTGATTCCTTTTTTCCTTCTTCGTTAGTATATTCTACATTTGCTTTGGCTCCTAAGTACTTTGTTCCCCAAGCCGATGCATCCTCAAACTTAATGTCAATAGTTGCGCTTCCTTTCTCACTGAGGGTTTCAGCGAGATTTTCTACTTTTATAGGAATAGCCGGCGATCCCAAAAGGGACTGCTTATCCCAAAGGCCAAACACAACAGAAGAAAGCTTACAGGATGTATCTATGGTAAAGGTTACACTAACCACATCTTCAGCTTCCGCATCGTACTCTAAATATGTAGGTTCTTCGTAGAGCTTCCCTCTGTACCGCACATACTTTATTTTAAAACCACATTCATTTTGCGAAGGATGCCATAATTCTATCTTTGACTTCTTTTCCCTTGCGTTTCTTCGTTTTATCATCTCTGCAAAATAGCTGGGATTTATCCTCAAATCTTTTATCACTATATCGTTTATGTGGGTTATTGTGCTTCCCCTACAAACAGCATCAAAGACAATTCCACAGCTCTCTTCAAAAGCTTTAACTGTTTTGGTGTCACCGCTTTTCGGGAAAACAGTTGTTCCAGAAGCATCGCATGCAGCGAGCGTATAGGAACCATCCTCAAAGAAGTTTTCGCTTGGAGTCCATTTCCAAAGCTCAAAGTAGCATTCCTCTTTATCGTTCCATAATGGCTTTATGAACCAGAGTTCGCCAAGAACCTTTACAACAAGGTAATCATCGGTAGCTGTGTAGAGATAATGGGCTCCGCCGAGGGGAGGTATGCCTACGGGGTTTGCTATAAAATAATAATGTTCTCTTGGCTCAACCTTTCTTCTTTTACATCCAATTGCTTTAGAGCCCCCATGGCAAACAGAAGCATAATAGTGATGATACTTATCCGAGGATTCATCGTAGTATATGCTGTAGGTATCGCTTAGAAACTTACTATCAATTTTAGCATCCTCCAAAACCTTTTTGATTTCCTCATCGTTCACAAGGGCTTTCAGTTGCTCAGGTTGCGCATTCACTAGCATGAAAGAATTTAGGAGCAGTAAAAACATCAAATAGTAAACAATTTCTTTTAGAGGCATCAACAAGACCTCATATTTTAAAACAGTTTTCATAAATTAAAAATCTTTTGCTTGGGGGTCGTTATGCTTGATTTAGCTATAATAGGTGCTGGACCTGCCGGCTTAACAGCGGCAATATATGCTAAGAGAAAAGGACTAAGCTTAGCGATTTTTGATTCTGGTTCTTCAGGCGGGAAGCTTAACGAGATAGTGGTGCTTGAAAACTATCCCGGATTTGTTTCAATAAAAGGGCTTGAGCTTGCAGAAAAGTTGCGTGAACAGCTTACTAACCTTAATGTAGAAATAAAAGAATTCTGCAAGGTTAAAGAGATACTTAAGGAAGAAAATGGTTTCAAGATTGTTGCTGATTGTGGCAAGGTAAGCGCTAAATCAGTTATTATTGCAACAGGAACAGCTCATAGGAAGTTGAATGCGAAAGGTTCAGAGCAGTTTGAGGGCAAGGGCATAAGCTACTGTGCAACTTGCGATGGGCCTCTGCATGCTGGCAAGGACGTTGCTGTTATTGGTGGCGGCAACAGCGGCGCTATGAATGCGTTATACCTCAGCAAAATATGCAACCGTGTTTATCTTATTGAATATATGCCTAAACTTAAATGTGAAGAAGCCTACCTTCGAAAGCTTAAAGATGCTAATGTTAAAATTATCACAAATGCCGAGGTTTTTGAGTTCTTCGGCAAAGAGGTACTTGAGGGATTAAGATATAGGGATAGAGTATCTCAAAAGCAGTACGAGCTTAAAGTTAGCGGAGCGTTTGTTTACATAGGGCTTAAGCCAAACTCCGAACTTGCAAAAAAGCTTGGCTGCTCTTTGGATGATAAAGGATATATAGAAGTGGATCAGCATATGAGCACTAATATGCCAGGCGTATTTGCAGCTGGCGATGTTACTGGCATATTCCAACAGCTAATTGTCGCATGCGCTCAAGGAGCGATAGCTGCCGAGAGCGCATATAGGTTTTTAACAGATTAAAATCTTTTTAGCATCAAGAGAAGAGCTACACAAAAGTTTTAAATACAGAAAAAAGCTTACTAAAAATAAATGAAGACTGTTTAAAGGGTTAGAAAAGATGGAAAAACCATTTAAGCTTCTAATAGCAGCCATAATAGCACTTATCTTGCTCTTGATATTCTTCCTTTACTTTTCACCCTTTTTTGTTATTCCTAGGGCTCCGGAGGAAATTATAAAAGAACAGCTTGAGAAAGCTGAAACGAAACTTGGTCGTTATTATTCAGACAGAGGTTTTTTCAAAGCAGAAACAGAAATGCATGCTAAGCCATTTGAAAATCAATCCCGAACAATAACATTTGTTTGTAACCATCCTTCCCATTGTTGCGAAAAAGGAGTGCCGGTAAGTAAATGCAGGCAGAGAATTGCTTGGGACAACTCTCCTAATAGAAGATTCTTTTCCTTTGTGAAGGATTCTGTAGAAACAATATCTGCAAGATGCAGGTTTGACAAAATCTACATATGCAAGGTGTACATAGGCGAAGAACCAGCGCAAGTGGATGTGCCAAAGATAGAGATAGATAAACATACCGTAAATCTCGCTGAAGACAATAAGGTTAAGCTGAGCTTTACTGTGAAGAATGTAGGCAAGCAAGATATGTCTGCAGTAGATGTTATAGCTTACCTTTACAGGAAAGTATTCAACCCACATCTTCAAAAATATGAATACAAGCTTGTAGAAGAAAAAAAGCTTGAACCCTTCAGCTTGCACGTGGGCCATTCTGTAGGGAGAGAGCTAGAGCTCGAGCTACCTAGCGATGGAAACTATAAGATAAAGTTTTTGGTCAGGGAAAGCACGGATGAGACGAACTTTGTAGAGAAGGAGTTTAAGATAAATGCCTACGGAAAGGTAATTCCTCAAACATGTATTCCAGGCGAACCAAGGAGCGAATGGATTTCGGAAGAAGAATGCAAGTATTTCTTCCCTTGCGAAGATTGCATAACGTTGGAAGAATGCGAGAGAAAGTGGAGAGAGCTTTATAATATTCCAGATGAATATGAACTTGAACTGGAGAAGATAAGCTACGCAAGCAAAACTATCGAGCTTTCAACACCGGGAGAAAAGGAGACAATCTGTGTGAGAAACTGCTATACAAAGGAAGAGATAATAGAAATGCTTGGCGAGCTCGAAAGACCGTTTGATATCTTTTTGGTTATTGACGGAAGCGGTTCGATGTCCGATGATATAGACGAGGTTATAAACACGCTTTCGAACCTTTACGAAAAGGTTAGGGCCGAATGTTTGGAGAGATTGGGCAAAGAATGTCTTCGCATAGGTGCCTATGTCTTAGAGGGATATTCCAAGAGCTGTTTGGAAAAAGACAATCCGCTGTTTTCCCATTGTTTAAATTACGCTAGAGAGCATAAGGATGAGTTTATTTCATTAAGCCCAGCATTCAAGTACGATTCATTCAACTATGTGCTTTGCCATTATGCACAGAGAGCGCTCATAAATGTTGGTTTTAAAGGTTTACAAAACCTAACAGCGGAAGAGTTTCGGCAGAGGCTCCCCCCTGCTTGTAGAAGCAGCAACGCTTTAGCCCCTCCAGGGACATTTGCCTCGTTCTATGATGATTTTGGATATCAGGACTTTACCTCCGACTTTACAAAGATTGCGGACATGCTTAATGATGTTGCTGCTGGCAATGGTGCTGAAGCATGGGCAGATGTTTCATACTTTGCCATGACTTCTTCCGAGATTCACTGGCGTGATGAGGCAGAGAAAATAATAATAGTTATAACAGATGCGGCAAACAATAACAGCACTATTACCTTGGAGCAGGTCGCTCAGGTTGCAAGAGAAAAAGGAGTTAAGATTTTTTCTTTAGCTGCTAAAGGATGCGATGCTATGCCACAGGGCTTTTATAGAGCACAGGAGATATATACGTATGCGGTTGCAGGCAGTGCTTTAGGCGGGAGTGATGTGGACATATTATGCCCGGACAATGATTTGCAATACATATCGTCTCAAACTGGTGGAAAGTTCTTTACCTATGCTAATGCCTCTGAACTTCCTTCAAAAATTTTAGAGATACTTGCTGAGGAAATCGTTAAGGCCGCTAAGCAAAGGGGTCTTAAAATCTGTGAGGAAGGGATGCCTAAGCAGGTGTGCGAGCACCACTGCATACTTCCTTGGCAGGGTTCTTGCGAGAATTGCTCTTGCGCTCAGTATTACGACAAAACTATAGAAAGCTATTCTCTTATAGATGTCGAGTTTGTTTTGGATCTCAGCGGTTCTATGGCTGAAGAATTCTATGAATTTAAGAGTTCTATAGAAGAAATAATAAAGGATATCAAAGATGGATGCTCGGAGCTGGGTATAGAGAATTGCGTTAGAGTTGGCATTAAATATATGTTCGGCACAGAGGCGGGAGGAACTTCCCACCAATCACCGCCAGAGGTTTTGCTAACAGAAGATATTACTGCAGTACTAAAAAGCTTATCTCAGGTGGATATTGCTGGCGGAAATGACATACCTGATCCTTGGGCAGGTGCTGCTTTAGCAGCAATAAATTCGCAGCAATGGAGCGATCATTCAAGTAAGTTTTTGATAATAATCACCGATGCCCCAAACAATCCTTATGAAATACCTTACGACAATCCTCAAGAAGATTACAGAAGATTTGTGAGATCGCAAGCGTTATCAGAAGCTTTAGATGATGTTATCGTTTCTCTTAAAGAGCAAGCAGCTGCAAGAGGTATAAAAATTATTGGCATTTATGGCACTGGCATAAGCTCTGTTTTGGGAGGCCTCTCCGAGGAGGAAAAAGCCAAGCTTGAACAACAAATGAACTGGCTTGCTTCTAAGACAGGCGGCTTAGCAACGCCTTACGCCCAACCAGAAGAAATAAAAGAAAAGATACTAAGTGTTCTGGAAGGAGTTGTTGAAAAGGAAAAAAGCATGCCTCCATGCACGGAGGAGCAGTGCATTCTTTGTGCAAAGGTCTCAAAAAAGCCACAGAAGGAGGTAAAGGTTGAGAACTGCACCCTATATTGCAGCGACAATCTTGAGCAGTGTTATGTAGAAGTAGGCTGCAGATGTGAACCATCTATAAGCGAGCAAGAATGCATTGCCAAGTGGAAGAAATTTTTGCAGGAAGGACTTACAGTAACAAAAGATGCTCTTACTGGAAAGCTTATTGTTAAAGGCACATGCAGTCCTAGTGAGGAAGAATGCAGTTTATGCAAATTACCAGACGTTTGGCTTTGTGGTGGCGTAACCTCTGGCAATGAACCTTTGCCTCCTCTTGAACCTTACCCTGGCGGAGGTGCTGAAGAAGGACAAGAAAGCAAAGAAGAGGAACAAGAGCAAGAGGGGGAAGAAGCTGAGGAAACACAGAGCCCGGTCGTTGTCGCTAGCGGACCGCCTTCCGTAAGCGAGATTGAGCAAGAGACCGAGCAAGAGATTGAGCAGGAGCAGCAGCAGGAAGAGGTGCTGAACTGCCCAACAGAGTGTTATTGCGAATCTTCAAATGATAACTGGGAGTATTTAAAGCGTATCTCGGAGCTTGATAAACCTATTGATATATTCTTCGTGATAGATGGAACCGAAACTACATGGCTTGAGATTAAAGAGTTTGCAAAATCGTTTGAGGAATTCGCAAACAACTTCGATAAGCAGTGTAGAATGAAAGGCATGCCTTGCCTAAGGGTAGGTATGCTTATTTTTGGTGGTGCTTTGGACAGTAAGCTTAAAGAAGGCCTGTTCAATGATATAGAAAGCCGTAATGAGTACTTAAAGGATGCTAGCGTAGGTTATGTAAACCTTACTTCGGACAAAGAGAAGCTCAGGCGTGTTGCTACAGCTTTGAAGGAATTGGCTCATATAGGTGAAAAAGAACCTTGGCTGGATGCTTTGATGTTTGCTTCCAGCAAATATTATATCGATTGGAAAGACAATTGGTATAGGTACAAAATAATACTTTTAATAACAGACGAGCCCCCTAATAATGATAGCTCAACATCTCACCAAGTCGGAAGGAAAATGCTTGAGTTAGATGCTATGGTTTATGGGCTTGTTGAGGATATTTCAATAGGTGTGAGAAGTGCAGAGAGTATGCTTAGAGGTATTTTTTACGGTAAAGGCAAGATATATAAATATGTAGTTGAGGAGGACAAGGTGATTGTAAGCAACGATACAAGCTTTCCTATGGAAGAAGCCATGAAAAAAATAATTAAAGAAGTTGTGGAAGATTTGATATTGAAGAAAAAGCCAATATGTGAAGACGAAGAAAAATGCAGTGAATGTAGGTAGGTGCTTGAAGTGAAGATAGGCGGCTTTAAGGTAGGGGAATACGTTATAAAAAGAGAGGCAAACAAGTACTATCTCATATTTGACTGCAAGAACTGTATCTATAAATCCTCTCTCTCCGAGGATGAAGCGTGCAGGTTGCATTTGGTTGCTGTTTTGCAAAAAACAAACCCAAATATCGTTGTCCTTTCGGAGGTATACGATAAGATCTACAACGAACAGCAAACGGATATGTTTAAAGAAATCACAAAGATAATGCAGCAGTTTGCAGCAGAAAACATATGGGGTTATACAAATTTGGGGGATGTAAAAAACAGGGCTGAGGAAAGAAGAATCGGCGTTAGACACAGAGTTGTTGTTTCTATAGCAAAAGACCTAATCGCAAGGGACCCAATTAAAGCTTACCTTCTTTGTCTTTCGGAGATACAAAAGGAAAAAGAAAGATTCAAGGAAGGTGATGAGGAATACAGAAGAGGAAGCAGAATCTATCTAAAAACGCTGCTCCATATAAGGCAAGCATTTGAAGAATGCGAGATGATAAAAAGAGTGAGGAAATTTTTAGCGGAGCTAACAGAAATTCCGGATACAACCGAGATTTACAGGGCTTTGTTTGAAGCCCAAATAAAACCTTCTTTTATAGGTTCCAGGCTTCTTCTTGGTGAAGAGAGTGGGCTTGAGCTTCTTGATGAATATACGGTAAAAAATACTGTGGTACAGATATTTAGCCATCCGGATAGGGCCCGGAACCTATACTTTATTTACCCTCCAGAATATTCCCTAAGTCCAGAAAAATATTTTGTTATAAGCAAAACAAAGGAAATTGTTTCTGAGTACACTCCAAGTAAGGCAGCATTAAGCAGTGTTACAAGTTCTAGAACATACTTTGAGCGGCTATATGAAACAACACTGATGGAAGTGGCAGATCATTATGATATAAAGCTTACAAAGAAAGAACTTGAAGAGCTAAGTGAGATTGTTGCTAGGTACACTGTAGGATATGGAATATTGGAGATTCTGCTTTCTGATAGAAAAATTACTGATGTTTATGTGGATTCTCCCATAGGGGAGCAGCCTATTTATATAGTCCATTCTGATTTTGGTCAATGTACCACCAATATTTTATATACGGAAAGAGAAGCGCTGACGCTTATAACAAAGCTTAGGGCTATGAGCGGCAGGCCATTTGATGAAGCACATCCAGTTCTCGATTATGATTTGCCAGACTTGGAAACAAGAGTTGCTGTTATAGGACCTCCACTTGCCCCAGATGGTGTGGCTTTTGCTTTTAGGCTTCACAAATTAACCCCTTGGACCCTTCCTCAATTTATAGACGTAAAATTCCTTACGCCTCTTGCAGCCGGTTTATTGTCTTTCCTAATTGACAATCAAGTAACTCTACTTATTACTGGCTCACGAGGCTCTGGAAAGACATCGCTCCTAACAGCTTGTATCTTGGAAATACCGAAGAATATAAGGATAATTGTACAAGAAGATACGCTTGAGATTCCAGTGCCCTATATAAAAAAGATAGGGTTCAACATTCAAAGGCTTAAAACAAAGTCACCTATCACTGCTGGTAAAACAGAAACTGAAGTGGAGCCACAAGAAGCTTTACGTACGGCTCTTAGATTGGGTGATAGCGCAATCGTACTTGGCGAGGTAAGGTCTGTAGAAGCAATAACACTTTATGAGGCAATGCGTGTCGGAGCTGCTGGAAATGTTGTTATGGGAACAATCCATGGAGATTCCGCTTATTCTGTATGGGACCGTGTTGTAAACGATCTTGGCGTGCCGACAACGTCTTTTAAGGCAACAGATGTTATTGTTACCGCTAGGCCAATAAGATTCTATGGTTCTCTTAGAAGGCATAGGAGGCTTGTGGAAATAACGGAGGTAAAGAAACACTGGAATGAAGAACCTCTTAGGGAAGGGGGTCTTTTGAATCTCATGACATACGAAGCAAAGAAAGACAGCTTAATATTCTTGGAGGATAGTATCAAGGATTCAGAGCTTTTTTCAAAGATAGAAAAGACCTCGGGACTTTCCATAAGAGATATATGGTCGGAAATTAAGGTCAGGGCAGAATCAAAGAAATACTTGGTTGATCTAAAAAGGAAGCATTCTTTGCCAGAAATATTAGAAGCTGAAAGCACAGCAGCCGCTCATTCAAAACTCCTTTTGCTCAAGGAGAAGCAGATAAGAGAGCATGGCAGCGTTAATTATAATGAATGGCTTTCTGAATGGAAAAAGTGGGTAGATACGACTTTGCTCAAGAATTTGCTTAAGGAGAGGAAGGAGTCCCATGCCAAGAAGAAGGGATAGAAAAGCTAAAAGGGAGGTAAGCATAGGCGAACTTTACAGAAAGATAGTTGTCCCTAGGGATGTATTTTGGAAGGAAAGAGAGCATGAACTAAAGAAAAAGCGAAGGCCAGCATTTGTAAGATTTTGTAAAAGGATTTATAAGCTCTTTCCAACTCTTGGAAGCGATAAACCATTTAGCGAGGAGTATAAGAGCGCTATAGATTTGCTCGGCTGGGAGCTTAAGCCAGAAGAATTTAGCGCTGCTGTAAGATTTGTTTTCTTCATAGTTTTGATTACAGGTTTGCTTGTTTGGGTTATGCTAATACTCTCACCCGCAGTAAAAACTCTTAGAGTCGTTCCTTTCGGCGCTTATCTGCCTCTACTGGGCTTTCTTGTGGCCTCTCTTTTTATTACGAGGTATGTTCAGCGTTATCCCTTAGTAGCTGTTAATGTGGAGATAAAAAAATCTTTGGCTTATATTCCAGAAATTGTAGGTTATATAATAATGTCCCTAAAGCTTACACCCAATCTTGAGCAAGCGGCAGAATTTGCAGCTTCCCATGGCAGAGGACAGATAGCTCTTGACTTCAAGAAAATGTTATGGGAGCTTGAGTTAGGGGTCTATGCCACAATCGCAGAAGGATTAGATAGCATTGCTTATCGCTGGGGCAAATATGCACCAGAATTCAAAAGAGCCCTAATGCGAATAAGGGCATGCATCCTTGAAGAGAGTGAAGCAAAGCGTGAGGTTCTGTTAAATAGAACGATGGATGAACTTCTAAGCTCAATAAAAGAAAAGATGGAAAATTACGCGCATAGTTTAATACAGCCCTCAATAGCACTGTTTTATATAGGCATACTTCTGCCAGTAATTCTTATAGTTATCCTTCCAGTGGGTTCTGTGTTTACAGGAATGCCTTGGGCGAATCCTTTAGTGCTGATTTTTATCTACAATATTTCGCTTCCCCTTTTGGCTCTTTACTTTGCCAGAGGAATAATAAAAACAAGACCTCCTGTTTATGAAGCTCCAGAAATACCAGATAATTACCCCGGCTTACCTCCCAAAGGAAAAATCAAAACAAAGTCCGGCACTATGGATATAAAAACGGTTGTTTTCATCGTAGCTGTTGTTGGCATATTGGGCTCTTATTATCTCCATGTGGAAGGATTTCCACCAAAATCTATGCTAATTTCGCTTGCTGGTGAGGAAATCGTTCAAATAATACCTGCCGACAAAACTGAGGAAGAAGTTTTAAAGATGAATGGGTATCCGCCCACATATTTTGATATACCTGAAGGCGAGTACTACAAGATTGTGCTTAGAAGTTTGAGGGCATCGGGCTTAAGTGGGGAAGAACTGAAAAAAAAGGCAGAGCATGAAGTAAGATTGGCACGGCTTACATTTTTCATGACTCCGGGCAACGATATTACTCCTTATAACCTTTGGTTTGGGATCTTGCTGACGATTTCAGCATGTTTGTTTATTTGGCTGTATTATAACAATGTATACAAAAGAAAGATGCAAGAAAAGGTAATTCAAATGGAATATGAATTTAAGGATTCCATCTATATAATTGCTTCTCGCTTAGGTGAAAACAAGCCGATGGAAGAAGCAATAAAGCACGCGGTTGAATTCCTTCCCCATTACCTTATTTCCAAAGAGGTTTTCTCTAAAGCTTTGGACAATATTAACGTTCTTGGTATGCCTTTGTATTCCGCGTTTTTTGACCATAAATATGGTGCAGCTGAAAAACAACCTTCGAACATTATAAAAACAGGAATGCGTCTTGCTTTAGATGCTGTTGCTTTAGGAGTTAACATAGCGTCAAGAAGCTTGGTTTCATTTGCATTGCAGCTTGATAATTCTGAGAGGGTTGCAAAGCTCCTCAAATCTCTTGTTAGAGATATCACTACTATGATGATGACAATGGGAGTTATCATTACTCCAATTGTTTTAGGGGTTACCACAGCCCTTTACAAGATTGTTGTCCAAACAACGGTTAAGGTTGTTGAATCCGGAGTATTTGAGTATACAAAGAGGCAAACATTGATCACTCGAAGCATGCCAGGGCCTTTTGCGAGAGCTAACATATTAGAGTGGATAAAGGTAGAAGCTATCACACAAATTGCTGAGCCCATGATGTTTATCCTTATTGTCGGTACATATGTGATGGAAATAGTGCTTATCATAATATACTTTGCTACGAAGCTGGAAGAAGATAATAACCTGCTTGTAAAAATGAATATAGCTAAATACTTACCAGTTGCTTTAGTGCTGTATGTGGTCTCAGTTATGTTTTCCAATATAATGATAGGTGCTTTCCTATAAAAGGGGTTCGATATGGGAAGAGGTTACTTTTGGCCTTTCAGATTGCTTGTTGCAGCAATATTCGGGCTCACAGTCCTTGTAATAATAATAAGCGCCATTCACTATTTCGCATCCCAAGAATTAAAAGCAAGCGAACAGAGACTTATGGAGGGTTTTGCTTCAGCATTGGCTTCCCCAACAACACCAGATAAGCCTGAATACGGGCTTGTAGTTAGAAAAGAGTTAAAACTTGTGAGCGGGATTTACTCTGTTAAACCATTTGCAAGAATGTACAACATGCCAGAAGAATGCATCCGATTTCAGTCGCATCGGAGTATTTTTAAGGTAATTGATGAAAAAACACTTAAAGCAGAAAGAACAGACAAAATCGATGTTTTCTTTCAGTGCGTGTTGGAAGACCTCGAAGAATGCCCTATAGTTTGCTATATTTCCATAGGAGGAAAACCAGAAATTTCGAGCTAAGGTTAAGTGCTTTCCATAATAAAAAGATTAAAAGCACGCTTTTTGTTTTAGATCTCTTTTACATGAATTTCCAGTACTTCGGGGGTTGTTTCTTTTAGGTCGTAGGGCGGAAGAGGGTTTTGGTAAATAGCTTTTACCACGCACCTTACAACCCCCACAGAGTTTGCCTTAACAACATATGGAAGCTCTCTGCTTTCTTTGGAAGGTATAGAAGGAATAGTATCTTTAGTTAGGGGGTGTAGCCATTCGCTTGTGCATTCGCTCTGATTTTCGATAGCAATCCTTATGTTTGAAACTTCCAGATCGCCTCTGTTATAAACCTTTATATATAGGAGTTTGTCTTTTCCTATGTCTTTAGAAGTGAATGAAACATGGCTTGAGCTTAAGGTTAGCTCTAGCTTTACCTCAACCTCTCTTACAACCTCTATGGTTAAGGGTACTTTTATAGGTTCGGCTAGAAAATCTGCCGCAATTACAGCGTATCCGTAGATGGTTTCCTCCTTTGCCGTGGGAGGGACAACCACTTCTATGATAAGTTCCACATCTTCCTTTGGCGGTATATAGTTAACTTTAGCTACAGATTCTTTTTCTCCGGATTCTTTCGCGAATCTTATCCAAGTTGCTACTTCTTCGGGATCGTTTTCTTTGGCTGAAGTTATTTCGAAATAGACGTTGAGGTCTTCTACAGCATATTTGCTTTTATTGTAGATCTTAAATTTTTTCCTGTCTTTAGGTTTTGATGCTGGGTCAACTCTGAAGGTTATCGGATTTGCTTTTAATTCCGGGGCTAGGAAAACTTCCACGGACTTGCTTATCGCTTTCTTTGTATATTTTATCCTAATCTTGAAATTCTTCTTTATGGAATATTTTCCTCGTGGTATGTCAAATTCGTTTGGCACAGTGCATTTTATGTTTACCTCTTCCTCAGAGTTTGCCCGAATTGTAATTTCTCCTGTATCCTCACACAAAAGCTCAGAGAAGCTATCCTCAAGCACTAAATCAACTTTTTCAGCAAAGTTACCTCTATTTTCAAGAATGACTTTTACATTCAGGTTTTGCCCTAAATATAATCGTGAGGGCATGTATACCTTCTTTATTTTCGTCTTTAAATCTTTTTCCAGAGCTATTCTGAATGAATTTTCTTCGTCTGCCATGACATCAATCATAGTTTCTTTTTCCACAAAGTCAAGGGCTTTTACTATTACCATATATTTGCCTTCCCTAAGCGTGGTTGTATAATGCTTTAGACCCTTTCCCTTATAGAATAATGCTTTTCCATCTTCAGAAAGTATCTCTATTCTGGCTGAGTCCAAGCTTGCATTATCGAGTCCGACTATGGTTATCTCAACTTTTTTTAGCGATGCTATAAAATAGTAATAGAGAAGATAGAGCACAGCTATTACAATTATTGCAGCAACAATCTTTTTTGCATTTCTTTTTATCTTTTCCGGAAGGGTCTCTTCAAGCTCGCTTTCATATTCTAAATATGCGCCTCCTCCATACTCTGGCATTGCTTTCACTTCCTTTTTTTAACAAAGTAAAAATATGCGATAATGCTTCCTATAATTATAAAGAGAATGATATAAGAAATTTTATCCCTTAAAAGCTTGAAGATATCGGGCCTGCTTTTGGCATGCTTTTTTTCGCAATCTGGGTCTATTCCGTAAGCACAATCCGGATCGCATACATCATCTTTAAATCTTATGCAATAACCATCTTTTTCATCTGGCTTGCAGTCGCTTGCACAGCTTAAGTAATTCTCGTTTTGTTCGCAGATGCCGTTGTTATTGCACAGCTTTTTTAAGGGGTATTCGGCAAGCTTAATCTTTCCGTGTTGAAATACTAAAGAAGAAGCTTCTTCTACATAGGGCACCACAAGAAACATTTGCCCTTCTTTTGTGCCGAATACTTCATCATAGTTCACGGTTAGTTGTGCAAAATTCTCATCTATAGCAACAGCATAATCACCAATATCAGGTATCTCTGAAACCTCAAGCTGCATATTTATTTTTCGCACAGATGTCTGGTAAAGAGTATTTCCAGAGGAATCCTTAAGCTTTATTAGATATTCTTCTTCATAGGATACTTCTGGGACTTCTCCAAGGATAACCTTTACATCATCTATAACGTATTTTCCCTCATTCCAACTTATTCTAAAAAATAGCAATTTTTCAGTGCTTTGAGCATAGGCGGAAGACATTGCAAGCAATACCAAAATTCCCAAACAATACGCCTTATTCACCCACACCACTCCCTTCTGATTACTTCCTTTTCAAAACAATCAAAAATCCTTGGCGTAGATTTGCTGGTTCCTAGAGAAGGGAAATAAGAACCCATTATAGAAAGGGTGTTCGGCGATGGGCCCATGGCACTTCTTGCATTTCCATACTCAGTTATGCGACCTAAACAATCAGTACTGGGAAGTGCTGTTTCAATTTTTTCATTCAGTTGTTTTAAATATTTCTGTAAAGCTTGATAATTTTCGGGGACGAGAATCTCTTCTAAAAATAATTTTTTGGGAACGATATAACCATCTTTTATAATTTGCACTATCCGGCCGCTTGCAAGTTGTTGTGTAGTTTGGATTTTTGTGGGTGCTTTTTCTTCTATTTGAAGTATTTCAATCACAGGAGCATTTACTGCTATTATTTCTGGGCAGTAGGTGGAAGGAATCTCATCTGGGCATTTCGGATAGGGAACTCCTAGTCTTGCGGGAAAAGATATGGAATCCTCATCGTTTATAGTGTAAGGGCCTGGGTACTTATTTGTGCATCCTTTTCCTGTTACCGCTCTCATGGTAATATCCTGCCTTAAATGATCCAAAATTGAATATTGCTCACAGAAACCCAAGGTATGTCCCAACTCATGTATTGGAGCTTGATATAGCGGATCATGAACTTTATCTATAATAGCGATCGTTACTTCGGTGTCCGTTCCGCCTGCAACAGAAGGAGGTATATGAAAGCCTATAATTGATACCTCCTTGCAAGTGCCCTCTTCCATCATTTTAAATCCAAACTTTCCCTTAGATTCTAGAGGATTTTTATTTGTGAGACCGACAAAAACAATTTTGGGGTTATTAAGCGTTATGCCTGTTGCACTTAGCACACATTTATACACATCTCTAAGCAATTCTGCAGTGTCTATGCATTTTTGAAGTGTTATTATGTTGCAGTTTGGTTGTGATTGCACTTCCTTTGGAAGTATTATCGCATGATAATTTAGATCCTCCCCACAGCCAGAAGCCTCTTTGAGTGTAGACAGAACGTTATTTACTTCCTTTTTGAAATCTTCGTTGCTTCCTTGCCAATCGATGGGCATAAAAATAAACATTACCTTAACATCTTTGCCAACTTTTGGTATTTTATCTTTCGTTTCTGGTTTTTCTGGTTTTGGGGCAGGACACCCAGAATTTTGTGGCGAACCCTTCTTATAAGGACATTTGTCCGTGCTATCTGGAACGCCATCTCTGTCAGAATCCTTCTCCTCAGCTTCAGGTACTTCCTCGCCCTCTTCATAAGAGATGCTTACTTTTGCCGCCATTCTAGCCCTGGCTTTTCCATCCGAAACCTCTGCAAGACACAACACTTGGTCTATATTCCTCTCACCGAAATTTGGGGATATATTCAGGGTATTACAGTAATGGTCTTCGCCGCTTCCTGAACTTGAGGAATAGAACGAAAAATCTTCTTCCGCGCTAGAGGGTTGAAGATACTCCGCTTTGCGGGGTTTTATGTACCACTTTATTTCGAATTCAAGGGTCTTGCTATCTGTGTCTTCTGCATACACGCAACATTGTAGGGAAGAATCGCTTGCGATAGGTTGCTCGGGTTTAAATTTTATCAACGTTATTTTTGGAGGGGTTTCTTTTACATACCATGGAGTAGGGTGCCAATAGATAACATAGCTTTTGCCAGTATCATACATCGCTGCAAAACCTTTGCTTAATGAGCGTTTTATAAAAGAAATCCATCTCTCAGCATTTCCCAAGTCTTCTGTTGGAATAATGCCAAGTTGTAACTCTTCGGAACTTCTGTGCGATTCTAAAACAAACTCTGCGACTTTTGGTGTGCCAGGTACCATAGCAATCGCAGAGAATTCGATGGGTTTTGTTGTGAGACATATTTGGAACTTTCCTTTGTTCCAAGGGACAAATACAAATGCTTTTATAAACTTGGGTCTGGCTTTCATAACCGTAGGAGCACTTATAAATTTTTCGGAGAGGTCTAATACCGCTACCGCACCAACAGGTTTTGGGCCGCAGAAAGTGCCTTCCTTTACCAAAGCATCTGTAAAATAAAACTCCCAAAACTCAAATTGCCACGTAGCGTAGAGAGAAACATCAAGTTCTTCAAAACCTTCCAAGTAATATATAAGCTTCAAATCCTCCAACGACTTCTCTTTACTGGTGATTAAAAGCCCGACAGGAATGCTTTCATAAAGCGTCCAGGAGGAGCCATCCTTTTTTATTTCCGCAAGCTTTCCAGCTCTGAGCTCAGCGTTGCTTAACTCATTTATCACAGTTGGTACTGTTCCTTGAAGCTTTCCTTCTAATGAGGAGAAAACCCCAACACTATCTTTAACAAGCTTTCCCTCCTGCGCATAGATAGTGCCGAAATAAAACATCATTAAGGTTATGAGAATGACGGAAGTCTTCTCGAAAGGACGAAAGCTTTTTACCATAACCATTTTAGCTCACTTTACTAAAAGTTAAAAATTAATCCAATATTTAAAGGTTTTGTTTGTTTTTAATATTTTCTTATCCACGCTAGCTCTGCAAGTTTTCAAAAGTCACATAATTGCGTAATAAACATTTAAATATTGGAAAGGATTAATTCTTAGTGATGGAGATAAAAAAAATTTTATGTGAAGAAAAAGCCCAAAGCGAGTGGTCCGCAATCTATATGCTTTTGGTACTGGCGATAGTAGCAATATTGCTTATAAGCATAGTAAAGCCCATGTTTCAAAACTCGCAGAAGATTGTAACAAAAACGAGAAAGGCGTTAGGTGACTAATTTGCTGCTCAAAGAACCTAAAGCTCAGGCATCAGCAGTTTTCGAGGTTTTAATAGGGGTAATAATAATGGGTTTTGTTCTGTTTTTTGGCTATCAAGCATTGGCTACGATGAGCAAAGAAAGATGCGCAAATGAGATCGCAAGCGAGATGGCAGATTTTGCAAGGGCCATAGAGCGCACGGTTCATCAGAGGTATGCTAACGAGGTTGATTTTTGGCCGCCTTCGTGCTTTAAGAATGCTGAGATAAAACTCTCAACGATACAGAGTAAAGCCGTCTGTTCCTCAATATGTCAAGAAGGCAAATCCGAATGCGTTGTTTTGGATTTCTTTAGTCCAGATTACGTTCACAGAGAGTGTGTTGATATTCCGCTAAAAACGGCTTTTTCCACCACATTGGGAGCTATTGGCTCTGGAGGTTGCGAAGATAAAGAAGATGAGAAGTATTTTTTGGTAGATCTTTATTCAGAGCCAGGAGGCATACCGGCAGGTCACTACCTGTTGGTCAATACTACCCCTCCTGGAAACGCCTTTCCCGTGATATGTGCCTATGTAAAACGTAAAAGAAGTATTTAAAGGGTGAGTAAAACATGCTTTCATTCATACTGAGCAAATTCAATCTTCTAATATTAGCTACAGCACTTTTTGCTATTGTTGCCTACTTCGCCTTTGGATTCCGCGATACTGTCGAATCTGTGCTAGCCGCTCAGCAAGCAACCACTATAACTGCAAATGCTTCCATGCTTTTAAGCGCTGACACTCTTTGCGGTGCTACAGACATAAAGCTTCCAAAAACATTATCGCCTTATAATGTTTTGGGATTTTCTTACAAGGTGAGGTTACGAAGCATACCGCTGGCAGGAAAAAATCTGTTTATTGCAGAGATTATGCAAAGACACAAATACATTAGTATAGGTTCGCCCTATGTGCTTGCTTCCTCACGAAGAGACCTTAATGCAAAAATATTTTTCTTCACTTACAAAGATGGCGAACTTTGCCCTAGCGAGGAAACAGAGTTGGATCCAAGGGGAGCACCATACCCTATGGACGAGTTCTTGCTCATAAAAGAGACCTATAATGGAGAAAATTATTTCTATGTTGTTCCTTGTTCCAGCTACCACCCAGAGCTGTGCTCTTCTAATTTAGCATCTTTGGGTTGCTACCTTTACAAAAAAAGAGGAGTTGAAAGTAACTGTGTTGGTATGGAAGAAGAATGCAAAACTTTGCCAACGCCAGGCTGTTGGGGTGCTCTTCCATGAGATTTAGAAAGGGTTTTGTGGGGCCTATAGGGGATGATTTGCCAAGTTTGGTTCCGCTCATATTTTCGTTAATAATATTCTTTGCAAGCTTTTCTTCCGCTTTCGATGTTTTTATAGGTGCAAAGGAAGATTTTGAATCAGCAATACTCATAAGCGATCTCGCAGCTTCCGTTGCTGGGGATCATTTCATAACAAGTGCGGAAGAATTTTACAAAAATTGTGAAAGGGTTTCCCTTTACGGCTTTTTTTACAAAGCCAGCTTGATTGAGCTCAAAGAGGATTTTGCCCCTTTGGATGTTGTAAAATTAGTAAATGAAAATAAAGGGGCATATAAAGTAGATGACAAACTGCTTGCATGCCCTGTGGAAATAGACGAGCGTGCTAAGATTAATAAGGATACAAAACTTACCATTCTGTTTCTTCCCGTAATATTCCAAGACCCTACTGTTACCGCTGGCTTGGCATCAAGGCCCATGCTGCTGGTGGTGGTCGTATGGCGCTAGCATACTCTAAGAAAGCCCAAGCTTCCATAGCGGATTCGATGTTTATCTTAGTAATATGTGCGGCTATCTCTGTCTTGCTTTTTACGGTTTCTATGAATCACGGAAAGAATGTTGAGAGGCAGCTTCAATATATGCACAGCACTGAATACGCAACATCTGCTTTACAGACGATACTTTACTCGAGCTTTTCTTACGATGAGCACGCTTCTCTTGAAGAATCCAAAGAGGTGGATTATCTATTAGTTCAGATAAAAACTGATTATGTCCATGATGGGGTGCTAAGTGATAAAACAAAAGCGGCTGTAGCGCGTCTTGTGGAAAAAGTTATGAGTCCTTTTGAACACTCCTACGATTATGTATTCTACATATGGGCAAAACCGGATCAGAAAATAGAAGGCATAAGTGGTGGAGAACTTGGCTTTATTCTTTTTTACCTCAAAGCTACAGAAGGCACAGAATCAAAGCGTTATTTTTGTAGCCCTAAATTGCCGAAAAGCAAGATATTTGATGAGGTTCTTCTTGGTGGGGTTGGAGGACCCTCTGTTAGTTCACCTGTTGCGATAGCTCTTAAGCGCTGGCTTCCTCCAGAGTCGCATGGCCCTGGCTATGCTACAATACAATCATATGCAGGTATTGTTATGTGGCCTATTACAAAGCTTCCTCCCGGACCCGATGGAGAAAACATACTTGGGCCAACGAATCTTAATTGCACAGAATTCGCTTTCAGCTAGAAGTTAGCTCGGTATAGCCCTCAGTGTTAATAGGTCAATGCAACCCAAACAGCCAACCACAGATAAGCATGGTTCGCAGCCAGCTATCTCTACAGGTGGAAGCTCTTCTTCAGGTTTCTCTTCAGGCGGTGCTTCTTCAGGTGGTCTTGGTCCCTCAACTACCGTTACTTCGCCTTCCTCGGGCTTTTCCTCCGGCTTCTCTTCAGGCGGTGCCTCTTCAGGTTTTTCCTCTTCAGAAGGTTCTTTCGCAGCTTCACAGTTCCCTATCTCCAGAGGTATCTCCCACTGATTTTCCGCTATGAACCACCTTCCTTCTTGTGTTAAGATTTGAGCAGTAAGGTAAACCCTGCCTTCAGGACTAAATGCCCCAACAAGGTCTAAAAACTCTGTTCCTTCAGTTTCTTTGCTTATATTAAATGTAAAGGAAGTTTGTTGGGAATCAAAACATTTTGTATACGTGTAGGAGTAAAAATAATTTTCCCATGTGTACATTCCAATTTCCATTTGGAAAAGCCCTGCCAAAATGTCTTTTGCTGCATTTTCAAATTCTTCCTGCGAGGATGTTCCATAAGGTGGCAAATTGTAATGCTTGCCAGCGACATATAGCCACCAGAGAAGAGCAAAATAGTACCTTTCAGACATGCTTATTCCATTACCCTCTATGTCGGCAGCGGGGATTTTTTCCATTGGATAACGCCAGAGGGTTAAGCAAATTTGCTGAATCTGACATTCGGAAGCAGTGCTATATGTAATCTCTGTTGTTATGGTATTTTCTACAGCATTTCCTTCACTATCGCATATATATATGCTATCTCCCCCCAGCGCATTACTGATCTCTACTTTAGTTATTTTTGGGCTGCAGTTGTCAACGCCAGCGATGTAAGGTTCAAGCTTTTCAAAAGTTGGCGAAGGACCTTCCGAAGGACGCCCTTCTTCAGGTCTTTCAAGCTTTTTTATAATCTTTATTACCTCGCTTTCGACTATGCTGGTTTCGCCTCCCGCCTTGGAAGCCTGAGCTACAAATCGCATAAAAGGATATGTTGAAAACTCATCGCCGCACTGAAAGCTTACGCTTCCTGTTTTTCCTTCAGAAAGGGCGCTTAAAGCCTCATCCACATTTTCTAAGCTCAAAACACTTTCTTCTTTGATACTTTTTCCAGCATATCCAGCACTAGAAGCCAATATTGCAGATAAACTTAGATAGTTACACTCAGGGCTTCCTGAAAGCTCCACAACTATCTTTTGGCCTTTTTCACATATGAATTTTCTAACTCCCAACTCATCCGATTGTTCTAAATCGTTAAACCTTTGCATATTTTCAGCTGTACCTATCTTAACTATATGCAGTTCACAGCCAGGTCCTTCTGCAGGCCCTGTTGGTCTTTCCTCTTCTGAAGCTTTTTTAGCCTCTTCCGTTTTTTCCTCTAACCCCTCGCCAGCAACAACGACTTTTTCGCCACTTTCTAACGACTTTTGGGAAGCTTTTATAGTGAAATTTTCACCATTTATTGTTATTTCTCCAGCTTCGGATATCCAATCACTGTAATCTCCATCGAGCCTGAATTTTACACTGAATTTGATAGTAACATCTACACCATCGCTTTCTATAGAATCTACTCTAAAGATTATTATCCCATCTTTATTTATTCCATCTTTTCGCCCTGAAGCGTCGCATCTTCTTTCTTCTCCAGGTGCAACAGACCATCCTCTTATGGGTCCATGCACACAATCAAATTTTAGCCAAGAAGGATCGCTCATCTTTTTTTCTAGGTCAATAGTAGCTTTTTTTTCCATGGGCTTTTTCGGTTCCATAAACCAAACTAAAACGATAGTGTTTTTTTCAACATTATAGGAAGAAGGCACTACATGATAAACACCATGCCATCTATATTTTCTTTCTAAAGTTGTTGCATCTATCACAAAATCTGCTGGTTTGAGCCAGTATCCAGGAGGCATACTAGACTCTCCTTCAAAAAGATCTATCTCTGCATTGATGACAAACGCATGGGCAGCTGAAATTACAACAAAAAAGATTAGTACTAAAGATAATGGCTTGCGTTTTTCCATTTTATAAGCACCTATGGCTGCCATTCACCTTCCTCAGCATCGCGTATCTGCCAGTTGCTTTCAATAAGCCCCTCTTTTGTGAAGAGCCACTGTACTGTTACCACTTTAAGGTCTTTCCAAGAAGAAACCTTGCCTTCTATTGTTGGCAGGAAGAATAGTGCTTTATACTTTCTTCCTATATAAATGTTTTTCAGCTCTAACACTACATTTATTGGTATATCGTTATTTTCTTTGTCTTTAACAGTTCCTGTAAACCTATCTATAGCAAGCGTTACCTCAACTTCCTCATTGGTAGTCCTATCTATAAGTTTAAATATGTTTTTTCCGAGCAGTAGCTGGTAAGCTTTTTTATAGCTCTCCGGAGGGTAAGAGGTAAGAGGCCCATCTAAAGGAGGAAGCTTTTCTTCAAGCTCTTTTTCTTCAATGAAGTGTGGAATGTAATTCTCAAGCAGCGTTTTGAACCCCTTATAGGAAAATACCACATACTTAATTGCTACAAGCCGTTCCTCAACTTCTTCAGCTTCCTCGGTAATTTTGTTCATAGGTATTGTTAGCGATGTTTCGTAGGGCTCTTGATTTAGTGTGATAACCCGAGATGCGCTTTCGTACCCAAAAGCTTCAATCTTAACAGTAACATCAGTATTAATGGGTATATAAAACTTTGCAACGCCGCCATATACAGGTTGTGTTATTTCATATGGCTTGCTAGTGAGAGGATCGATAAATGATATAGTAGCTTTAGTATCTTGAGCCATTCCAAGTACCTGACCGGTTTTGCTATCTACAACGTTAAGCGTTAGGTTAGGCCCTCTTGAAAGAACTTCCACTTCTTTTACTTTGGTCAGCCACCAGGTATAAAGCTTTTCCTTCTTAGAAACCCTCAATTTCATCGCAAACCTCACGTAAGCATCCCTACAATGTTTTCCTTCATGCAAAGTGCATACAGGATTATAACATTCAGCATTTCTTTTACTGATGGGATAAGAGCCTTCTTCAGGTACTTTTTCTAATGGGGATAGAAAATAAGGCATTTCCAGCTCCTCTGGCTTTTGGTAGAGACGCACAATTATTTCTTTACCGTTTCCAAAGCCGTATGTATAGTCCGCTGGGAGAGTTTTACCGCCCAGATGATAATCAAATATATGCTCTTTTTTTGCACCCGTATTTAGCTCAATAACTCTAATTTTTGCATCAGGTACGCCTTCTCTTCTCACAGCCCTTCCATCTTTTGCAAGTATCTTCGGGCTGAAAGATATGAGCTCAAATCGGTATTTTCCAGTATAAATTGATTCGGGTTTTTCCGTATTCAAGGTATCTAATGCAATTATGCCGCTTAAATCAAGCTCTAATGGCTTTGTTTTTTCTATTTCATCTCTTGCAAACATGTTGAATTTTTTTCCTTCAGCAGCTTCGCGCCACTTCTTTTCTTTAGGTCTTGCCTTAAGCTCCAAGTATTCTGATGGCTTTTCAAAGTCAATATCGCATTGTGCTGGAGAAGGTCCTTCAGAAACGAAAACTTTCCCAGTGCTTTCAGTTATATCCTCTCTATAATGTGAAGCAAGCGCTGCTAAAAGCTCCTCGATGCTGGCTACGCAGTATGGGGATTTGTTGTTCGGTTCAGACGGATCATAAGGGTCTGGAAGCTTCTCTTTGCCCATAGGATCTTTAAACTTGAAAACGATGCAGAAATCTACAACCACATTAGGATCTGTTGTTATATATTCTCCTCTAGAGCTCTTTCTAAAATCCGCTACCTTTATGTCGGTGATGGCATACTTTATGCGCCCTCTGAACTCCACCCAGTCTGAGCGATTTTTTATAGCGGCTTTGAAATAACCAGAGCCAGCTTTATAACCGCCAGTATCCTCTACAACAAGTTGCGCTTTTGGTCCTGTGTGACACCTTTCCAAACATTTTCCATCCTCAAAGCTTAACGGTTCAACAGCTTTTAATGTAAATTTGTATGAAAAAAGATGGAAGTCATCAAATATTGTGTAATAAACATCTTTGTTTAAAGTACCATTATTTAAAAGTTCTTTAGTTAGGTCTATCTCTAAAGTATTGCCGGATGTGGAGTCTATTAATGCATGCGAGCTTGGAGAGGTCGGAGCAACGTAGGTATATTCTATAGTTTCATCGGGAAGGGTATTGCCTTTTATACGGGCTTTTATTCGAAACCCATATGCAGAGAACAGGAATATGGAGATTAAAATAACAACTAACAGAACTTTTTTTAGCTTCATTTACACATCACCTTCAAAGCTTCTATTACAGAGCTTTGCATCTTGTGCGCCTTCCTTATCTCAGCAAGGTCTGTAGGATTAGGTATCACAAACACTCCTAGCTCCTCTGCTTTGTCAGGATACTCAGCTACAAACTTCGAGCTTCTTTTAAAAAGGTCAGAAGCAATGCTTTCTATATTGTCGCCTTTTGTTTTCATCTCAGAGAATATAGCTAACTTATCACAAGGGTTTGTTAGCACATCTTCGGCCTTGAACTGCAGGCTTTCCAAACCGTTTTTATTTCTTTGAAGATCTGCAATATCAGCGTATATTAAAGCTATTTCCTTGAGCCATGCTTCGTCAGCCCTATTAGAGAAATCCTTAAGCTCATTGCTTAAGTTTTCAAGCTGAGAGTCTGAAAGCTTCGAAACGCCAGCAACAACATGTGAAAATTTGCTAGCGTCAACACCATACTTCTCCATTAAAGAGAGCAAGGCAACATAATTTCCGACAATGCCCGTTTTCAAATAGGAGAAGTAGTAATAGAGAAAGAATGCTGCTGCGATAAGCACTGCAGATACTACGAGTAAGTTTTTCCATCTTTTTTCCAAACCAACCACCAGAAACTTCTATTTAGTTATAAGTAAGATTTTGTTTTTTCTATATAAAGCTTTCGTTCAACAGCCCGCTTTGAGCTGATGTAAAATAAGATATTATTGCAAAGCGGGAGCAAAAGGCATACATAAATAGCTTTAACCAAAATAAAAAGAAGTAAAGAAGGAAATAATGCCGTGTTTTTATTTCTTCTCTCCCTTGCCTTTCTTTGCTTCAGCGGCTTTTTCCTTGGTATATGCATAGTAAGCTAAAATCACTATTGCTACTGCAACTATTGCCAGGAATAGTAGCAAGAGTATGTTTGCTATCTGCGGTGCGACAACTGCCTGTGGTGCTGGTGCCGCAGGCGTTTCTACAGGACTCTCTTCCGGAGTGATCTCTGTTACAGTTTCTTTTTGCAGATCAATGACAATTCTTTTCTTTACTATGCCCCTATCCGTCAACAGAACAAGCGGTAGCTCAACTTTGTTTTTATCATACCCTTTGCCAAGGTAGATCGTTGCTGTTATCTCTACGCTTGCATTCTCATCCATTGTAAACTGCTCTGGTTCGAATGATGCTTCTATGCCTTGAGCATTTATGTCAAGCACCTCAAGCTTACAATCGCTCGTATTTACCAAAGTAATTTTTGCTTTTACAGTTCTCTCCTGTTCGATAATAGTTTCCTCCACCTCCGCTTCAGCAGCTATGCTTAGCTTTTCTGGAAGTGTTACCGCGGAAATCCTGACCTTAACTGGAAACTCCCTTTTGTAGTCCTTTGCTTCCACAGTTAGCGTTCCTTCATAGGTGCCAGCTTGCTCTGTAATTGCAGGACTGACGTAAAGATAGAATGGCTTACTTTCCTTGGGCTTTAGCTTCATTTCCTTTGGCTGTAGATAAACCCAGTCGATTCCTTCAAACTTTATGTGCACCTCTTGTTCCTTAGTTCCGATGTTTTCAGCTGCAAGCGTCAATAGCTTACTTTGTGGGCATAGTTGCGGGCTTAGCTCTAGCTCTATTTCCTTTTCTATCTCGCTTGAGTCCACTTTGAGAGCATAACAATCGGAAAGCTTTATTGGGAATTTTGCGCTATCTGAAAACTCTGCCGAGGTAAGCGCAAGCTTTAGTGTTTTTTTGCCTGGGGTTTCTTTGGCTATGTTCAGGGTTGCTGTTACTTCTTTTTCCTCCTTCGGACTTAACACGAGCTCGGTTTTATCTAGTTTGCCTTTCAACCCTTGCAGGCTTAGGGAAACGGTTATCTGCTTGTCTCTTTCGTTCTTTAGTTTAAATTTATATGTAAGCTTTTTTTCCTCTAAGCATGCTTCTTCCTTGCCAGACACTTTTTCTATGGAAACCTTGTAACAGTCCTTGAGCAATACCTTATATTTGCTGCTTGTTTCCTTGTCGTAAAGCTCAGAGTGGGCTTTTAGCTCAAAAGTGAAGCCCCCTTCATCCTCTGTCCTTAGAAATTCTAGCTCTATCTCTTTTTCTTCGCCAGGCTCCAAGCTAAGCGACTTTTGCTTGAGCTTTATCCATTTAGGTCCACTTAAGCTAAGGCTTAGCTTGTCTTCGGCCCTTCCTTCGTTTTTTACCTTTAGTGTTTTTACCTCATCCACATCGTTGCATGCTTCGAAGTCCTTCTTCTCTAGCACTATTATTTGCTTGTCTGTAAGCTTTACCTTTAGCACTTTTTCGCTTTCTATCTCTGTCTCTTTTATGTGCGCCTTAATACTTGCACTTAGCTCTTTTTCTTGAGTTTTACAAGGAGCCTTTGCTTTGACTACGACTTCTTTGGTAGAAGCGGCGTCAACAATAACCCTCTCTGTACTTAACGTTAGCAGGTCTGCAGCACTCCCTTCGATACTGAGCTCTATCTCTTCTCTTATAGGGCTTTTGTTCTCAACTTTTACTATCGCTTCTGCATCTTCACACTGCCCAAGCACGAGTTCCTTTGGCTGAACACTGAGAATAACCTTTCTGCTTTCGAGAACGCGGAAGCTTATCTGCTTTGTGTAGGTTTTCTTTGCCGAGGTTGCCTTCAGTGTTAGAGTGTACACTCCTGGCTTTGCCCAGCAGCAAGGTTTGATAAACAAATAGAATGTTCCTTCTTCCTCTGGCTTCAGCGTTAGCTTATCAGGTGTTATATGTACATCGAAATTGTTGGCTGCTCCTTCAATTGTTATGCTGTACTCTAAGGTTTCTGCAAGCTCGTTTTTCACGGTATACTCTGCTATTACCGGATCGCTAAAGCAATCGCTTGCAAAGCTTGCAGGCCCCTCAACAGCAGCGAGTGCTGTTACCGCAAGCATTGTCAAAAAGCAAACCAAAAGGAAATGTTTTATTCTCATCCTAATCTACCTCCTTTTAAGAGTAGGTCTTACCTCCATAGTTTTTGCGGATATGTTCTTTATCATAATTATTATGAGCACGAATGCAGCTATAATCAAGATGCCTGTAATTATGGCTTCTGGCGATAGTAGTGCAAATCCAACAGGAGCTTGTCCGCTTATTTCTTCAGGAGGATACTCAATATGCAATCTCAAAGCTTTGGTTATGGTTTTGCCATCGTATTCTATCTTTATCCTGCCGAAGTATGTTTTGCCTGGCTCGAGCATACCAGAGGCTTCAATAACATTCACGATAGTTTTAGATTCCTCAGGTCCTAAAGTGAAGCTTCTCTTCTGGCTTGCAAAGCCCTCTGGCAGATCGAAAGTTACCGTTACTTCATAGGTGTTTTCAGAGGGATTATACAATACAAGCGATGCTTCCCTTTGTTCTCCCGGATAAAATGCTATTGAAACCGGATAAGAAACAACCATTAAGCGAGATGGCTTTGCAGGCGCCGGCACTTCCGGTCTTGTAGCTCTGACAACTTTGAAGTATATTGTTTTCACCCAGACATCCTCATTCTCCACAATTATTTCCGCATTATAATCTCCTGTTGGCATATCCTCTGGAACGTTTACTGTTATAAATACCTCCTTTCCTGATTTTGGTTTAAGAGAAAACTCTGAATCTGAAAGTTTTATGCTCGCTTTGGTTGGGTTGTTTACGCGTATCTCATACTCCTCTTCGAGATCGCCCTGATTTTCAATAGTAAGCGTGTATACACCAAAGCTGCATTGCTCTATTTCCTTATAATTTTCCTCTAAAACAACCCTGCTCTTTCTCATAGGTTTTACATCAATGCAAAGCTCTTTCTTTTCCCTATAGGAGCTATTCCAGGCGTATATTCTAACATAATGCTTGCCTGGTTCTACATATTCCTTCGCATAAACCTTTACATACAATGTTTTTTTCTGGTTCGGTTCGAGAGTAACGCTTTTCTCGACATTGCTTATTATATCAGAAACTGTCTGTAGGTTTATCTTTTGCTTTGAGTCGAGAAGATTCTTTAATGAGAACGCAATGCTCTTCTCCTGATTTTTCTGAAGCTTGATACAGCTTGTAGGCACCTCTAATGCAAAGCTTCTTTTTGGCACTTCAGGACATTCAACAATATTGAACCATGCCTTCTTTTTCACATAGTCATGATCGCTTCTTGCATAAACATAAACATAATGTTCCCCTAAGCTGCCTTCGGCATATACCTCAAGCTCTGCATACAGCTCCTGCCTTGGATCCAGCTCGAATTCGTTCTGCTTGAATCTGGCAACAAAGCCATTTGAGCTGGCTTCGAGCTTTACATTAACAACCCTGTTACTTCTGTTTCTAACAAGCACGCTAATAATGCCTTTCTCTCCTTGGCAGATGTTTGATTTTATAGGAATAACCTCTAGCACTTTTGCACAGCATGGCTGCTCAACGATAACTGTTATTTCTTCCTCTCTCACCAAGCATCTGCCCTTCACACGAAGCTTAACGGTATAACTTGCTGGAGGAGCGTCTATGGTTGTTATGGTGAGCGCTAACAGCTTTGATTCGTAAGCACTTAAGCATACGCTATTTTTTGATGGGCTGGCGCTTATATATGGGCTATAATCCTTAGCTTCGATCGTTAGGCAAATCCCTTCGCTGCTAAGGTTTTTTACCCAGAAGTTTATGCTTGCGCTATCATCCTTGCTCAAAGAAACCCTTTTTGTAGGAAGGCTTAGCTCGAAATCCTCGCAGCTTTCAGGAGCACTTATAGTAACGCTATCGTAGTTTTCCTCGCTGTAAGCTTCACCATCATATGCCTTTACAACACACTTCCAAACATCGCCAACGCTGGTATAAGCCCTAGAAATTGAGGTAGAATTGCTTTTTGTGGTGTATGTTCTAAAAAGGGAGTCGTTTTTGTACCATTGGTAATGATATACTATGGTGTCATTATCGGCATCATAGCTGTATGCATGGCAGTATAAATCATCGTCATCTTCTGGAAAAGCAGGAGTTATGTATACGCTAGGTTTCTCAGGAGGCGTATTTGGAAGCTCACAGGTATAGCAGCTCGCATAGGAATTTACAGAAAATATCAGGGCTATTAAAGCGAGCAATACTAGCGCAAACACTCTTTTCATCTGCAATCACCGCTTTTCTAAGGATCCCTCCTTGGGTCATAAGTGCTTACAGTTACACAGGCGCCATTTACGCATCCATATCTGCAATATCTCTCGGCAGTAAATCTACAGTTTGCAGTTCTAAACGCCGCATGATAATAATCTTTGCATACCCATCCTGGCTGACAGCTGCGCACAATTGCTCTTTGTTCTGCTCTTGGTTTTGAAGGGCAGCAAGGCGGGTAGTAATAATAATTATAATAGTAGTAATTGTAGCAGTTTATACGCAAGCAACGTCTTTGTGTATAGCTTCTTTGCGCATAGGTGCTTCTACAGCTTGTTTTAGGTTTAAACGTTATCTCCACCTCTACAGTTCCGCGCGCCGGCATGCTTAAACAGCGCCCATTAAAGCATCCATAGGGGCATGTTTCTATCAGCAGCTCTTGAGTTTGGCACCAAGCATTTCTATAGAGCTGCCAAAGATTGCCGCGTTTGCAGTAAGGTTTGCCAATCAACTTTGGCTTGCATTTATCCTGACCCCATGTCAAAGTAATGCCAAAAAAGCTTGCTTTTTTCCCTTTCTTCGTGCAGAAGCCATTATAGCAGTACATATGTGCAGGACATGTTTTCACAAAACGGCTTATGCGCATTCCGTTGGGATAAATATATTCTTTATATACGGAATTTCCTATGCAAAAAACTCGTACAGTGTAACCAAAAGCAGGTGTTACATAACTATACTTGCCAGAAGTTTGCCAGCGTGTGTTAGATTCCGCTCTTAAACCTGCGCTAGCCCAACAAGAAATCAATACAAAAAACAAGAGACAAATAGCAATCTTACCACTCAATTTCATGTTTTTCACCTTCTCTCAGTTTTATTATCAGCAGCCATAAAAGAATTATGGCAATAATTGCAAGAAGGATATTCACAAGGATCGTGCCTTCGCTTAGAAAAGCCATGGGAGATGTAGGCATACCAGTAGGCACATTCCCGTATTCTTCCGGAAAGTAGCTTTCTACGCTTACCTTCGTCTTTTTTTCCAATATCTCATCACCAAGCTTTGCAACAATGCTTATCATATACTGTTTGCTGAGCGCCTTCTGCGAAGCATTGATAACAAGCGAGAAGTTCGTGCTTTCTCTGCTTTCAAGTCTTTGGGGCACGTTCTCTAATTCGCAGAGTATTTCTTTTGGACAATACACTCTTAGCTCCAGGTTTTTTGTTTCTTGGCTTGTGTTTTCTACTTCATAGGTAAATGCTTTAGAACCTTCTTCATTAATAGTTATGCTGCTAGGACCCGAAAGTCTACTTGCGTTTACAGAAGATAATATCGCAACAAGCATCACAAATGCTAATAGATTCCAGCGCATCCAAGCACCTTTCACTTATTAACTTTTTCTCATTAATATAAATGTGCATACCACCCTATAAAAACCTTTCGATAGTGAAGAAATTCGCTTTAGGATGCATTCAAATAAGTTTTTTCCTATTATAAGCGCTGAACCCAACTGCATTGTATTTCTCATGCACCGTAAGCTATGCTATCTCCGAAGAAAAGCTTTTATAAAAGGATTTATACGATTTCCTTAAGCAGATCCGACTTTGTAATTATGCCGACAATCCTTCCTTTCTTTGCAACAAGCAGTGCTTGTTCATGTTCAAGTAAGCATGCTAAAGCACTAAACTTTGTTTCTGCAGGTATTATAGGCAAGGATTCGCGCATAATATCCCTAACCTTCGCTTTTTTTGGATCTAAGCCTTTCTGCAAGCTCTCGATTATTGTATGCTCTGTTACCGTGCCTATGCTTCTTCCATTTTTTATAACAGGTAGCTGTGAAAAAGCATGCTTTTCCATAAGCTTTGCAGCTTTAATAACGCTATCGTTCTCCCTAACGCTTACAACATGCTTGCTCATTATGTCTGCTGCCTTTCTCTCCTCAGATATGCTTAGCGATTCTAAAGCATCAAATATGCGCTTTGCTTTTTCATAGTTCGGCACTATTTTGCCAGATTCTATTTTTGCTATGAGCGATTGCGAAACATCAGCTAGCTTTGCTAGCTCCGCCTGCGTTAAGCCGAGATTTTTCCTAATCTTTTTTATTGTGCTTAGCTCTGGAAGCACAAAAAGCACCTTTTCTGCAGCCTTGTAAGCTCTATTCCAGTCAGAATATTTTTTTCAAAAAATATGATTAAAAAGCTATGGTTCTCTTAACAATATAAGCTATTTTTAAAAACAAAGGAGGTTTCAGCATGCCAAAAGGAAGATATCTTTTTACATCCGAATCTATGACTGAAGGACATCCAGATAAGGTTTGTGATCAGATCTCCGATGCTGTTCTGGATGAAATATTAAAGCAGGATAAATATGCCAGAGTTGCCTGCGAAACAATGGCAGGCATGGGTTTCATTTTAGTTACAGGCGAGATAACAACCAAAGCAAGATATGATGTGCAGAAGATTGTCAGGAGCGTGCTGGAAAGGGTTGGCTATACAAAGCCAGAATACGGCTTTGATTACCAATCCGTTGGTGTTCTTACAAGCATTCATGAGCAAAGCCCTGATATTGCTATAGGCGTTAATGCTAGAGGAAAGGAAGGTTTTGGCGCTGGCGATCAAGGAATGATGTGCGGCTATGCAACAAATGAAACAAAAGAATTGATGCCTGCCGCAATCCAGTTTGCTCATAGGTTAGCAATGCGCTTGGCTGAAGTAAGAAAAAAGAAAATCTTGCCATATCTAAGACCTGATGGAAAGACACAAGTAACGGTTGAATTTGAGAACTATAAGGTAAAACGCATAGATGCTGTTGTAATAGCAGCTCAGCACGATCCAGATGTGGAGCTTGAAAAGCTTCGCGAAGATATAAAGGAAAATGTGATAGAACCTGTATGCAGCGAATATCTAGATTCAAAAACAAAATATTTCATCAACAATACTGGTAGATTTGTTTTAGGCGGTCCAATAGCGGATGCTGGCTGCACCGGAAGAAAAATAATAGCAGATACTTACGGCGGCATAAGCAAGCATGGCGGCGGCGCTTTTTCTGGCAAGGATCCAACAAAGGTGGATAGAAGTGCCGCTTACATGGCACGCTACATAGCTAAAAACATCGTTGCTGCTGGCTTAGCGGATAGATGTGAGATTCAATTGGCTTATGTGATAGGTGGTCGCAAACCACTATCGGTATTTGTTGATACCTTTGGCACAGGAAAGATAAGTGAGGAAAAGATAAAAGAACTTATTCTGCGCAACTTCGATTTAAGCCCAAGCGGCATAATAGAAACACTTGATTTGTTAAGGCCTATTTATAGCAAAACCGCTTGTTATGGACATTTTGGCCGCGAGCTGCCAGAATTCACATGGGAAAAAACCGATATTGCTGATTCATTGGCAAAGCAAGCAGGATTGTAAGCTTGCTTGCATCTGCTTACTTTTTTATTTCTTTATTATATTATTACCTTACTTATGCTTGAGGATTTTATAGAGGTTAACGAACTGAAGGCAAGAATTGTTGAAAAGCGCATTTTAAATTCTAGCTCAGCGAAGTGCGAGCTAATAATGCGCGAGCCCCTGAGCCTTAAACCTCTGCTTGCTATTCATCTATGCAAAGATTCGATTGATATGGAAAAGATTCGCAAGTTTTTTTCAGATAAGCTGAGGGTTGCAGAAAGTAGAGAAGCATTTCAGGTAACCGGTTATGAGAAGGACTATATGCCCCCAATCTCAATCTATGGGGTAATTGTTATATTGGATGAGAAAGCCGCTAACAAAGAAAAGCTTTATTTCCTGGTGGGAGAAGAAAGAACCCTAATCATAGAGCCAAAGGAGATAATAGAAGCTAATGAAGAATGCGTTGTTTTGCAGATTACTGGGTGATCGCTTGCTTTTAGATATGCATGTCCATACAATCTATTCAGGTCACGCAAATCTCCAGGTAAAAGAGCTTTTCAGAATCTACAAGATGAGAGGCATAGTGCCTGCCATTACTGATCATGATAATTGTAAAGCATGGCAAGAAGCTGAGCGAATCTCTAAGCTATATAAACACCCTTTCATCAAAGGAGAAGAAATAAAAGTATACCATAACAATCGCTTTGTTGGCGAATTATTAGGGCTGTTTATGGAAGAACCTGTTGAGCCAGGCGAAATATTCGATGTTATTGATAAGCTAAAAGAACAACAAGCGCTTATCTCAGTTGCGCATCCTTTCGATGTGCTGCGAAAGCCGCTTTTCAGCGGCTTTAAGATGCTTGACGAAATAAAGAACAGAATAGATGCTATAGAGGTTTTTAATAGCAGGTGTTGGCTTACTTCAGCAAACACTAAAGCAAAGGAATATGCCAGCAAGAATAACCTTGCTTTTACAGCTGGTACAGACGCACATTTTGCTTGCGAACTTGGAAAAGCTTTTTTAATAGTTGACGCTAACTCGCTTGAAGAAGCCAGAAAGAAGATTCTTGCAAAAGAGTGTTCTTATTGGGGCAAACCCAACAGTAAAAAAGTGCATGTGCTTAGCTGGCTTGCAAAAATGGGCTTTAAGTGAGCAGGATGCAGAATGCTGTTCTTGAGAGGATAAAGCTAAAAGATAAGGAGATACTGCTTTTAGGTACCGCTCATGTAAGCGAAGAAAGCGTAAGGGATGTATTGAATCTTATCGAGAAGGAAAAGCCAGATTGCATAGCTTTGGAGCTTGATGAAGCAAGATTCCAGCAGCTTGTAAATGAAAAAGCGTGGCTAAGGATGAATATACTCGATGTTGTGCGGAAAGGTAAAGCATACTTGCTTCTTTTCAATATGCTTCTTGCGAGCATGCAGAGAAAAATTGGTAAGGAGCTTGGTATAAAACCAGGAAGCGAAATGCTTTCCGCAGCAAAAGTTGCTAGGGAAAAAAACATACCAATCGCTTTGGTGGATAGAGATATAAATATCACTATGAAGCGTATGCTTGCTTCCATGAGCTCTCTCGAGAAGCTCAAACTTTTTTCCCAAATTCTGCTCTACTACTTTGGTTTTGGCAAGGAAATAAGCGCAAGCGAAATAGAAAAACTCAAGCGAAAGGATGTGCTAAGCGTTGTTATAAAAGAGCTAGCGAAGGAATTTCCGGCAATTAAAAAGGTTCTCGTTGATGAAAGAGATCTTTACATCGCAAACAAAATAAAACGTCTTAAGGCAAAGAAGATACTCGCTGTTATCGGCGCTGGCCATTTGGAAGGAGTAAAAAAGAATCTGGAAAAATCAGCTAATATAAAAGAGCTTGAAACAACTCCTGCGGGAAGAAACTATGCGCTTATTTTCAAAACTGCTTTGCCTTTAATATTTATCCTCCTTGTCGTCTTAGGAGTTATCGTAAAAGGTGCTACTTTCGCTTTTGAAGCATTTTTTGTATGGTTTTTAGTCAATGGTGTTTTTTCTGCCGTGGGAGCAATGCTTGCAAGAGCCCATTGGAAAAGCGTTTTAGCTGCTTTTCTTTCCTCACCGCTAACATCTTTACATCCCATGCTTGCTGCTGGATGGTTTGCAGCCCTGGTTGAAGCTAAAACAAGGCCAATAAGGGTTATGGATATGGAAACATTGAATAGCTTGGATTCGCTAAGCGATTTTTACAAAAATCGTTTTGCACATGTTTTGGTTGTTGCCGCTATGGTCAATGCAGCATCAACTATTGCTACCTTTGTCGCTATATATATCATAGCCAGCATGCTGTAGCTTTATTCCACTTCCGTACCTGGCTCAACATCGCCTTCAATCGTTACTAAGGAATATTGGCCAGCTTTATTTTTTGCCGCAAGCAGCATTGCTTCGCTCTTAACACCTGCGATGACAGCAGGCTCTAAGTTTGCTACTACTATAACGTTTTTCCCAATAAGTTCTTCTTTGGAGTAGAATGGTTTTATGCCAGCCACTATGGTTCTTTGCTCATTGCCAAGGTCTATCTTTATCTTATAAAGCTTATCCTTTCCCGGGATGTCCTCAACCTCAAGAATCTTTGCCACCTTAAGCTCTATGCGCTTAAACTCATCAAAGCTTACCAAGCTTATCACCTCATTCTATAGCTTTATGACCGGCATCTTTTTTTAAATATGGCAGTATCTTCCCCTTACGTTCAGCTTCTTCTATAAGCTTTTTTGCGTAAAGTATTCTCTGCGTCCCGCCAATAACCGTCATAATTATGAGAAGAATTAGCACTATTCTAAGGGTTTCTAAGCCGAATATCTTTGGCAGAAAATGTGCAATAAATAAGCCAATTATAATTAAGCTTAGCTTATCTGCATGCTCGCCGATAGCGGGCCAATCCCTGTTATCTGTTATTATAACCAGGGCGGCTCTTGGCTTAGCATAACTTTCCATAAGCGAAAAGCCCAATGCAAAAACGCTTTCGACAGGAAAGTGAAAAACAAAGGACCCTATAAGGATCATTTCCACATATTTATCCATCATCGTTTCAAGATAGTTGCCAAAGTAGCTTTTTTTATGCGTAAGCTCAGCAACAGCACCGTCTATAAAATCCATCGAAACAGCAAGCAACGCAAACACGCTTGCTAATAAAAAGCTTGAATTGTAGATAAAGTACCCAGCTATTAAAGCGAGCGGTACTCCGAGAAAAGAAACGATGTTTGGATGGATATGTAAGATAGCAAAAGGTTTTGCTAAAGCGTAAGCTAAGCCCTTGCTTTTATCTCGAAACTTTGCCAGCATGTCTTCGCCTCGCAGCTTTTATAAAATGGAAGAAAAGCGGATCTGGCTTTAAGGGTCTCGATGTAAATTCGGGATGGTACTGGCATGCCATATAGAAAGCATGGTTTGGCAGCTCAAGAATCTGCATTACTTGCTTATCTGGTGCCTTTCCAGAAAACACCATCCCGTGCTTTTCCAGGATTTCTATATAGTTGGGATTCAGCTCATAACGATGCCTGAAGCGCCTTCTTATAAAGCTCTGCTTTCCATGAATCTTATGCGCTATTGTTCCTGGGATAAGCTCAACATCGTGGCCACCTAAGCGCATTGTTGCGCCTAAGCCGCTTATCTCCTTCTGTTCTGGCAAGAGGTCTATAACAGGATGCTTGCATTTTGGCTCAAATTCTGTGCTGTTAGCTCCCTTCAGCTTGCAAACACTTCTTGCAAACGCTATTACAGCTACCTGAAAGCCCAAGCAAAGGCCGAGGTAAGGTATGTTTTTCTTTCTACAATAATCGGCTACTGCTATCTTCCCTTCTATGCCACGTTTTCCAAAGCCACCCGGAACAATAACACCATCATACTTTTTTAAGGTAGAAAGCTTATTGGGCTTCTTTTCGAGCTCAGTTGTGTCAAGCCAAGCGATATCAATCCTTGTATTGAGCATGCCTTCGCAGTGCTCTAAGGCCTTTAGAATGCTTATGTAGGCATCCTTAAGCTTTGTATATTTACCAGCTAGTGCAATAGTAACTGTTTTCGCATTCTTGGAAACGCGATTCTTTTTTGTCCATTCAATAAGCTCTTTGTTGTTTGCTTTAAATCTTTTCTCAAGCTTGAGTACTTCAAGTATCTTTTCATCTAGGCCCTTCTTCCTAAGCGCGAGCGGAAGCTCATAGATTTTTTCAATATCTTCTACTCCAATAACTCTATCAAGCGGTACGTTGCTGTTTAAGCTTATTTTTTCTCTTATCGACTGTGGGATTGGTGTATGTGACCTGCACACAATAATGTGCGGCTGTATTCCTAAAGAAAGTAACCTTCTTATCCCTAGTTGAGCTGCCTTGCTTTTGTGCTCCCCTATGCTTGGCGGTTCTATAATATAGGTGGCATTTAAGAAGCATACATTATGCGAACCTTCTTCATACATAAGTTCACGCATTGCTTCCAAAGCAAACATATTTTCGTAATCACCGACTGTGCCGCCTATTTCTATCACTATTATATCCGGCTTTTTCTTAACCGCAAGCTCCCTCACAAAACGCTTTATTTCACCAGTGACATGCGGTATAAATTGCACATCTCTGCCTAGGTAAGCGCCTTTGCGTTCCTTCTCTATTATTGTTTTGTAGATAAGTCCACTTGTTATGAAGTTTTCTCTGCTCAAATTCTTATCGAGAAATCTTTCGTAGGAGCCCAAGTCCATATCCGTTTCCGTGCCGTCATCTAGCACAAATACTTCGCCGTGTCTGAAGGGATTTAAGGTGCCAGCATCAACGTTTAGGTATGCTTCAAGCTTCATTGGCTCTACGTTCATGCCACGGTTTGCAAAGAGCTTGCAGAGAGAACTTGTGAGCATGCCCTTGCCTATCCCACTCATAACAGAGCCGGTAACAATCAGGTACTTTGTTCTTCCGGGCTTGTAGCCTTTGGGTAGCGGCGTATAAAATTCAGTAGAACTTATGTTAGCGATATTTTCAAGCAATGCTTTGCCCTTCATCCAAGCCCCTACAAAAGAAGTTCCCTTGTGTTTTTAAACATTTCCAAAATTTTTCCTTTTTTCTGGAAAAAGGTTTTTATTCCTTTTTCTAATTTTATATTACGCCTATGTCACAACGCAGCAAGGTTGTAATTAAGCGCTTAGTTCTAGATGTGATGAAGCCCCATAGACCTGACATAGTTGAGCTTGGTAAACAGCTGGCTTCTCTGCATGGTGTAATTGGCTGCAATTTAACTATTTTGGAAATAGACAAAAGCGTTGAAAATGTAAAAATAACCATAGAAGGCGAAAGCATAGATTATAGAGAGGTTGAAGATGTGCTTGAAGAGAATGGGGCTACAATTCACTCAATAGATAAGGTTTCTATAGGCAGGCCTGGAGCGAAAATTGTTGAAGAGGCCAAATATGAGCATTGAAGGGAGTGGTCACTTATTGATTTAAGAGATGTCCACCAAATAAATCTCGATGCCAATGTGTATGCGATTTTAAGACGCTACTTTGCGATGAATGCCTTTGACGGAGCCGTAACAACATTGGGCTTGGTTATGGGGTTTTTTATTGCAAATGTTCAGGATGTGCGAGTTATTTTAATAACTGTTTTGGCTACTGCCTCAGCATTTTTCATCTCTGGCTTTTGGTCAGCATATCTTGCGGAAGAAGCAGAAAGAACGAATGAGATCAGGGAGCTTGAAAAGAAGCTTTTGCATTCTTTAAAAAATTCTAAGCTGGCTAAGGCTGTTAAGCTTATAGCATTAGAAGCTGCATTAGTGAATGGTTCTTCGCCAGCGATAGTGGCCCTTTTCATAATAAGCCCGTTTTTCCTTGTATGGTGTTCCATAATTCCATTGCCCTTCGCTTTTTATGCTTCTATAATTCTTGCCTTATGCGTCCTTGTATTTCTTGGAGTATTCCTTGCGACTATTTCAGAACAAAGCAAGCTTAGGCTTGCATGCAAAATGCTCTTGCAGGTATTTTTGCAATAATTATTTCTCTCATATTAGATATCGCTAGCTGATAAACAGATTTATAAAAACTTTTTCTCTTTACATCCTGCTATGGAAACGATTTTTCTCTATATCACCAACCCTTCTAAACGCATAGCTAAATCGATAGCAAAACGATTGCTTAAGGAAAAGCTTATTGCTTGCGCAAATATTTTTCCTATAGAGAGCTCTTACTGGTGGCAGGGCAAAATAGAAAGTGCTAACGAATATGTTTTGATATGTAAAACAACGAAAAAGAATGTGCAAGAAATAAAGAAACTCTTGAAGAAGATACATCCTTATACTGTGCCTTGTATTGCTGAACTCGATGTTAGGTTCAATAAGGAATTTTCTTTTTGGCTAGAATCAGTTTTGAAAAAGCGTTAGAAAAGCTCCTTTCTCCAGAACACAAGGATGCCAAGCAGAGATAAAATTGCAGAAAGCAGCATGGTCATGAGAAATGCATGCTCTGAATGTTGGAAAGGAAGCTCAACATTCATTCCATAAATACTTGCTATTAAGGTGGGAATCATAAGGATTATAGTGACAGATGTTAGGAATTTCATCACGCGGTTGAGATTGTTGGAAATGATGGAAGCGAAAGCATCCATCATCCCGCTGAGTATATTTGAATAGATGTCCGCCATCTGTAATGCTTGCTCATATTCATAACGCACATCTTCAAGAAGCTCGCGATCTTCCTCATACCTAGTAAACACTTTGTCCTTAATCAACTTTGAGATTACAAGAGTGTTTGAACGCAAAGAAGTGGTAAAATAAACAAGTGATTTTTCAAGATTGAGAAGCTTTATTAGTTCCTCATTCTTCATTGATTTTTCTAAATCGCGCTGGATAATATAGCTAGCTCTATTTATAGCTTTCAAATACTTTAAGTACATTCGAGAGGATATAAGCAAAAGTTTCAGAACAAGCTGGATCTTTTTAGCGGTATTAATTCTTGCTTTTTTTAACTCTTCAATAACATCGTTTTTTATGGTGCATAGTGTGATCAAATAATCGTTGGTAAGGATTATTCCTAAAGGAATTGTAAAATATTCTGGTTCAGCGCTTCTTCTTTGAGGCGTTCTTATTAGTATAAACAAATAGTCCTCTTCCTTTTCTATCTTTGGCACTTCGTCAATATCATACACAAAGTCCATTATTTCGCTTATGTTTTTTACTATCCCTTGAAGCCTTTTTATGTCACTCTCTTTTGGCTCACTTATGTTTAGCCAACTGCCTCTAATGGGTTCTGAAATCTTTTCCAGCTTTCCTGCCCTGCTTTTGTACATCTCAAGCATTTTTCCTCACAACGCTTGCTATGGCATACGCGCTAAAGAAACCCCCTCGCTAAACTGCTTTCGTGCTCTAAGCCACGTAGCAGCTCCTTCTTTAGAATCTTCGTTGGCATAAATAGCTTCTCAGCAATCTTTGCTGCTTCTATGGCTTTCTCTTCGCTTCCGCAGGTGTATATATCCATCGCTACATAGCCGTACTCTGGCCATGTGTGCACAGATATGTGTGACTCCTCTAGTAGAATTATTCCAGTAACGCCTCTTGGTTTGAATTGGTGGTACGCTTCACTTATTCTGTGTATCCCTGCTTTGTCAATAATTTCATCAAATATCTGCTTTACACTTGGTACATGAGCGATTAACTCTGCAGGGCATCCATACAGCTCCATTATTATATGCATGCCCTTCGTCATCGTTATCACCCATGAAAGTCACCACAAATAGTCAAAAGAAAAATTCTGGTTAATATTTTAGAAAGTAAGTTATTTTAAATTTAATTTGTTTCCTTTTAGGATTTTTCGAGTGAATCTTTCAATAAAAAAATAAAAGAAAAAAATAAAATGAAACCAAAGTTTTTGATTTTATTCCGGAGCTGGCAGCTCTTCTATAAGTGACTCTTCAGCGCTTTCCATTTCTGAAAGCATCTTGTCCAGCTCTTGTTCTAACACTTGTTCTTCTGTTTTTGTCTGTTCAGCGGGGCTTGTCGTGGGAGTGGGTGTAACATTACCTCCGTTTCCCTCTGGTTTGGGTAGAGTCAAAACTGCAAGGACTGCCAGTACTGCTATAACAATTACTGTAATTGCTGCAATCAACAGCTTATTTTGCGCTATTGCTACTGCCATATTTCGTCACCCGCCAACAATTTCATTTGGCAGTGTTCTCCCTCCTGGAGTAGGTGTTTCCACTGGTATTTCTTCCGGACACTTAACACACACTTCGTCTTCGTTTGGACACTGAAGGTTTACTATGTGACATTCCGGAGGCAACTCTGAGAGTTCTTCCCTAGTCACACATTTATAGGGCTCTTCACAAGGTTCTCTTCCAATAGGTATTGTAATGCCTTCGGGACACTTTGCACAGTAGGTTTTTGGTGCGCCTACGACTGCCATCTGTTCGCAGTAGAACCCTTCAAGTATTTCGCATCCCTTTTCCTCAATTTCTTCCTTTGTCATACATTTATAGGGCTCTTCACAAAGTTTTTGTTCTTTGCACCTGCCACGGTATGCTATCTCTACGCCAGCACATTTCGCTCTGCAAGCGTTTGCATAGGTTTTGCCATCAACGCCACAAACCGGGCTATAGATCGCTGGACATATGCAACGCTCTCTCTTGCACTCATATGCTACTAAACAGCCCCTTTCATCGTATTTTGGAACCAAGATGCCGTCAGGACACGGTGGTTTAACTGGTTCTATCATAGGGCAGATAGTTGTTATTGGACACTTTGCGCATACTTCGTCAGCACCTTTACAATAATAGGCTTCTATGGGCTTGAGTGGTATGCAGCCCTTTTCTTTGAGTTCCTCTTTTTTAACACACTGGTAAGGATAAGTGCATCTCCTTTTGAAATCCGCAGTACATAACTTCTTACACCTTTCACAAAATCCAACAGGTTGTAGCACTGGCGGTATTGCTGGTTCTATATGGCAAGGCTTACATTTAACCACGCATTCACGTAAGCATTTTTGCAATTCTTCTGAAGCTCCTTTGAGCTCTTCTTCCTTACGGATTTTCTGCAAGCATTTTACTCTGCAATGCTTTTTACACTCTAAGCACTCATCCTCTGGTTTTGGCTTTGTTATTGCTACTGCCGACACAGCAACTCCCGGAGCACCAGCAACTGAGCCGCCTTTCTTTACTGTGCAAAATTCTAGCGATGGGTCTTCCTCACACTTTTCTTTGAGAAACTCTCGGCATCTCACATCATCAATGTTCCGCAGGCAGTATCCTTTCCACAGCTCTTCACATTTTTCGCTTTTTGGATTATTTCTGCAGAATCTCTCTATCTCTTTTTTACATGCTTCTTTATCTTCTTTGCATTTCTCAAACTTGTAGCACTTTTCATCCTCAGGGTGCTCCTTGCAGTATTCTGCAACACTTGAGACAAGATGGACGGGCTGTACGCTAGCTCTGAACTGTAAATAATATGCGTTGTAGGTCTTATTACTTGCTTCTAAAGTGCCTGCCCATACAAGAATTCCTGGTGTATCTACGGGGGTTAGCAGGATAGAACCTATAAGAACGTTGTTTTTGTCATAGATGTTTGCAAAGAAACTTTGTGCGCTGGCGTTTATATCCTTAAGCAAATACTTGGTATTGTCTATATATATTATTCCTAGCTTCCTTGCAAATAGCTTGCCCCCAGAAGAGATTCTAAAGCCAGCTGCTATAATTTTGCTAGAATGTATATCCATTGGATCATCGCTTGCTATGAGAATTCCTTTTGCACTTAGGAAAAGTTTCCTTACCTTGATTTCTCGTGCTGCACTTACTGGCTGGGCCATAGCGGTTGCTGAAATCAAAGCAAGCAAAAGAAAAGCTGCAAGAACCTTAAAACCAAACCTTTTTGATTTCATGCTAAGTTTTTTATGCAATAACTGTTTTTAATTGTTTCCATTTCTTCAGCTTTTTTTCGAACCATAAAAAAGAAAACTTGGATATTGTTTTAGCTCCTCTCTATACTGATCACAACTTTATCATTCACAGTTCCCTGATTTTCAACTATTAGTGTATGATATCCAGGCCCTAAATGCAAGTCAGCGTTTATATCTATGCTCGTGTTATAGT
>JAPDKC010000020.1 GCA_029258755.1 archaeon | reverse complement strand
ATTGCGCCTATTACCTGGAAAACAAAGTAGACCAAGCCCTGCAACGCCTGCTGAAAAACCCTATACTGCATAACCTCTGAGCCCTGAGCTAAGAAAAGCAGGATTATGCACCATTGAAATATTGTGCCAATTATTTTTGAAAGCGTTGTGCCTGCCACAATATCTGAAAGGTTCTGCTCCTCAAGCCATTCCTCTAAGCGCATATTTGCAAGCAAGCTTATAACTATGCGCTTAACTATTACACCAATGATATAACCGAAAAGCAGAAGTATTATTAGTCCAAGAACGCTAGGAAATACATCTGCGAATGCTTCTACGACCCTACCTAAAGCACTTTGCACAATACTTACAGTTTCTTCCGTAACAGCTGCCATAAAACACCACTGGAAAAAAGAAGCACAGCAATATTTAAATCTTTTTCATAAGTTCGTCTATTGCCTTGTACAATTCGTCTAACGTGGAATTATTCACGATAGTGAAATCAGCCGACTCAAGTAATTTGCCCAAGCCCTTGTTTTTTATATCATTTTCATCCCTTGCAAAAAACTCTTCTTGTGTTTGCGGATCAAGCTCTGTGCGCCTTGCAAAACGGGTTTCTTTTGGCGCCTCTATGCGCAAAACATAGCAACGCTTCGCTTTCTTCTTTATTGGCACAAGCTCCTCAGGTGACCTAGCCCCTGTTATAACGAACCTATCAGCGTTGCTCATAAGTTCGGCTATCTTTTCACCAAACACCCCCATCCCATGCTTTGCTCGCATTTCATTGCCTAGCGTAGAAGCATTTGTTTTATTTACTTCCAGGCCACGTTCCTTTAAAAGAGGAATTATCACATCCTTGAAAAAGTCGAGGTGTTTAAATCCGTGCTTTTCAGCAAGGTATTTTGCAACGGTATCTTTACCGCTTCTTGCCAAACCGACAACAACTAGTGCCAACATGGAAAAATATATAAAAACAAAAAATAATTAAAAAGAGGTGGAAAAACTATTTAATCGAACTCTGTGCCTGTTTCGCTGCCAGGACTTTTTTCCTTACCTTTGGAAGCACCAGCGATTATATCGTCTATGCGCAAGATCATCTCTGCAACCTCTGCACCAGAAGCTATCGCTTGCGTCTTTACACGCAAAGGCTCCATTACCTTAAGCTTGCTCATATCTGCAAGCTTTGCCTTGTAGACATCTACGCCTATGTATTTGCCGTCCTTGCCTCTGTGCCTTGCCCTCAAGTCAACTATTGTATCTATTGGGTCCATACCAGCTGTTTCTGCAAGCGCTCGCGGAATAACCTCGAGGGCATCTGCAAATGCTTCTATTGCAAGCTGCTCGCGACCGCCAATAGTAGTAGCATAGTCTCTTAGCTTCATTGCAATCTCCATCTCTATACTGCCACCGCCCGTAACTATCTTTCCATCTCTTATTGCAGCACTTACTGTACCAATGGCATCATTGACAGCTCTCTCTGCCTCATCAACTATGTGCTCTGAGCCACCCCTTATCAGTATTGTTACTGACTTCGGATTCTTGCAACCCTCTACAAAGACCATCTCGTCGCCTGCAATCTTCTTTTCATAGACAAGCTTTGCATAGCCAAGGTCTTCCTTGCTTAGGTCTTTTATCCTTGTGACTATTCTTGCACCTGTTGCTTTAGAAAGCTTCTCCATATCGGATTTTTTAACCCTGCGCACAGCAGCAATGCCTTCTTTAGCTAGGAAGTGCTGTGCTATGTCATCTATGCCTTTCTGGCAGAATACAACGTTTGCACCTGCTTTCTTTATGTGCTCTACCATCTCTCTTAGCATGGATTCTTCTTTGTCTATGAATGCCTGCAGCTGCTCAGGATCAGAGATGCTTATCTCTGCATCGGTCTCTGTTTCCTTGATTTCAAGCGCAGAATCTATGAGAGCTATCTTTGCATTTTCGATGCGCTTAGGCATGCCCGCATGCACTATCTCTTTGTCTATCACTATGCCATTTATCAGCTGACTGTCGCTTAGTGAGCCGCCAGCTTTCTTTTCAACCTTTATCATGTCTGTATCTATTATTATCTCCTTATCAGTACGCTCTGCAACCTGAAGTATTGCATCAACAACTATGCTTGCTAGCGATTCCTCTGCTTCAGCACCGCTCTTGCCCGTCATTGATGTCATCGCTATGCGCTTCAAAGCTGTTTTATCCTCGCGATCAATTGTATCGGCTACTGCCTCTGCTATCTCTTTCGCTTTTTTCGCTGCAAGCTTATAGCCCTTTATTATTATGCTCGGGTGGATGCCATCATCAAGCAAGCTCTCCGCACGCTCGAGCAAGGCGCCTGCAAGCACTACTGCAGTAGTAGTGCCATCGCCCACTTCCTCGTCCTGTGCCTTTGCTATCTCCACTAGCATTTTTGCTGCTGGGTGCTCGACATCCATTTCATCAAGAATTGTTGCGCCGTCATTGCTTATTATTACATCCCCTAGCTCATTTACTATCATCTTGTCCATGCCCTTAGGACCTAGCGTGGTTTTTACTGCTTCTGCAACTGCTTTAGCAACCAGTATGTTTATTGATTGTGCGTCCCTGCCCCTTGTACGCTTTGTACCCTCTGCCAAAAAAATCACGGGCTTTTGGGATATATCTTGAGTAGCCATTTAATTCACCTCCAAATTCCATAGGCAACCTTCTTATATCTCCAGCATTTTTAAACATTGTTAAAATAAGTTATTTATGATATTAAGTAAGGCTGAAAGTTTTAAAAAAACTTTGCCAATTTTTGGCAAATTTCACTTTTTGGCTAAGAGGTGTTCTCACTGATGAGTGAAAGAAAGATTGTGCTAGCTTCGCGCTCAAGCTCCAGAAGAAGGACGCTAGAGCTCTTAGGGCTTAAATTTGAAGTAATGCCGGCAGACATTGATGAAAAGAAGCTAAAAGAAAAGGATCCTGAAAAAAGGGCTGAAAAGCTTGCTGTGATGAAGGCCAAAGAAATAGGCAAAAAGCTAAACGATGCTATAATTATTGCAGCTGATCTCGTTGTAGTGTTTGACGGAAAGCTTTATGAAAAGCCAGAAAGCATTGAAGAAGCAAAAGAGATGCTAAAAGAATTTTCGGGAAACACCGTTACTATAATCGCTGCACTTGCAGTTATGGATTCAAGCTCTGGAAAACTTTTATCAACAGTAAAGAAGTGCGATGTAAAGTTTAGGAAACTCGAAGAGGAAGAGATCAACAGGTATGTGCAAAAATACCCTGTGCTCAATTTTTCTGGAGCATTTGATGGAAACTTTGTGCTTATGTATGCCGAAGAGATTTGCGGGAGCACAGCTTTTTACACAGGTTTGCCTACCAATGAGCTTGTTCTATTTTTACGAGAACTAGGTGTAAGTGTTTAAAATGAGGCGCATGCCCTATGAAACAGAGATGAAAAGGCTTAGGGAATTCCTCAAAGAACACAAGCTAACGCTAGTTAAGCTTATCGCAAAAGGCCATTCTTCATTCGTATTTTTAGTGAGAAAAGGAGACAAAAAGCTTGTGGCAAAACTTGAGCGTAAGGATTCAACAAGAGAAGGAATGATAGAAAAGGAGGTAGCAAACCTAAAGAAGGCGAATTCTTTAAATGTTGGGCCAAAACTTTATGGCTTTGATAAAAAAAGGAAAATAATACTAATGGAGTATATAGAGGGCAAAACTTTCAATGAATGGCTGTTTGAAAAAAGAAAGCGCGCTGAGCTCATTAGGTTTTTGGCTGAATTATTTAGGCAAGCAATTACTTTGGATAACGCTGGTTTAGACCATGGACAACTAGCGGGAAGAGGCGTAAACATTTTGGTGAGAGATGGCTTGCCTGTAATTATCGATTTTGAAAAAGCTTCTCAGAAAAGAAAACCACACAACTTTTCGAAACTTCTTGCATACCTTTTGATAAATAAGAAATCCCGTATATGTGCCAGAGTTTGGCAAATATTACAAGCTAAGGAAAAAAACTAATCTAAAAACTCATCTTCTGGCAAAGAATACTTTCTCTTTATCTCATTTTCCAAGAATTCACAATCAGATTTTATTTTTTCTATATATTTTAGCAAGCGTTCGCGTTCTTCAGCAATCTCCTCAAGCTTTGTATATTTCGCAACAGCTTCCTTGAACATGGCATAATCCACATAAGTGTAGGGAAGCTTATTCATCTCTTCAGTTACTTTTGCAAGCATTTCCGCTAGCCATCTATTCATCTCGATCTTAACGCGCTTTTTTATCTGCTTTCCAGGGTCTAAATGCTGGCGCATAAGCCTAACAACAACTGAGTTTGGGAAAGGCAAGCTTTCCTCTTGAGCTTTCGATTCGTTCTTTTCAGCCACAATACCACCCCACAAGAGAAAAATGAAACAAAAAGAGTATATAATTTGTGCGGGCATTATAATTTAAAAGAATAGGTTATTCCAATTTTCCCACTATTTCTACCATTTTTCGAGGATTCTGTACATATCTGCTGCTTATAACCACATAGTGAATTTTCTCCTTTAGTTTAAGCACATCGTTAAGAAAGCTTACCCTTGCTTGCTCTCCTTTCGTATCAGCTTCAATCCTAATTCCAGTAACAAGCTTCTTTATTGGTAGCTTTTCTATCCTTTTATCTCTGAGAGCGCTTACATCTAAAACAACAGCATCACAGCCAGCATTGTAAGCTATTTTTGCCAGCTTATAAATAACTTCGTTTGCCTCTGCATTGTGGATTGCTTCTATTTCGCTTGCGTCTATCTTTGTATGAGCAGTAAATGCTATTATCTTTATTCCATCCCTGTTTGCTCTTTTTACGTATTCGCTTAAGATGCGCTCGCCAAGGTAGCTTGAAACTGTAACATAGTTTATTGGAAGCCTTTTAGTTACTTCTTCTATAATTTTGTATCCTGTGCCTGCACCATGAAAAATTTTTATATCTGCGAATATTTCGCAGCGCTCGTTGAATACCGCATAACTGGAAAAATCCCCTCTAAGGGCATAATCATTTAGCTTTACACCAAGCTTCCTTCTAACAAAATCGCTTCCGAATTCATTTTCAAGCACATCTAAAGCATTATTGCCTATGCTTTCTATTTTTTCAGTGTCAAAATCCAATGCTAAAAAATATTTCTCAACCATCGCTTTTCACCAGGGCTTTTATTGCTGGTAAAACCTTTTCCGTGAATTTCCAAGGGTCTGCAAGCCATTCACTTACGGTAGTATATTGTTCTTCATTTATGTAGCCCAGCTCCCTTGCTTTCTTAAAGAAGGTAAGCCCATCTACTAAGTATATTGGCTCTATGCCGAGTCTTTCAAACCTTGCTACGCAAGCTTTGTGCCTATAATCAAAAACGCACGCTGCCATAAGCTTTACTCCGTTAGTTTCGTTATAGCCAAAGCTTCTGAGTATTTGTATGGCATTTTGCGTGGTTTCAGCTGTAGTTCTGAGCTCCTCGAAGTTTATTACGCAGGCGGTTTCCTCAGGCGGAGGGAGCAAACCTTCTATATAGTTCGTTATTGTTTCTTTAGCTACCACTTCCGTTATTTTTCGCATTCCCCTTACATAAGGCGTTGCTTTCCATATTGAATATTTTGAAAGTTCTTCAGCATGCCTTCTTGTTTCATCGCCTATCCAAGCACCGCCAGTCATATTCGGTAAAAAGAGGATAAAGCCCTCTTTTAGCTCCTGTTTATCTAAGGCATGCTCTATCGTAAAATACAATTGTCTTGCGAAGAAGCCGCGTATCTTACTGTGAGTAAGCAAACCCTTAACCCTAAGATAAGAAGGGCCTATGTGATTGCTTAAACCCAATGCCTTAAATTCTTTAAAAAGACTATCTGGAAAGATGCCTTCTTCATGTAAGGTATCTATTTGGCCTGCATACTTAAAGGTGCCTTTCTCTTCTATCTCTTTATAGCTTCTTACCTCGATAAGTTTTTGCCCCAAAAGTTTTGTGAATTCAAAGAGAAATGTTGCAAGCACATGAGCTATTTCGCTTTCTTGCAACTTTTCATCCATTCCTCTTTCCATAATATCCTTGCATTTTTTTATGACCCCCTCTATCTTTTCTTCAGCGTTCATCTAATCACCTCCAAAACGCATGCGTTTTCCACTTTTTGAATAATAAATCCTTCCAAACTCTTTCGATGCTAAAAGTTGTTCTTTGCTAAAAACAGGACCATCTGTGCAGACAAGCCATTCATCTAAGCAGCAATGTCCGCATAAACCGACAGCACATTTCATATAGCGCTCCACAGCAAACTCCGCATCTATCGCATACTTTTCGCACAGTTTAAGCACGCTGACCATCATGGCTTCAGGACCGCAGCAGTAAAGCTTATCATAACTTTGCTTTTTTAAAACCTTTTCTAAAAGCTCTATACAATCCCCTTTGAAGCCAGCCGAACCATCTTCTGTTGCTATATGCAAGCTTGCAACTTTTTCCAATCTTTCCTTGAAAATAATTTCGTTAGCACTCTTGCAAGCAAAAATAAGAGTTACGCTAGCCCCTTCTTTTGCAAGCTCTTCTGCAAGCCTGATCAATGCAGCAATCCCAATGCCAGCTGCAACTAAGCATGCTTTACCAACATTTTGTAAAGAGAAACCCTTTCCATAAGGCCCGCGAATTCCTAAAAAAGAACCTTCTTTCAGAGAAAAAAGCTTTTCTGTAAATGGCCCTCTCTTCTTTACTGTGATTGCAATCTTTTTACCTGCTTGCGTCAACGCAAATGGTCTTTCGCCAACCTGTGGCAAGAAAGCCATCACAAATTGTCCTGGTTCAGCATGCATTGCGATGCTTAACTCAAACGTTTTTATGTTGGGGGCCTCTTCCACTATTTTTGTTATTCTGCCTGTTTTAATCATGTGCTTTGCAAACTCATTCATGCGCGACACCTATAAGTTCTGTTACGCTTTTGTAATCATGCTTTTTCAACCATTCCGACATTTCATCGCAACATTTTTTGAATATGTCAGGACCTCTTATAGCTATGCCAGTTGCTATACCAACAGCGCTTGCGCCAGCCATTAGCATCTCTATGGCATGCTCGCCCCTAAGAACGCCGCCTAAGGCAATTATTGGAATCTTAAGCCTTTTGTAAAGATCGTAAATTGTTCTTACAATAATGGGCCTTATCGCTGGTCCTGAAACACCACCCACTTTGAAAGCTAGCACAGGCTTAGCAGAAGCTATATTTATCACCATTCCAGGACCTAAAGTATTTGAGCATGTTATTGCATCAGCACCTGCTTGCTCAGCAGCTAATGCAATATCAACAGCGTTCGGTAAGCTAGCGTTAATTTTAACCCATAGGGGCTTCTTAGTTTTCTTCCTGCAGGCCTTTACTATTTCCTTAGTTGCTTCCACTGTGCCTTGGCCCGCAAGCAACCCATGGCCGGGAGTATGCGGGCAGGACAAAGGAAGCTCTATTGCTGCAAAATCAAGCTTATCTAATGCACTTACAAGCTTTACAAAATCGCTAGCATTGCTTGCAGTACAGCTAGCTATAACCGGAACGCTAAAACAGCTCAAATCAGCGAATTCTCGCAAAGCTTCTTCCAAACCAGGATTGCAGTAACCAAACGCATTGAGCATGCCTGCCTCGAAAAAGGCAACATTTGGCGTTTCATGCCCGAAGCGTTCTTCCAAAGAAATGCTTTTTATAGTAAGAGCACCAGCACCGCCTTTTTGGGCTCTAAGCAAGTTGTTTTTATTTAATCCTAAAACGCCGGAAGCTAGAATCAGAGGGTTTTTCAGCTTTATTCCACAAAGCTCTATCGCTAGCAATAAAACCCGCTAAGAAGTAAAATAAGAAATTTTTAAAAATCATTACAATCGCTAGTGCTTTGAAAGCGCTTCTATTGCTTCCATAAAGCTTTCTTTGTTTCCCACGGGATAAATGTGGAAACCGCTTACCAACTCGCTCAATTTGTCTACAAATTTTAATATATGCTGTTTTGTGGGCTTCTTAGCAAGCTTTGAAACCACATGCTCAGGCACATCTATAGCAAGCCTATTTCTCAAAAATTCTATCTGCTCGGGAACGTTCGGAAAAGCTAAGCCTGCAATAATTTTCAGGTTTGTTTCACTTGAAATCATCTCAAATAAAATTCTTGCTTTCTTGAGATTAAAAATTGGCTGCGTAACAATTATGTTTGCGCCAGCTTTTTCCTTCACTAAAATTTTTTCGAGTTCTTTATCGGCATCTTTATTAGGGTCACATGCAACTAAAAAGCAGAACTCTTTACTATAATTTTTAATCCATTTAATTAGCTCAGCTGTGCTTTTAAACCCATAACAAGTTCTGCCAATCGCATGCTTGTCGCCATAAACAACTAAAAGGTTTTTTATTCCGTAAGCCAAAAGTTTATCTAAAAAGCTTGCATCTTTTTTCCTAAAATCCCTGCATGTAACAGTTACTATTGGCTCTATGTGTTTGCGCTTTAAGGCAACAGCATTAGAAAGGCATGCTGCCTTCGGATCATAGCTAATGCATGTTTTTTTGAGTGCTGGAACTGCTATAGCATCTACGCATTTTGCTATTTTTTCAATTTCTTGCATGGTAAGCCAGAAGCTGAGTTCTGTTGTTATAATCCTCTCCTTCCTAAGCTCGCAAAGCTTCATCCAAAATAATTTTAATTAAAAGAAAGAAATAAATAGAGGGTATGCGAACAATTTAAGGGTGAGATAATGCCAAGGAAGCCTGTAAAAGGTTCTGTGAGCAGCGCTTCTAGAGAAAGAAAAAACGCCAGCATTAGCGCTGTATTGCGCACAAAGCAGCCAAGCTTTTATCCAAAAGTGGGTGCTTACAGAGGCAGACAACGCCATAAAGTGAAAAAACAAGGAAATAGCTAATGCAATTTTTCCGCTTCTTCAATTAGCATTATAGGAATGCCACCCTCTATTCTGTATGCTAGCTTGCATTTGTGACAAATAAGTTTCTGCTCTTTTTCTTTATATTCAAGCTCCCCTTTGCATTTCGGACAAGCGAGTATTTCCAACAACTCTCTGGAAAGAGCTGTCAACCGATCACCTAAGGCAATATAAAGGCAAAAATTAATTTAAACTATTTTTCATTTCAGTTTTGTATGTCGAAATTAGCTGAACTTGAAGATTTACGCGAGAATGTGGAAAACTGCAAGCGATGCTCTCTTTGGAAAACACGCAACAAAGCGGTTTTTGGCGAAGGGCCAATTAACGCAAAAATATTTCTAATTGGTTTGGGCCCTGGAAAAGAAGAAAATATTCAAGGCAAACCCTTTGTTGGTCCAGCAGGAAAATTTCTAAATAAGTTGCTTAAGCTTGCTGGCATAGAGCGCAAAAGAGTTTATATAACAAGCGTTCTTAAATGCTACCTACCAGAAAATAAAGCAACTCTGCAACAGATAAAAGCATGCAAGCCCTACTTAGATAAGCAGCTTGCAATAATAAAGCCAAATCTCATAATTCCTTTAGGTAGTGTTGCCGCGAAATACGTGGAAAAAGAATTTGCGCTTGAAATAGGTAAAATAAGTGAAGCGCATGCAAAACCTATGCAAGCAAAAGCATTTTGGGGAAAGGTGCTTATAATTCCCATGTACCATCCTGCCGCTGCTCTGCGCAACGGTGCTCTACGCAGAACAATTGAAGAGGATTGGAAAAGCATAGGAAACCTGCTAAAAAGCCGCTAACAGCTCCTTGTTGCTTTCGTTAATATCAAAGCTTCTTGAAGTCAATTGCTTTCCAGTGTTTTTTTAGGTCCTTATCTGCTGTTACTATGGGCTCATTTACCTTTTTAGCAAGCCATAGATAAGAAGCATCATAATAACTTAAACCAGTTTCTAATGCAATAGCTAATGTGGCATGCCAATCGGGCTCGTATATATCGAAGTTGCATTCAATCCAAAGAATCCAATCTTTAAGCATTGCTTGGGCCTCAGCAGAGGAAAATCTTTTAAAAATTCTGGATTCTTTCCACAGTACATTGCCAAGCTCGTAGAAAATAAGCTTTGTTGTCTTTGGCTCATGGAGCTTTTCAACCTTTCTTAGCTTGATCGCCTTAATAAAACCACTTGCATCAACAATCAAGCCCTGCCCTCCTTAATGGCCTCTACAACCTCTCTATCAGTTATTCCTTTAAGTTTAGCAGATTGCTTTTTCAACCTTTGGAGAAGAATGTCTCTGTATACTTCGCGAAGTGCTTTTTTTATTGCTCTAGATGGTTCTATACCTGCTTCTTTAAGTTCTTTGGCGATCTCTTCAGGTAACCTGACACTAATTACTGTAGTTCGTTTCATGTATACAATTTCTGTATACAAAAGCTTAAAAACGTGTCGCTTCTAATCTTTTTAATGAAAATATCGCCTATTGCCTTTGACTCCCTTGGAACAAGAAGTATGGCCACCTTTGTGAAAACTAAGGATGTAAAAATATTCATAGATCCTGGTGTTGCTTTAGGACCTCTGCGCTATGGTTTGGCTCCGCATCCGATAGAGATAGAAAGGACGCAAGAGCACTGGAAAGCGATAGTTAAACATGCGATGCAAGCGGATGTGCTCATAGTCACACATTATCACTATGATCATCACAACCCCAACGAAAATCTGGAGATTTATAAAGGAAAAATAGTATTCTTAAAGCACCCTAAAGAGAATATAAATTATAGCCAAAAAAGAAGAGCTGCTTATTTTCTGGAACAGCTTTCCAATCTTCCAGAAAAAATAGAATACTCCGATGGCAAAGAGTTTGTGTTCGAAAACACGAAGATAAAGTTTTCGCAAGCGGTATTTCACGGCACTAACTCAAAGCTTGGCTATGTAACCGAGGTTTTGATAGATGACGGCTACAAGCTTGTCCATACAAGCGATGTTGAAGGCCCAAGCACAGCGGAGCAAGCTGAATTTATTCTGCAGAACGAACCAAACTTAGTGATACTCGATGGTCCGCTTTCTTATATGCTTGGCTACAGATATAGCCATAAAAGCTTAGAACTTGCAATAGAAAATATGCTAAAGATTGTGAGCATGGATTCTTTAAAAACTCTAGTTGTGGACCATCACTTTTTAAGGGATCTTCAATGGAAAGAAAGAATTGCTAGCGTCTTTGAAGAAGCTGAAAACTGCGGAGTAAAATTAATTACTGCAGCAGAGCTCGCAAACAAGCCGATAGAAATGCTAGAAGCACACAGAAAGGAGCTTTATGAAGGCATCTACCCTTAATAATGCTTAGACATTTTCTTGCATCTTTTTTCTTGCCTCTTTCTCAAGAGCTTTTGCAGCATCTAACATTACCTCCTCTATTTTTGCATGATAAGCATCTAAAATCTTTATTTGTTCTGGAGAGAGGTCAAACAATGTTTTCATAAGAGCCTTGGTTTGTGAAGGGAGTTTGAGTAATTTAAGTTCCCTTTTTCGAACGCTTTCCACAACCGTTTGGCAAAATTTTCTCCTGTATTCTTTCGGCACATCCGAGTAGTTTTCATGGAACCATTTTAAAAGGACTCTTTTCATTGTTTCTTTAGCTTTCTCAACGAGAGAGCTACTAAATACGAGCCTTCCATCTTTAACCTTTACAGCACCCTTAAGATAATTTAAGCTTTTGTGAGTTGCTTCCCTTGTTTCAGGGAAGTTTATTATTGCAATGCTGACGTTTTTAGGTGTGAATGGGGCAAGAAAAAAGAAATGCCTTTGCTCTTTTGGAAGCTCAGAAAAACGTTTTAATACATGTTTCCTTGCAGAAATTAGTGCTTCATGCACAACATCTGCTGTGAGCTCAGCATAGGTTTCCGCTATAGTAGGAATTCTATCTGAAGATTTTGGGATAACAACAACAATGCCTCCTTCAAACAAGACCTCTTGCATTGCTTGCAAAATTTTAGCTCTTTCCAGAGGAGGCGCATTCTTTATCTTCTCATCTATGAACCCTATTAAACTTCTTTCAAACCTTCTTTTAGCTCTATTCATTGCTCCTTCATTTTTAAAAACCATTCCGCGTTTTTCTAATAAAAACCCTTTGCTTTCTTCTTTAAGCTTAGCGATATTTTCGTTTATGCGCTTAGCCATCTCTTCTTGAATCTTTTCTACATCCACCTTCTGAAATGTCTTTATTAGTTTTGCCCTCTTCTTTCTGGAAAGAGTGCCAAGAAATCTTCTGATTCTTTCTTTTCTAGCCGCTTTTCTTCTTTTGGGCACGGGCATAAAGACCAAAAGTATAATAATTTTAGAGCATTTAAATAATTTTGTTTTTGATATAAAAAACTATGTGGTAGGATGGAAGTTCCTTTTGAAAGATTTGATGGAGAGGAACAAAAAATAATTATAGGAACATTAAAGCTCATTGGCTTTGTTCGGAAAAAGAAGGCCAAGAGCATAATTGTTGCTGGTTCCAGTGCGCAACCATTAGCAAAGTTATTTAGAGCTCTTTGGCGCAGACTTTTTCCAAATGAAAAGATGCCAAAATTTTACGCTCTCGGGAGGATCCCTCTAGAATCTAAAAGAAAAGAAGATGTTATGAAAAAGATGATATCAGACAATTTTGATATCAATAAGATTAATGAACCGATAGTAATAATGGATGAGTTCGTTGAATTAGGCCAAACAATGCAAGCAATAGAAAGAATATTAAAAGGGGTTGGAAAGAAAAGAGTTTACAAAGCCGCCCTCTTTGCCAAACCTATGGGCCAAGCTTTTTGCGATTTTTACTCCTTTGAAGAATCACTGCCGCCATTTTTCTATAAAGCAAGGAGAAATGCTATAGAGCGTGCTCTTCGCGAGGGAAGAAAAAGTAGGAAAGAGGTCTTAAAAGAGCTTCAGCATCTACGGCTACGAATAAAAAGAATGTCTATGGTCGATAAGCAAAACCTTAGAGTATTGAGAAGAAAGTTCTTGAAGTGATCCTATGGAAAAAATCGAGCTTACAGAAGAGGAAAAAAAGCTTATTGCAGAAGGGGTTTCTGAGATCGTAAAATTTGCGGAAAAAAATAACGTAAGAGTTGTTATTGTTGCGGGCTCTAGTGCGCAGCCAGTAGCTTGGCTTTTTAGGCATTTTTGGCGCGAGCTTTTTCCTAAAAAGCCCATGCCAACTTTTTATGCTCTCGGAACAATGCCAAGTGCTTATCTCTTGAGCCCGGAAAAGATCGCAAAGAAGCTTGCACATCTTTTTCCTTCGCTTAAACATAAAAAAGGGCAAAATGCACTTATTTTGGAAGAATTCATTTCAACTGGGAAAACAGTAGAAAACATAAAAAAATCGCTTCAAAAGCTTGAATTTAAAAATGTTTTAACTGCAGCTTTATTTGCTACCGAAAGAGGTAAAAAGAGGGCTGATTTTGTGGCTCATGTTTTTGGCAGGGCACCATTTTTCCACGGGGTCAGAAAAAGGCATCTTATGAGAGCGCTTACACTGCGACGTTTTGGAGGAAAAGAATATAAAGATCATATAAGGCATCATAGAAGGAAAATCGATGAGCTAAGAAAGGAGATTAGAGAAATATCGCAAAGACATTTTCGGCACAAAAAGAAATAGGGGAATTTAAATTTTATTGAAGAAATTTTAATTTAATGAAAACGAATTACTATATAACAAGCAAGTTAGAATCGGACTATGGTAGGATTGAAATTTGGGCAGGCTCATACACTGCTTACATTGGAAAAAGAGAAATAGTTAGAATCAGGCTATAGTAGGAGTAATTGGGGCTTGTTGCAATATTATAACAATTATGGTAAATTGCTCTTCTTTTTCACATCCAACCTGAAATTTATTTTAACTCCTTCCAGAGCATGTAGTCGGTTACATTCACTTCAGTGGGTTGAGTAAGAGGTATTTTGAAGAACGGAACTTTTAGTGCTATATCTGCACTTTTGTAGCCCATCTCCCTGAATTTATTTTCGAATCTTCTGTACTCTTCTGCAAGCTTTTTCAATTTATCTTCTGGATAAAAATCCTTGAAGAAGCGCAAGAATAGATCTCCTTTAGGCACAGCCACGTATTTTGCGCCGGCTTTTTTCGCAAGCGTTTCGAGCATTTCAATTAGATCAACTTCCCAGTTCTTGCAGCGGCTAGCAAACCATCTTGGCAGAGATTGGCCGCGGTGCTGAATATTCCAGATAACTAACGCGTAATTGTTATTAGATACCTTGTGAAATTTGCATGCTACGTATCCTATTGAATCCTTCACATGTGAGGAATAATCACGAATTCTGCGGTACCGCAATGCGTTTGCGATCTCTGGAACTTTAAGCCATTTTTCCCTGTCAGGAACTACTTTAACTCTCGCGACAGATCCTCGAAGCAAAGGGCCATATAGAGGGCTGCCTATAATTGTGTGAATTTCTACTCTAAGCCCTGTGCGCAAAAAGCTCTTCCACCTATAAGGAAATTTCTTAAAGCACCTTTTATTGAGTGAATCTAATCCTGCAACATAAATAAAGCGAGAACCTTTAAGGGCATCTAACTTTGTTTCCCTTGGTACAAAAGGTTTCTCTAGAAGTATTTTTGCAGCTCTTCTACAAACTTTTAACATTTCCTGTTCTGTTAACACTTCTCTACCATATTGCTGGTACGCAAGCCATTTTACGAGCTGTTCAAATTTCTGCAAAAGTGCAGAACTTTTGATCTTTTTCCTTTCTCCTTCTTTCAAGCGCTTCAAAAGCTCGGCTCTCTTTGGCACAACTCTACGCTTTTTCATATTAAAATCACTTATATCTCAATCCATTCGGTAAAATAAAAATAGTACCAAGGTCTTTTCATTTTCTTACCCCTAATAGCATAGTGAAATAAAATTTATGAAAGCTTTTTTACCTTTTTAGTGAACGAAATGTTTTTATAGAAGAAAACGTTTTTTAAGTTGGATATATAGTTAGCCAATGAATGGTGATATAATGCCAAAAAAGAGAAATCCTATTAGGAGAACGAAAATTTCTTTAAAAAGGGCTGTTCGAACAATTCGCAATCCGAAAGCCGCTAAAAGAGTTGTAATTAAAGAAAGGGGCTTTAACTACGAAGAGCTTCCAGATGAGATTAGGAAACACGTTGATAAGATAAAAACAGCGCGATTTGAGCGCAATGTTGCTGGGGTGCTTCTTTCACTATCCGCAGGAGGACTTCTATATTTAATTACCAGCTCGATGAAAGGAAGAACACCAGAAACTCGCTCTACAAGACTTCTTGCTGGCTTTACAGGTGCTAGCTTTGGCGCCTCTGTGATAAGTGTTTTCGAAGGCGCTAAAAAAGTTCGCAAAGCATTAGAAGAGTTGGGAGATTCAATTAAAAATTCTAAAAATCCCAAGATACAAAGATTGCGCAAGCGCTACAGTTATGTGATAGTTGATAGGAAAGGTAACATTATCTTTACAAACGTAAATCGAAAATTGTTTGGAAGAAAACGTGTGAAAGTAAAATAATCCGAATGGCGGATTGGCTAGTGAGTTCATATTGAATAAATAATTAAGATACCTGCGATTACTATTGCATTTTCTGTCCTCGCTTTTTCATGTATTCTTCTATCTTATTTTTTAAGTGTTTTTCATAAATTTCTTTGAGTTGAGATTCACCTGCAGGGTTATATTTTTTGATCAGATCTACCATTTCGCGTAGTATTGTATGAACGGCTGGGTCACCTATAAAAAGATCGGGAGTAACTCCGACATAGAACTCTTTTATATGTATGCCTCTCTCCTCAAACCATTCTGCCGTAGGAGAAAACCTAAAGCTACTCCAAATCCTAAGAAAAACATCAAAGCCAAGCTTGAGAGATCTATCTTTTATAGAACCTCCCCACGCAAAAGGATCCAAAGGAATTCTGCGCTCACCCAAAGGAACATTTGTAATACCATCGGGCCCCAAAAATATCTGTGTTAAACGGTTTTTATCTGCTTTTGGATGCACTAAGGGGATAAGGTCTATATCCCTTGGCTCTGCTTTTCCATAAGCAAAGCTTCCATGTACAAAAACACCATAGAAATCTGGGTATCTTTCAACGCGTTTCATAACCCAGGAGCGCAAAGCTTTAAGAGTTTCCTTTCTTGCCCTGTAAAGCCTTCTACGTGTCTCAATAAATGCTTTCATTGCTTCGATGCCTTCTGTTCTTTTTATCCTTTCAAGTATAGCTCTATACTTGCGCTGCTTTTCGCCCCAAATGCCATCATCTATACTCCATGGAAGCCCTTCCATTATAGTGCGTTCTACGCGTCTTTCCATATCTTTATCAGGGATCCTCTTTCTAATCTTTTTAGGCCTGCCCATGCCTAAAAATAAAAATTGGTTATTTATATTATTTTTCTATAAAACAAGAGAAGATTTGCTGTAGCGATAATAATGATCGAAATAAAGGAATTAGATTATAAGGGAAGAAGAATTCATATAATAGGAATTGCTCATGGAAAAAGAAAAAGGACAAAGGATCGTGTTGTTAGAATTGGCACTCCTTCCAAAAGGGATAGGGAAAGGATAAAGAACTATTTCTCGAAGAACGGACTCTATCCTAACAACACTGTAATTCTTGTTGAACCTTCTTCAGAATCTGATACAATATCTCTTGGAGAGTGGGCTTATACACTACTTTTCTCTGAGCTACTTAGATACGAAGCAGCGAATGTTTTTCCCCCAGCAGAAACTGCCGCTATTAGGAACCATTTAAACAAAAAACTTGAAGAGGCATTAGGCAAAAAGGATGCAAAGCTATACAAGAAGTTTGTCCGAGCATTAAGAATGCACCTGTTATTTGAGCTGCTATTAGAGACACGTGTCGGAGCCCTCATTGCTAAAAGCGATGCTCTCAGCAGGATTTATAATGTTCCTGTAATGCTAAACTTTAGAAGGTACCTAAAAGCATTAAATAAATTAAAAGAGCGTATGCCCGAACAAAAATTTCTAGATTTTTTAATAGCAAAATCTGCAACATCAGTTGCGAGAAGGTTAAAAGAAGGGGAAAATGTTGTTGTGCTTTGCGGTATAGAGCACGCTAAAAACGCAGCAATGTTTATAGAAAAACCGGAAGCAATGCGCAGATACGAGCAAATGCTTAGGAGGTTTGGAGAAAAATATCGAAGGGCAAAAAGGGAAACCGTAAGAAGATTGAAAGAGCTTATGCACAAAGATAAAAGATGGAAGAAACAAAAACCCAGAAAAAGAAAGTAAAAGTAAATGATATAAGAGAGGAAAAACATTTGTATTAAAAATTAAACAAAGATATCTTTATGGTGAAAAAAGGAATTTTAAGAAAAAAGGCAGGAGGGATGCTTCCTAAATTAAGAAATTTTATTAGGCGAATTTATAAGAATGTATTCTTTAGAGGCTGGCAACCAATTGCCGCTGAAACATTAGGAATGAAAAAACTTGTTGATTATGAAGGCGATAAAGTGCATCTCTTTAGAAAGGTAGTGAAATTCAAACATGGAGCAATAGGCAAACAAAGAGTGCCTATGATTGTAGGCATTACTTTTCGAGAAGGAGAGGGAATAACACGTGCTATTATTTTTATAGCGCCCCGAATAGAAGAAATAAAAAAATCCGGAGGAGTTGTAAGAATAGGAAACATAACAAGCAGTATGCAAAGGGAAGCGTTTGATAGAGAAAGGCCAAAATTGGAAGGTTTAGCGAAGCGACTTGCAAAACAAGAAGGAATAGACACAAGGAAGCTCAAAATATTGTTTATATATGGAAGATAGTAGTTAAGCAAAAACTACCTGTTTCCTGTCCTTCTTAAGCTCCTAATTCTTAGATTTTGCCTTCTGTTGGCATGTACATTCCGTCTAGAAACCTCTTTTGGAACTACGTTCCTTTTCGGCTTTCTTGCCGGCATAGTGAATCACCCACCAAATTAAAACCTACTTGTGGACAAAGATATAACTAATGTAAGAAAGGAACAAATTTTTACATATTTCTTTAAATATAGCGAAAATGACCTTTAAAACCTTTCCCAAAAAACCGACTTTTACAGAAAATTTTTAAAATACAATTGGATAATTTTATTGAACTTGCATGCCGAGAAGAGGAGGAAAAACATATAAGAAAATGATAAAACAGCTCTCTGCCAGAGTTCCAGGCCTTCCAGGAAAAGAGCCCAGAAGGCCCATTGGCAGAAATGTAAAAATACGGCTTGGAAAAAGAAGCTCGCTTTTTTCAGCGTTGGTTGATTGGGGAAGACAATTAACCGCTGATAAATCATTAGAGATTCCAGATATATTAAAGGGAAGGTTTCTCTGCACGCTAATTGAAAAGGCTGCTAAAGAAAAAAGAGGTTTAAGTGGTATCATCAGGGGAATGTTTGGAGAAGGCTATGCTTCATGGCTTATCGCTAAGCATGTTCGCAGGTTTGTTGAAAAGCGTGGGCTTAAAGCAGATGCTCAGAAATATCCAAAAGATGTGCTAAGGAGATACTTTTCAGAACAATGGGAAAAGGACATTAGAAAAATAGCAGAAGAAGTAGCTCGAAGATTAGCAAGGGGGAAATTACTATTGCATTAATTTTTTATTCTATCTCATAATAATAAATGCTCCATCCGATTCTTGCTTTTGGCTCATAGTTAAGCAGCCAGCGCAGGCAGTTGTCGTCCTTTGTAAGCCCGATTATTCTCGTAACGCTTACAGCAATTTTTGTATTAGTAGGCTTGCATATTGGCTCGTAACGTGCTTGCAAAAACATGGTTGCATATGGCCAACCAAAATAGATAAAATTTGGATTTTCTAAGCTGTTTTCCCTTGCAAATTCGATAAAGTAGAATAAATCCTGGCCCCAGTCAATATTCGAATCGCTCAGATACTTTGGTCCATTTGCAGGACCGCCTACAAGCTCATTGAAGTAAGCGAGATAATGAGGGAATATAGAAAGAGACGAATAAATGTGCCAAACAAGCAGAGCAACAATAGCAATACTTAGTTTGCGCTTGTTTGCATCTTTAAGCTCAGAAGCCAAAGAGCCAGAAATAAAGACGCACAGGAAAGGATATGCTGGTAATATGTAGCGCAAACCCAGATAGAACCTGCTGAAAAGAGAAACAAGAATAAAGAAGAGGAGTGCTGGCATTAAGATACTAAATGCTTCTTTATTGCGGTTTTTTAGGAAAAGGTAGATGGAAAGGGCAAGAAGGATAAGAAAAGGCAAGGTGCTTTTTATAAGGAAAGCTATAAGGAAATACTCTGGTATGAAAGTGCGGAACTCACCAAGCAAATAACCTTCTCTACCGGCTGAAACCCATCTGCTTATAAAATCAAAACCTTCAAGCATTCGTGCAGGAATGAAAAGGTAGTAATTGGGCTTATAGCTCTCAAAAGCATACAAGAGATTTGCTATTACTATAGGAATGAAAAGGAATACTAGAAAAATGGATGCGTAATGGAGAAGCTCGCTATGCTTTTTAAAGAAGCTCGGTTGAGCTATGCGCAAAGCTTTATATTGCGATAAAGCAAACAGGAAAAGCAAGGGAAAGAAAAGTAAAGCCGTATATTTAGTAAGTATCGCTAAAGATAACGCAATAGCTGAAACCCAAAGAAATATTTGCTTCGATGATTGAGCATATTTCCAGAAGAAGTAGAAGCTCACAAAAACGAAAAAGGTTAGAGGCATGTCTAATGTAGCTAACCTCGCATGTGCTATAATATTTGGCTCAAAACAAAAGATGAGGAGTGCAAGCATAGCAGCTCTAAAACCAAAAAGTTCGTAAGTCCAGCGGAACACAAAGAAAGCCAGCAGTGCTGCAAGCGTTATTACAACTACACGAGCGGAAAGTACTATTGCTCTAAATTCATCCTTATTTTCATTGTAAAAATCTGCAGCAAAATTATAGCTAGCGCCCACATCTATTCTTTGACCCATTCTTTCCCAGTTCTCGCTTTTCGTAGGCAATTTGGGATTTATAAACAAAAGCGGAATTCCATAAAGAAGCTTTGCAAATATTGGATGCTCCTGATTCATCCTAAAATCCAACTCTTTAAGATAGGAATAGCCAGCAACTATATACACTGATTCATCCACTGTAAGGTATTTGTTCAGCACAGATAGCAAACACAACGACCAAAAGAAAACAAGAACGATAAAAACTATGTAACTTGGCTTTATTTCTTTAGAGAGCTTCATTTAAAGATTTCGGAACGGAAATCATTAAAAAGAAAGATAGGTTGGCAAAATGTGCCTTGCGATACCTGGCAAGGTTGTTGAGCTAAAGGGCAAAGGTAAGGTAGCTGTTGTTGATTATGGTTCAGAGCTCAGAGAAGCCAATAACTCGCTTGCAAATGCAAAACCAGGCGACTGGGTGATTGTGCAGTTTGGCACTGTTGTTGAAAAGTTAAGTGAGGAAGAAGCGAAAGAGATGCTTTCTGCGCTAAAGGAAGCATAGAATTTCTGAAAACTATTTTTAAATATAAAACCATGCATAAATATTTATGCGGTTCGATGAGGAGCTGACGATGATACTGAGCTAAGCGATGAGGAATGATGGGCAGCCTAAGAACCGCACTTTTCATTATGGTGATAAGAAATGGCATTTGAAATAGGTGAAAAGGCGCCAAGAATAGTAAATGCGGTTATCGAGATTCCAAAGAACAGCAATGTGAAATACGAAGTACACAAGAAAAGCGGCGTTATCTCAGTGAGCAGATTCCTGTATACTGCAATGACTTATCCCTACAACTATGGCTTCATTCCAGAGACGCTGGAAAACGATAATGATCCTATAGATGTGATGGTTATAAGTGATGAAGCAGTAATGCCTGGAAGCATAATCGAGGTTAGGCCTATAGGGATGCTTGTTACAGAAGACGAAAATGGTATAGACAACAAGATTATTGCGGTACCTACCGAAAAGATAGATCCAACATACGGCAAAATAAAAGATATAAAGGATTTAGATGACCATGTTCTAAGGCGTATAGCCCATTTCTTCGAAACCTATAAAGAGCTTGAACCAAAGAAATGGGTCAAAGTTAAGGGATTCAAGAACAAGAAGCAAGCTTTAAAACGGATCAAATACTGCATGAGAAGGTATTGGCGTCTAGAGAAGCGAAAGAAAAAGGAGGAAAGAAAGCGCTAACTTATTTTACACCAAGCATCTGCTTTAAGCGGAAGTATGCCTCTATAGCTCCTGGCAAATCATTTTGTAGTGCTTTCTGCTTGATTTCATCGACAAGAGTGACAGCTTCACTCATACCTTTTTCTTTTAGCATACCGCGAAGCTTATCCAGCTCTTGTGAAACTCCAGCAATATCTTGTGCTAACGCCTTTGATTCAATCTCCTGCAAAGTTGCTTTTATTTCCGTATCTGCTTCATAAAGTTGCTCCTGCTTAACAGCACCAAAGCCGATATCTGCTGATCCCATGCTTAGCGCTGCAAGGACCATTGAAGGGTCTATACTTGAAACAAAGTTATATACGGCAAGCGCAGCAAATATTAAAGCTATTAAGAAAATTATGAGAAGAAAATCTCTTACTATCGCAAAAATATCGCGAATTGTTTGCAGCTTACCCACGCAAACCACCAGTAAATAAAAAGAATCTATTATTTTTATTTTTTATTAGTTTTTTGAATGGCATATGAATTTGCAAGCGAGATGTTGGCAAGCAAGTACTTCTCGACTTCCTTTGCTTGAGCTCTAGAGATTTCTTCAATAGCGTTTTCCCAGTGAATAGAAATAAGCATGCCTTTGTATGGTTCTTCGATGAATCCTTTTTTTATAAAGAAGTAGTTTTCCTTTAGCTTAAGCTCTGCTCCTTCATATAATAGAGAAACACTTTTGACCCTAAGCTTATCATTTTTTATCTCTAAGATTTTCCCCCACTTAACTATGCACTTATCCATATTGGTTAAAAGCGGCTTAAGTTTCGGAGTCAAGAACTGAATAAAAAGCACGTGAAAGGAATGGTGAATGTAAACCTTTCTAGCCAAAAAAGATGCTTTTTCTTTTCTTATCTTTGATGGCAAAACAACAAATTTTTCGCTTATGAGTTCTTTGACCGCTTGCACAGGAATCTTTTCCAATAAAGAATTTCCTAACCAATACGCTTCTACAACACTTTCATCAAATACATCTTTAGAGGCGTATTCGGAGATTAGGGAAAGGTAGGAATAAAGCGCTGTGAAGCTTCTTAATGCTTTTTTCACCTCAACTTTTAGCTTCTCTGAAGGCGAGCTTATAAAGCGCTTAAACAGCTCATTAAAATTTCTTGCTCCACAATACCCGAGCTCATTAGGAACAAAAGCATATTTGCATGCTTTTACTAAGCCCTCTGCTGAGCCCAAAAAGGCACCTTCCTGCCAAGCCAACTCAATACGTAAGAAAAGCCAATAAGCAAAACAACACCGCAAACGATTAATAAAGCACCAAGTGCTTTTTCAAGCGTTAGTGCTTTTCCAAGAAAAGATGCTGAAAGAAAAGCCGTTATTGGCTGAGCCAAAAGCAGCATGCTTGTTGCCTTGTGAACCGGCAAATATTTTAATCCGTTATAATAGGTGAAGACGTAAAGGAAAAGGAAGCAAGCTGTTATGCCAATCCAAGCAACTTGCTCAAAGCTGAAGGAAAGAATCCCTATAAAAGCATCAGGCATAAATATTGAGAGAGCTATAAGCATAAAGATTGAGCCGAAGAACATCCTGGCAAATGCTACGCAAGTGCCAGAAACATCCTTAAGCACATGTTTTGCCAACACATTTTCAGCAGCCCAAAAAATTGTTGCAATTAGCACTAAAACTACGGGCAAGCTAAGCTCAGTTTGAGGGAGGAAGAAAAGGTAGTTTCCTAAAAGCAAGAGGAATGCTGCAAACATAAAGCGCACGCTTACTTTTTCTTTAATAAAAATAACTGCAAACAAAGTGGCCCACAAAAAAAGGGTTTTATGGATAAAACCCGCTATTGCCGGACTTTTCAAAAGTGAAAGAGCATAAAAGAAAAGCAAGAATGGTATGCTGCCACCAATAAACCCTATTGCTAAAAGTTTTGGTAGCAAATTTTTACTGAAAACCTTTCCAAACTCTTTTTTCTCTACAAGAAACAATATTGAAAAAAGCAGAAAAGCAACTAAGCTATTTTTTGCGGTTGTAAATAAGAAAGGGTTCATTCCTTTAACTGCAAATGCATTTATGAAAATACTGAACCCACTAACAAATGCCGTGAAAAGCACTAGAATAATACCTTTGTTCATAGCAAATCTATGGAAGGCAAAAAACTAATAAAAACATTATTCATATTATTTGCAATACGCTTAGAGGTGAAAGGTTTGGCAACATTTGTGATTGCTTTTTTACTATCTTTAGTTCTATATCTGTTGCTTACCGCGGGCTCTGGCACTTTTTTGCTATGGAGCTTTGAGGAGTTGTGCCTAAGCATAATTGTAGGTTTTATTGTTGCGTCTATTACAATATTCATAACCTCGAAGCTTGGAATAGAAATTGGCGCGAAGGCATTAAATCCGAAGCGTTGGCTATTGTTTCTCGCTTATATTTTTGGACCTTTCGCCTTTTCGCTTATAAAGGCAAATTTCGAGGTTGCATTTCGCGTACTTTCTGGGAATATTAAGCCAGCTATTGTGGAAATAAACCCCAAGATAAAAAGTGATTTGGGCATAGCTATGCTAGCAAATTCAATAACACTGACACCAGGAACGCTTACTTTAGAAGAAAAAAACCGTAAGCTGTATATTCATTGGCTTTATGCGAAAAAAGAAAGACCTAGAATTAAAGACGTTTGCTCAAGCTTTGCAGACTGGATAAGGAGGATAACAGAATGAGCATACTTGTAGCTTCCGCATTTGTGCTAGTAGCATGCATAGCAATAGCGTTGCTCAGAGCTGCTATAGGGCCAACTATTGCTGATAGAATAGTGGCTGTAGACACTATGGGAACTATAGTAGTGAGCGTTTTCATTGTTCTTGGTGCCTTTTACAAGCAGGCTTTTTTGATTGATATTGGCATAGTTTATGCTATGATATCCTTTGCAGGCACTTTGTATCTTGCCCATTATTTGGAGGGGAAGAAATGATTTACTTGCTCATATACGGACTGTTAATATTTGGCATGGCATTTCACCTTATAGGAGTTCTTGCTTTGCATAGATTTTTTGATCCATATACAAGGCTTCATGGTAGCACACTATGCACAACTTTTGGTTCTATTGCCATCGTGCTTTCCATAGTGATTTATTCCATTGCAATTTCAAAAATACAAATAGGGTTGCATGCAATAGTGGCTCTTATATTCCTTATGATAACAAACGCTGTAGCATCGCATGCGATAGCAAGAGCTTCATACAAAGCAGGGATAAAACCAGAAAAGCTTGTAGTTAATGCTTTGAAAAGGTGAGAATAGTGCTACACATCATAACGTTAATTGCAATACTTGCAAGCGCTTTGCTAGCGATAGAAGCCAAAGACCTTTTAGTCAGCGTAGTTATGTTGGCAGCAATGAGCTTTCTACTTTCACTAGAATTCTTCTTGCTTCAGGCACCGGATGTTGCCATAACCGAAGCTGCTGTTGGCGGCTGCTTAACTACAGCCATTTTTGTGCTAGCGATTAAGAAGACTAGGAGGTTGGAAGATGAAAGCAGCTAAAATAATATTTGTAATAATTTTTGCGTATTTTTTGATAGCATGTGCTTTACTACTTAGACCATTTGGCAGCCCAACAGAAACTACAATGGACGAATATTTTATAAAAAATGCACAAATAGAAACAGCAAGCAATAATGTTGTCGCTTCCATAGTTTTTGACTATAGGGGACTTGACACCTTAGGCGAAGCTACAGTGCTTTTTGCTGCCGTAAGCGGAGTCATTCTTCTTTTTAGAGGTGGTGTGCCAAAATGAGAGATATGTCGAAAATTGTAAAGATAACAGCACTTGTTGTTTTAGCGCCTTTGATAACATTCGGGCTTTATATAATCGCACACGGCCATCTTACACCGGGCGGAGGATTTCAAGGCGGTGTTATTATAGCAAGCTGCTTTGCTTTGCTCTTTATAGCTTTTGGTAAACAAAGCAAGCATATGCTTAACAAAGAACTGCTAAGTGTTGCAGAAAGCTTGGCTCTATTTGGATTTGTTTTTTTAGCCCTTCTTGGGCTCAGAAAAAGCTTCCTCAACAATTTTTTGGCAAATTCCGGGGCAATGTTTGGGGCAAGCGTTCCTTTCGGGACAAAAGAAGCTTACATAAATACCGCTGGCACTATACCTTTAATGAATATTCTTATTGGCTTAGAGGTAAGCTGCGCGCTTACTATTATTATGCTTTTAATGCTGAATGAAAAGGTGTCCAAACATGCTGGAAAATAAAAAAGCTCTATTGTTTGCTCTACTAATACTGCAAAATGCCAACTTTTTAGTTGCGATTTGCTTAGTTCTTTTTGGGCTATATGCGCTTTTATTCAAAAAGAATCTGATAAAGATGGCTATAGGCATTGCTATTATCGCCAGCGGGATAAACTTATTTCTTATATCCGCAGGTTACAGAAAAGGGGGTGTTGCTCCCATATTTACAGAAGCTACCATTAAAGCAAGCGAAGCGGAAACAAGAATGGTGCTTCCAACCCCGCAAGCACTAACTCTGACAAATATAGTAATAAGTTTAGCTGTAACAGCCCTTATGCTTTCGTTAGCAATTAGAATCTATCAGCAAACTGGCACTTTGGATGCTACAAAACTAGGGAGGTTAGATGAGCTATGAGCTTACTTCAGCACAGCGTTGCTTTACTAATAGCATTTCCGCTAGCGTTTGCTTTTCTTACAGCAATTACTGAAAAGCTTAGTGCAAAAGTAAAAAATATTGTTGTGCCTGTAGGGATGCTTTCAGTTGTTTGTACCGCTTTCCTAACATCTGTGGATGTATTTGCTAATGGAACTAAGGTTTATACAATGGGCGCTGAGCTGCCCAGCATCACAATGCCTGCAAAACTAGCTATTCCAATAAGAATAGTATTCATAGTTGATGCTTTCTCTGCATTTATGCTACTGCTTAGCTCTATTGTTGCTACTGCGGCATTTCTATATTCCGCAAGCTTTATTCGCGAAGCGCAAGCAAAGTATTACTCGTTGCTGTTCTTGATGCTTGCTGGAATGTTTGGATTGGCTTGCACAGCAGACCTATTCAATCTTTTTGTATTTTTAGAGGTGCTTTCAATAAGCTCAGCTGCACTTATTGCCTTCTTTGTCGATTTTAAAGCTAGTGAAGCTTCCTATAAATACCTAATCGTAAGCTCGCTTGCATCGCTCATGGTCTTACTAGCTGTTGGGATTTTGTATGCACAATACGATATGCTTAATATCGCTGCTTTAGCCAAAGTGCTTAGGTTTTCGTTTGTGGACATTATCGCTTTAGCATTGCTTGTTTCCGCCTTAGCCATGAAAGCCGGCTCTGTGCCAATGCATTTCTGGGTGCCGGACGCTTACAGTAGAGCACCAGCGGCTATTACCGCTACGCTTGTTGTTGCAAGCCAATCTTGTTTGTATGCTCTCTTTAGAGTATCATTCAGCTTATTTGGAGCATTTCCGTTAATCCATATAATCGCGTATGCTATAATCTTACTTGGAATTCTTTCAATGTTTATTGGTGTAACTATGGCTTTACCTCAAAAGGATATAAAGCGCTTAATGGCATATCATGCGATATCGCAAACTGGCTACATGCTTCTTGGTGTTGGCATAGGTTTGCTGGTTGGCAATACCGCAAACATTTATGCGTTGAAAGCTATGGAAGGCGGAATCTTTCACATAATAAATCATGCCTTATATAAAGGCTTGCTTTTCCTAACAGCTGGCGCAATAATTTATAGCACCGGTAAAAGAAATCTTGATGAGCTAAGCGGCCTAGCAAGAAGGATGCCAGCAACAACAATATTCTTTATTACAGGTGCTGCCGCAATCGCTGGCCTGCCGCCAACAAACGGGTTTGCCTCAAAACTCTTAATCTATGAGTCCTCTTATATCTTTAATCCCTTATTTTCTATTATAGCTATGATTGTAAGCATTCTTACATTAGTTTCATTCGTAAAGGTGTTTTGTTCAGCATTTTTAGGTCCAGAGCTAAAAGCACTATCAAACGTAAAAGAAGTGCCTAAGCCAATGCTTTTTGCAATGGGAATGCTGAGCTTCTTTATTATAATTTTTGGATTATTTCCAGATATTGTATTAAATACTATAGTTGAGCCCGCAGCCATGGCTTTGCTTAACCAAAAAGCATATATAGGTGCTTTGGGATGACACTCGCAATATTGAAAACTGCTAGTGGCTTTTGGAATCCCTTAGCGTTTGTTGCGTTTTTTATAGGTGTATGCATCATTATTTTTATCCTTAGAGCTTTCGGAAAAAAGGATTTTAAGCCGAGTAAATACAAAGCCGATGTATTTTTCTCGGGAAATATTGCAAGCGAAGCATCAAGGGTTAAAGCAAGTGATCTTTTCTGGGGCTTTTTTGAGGCGATGAAACCCTACTACAACCTTATAACAAAGATACATACAGGAATAATTAACGATTATGCACTTTGGTATGTTATTGTAGCATCCTTGCTGTTAACTGTGCTTACTTTAGGGGTGTTGCAATGGGCTTAGATGCTTTGAAAAGGTCCCTTTGGGTTTTTCATATTAACACAGGTTCATGCAATGGCTGCGATATAGAGATAATAGCCGCGCTAACACCGCGCTACGATGCTGAACGGTTTGGCGTAAAGCTTGTTGGCAGTCCAAGGCACGCTGATGTATTGCTTGTTACAGGACCTGTTACGAGAAAGATGAAGGAAAGGTTAATTAGAGCTTATGAACAAATGCCAGAACCAAAGATTGTGGTTGTTGTCGGCAATTGCGGCTCAACAGGTGGCGTATTCTATGAATCGTATAATCTTGAAGGCCCTATAGATAAAATCATACCTGTGGATATTTACGTACCTGGATGCCCGCCAAGGCCAGAAGCTATAATCCATGGCCTAGCAAAAGCTTGGGAAAAGCTAGAGGGGATGAAAAAATGCAAGCAACAGAACTTATAGAGAAGCTTAAGGAAACGCTTGCAAAGGATATTAGCGATTTCAGGATTGTTACAACTGAACATGGTTTAAAGAAAAATAGGGCTTACCGTGTTTGGGCCGAGGTCAGCAACAAAAAGCTAAAAGATGTTGTGAAAAAGCTATTCTCCTTGCAAGAGTATCCTCATTTCTCAGTATCTTCAGGAGTTGATACCGGGCAAAACATTGAGATATTGTTGCATTTCACTTTGAATTATGCCGCGCCAAAAGAACAGGTTTTGCTTACATTAAGAGTTAAATTGCCAAAGAAAAGGCCTGTTATGGAGACAATTACAGACCTTATTCCAGGAGCGCTGATCTCTGAGAAGGAAAAAAGAGAGTTCTTAGGAATAGAAATAAAAGGGCTTGCCCCCGGAAGAGCATTCCTTGATGATTCACTAGCTGGTGTATTCCCTTGGAGAAAAGATAAAAAAGGAGCTAATAAAATAGCAAAAAATTTGCACACAGGTGAGCGAATTGAACAAAAGTAAAAAATGCAGCATTTCAATAGGTCCAATACATCCAGCTCTGAAAGAACCTATTCAGATAGAGGTGCTTGTAGAAGGTGAACGAGTAAAAGACGCTAGCTTTTCCTTAGGGCATGTCCATAGAGGGATAGAATGGATGGGCTTGCGGAGGAATCCTATTCAAATCATATACCTTGCGGAACGCGTTTGCGGAATATGTAATATTTCCCATCCACTAGCGTTTTGCATCGCTGTTGAGAATGCGGCAAACATAAGAGTACCTGAAAGAGCAGAATATTTGCGCACTATATATGCTGAGCTAGAAAGAATTCATTCGCATCTGCTATTTTTAGGTGTTGCCGCTCACGAACTTGGCTTTGATTCAATCCTGCATTATATATGGCTCATAAGGGAAAAGGTGCTAGACGTTATAGAATATCTAACAGGTAACCGAATTACAAAAGCCGTACTTATGATAGGTGGCGTGCGCAGAGATATAAGCAAAAAGCAAATTCCAAAAATCAAGGAGATGCTCGCTTACTACAAAAAAGCTTATGAAAAGCTGTGCGAAATACTTTTAGATGATCCAACCATAAAGTTAAGAACTAGAGACATAGGTGTGCTAAGCAAGGAAGAGGCATTAAAGCTTTGTGCTGTTGGGCCAACCGCAAGAGCTTCCGGTGTTAAAAAGGATACTAGGCAAGACTTTCCTTATGCCGCTTACGCAGACCTTGATGTGGAAGCAATAACGCCAGATGTGCTTCTTGGCGAAATTAGAGGCGATGTTTTCGATCGTATAATTGTGCGCTTGCTTGAGATAAAGCAATCATTAGAATTAATTGAAAAATGCATTAAGGAGCTTCCGGAAGGACCTACCCTATATGAACCGGTTTTACAAAAACTTCTGGTGGATTTGAAAAAGGTAGATAATGAGGGCATAGCTTTAGTAGAAGCACCTAGAGGCGAGCTTATACATTATTTGAGAATGCAAAATAGCGAAACCCTCTTTGCATGGAAAATAAGGGCCCCTACATATGCAAATATGCATACTATTGTACCTATGCTTAAAGATTCCGAGCTTGCAGATGTGCCAATAATAGTTGCATCCATCGATCCCTGCCTGTCATGTGCAAATAGGGCAGTGTTAGCGGACAAAGAAGCCATAATAGCTCAGGAAAAAATTCATGAATTGTGTGTTAAAAAAACCTTAAAAATTAAAGAAAGGTTGAAAAGGTGGGAGCATGTTTAACATCCTGCATGTAGCAGCGCATTCCATTTTCATAATAACACTAGCTCTCTTACTTTCATTACTATTTAACGGTTTGGAAAGAAAGCTAATTGCAAGGATGCAAGCGCGCATAGGACCGCCAATAATCCAGCCTTTTCTTGACATAAAAAAGCTATTTATAAAAGAAAATATAGTGCCAGCAAACTCCATAAAATGGCTTTTTAACGCTATGCCCCTTGTTGCTCTAGCTAGCGCTCTTCTTTTGTTTCTTTATATGCCATTTGCGGGCATGCCCCCTCTTTTGCAAGCACATGGTGATCTAATCCTAGTGCTTTATTTGTTTATTATACCACCTTTAGCTCTAGCTATCGGCGCTTTTGCTTCTGCATCTCCCTATGCAAGCATAGGCGCTCAACGCGAAATAGTGCTCATGATGAGCTATGAATTTGTGCTTTCTGTTGTTGTAATCGCTTTTGCTTGGCTCCTTTCTTTTAGTCATGCGGGTGCATATGCATTCTCATTTGATACCTTAACAGCATATCCTATTTGGAATCTTGTTGATGGGATTGGCAAGCTTGGCGTTGCTCTTCTTTTAGTCAGTGCTTTGGCAGTATTCCCAGCAAAGGTCGCTAAGCTTCCTGCAGACATAAGCGAAGCTAAAACAGAAATAGCTGAAGGTGTGCTTGTAGAGTATAGCGGCAGAAATTTGGCTCTGCTTCTTATGGCACAAGCTGTGCAAGCACTTGCATTTGCAAGCTTAATAGTAGCTCTTTTCTTCCCATGGAACATAAGCGCATTTTTAGCGTTACCAAGCATTTTTGCTTTAATTGCCGATTTTATTTTCTTCCTTGTTAAAACATTTGCTATTATGTTTGCTAGCTTGATATTGGTAAGCGCTGCTACTGCTCGCTTAAAGGTTGATCAAGCTGCAAGGATTTACATCTACTATGTGTTTTTGCTAGCCCTTTTTGGTTTAGCTTTTATAGGTTTGGATAGGCTCTTGGTGATGTAGCATGTTATCCTTTGTGAAACAATTAGTAAAGCAGCTTTTCAAAAAACCTTCCACAAATCCTTTTCCATGTAAACATGTGCCAAAAAGTTTTACACATTTAATGGAAGAAGTGGAAAAAGGAAAAGCAAAAATAAATAAGCCCATAAAAACACCGCCAAGGTTTAGAGGACGCTTAATTTATCACGAGGATAAATGCATAAGGTGCAAGCAATGCATTCGCGTATGTCCAGCTAAAGCGTTAGAGTTTGATGAAAAAAACAATCGAATTAAGCATTATGTAAGCAGATGCACTTTTTGCGGTCAATGTGTCGATATATGCCCTGTAAAGGCACTTGAACAAAGCGATGAGTTTCTGCTAGCAGATTATAATAAAGATGCTGGCTTCTTGATACCTGAAAAGAAGCAATAGCTAAAGCCTTTCTATTTCTTCCAACTTATTAAGCTTCAATACATTCATAAGTTTCCTTGCTGCTTGTTTTGCTTCAGCACTCATAGGCTGAGCAAAAGAAATATTTTTTGGTTGTATTCCTATCAAAACAACCTGCTTAGCATACTTGCTTGCGATGGTTATGAATTCCTTTAAGGGCAAGCTGTGCGTGCTTATAAAAGCAGAACATGCTTGCTCCTTCCTTAACCTTCTTATTTCACCTGGTTTAAGATTCATATGTGCTGCGTCCACTATAACAAGCAGCTCTGGTCTTACTCTGATAACTAGCCCAAGGTAGTTCTCTGGCACTGTGCCACAGTTTTGCACAAACCAATTTTCATCCTTAAACTTCTCAGCTATGTAGCAGCCGATGCTATCATCAGCAAGAAGTTCGTTACCAATTCCAAGAAGCATTTTCAATTTTGATCACAGACCTATTTTTGTGCTTGAAGCTTGTAGAAAGCATTGCTTGTCCGAAACCATTTAAGCCCAATAATTTTACTTCTTTGGAAAGTCCATCTTTAACAACAGGCTGCTTTTTTCATCGCTTGGTTTGCTTCTAATAAGGTTTCTCTTTAGCATTTTCTTACTTCTCAGAATTATATGTATGTAGTGGGAAGAACTATTAAAAGTTTTTTGTAAACGTTGCTGGCACAACACTACTCAATAACCTACAGGCTGCATTACCCTGCCAATGAAAAGAATGTTTCCCGTTTTGCTTTCCTGTATTATGAATATAAACGGACGGTCTGCTCTAAATACTACTGGGTGCTTGGGTGCTGCTCCTTTCGTAACAAGAATGGTAGTTGCCGCTGCTGCCTCTGTGCCTTCCTCACAGACATCTACGTATGCTTTATGCAAGATATCGCTAATGTAAAGCGTCTTTGTTCCATCAATTCCAGAGAAATCTGCACCAGGCCATTCAAAAGGTGAATGCATTCCCATATCTTTTAAATAGTCTGTTAATGAGTAAGAGGTTTCAAATTTATATTTGGGCATGTATATGTAAACTATTTCGGGTTTAAGGCTGTTTCGCCACTTCTGAAGCCTTTCTTCAGTCAGTATTGATTCTAAGTAGTGTATGTTAGTTCTTGGCAGGAGAACCAGCATTGATATTTTGTCACCCTGATATTTTATTTCAAGTATCTGCACACCATCCATTTCCGCATAATTGAATTCCAAATCTGAATCCATAAGCTGCATCATTGGAACCTTAACCTTTTCTCCAGAACCAAGGATAAAATCCTCCGGTTTTGTGTGTTGCTTATCAAACTGGTATTTCCATTTTCCTTTGAAATATATCGCATTCGTAAGCACAGCACGGGTAAGTTCGTTGAACATCTCTGGACGCACAATTTCTCTTATTTTGTTATTTGTATGGTCTGCAACCCAGTTATTTATCTCATTACTTGAGCTGGCAGCATCATTTACAAAATCTACATTCCTGATTTCACCTAAATAATATCTCCATATTATATTTTTGTATTCCTCTAAAAAAGGATATTCCTTCTGCAACCATATTGCATTCGCAACATGAAATTCGTATCTTCCGCTAGTCTTGTTCACTGTATTCAGTAGTCTCGCAAAGGAAAACCTTCTTCTGTCATTATCTTCAGGAAACTGAAAAACGGATCTTATTTCATCTGCCGTCCGGCCCCGAGCACCTTCATACACCATTGCCATTGCAGTTGATACACTCCAAGGAGAGAAAAATATGTTTCCATTAGAATCTTTGCTTATTTCCGAGTAAAGCTTGATAGCAAACTGGTTATTTGCCTTAACCACCTCTGTAATCCCTTCTGGCGTTGCTCCGCTGTCATCAGCAGTCGGAATAAATATGTCGGTCCAACCAAGATTTAGAAAGCCATAAACAGCGATTCCAATCACTGCTATACTCGCCAGAACACCAAGTGTTTTTGCATCCCATTTACTCCATTTTATGGACACTATCAAATTCTTTAGGCGTGCCAATAAGCACACTAAAAAGCAGGAAACGACATAAAAATAGAAAACATGCAAACTAAAAGCTATAATTAATGCAACAATATCCGGAATACCAAAAGACAACAGATTATAAACCACGGCAAAGGGCAAAAGGAGTGCCAAGAACAAGCCTGTAATAACAGGAATCATGGAGACTGGCATGGGCAAAGCAGTTACTGAAACGAAAAACAAAAAACAAGCTAAAAGCAGCAAAAAGCTCAGAACAATCTTTTTCCAATCTGGTTTTAAAAATTCTTTAATCGTCTTTTTATTTGGCATATTTTCACCTCTAAAAAGCGAAATAATAATACATTATTGACCAAAATTAAAAATGTTTGGTTTTATTATTTTTGTGATTTTATATGCACGAGTGGTCTTTAGCACAAGCAGTAGTAAAAGCAGCAACAGATTTTGCAAACAAGAATGGTTTTAAAAAGCGGATAAAGGTAAGCGTGCTTCTTGGCGAACTACAGCAAATAGATAAAGAAATATTCACACATGCGCTTGAAGAAATAACAAAAGAGCTTAAAGATTGGCATATAACCTATGAAATAAAGGAGGAAAAGGCCAAATTAAAATGCCGGACTTGCGGCTTCGAATGGAATCTTAGCGAAACAAAAAAAAGGCTAAGCGAAAAGCAAGCGGAATTTATACATTTTATTCCAGATATAGCACATAGCTATATGCAATGTCCAAATTGTAAAAGCGTTGACTTTGAGATTAAAAAAGGCCGAGGCCTTTCCATAGCTTCTGTAGAGGAGATTTAATGTTAGGCATAGATGCAAGGTTTAGTGTTATAGAAGATAGGTTAAAAGGTGTCAAAAGAATTATTGCTGTTTCTGCATGCAAAGGGGGCGTGGGAAAAAGCGTTATCTCTTGCTCGCTTGCTTTAAAGTTGGCGGAGAGGGGCTACAAAGTCGGCTTATTGGATTTGGATTTTTTCAGCCCTTCAGATCACATGATACTTGGCATAAAGCCTGCTTTTCCCCAAGAAGAAAAAGGGCTTTTGCCTCCTACAATTTACGGAATAAAATTTATGTCGATTATATACTTTATTGAGGATAAGCCAGCACCTTTGCGCGGCATTGATGTTTCAAACGCAATAATAGAATTGCTTGCTATAACAATTTGGAAAGAGCTTGATTTTCTCATTATTGATATGCCCCCAGGCATTGGAGATGCAACGCTTGAAATAATAAGAGCGATAAAAAGATTAGAATTCTTACTTGTAAGTACGCAATCGAAGCTTGCTTGGGAAAGTGTGGAAAGAATGATAAAGATGTTAAAGCAACAAAGCATTCCGGTTATAGGAATTATCGAAAACATGAAGCAAAAAGATTCCGATTTTATAAAAAGAAATGCTAAAGATTTAGGCATAAGATATTTGGGTGCGATTAAATTTGACCCTGGCTTGGAAGATTCTTTAAGCAGCGTAGAAAAGATCAGCAAAACAGAATTTGCAAAGTGGTTGGAAGAGATTATACCCAAGTTATTACAACAAGAAAAATTTAAATAGAAAAGAAGTATTATATGTATGCTTGGTGATTATAGATGGTCATTGAAAATCTTATACTTCCTTTTATAAAGAAAGCTGATTTAGAAAGGAGGAAGAAGGAATTAAAGAAAGCCATAGGAGCGTTAAGTAAAGAAGAACAAAAAATTAAAGAACTAAAAAAAGAATTGCGAAGGATTGAAAGGACCGAAAAGCTACTAACAAAGCCGCTTCCAACCTTTTACTTTTGGTACTGCAACGAAAAAGCTTCGAGCATTGCAGAATTTGCAAGCGCTTTACAAAGAGTTCCTTTAGAATCTCTCAACCACCATGCAGAGCACCATGACTTTTCAAAATGGCTTGAAAGCAAGGTTCCAAAAAGTTTTTTGGTCCTAATAAAAAATGCCGAGGAAAAAAGAGATGAAGAGCTCAGAAACGCATTGCTTAAGGCAATAGAGCATTACACCAAGAAAAAAGCAGGGATCAAATAACCTAAAATATGCCTAAAAAGCGCAAATTTTGGGCAAAAAATGCTATTTCTTAGGCATTGTTTTAAATAAGTTTGCCTCATTTTTTTAAGCAGAAAACCCGTTAAAAAGGCAAAGGAGGTAGCTGGATGGAGGATTTGGTGGTTAAATCCAAGGTAAAGGAATACATCAAGAAGAAGGATATTAGAGTTTCTGGCGACTTCTTCGAGGCGCTCAATAAGGTAGTAAAGTGGAAGCTCGATAAAGCGATTGAGAGGGCTACAGCAAACGGCAGAAAAACGCTTAGAGGTTTCGACCTATAAAGTTTACATTAAAAGCAGTGTTCTTTCCCTTTTTCTTTTTCTTTTCCAGTTTGTTAAGGAACCAGGCGCTTTATTTCATAATAATTGATGCCATTTTCTCCATCGACAACCGCTTGCACAAGAATAGTGTTTATATTGCCGCTTAAGCGAACCATTCTGCTTATCTCAGGCATCGAAAAAGTTTCATCTTGCGAACATACATTTATTACCCACTGCGTATGTGCTTCGCCAGGCTTTTTTCCTTTTGGATAGACACGCAGATCAAAACCAAATTTATAACCTGTTTTAACTACATAGCCCTTTTCACGCAAATCTTTGAATACTAAGTATTTTAAATAAAACTTTTTATCGCTTGCTTCTGCGAGCGCTAAAAGTTCTTTTGCGGTCAGCTTTTTCCTTCCTTTTTTTATTTCTATCTTCCCTTTTTCGAGAAGGAAAAGCGCTTCTTTAAGATCTAAAACCAGTGTTTTTTCTATGCGTTCGCCAAAACCTTTCTGGCTCAGCTGATCGCGAAGCCTGCGATTGCTTACAATCACTTTGTCACCTATAAGTTGAGAATATCTTTCGGTCAGCTTTGCCATAGAAAACACCTAAAAGGTAATTTTAAATTAAAATAAGTGGCAAAAATTATATTAAAAGTGATATTATGCAGGCAATAAACCCTTGGTCCTCGAAAGAGATAAAATATGAAAGAGCTTTTGCAGAATTTGGTCTGAAGCCTTTTCCAGAGAAGTGGAAAAAAGAGCTCAATCATTACCTAGTTGAAAGAATGGTTATAGCACACAGGGATTTCGAAAAAGTAATGCGATGCATAAAGGAAGGAAGACCTTTCATAAATATGACAGGCATAGCCTCTAGTGGCAACTTGCACCTGGGCCATAAGGTAGTAATAGATATGTTTTTGCTTTTCAAATCCTTTGGAGCTAAAAGCTATTTTTGCATAGCGGACATAGAAGGTTACACAAGCCGGCCTCAGATAAAAACATTGGAACAAGCTAAGGAGATAGCGGTAAATAACCTTGCCCATGTGTTAGCTTTTGGTTTGAGTAAAAAGGATGTTTATGTGCAAAGTAATTATAAAACTCGCTACTATGCGTTTGCCTTTGAGATAAGTAAGAAGATAACCCGCAATATGTTTGAAGCTACATATGGACATGTAGATTTGGGCAAGATTAGTGCAGCATTGCTTCAGTATGCAGATATTTTGCATGCCCAACTGCCTGAATTTGAAGGAAAGATGCCAAGCATAACGCCCATAGGTCTAGATCAAGATCCACATGCTAGATTGACCCGAGACATTGTAAAACGCTTACCTTACGAGCTAGAAATGCCTTCTTTTATTTATTTCAGGCATCAATCTGGCTTGCTTAAAGGAAGCAAGATGAGCAGCTCAGAACCTGCAAGCGCGATCTTTCTCGATGATAGCCCAGAGCAGATAAGGCAAAAGGTCAGCAATGCTTTTACAGGTGGCAGAGAAACAGCAAGCTTGCAAAGAAAGCTTGGCGGGAAACCGGAGATATGTAAAGTTTGTGAAATACTGCGTTTTCATTATCCTGACTCAGCAGAAGTGCTGCGTATAATGGAAGAATGCAAGAAAGGCAAGCGCTTGTGCGGTGAAACAAAGCAATTCGTGACCGAATTTCTGATAAAGCTTCTAAAAAAGCACCAGAAGAGAGTAAAAAAGAAGGAGAAACTTGCAAGAAGAATTGTTTATGGAAAATAATATGCGCTAGCCTAGGGCTTGCACCATTCGCATTTTTCTAAAACTCGTTCACGAGCTATCGTTAATGCAGCTGCTCTTGTATACAGCGTATCTTTGGCTTTCTCAAGCACAAGCTTTGTATTTCTGGTTATTTTTTCCTCAACAAGTTTAAACATCTCTTGTTCAGTACCGCCAATATACTCCACATAGCTTGAAATCACGCCGCCCGCGTTAGCTACAAAGTCTGGTATTATAAGAGTGCCTTTTTGTGCGAGCATTTCCTCTACTTCCTGCGTCATTGGAATATTGCTTCCTTCAACTATAAGCTTTGCTTTTACTAGATTAACCTCATGTGCCTGAATTAAGTTCGGAATTGCCGCGGTAACTAAAATATCTACATCAAGTTTTATTATATCGTGGTTTGGCAAAATTTGTTTTTCGCCATCGTAAGCAATTACTGAACCCTTCTTATCCCTGGCTTCAATAAGCTTCTCATAATCAAGTCCATTCTTGTTGTAAACGAGCCCTTTTATATCAGAGACACCTATAAGTTTAGCGCCAGCTTCGCTGAGGAATTTTCCGGCGAAGCCCCCGACATTTCCAAAGCCTTCTATCGCTACTTTTGCACCATTCAAATCCAATCCTAAAAAATCAGCTGCAACTTTTGTTGCGTGAAAAACTCCAAAGCCTGTGCTTCCCAATTCATGTGGCAAGCCACCAAGCTCCTTTGGCTTTCCTGTGCATGCTTTATTATCACCTATAGTTTCTGCAAATATACGCATCTCTTCCTGTGAAACATTCATATCGGGCCCTGCAACATAATACTCAGGAACAAGTGGTTTTACGGCTTGAGCAAACGCTCTGATAAGCTCTGCTTTTCTTTCCTTAGAAGGGATATCTGTATCGGCAACAATTCCCGCTTTTGCTCCGCCAAACGGAAGCTCTGCTAATGCGTTCTTCCAAGTCATTGCTCTGGCAAGCTTAGCTACCTCTTCAAGCGTAACTGTCTTCGTTAATCTTATTCCACCTTTCCCGGGACCCAAAGCAGTATTATCTATTACAACAAAACCCCTCAAACCTATTTTCGGGTTATGCACAATGAGAACCTTCTCCGGTCCAAAACCATCGAATTCTAACATTTGCATCACTACGCAAATTTAAGTCAATAAAGTTTAAAAACATTTGTATAAGAATGCAAATGTTTTAGATAGAAGCATCAATAAGCTCTAATTTGTACGCAGAGCTCCTCGAAAGTTTTTTGGCAATCTGCTTGAAGAATGCATTTTTCTCTTTGACAAGCACTATTTTATTCACGCTTTTAAGCTTTGCTATCCTATCAATAGTTTCTGCTGTTGGGCCCCATTCAAGCAATATTTCGCATGATTTGCGCTTTTTACTGAGATATGCTTTTATTGTAGAAGCAATCCGTTGAGCTTGAGCTAGAGAGCTAGCGGTAACACCAAACGTTTCCTGCAGCGAGGTGTCAACAACAATAAGGACTGTTACCTTGCGAACACCTTTGGTTGCTTTTTCTAAAAATCTTTCATTGCTTTCTCTTCCCGAGAGAAGAGGCAAAAGCACGTGCATCTTACTCACTTGACGTATTCGTAAAGCTCTCTGCGTCTCTCTACAATCTCGCCTTCTTCGCGCAAAAACTCACAGACGATTTTCACAAGCTTTTTATCTATGCGCAAATCGCTAGCGATCCTGTCAGCACTTATTGGAGAATTATCCTGAATATACTTTAATATTACAGGGCTATACTTCTCGTAAAGCTCTCTCTTTATAATATAATATTCACCATCGAAGGTCTTTATGCCCAAAACTTCTCTGCGCTTTATATCCGAGCTTAGTCGCGAAGAGAGCTCCTTTGCAAGTGCCTCATCCCTTATTATCGCATATGAATGCTTTTCAAACTGCTTTGTTTGATCAATGCGCGGTGCAACAATCGGGGTTAGCTCTTCCCCTACAGGTTCTGTTATGCCCTTTGCTTCTTTTCCTTCGGTGTAAGGAAGCTCTTGTTTTCTTTCCTTCTTTTCCACGCCTTTTATCTCTTCGGGAGTTTTATATACCGCTCTCTTATATTTTGCTGAAAGCTTGAATGGGATTATCTTGCCCTGCCTTATCAATTCCTTAAATCTTTTGAGCTCGGCGCTATTTAATAACTTCTCGAATTTGCCTTCAACCCTTTCAGAAAGCTTTTTGCGCTTAAGAAGCGAAAAAATTCGCTTATCGAGTTCTTCAGTCCTTTGCGAAACCCTCTTCTCAACCAAAGCGAAAACATCATCGCTTAGCTTAACCAACTCGTATTCCGCCTGTGGCTTTAAGCCAAGCTTTGCAGCATTCGAATCTGTTAGGGAAAGCTGGAAATTGCTTCCCTTTTTATAGATTATTACCATCCTGCCCCCATATAGATAGAAACAAAAGAAGTTAAAATTGTTTGGCATGGACCGGCCGGGACTTGAACCCGGAGCCTCTGCCGTGCGAAGGCAGCGCTCTTCCATTGAGCTACCGGCCCATAGGCATCTCTATGTTAAAATTTGGCAGAAACAAAATTAAAAAAGCTGCTACTATTCGCTGTGAAGCTTGGCTTGCTTCTGGAGCTTTCCCATAGCCTCTTTTATTATTCCATAAGGCTTTTCTACATCTTCAAGTCCTTCAAACCGGATTTCTGGAATGTGCATGCCCATGCCAGCAGTTTGTATATTGATTGTTGCTATACCAAAAGCTCTTTCAACAATTGTTTGCGTTATCTCAATATTTGTAACCTTGTAAAATGGCACAAACTTTGATTTCCTTATAAAGATGCCTCCGCTAAAGTAAATGCCTTTGCTTGTAATTCTATATTGGTATGTTCTCATTAAAAAGTAGAGATATGTAAGGTACAGCAAAAAAGCTATTGCAAAACAAAATGCGCCAACATAGAAGGGATTATCATAACTATATTCCTGCCCGTGTAGCACTTCCTTAGGCCCCTTGGAAGCTATTTCATAGAAGGTTTTTGCCACCATCAGAGAATAATAAATAGTGGCTATTCCTAAAGCAAGTATAATGATGCCAAGAACCCTTGGAGATAGTAGCCAGGCAAGAAAAAGCTTCTTGCTCGGCTTTCCCTCATACAAAACCTTTTCCTCAGACATAGCACATCACTGTAAAAGGAGCATAAAATCATTTATAAGTTTTACTGTAAGCCTCCTATTTTTGAAACACTTGGGAAGGAATAAACTCAAATATTGTGATAGAAGGACTATAATATGATTCATCCTTAAAATATATCCAATAATACATATCATCTAGTACCATAACCTCGAATGATTCTTTGTTAAATTTCGTGCGACCCAAGACCTTTTCATGTACACAGATAATATATAACGGATATTTTATTTCTGCTAAATTTTTATCGAAAAATTCTCTTATTACTATGTGTGGCGTTAAATAAGATAAGGACTGGACGTTATCACTGAAATTTGTGTAGGGAGGAAGAATGCTCCCATGGTAAAATTTATCTTTACGTTTATCATATATTAAAATATCGACCATATAGGTTGTCGGTGTCACATACTCTCCGTAATCTGTATAAATATACTTGTAAGTATACTCGCATTTTATGGAGATAAGCTCAGGCAGTCTATTTCTGTATTTATCCACAATTTCCTTATAATTTTTTTCATATTCTTCGCATTTTTCCATATAATATGAAGGAAGGTCGTATTCTTCACAACCACCGTTAAGATAAAAATCTCTAACTTTTCTTTTTATTTCAATTAACTCCTCTGAATTAAAGTCTCTTTCCGAAAGGTATCTAACCACAGGCGCCTTTACAATCTTTATGCTTTTTATAGAAACATTCAAATCCTTGTTAATTGGCTCTACTACTGTGCCTAATTGATATGCATTCATAACCCCCTCTTCTTTTGCTAGTTCATACTTTAGCACACGTTCGCTATAATCCTCCCACATTGAGCAAGAACCACCATACTTGCTATATTTTTCTATCTCTTTCTTTATAAGTTGCAGAGACTCTTCTGTAAAAACCCCTTCACAATATTTTTTGATATATGAGCTCCATTTTTTCCAATCTGAAGGACCAACAGAGTATTTCACCACCTTCTTTACAATGTCCTTTTCCCAAGAATCCATTTTATTATAATCTTTACTTTCTTTGATTTTTCTTAAACTGTTGACGTCCTCTATCAGCTGGGCCAACTTCTCTCTCAGCTGTTTTCCAGGACCTGCACAAAATTCTTCTTTGGCAATATTACCATTTAAAACACCATCAATAGATGAAAGAATATTTGAAGTGATTTCGTTACATGTAACGCTTATAGTCCTTATTTTTTCATATAAATTCCTCCATTTTTCTGGCAGTTGAGATGGATCTAGATCTATTTTATTAGACTTTTGAACTTGGTTGTATTTGTTTGGTGGTGCTTGTGTTATATCCTCGCTCTGAGTTTTTTCGTCGGGTGCTTTTTTTGGTTGAAAATATGTCACTAACCATAAACTAAAAATCAAAAAGAAGGCTAGAAAAAGCCCCAATACCATAATAAATTTTATTTTTCGTGACTGCTCATACTCATCTATCATGCTTACTCTTTTAAAAGATCGAAAAGAAATTTATTATTTTTGGTTATTGTTATGGTTCATGAAAGAATATAATGCTCCATTCTTTGCCTTGTATGAGAATACTTTTCTTGTTTTAAAGGAAGAATTTGGCGAAGAAAAAGCTCTGGAGATATTCACAAAAATTATGGAACGGGGCTTGAAAAAGGCCTATGACGCGATGGGATTTAAAAAAGGCGATCCGCGGGATTTCGCAAGGGTTTTGCGCACCAGAGACGAAAGTGTTGGCCTGCATGTTGAATTTCCAGAAGTTTCAGAGAACAGGATAGTTTATCAGTTTCATACAGACCCCTTTCCAAACCTAAAAGGTCATGTAGAACCAGAGAAGCTTGATGCAACGTATATGCGCTTTAAGGTGCACTATTTGCTTGGCGATAACTGGGATTACAAAACCACAAAACATTTATGGAAAGGGGATCCTTACACAGAGCACGTGATTTTCAAAAAAGAATAAGCTGAGGAAATCTGTCAGCTATACTTAAGGCAAAACTCCCTCTTTCCGGAATCTTGAATGTTATCACATAAGGTAGGATCATCTATATTTAGGGCGACCTCTAAATAGCAGGAATCCTTCTCTTCCGTGCTTTGAATATAAGCACATAAAGAACCATCTTTGGCTTTTACAGCCATTTCATGATAGCACTTGTCTTTAATCTCAACCTCTGTGGCTTTGCCGCATATGCTGCTGTCATTAAGTTTTTTCGCAAGTGTAATATAACAATCTTTTTCCCCTTCACTAGTTTCCATCTTCTCACAAAATGAAGTATCATTCAATGCATAAGCAAACGTGCTATAACAACGATTTTTATAGGTTGTATCTAGAATCTCATCGCAAAGAGAAGGGTTGTTCATATCTATGGAAAGGAGGTAATAGCAGTTACCTGCAACGCTTTCCTCTGAAGCTTTACCACAAATCGAAGGATCTTTTTTGTCCAAAGCAATTTTATAAAAACAATCTGCTTTGCGCAGCTCTAATTTTTCACAAATTGAATAATCCTTCTTAGTTAATGCAATCTCTTCGTAACATTTCTGTTTCCAATCACCACTATTCTTGCAAGGAGCTGGGTCCAATGTGTTTAATGCAATAGTGTAATAGCAATACTCCGGATTTGAACTCTTGCTGCAAAGAGATGCATCATTAAGAGCGGTTGCTAAATCGGAGTAGCATACTTCACGCTGTTCTTCCATCATATCGCAAATTGTTGGGTCCTTTTTCGCTATGGCAACATCCTTATAGCAGTCCCACTTTTTTATGTATTCCACATTTCCAGAAATCTTGTCGCATAGCGAAACATCTTTTTTATTTAGTGCAATATTTTTATAGCACCTATCCCTCTCAACATCAGAAGTTATCTTTTCACATAGCGCTGGATCTGAAGAAAACTCACTTGTATGCGAATAGCATTGGTTTCTATATGTTTCATTCTCTATCTTTTCGCAAAGGGCGGGGTTTTTATATAGTGTAGCATAATTCTCATAACACATATCCCTGCCCAGTCCTTTAGATATCCTCTCGCAAACGGAAGCGTCTTTAGCAGCTTCTTTAACCTCTTCAGGTATCTTTATGCCAGTTTTTTCTTCAATCTCTTTAAGTATATCTTGTGAAATATCTTGCGAAGGTTTTTCAGCAGAACCACTTATGCTCTTGTTTGTTTGTCCGGTTTCTGCCGGTAAATAAAGAAGAATAATGCTTATAAAAAACAATAGAGCAGCGACTCCTATAAAAGCAATAAAAAATTTTTCGCCAGCGTGCATAGTAAAAATAATGTTTTCGGCTCCTTTTTATATTTTTTATTGCTGGAGTTTTGTATCAAAATTATCGCTACGCGCGGCCCCTCTTAGATAAAAATTAAATATTTGCATTTATAGAGATAAAATGTAACTGGAAATTTGTTGGGGAAAATAATTATGACGCAAAGCCAGAGTAAAAGCGAGTATTATTCGCTTTGTATAACCACTGTTAATGAATAACTTGCTAATTTGGACAGTGCTTCCAATCTGCGGAGACTTTCTGTAAGTTCTTCCTTAGAAAGCTTAAGGCGCTTTATCCTCTCATTTTTTAACAGATCATTAAGCTTTATTTTCTTGCTCCTTTTTTTATCTCTTTCTGATCTAACGGCTTTCAATACTTGCATATCAATCCACGCTTTTCTTCTTGCCTGTTCATTTGTTTCGAGTGTTATGACAGTTACTCTTTCAATACGTTTTCCACGATTCCCAATATTTTCAATTTCAACGCTTTTTTTCCTACTTCTCGCTCCGTATAGTTTTGCAATTCCCTTAGCAACTTTGTATATGTAGTTTTTTATTTCGAATAGGTAAGCTCTGCTGTATATAATTTTTGCCCCTTTTTTGTTCAACAAAGAACGCATTAGCACTAAATGAAGCGCCTCATCCTGTAACGGTATCGGCTCAAAGGAAACGCTCCAGTCGTATTCATTAGGCCTTCTAGGCCATTGAGAGGCCTCAAGTACTCTTGTTCTTTCAAAAGATGCGCCTTTTACAGAGCTTCTTATACCTCTTACCATATCAGCAGATACATCGGAGTAAACAACGCGATTTCCATCTCTTGCTAAAGCATTTGCCCAGTCCCCATAACATCCTGCAAAAAACAAAATTCGCGAACCTTTGGCTATGCCCAATTTTTCAGATATGTCTTTGCTCTTGGGCACGAGTGCTTGCTTTCCCAAATCTGAATAGCCCCAACCTTGCTCTCGCATGCTTTCATAGATTTCCCTTTCATCTGGTATGAGCCACTGCCTTTTCTTTGAAGCAGCTTTCCTACGCTTCCCTTTACCTAGCCCTAATTTTATTATGGCTCTTCTAAGAAAAGGCATACCTAAGTTGAATTTTTCTCTAAATTTAAAGGTATCGTAGGTTTGTTGCTGTCAAGTATTACAAACCGTATAGGTTAACTATAACTTGACCTGTCCTTTTTCCAGCCACAAGTAGCTATGCTTGCACTTTCTTCCTGATTTCTTCAGCAAGCTTTTCCAGTTCTGCAATATCTGCCTGAGGGCCTAGTTGTGTGGTTATATAACCAGGGTATTTTTCGAAATAAACGCGCTCTTTGCTTTCTATTCCGCTTGCAAGCTTAGAAATACCATGTAACGGAATAAGCTTTATGTGAGCATGGTCTATGCCTGTGCCTTCCATAACCATAGCAACCCTTTCCAAGCAAAGCCCTTTCTCAAGAATCTTTGCCACTTGTTTTGCCGCTAACAAAAGCTTTGTATATTCCTCATCGCTAGCGTCAAAGATGTAAGAGCTTATGTGCTTCTTTGGTATAACAAGAGTCGTGCCTTTTGTGTTCGGATTTATATCTAGAATTGCTATATACTCGGGGCTTTCCCATATCTTTGCAGCTGGCAGCTCACCGTTAGCGATCTTACAAAACACGCACTCCATAAAAGGAAATAATGCGCAATAACAGTTATAAAATTTAATGCAAAATTTTTGGGTAAAAGCACTTGAATCGAAAGTAATTTAATTATCAAAATTATTCTTAATATAGAGCTTGTTGAAAATGATTAAGGGTTTTGCATGGCCGAGAAGAAAAGGGTTGTTATAGAGAAGGATAGTGAAGAGCAGGACTTATTTGAGGAAGTGTTTGGCTTAGATGAGGAGCTGAAAGAAGCTAGGAAAAAGCTGAGTGAGATTGCAAAAAAGGAAAAAGAAAAAATAGAAAAGGAAAGTAAAGAAAGCGAAAGCATATACGCTGAGCCGGAAAAAGAAAAAAACATAAAAGAGGAAGCCGTTCTTGAAGAGGAAAGGGGAGAAGAAATTAAGGAAGATAAAAAAGGGGAGAAAAAAGAAGGAGATAAGAAAAAAGCTAAGAAGGAGGATAAAGGGAAGGTTGTAGTTGCGGAGGGAAGCGATATTATACTTCCTGAACTAAAATTCCTTGAAGATGAGGAAGGCCGAGCGTTTATTGGCAGAAAAAAATCCGTATATGAAAAGTATGGATCACAAGCAGCTCTTTTTATAGGCCGCGTACACGAACCTGGCTATAAAGAAAAGGATATCTTGTTAGATAGTTTAAATCCTCATGTTGTTTTTGTTTGCGGTGCTCGTGGCAGCGGAAAAAGTTATGTGCTTGGCGTGATTGCTGAGGAGCTAGCGCTAAAAAACCCCGATGTTGGCATAATTGTTGTTGATCCTGTCGGCGTCTTCTGGAGCATGAGATATGCCAATCGCGAAGAAAAAGAGGTTGAGGAGCTAAAAAAATGGGGGCTTGAGCCAAAAGGGCTTGATAATATAGTTGTTTTTATTCCAAAGGGGATGGAGTCTCAGACGCCTAAAGGCACCTATGATGCAACATTCTCCATAAAGCCCTCAATGCTTACAGCTCAGGATTGGTGCCTAACATTTGGAATAGATCGCTTTAGCCCAACGGGTTTGCTGCTAGAAAAAGCTTTAGAGAAAGTTGAGAAAGGATATATTACCATAGATAAAGAGCGAATTAAAGGCACTAAGGATTATTCACTTGATGATATCATATTCTGCCTAGAAAATGATGCTGAACTTAATTCTAGAGACCGCGGCTATAAAGTGGATTCTATAAGAGCTCTAACAAGTAGGTTTGAGGCTGCTAAATCATGGGGCATTTTTGATATAGAAGGCACACCGCTTAGCGAACTTAGCAGAGAAGGTCAGCTTACAATTATAGACACAAGTTTTTTGGATGATAATGTTACTGCACTTGTAATAGGAATTCTGGCCAGACGCATATTAGCTGCAAGAAAGATAGCTACAAGGAAAGAAGCTGCTAAGCGGTTTGAAAGCTCAGCAGAAGAGCTTCTCGAGATCCAAATTCCGCCAACGTGGCTTTTTATAGATGAAGCACATACGCTCATTCCGAGTGGAAATATCAAAACAGCAGCAAGCGATGCTTTAATAGAATATGTAAAGCAGGGTCGCAGGCCTGGCTGCTCTCTGGTTTTTGCAACACAGCAGCCATCGGCAATAGATACTAAGGTACTAAGCCAGCTTGATATAATAATTGTTCACAAGCTTGTTTTCAACGATGATATAAAGGCTGTTTATAAGCGAACACCTGCAATAATTCCGCACAAATTCAAGGCAGGGGCTTTTATAAGGACTTTGCCTACAGGCGTTGCTTTGGTTGGTGACCGCAGAGAAGAAACAAGCAGGGCTTTCATAATGAAGGTAAGGCCTAGAATGAGCCAGCACGAAGGCAGGGAAACCGAAACAATCGAAACAAAAGTTGAGCTAAGCGATGAGCAAGTGCTAAAGCTTATAAGCTCTATGTACTGGGCAAGATTGAAGAGGGACGGAAGGGCAAAGCTTGCGGAAATAAGCAGAACGTTGAACTCGTTAAATACCAAGTATAGCTCAAACCTTGAGCTTCAGGATGTGCTATTAGAATTAGAAAACAAGGGAGCCAAAGTTAATGAGGAAGAAGGCATGGTTTTTCTGGAGGAAAAGAAGCCTGCTGCTGTGTCAGAACCGGAAATGAAAAAAGTTGAGGAAGAAAAGCCCGTTGAAATCCCTGAAAAGGAGGCAGAAGAAAAACTTGAGCTTTTAGCCTTTCCAATAAGATATGCAAAAGAAAAGGCTGAATCTAAAATTAGGAAAAAGGTTAGCAAGCTCTTTGGTTTGCTTCCCGGAAGCGAGCGATTAATAGAAACTAACCTCAAGTATATACCTGTTTATAAGGTCGAATTCAACTATTTTAACGAAAAGAATATGTTTAGGCAAAGTGTGCTTTTTGTAAATTCTTACACTGGAGAATTTCTCCATTTTAAAGAAGGCTTTGTAGAATCCAAGGGGCTTAAGGATCTCTATGGTTTAAGCGATAATGAGATAAAGGTACTGAACTTTTTGACAACCCCGCTAAGTGCATCCCAGGTAAGCAAGAAGGCGTTTATGGATGAAAACAAGGTAAAAAGAATATTAAAGAAGCTTATTGAAAACGATCTTGTTAAAAAGATGGAGAAAAATGGTGTTATCCTTTATTGTATAAAAAAGAAGTTTGACCTGCCAAGAACACCTTTGCACAGCCTGCATCTTTCTCTGCAAAAACTTCCTTTGGTTACTGCACAAGCTATCATGAAGGAAAAAGAAAGATATTCGAAAAGAGAGGTGCGTGAACTTCTACAAAAGATATGGAAGAAGCTCGTGGTAACATCTATAAAAGAGATTTACTGGCCTGTCTATGAAGGAATTGTGGAGAATATAAAAACCGGGAAGAAAAGGCGCATTTTTATCGATGGTTTTACTGGAAAAGAGCTTGAATTTCTTAGCGCGTAAAAATAGTATTATCGGCTATGCTTTCTTTAACAAATGCCCCTGGATATATAAAGCAATTTTTTCCAATTACAACGCCACAGTTTATGGAAACGTTTATTCCAGTTTTTGTGCCGGATTTTATAAGGGCACCCAGCTTTCTTCTATTGCTGTCAAACTTTTTTCCGCAAATCTCTACTTGAATATTTTTTTCATCTAAGCGCAGGTTTGCTATCTTCGTACCTGCACCGAGATTTACATCTTCCCCCAATATAGAATCTCCTACATAAGAGAAATGCGGAACATTTGTATGTGAAAGTATTATGGAGTTTTTTATTTCCGAGTACGAGATTTTGCAGTTGTTGGCAATGATAACATTGCCACGAAAATAAGCATTTGGTCCTATGGTGCAGTTTTCACCTATATATACATTTCCTTCTATCCTCGTTCCAGATTTTATCACAGAATTTTTACCTAAGTAAAGATCACCTTTTATTACAACGTTATCCTCTATTTCGCCAAGGAGTTCTGTTTTTATCTCAACCTTTTCCAGCTTGTTTATAAGTTCCCAGAATTTTGGCTCGGGGTCATCAATAAGCTTTTTAGCCTCCTCAAGAATACTCTCAATAGTTATTTTCATGCTCCCAACTCCTTTCTTATAGCACCGGCTATCTCTTCTGCAAGCAGTTTTATTTTCTGTTTATTTTTACCTTCCACCATAACCCTTGCAAGCTGCTCCGTTCCCGAATATCTAACAAATACTCTGCCTTCATCCCCAAGCTCATCTTTAGCCCTTTCAATAGCACTCCTTACTGAAGGGATATTTTCAAACGGTATCTTCTCTTTAACTGGAACGTTTATAAGGATTTGTGGATAAAGTGTGAAAAGTTCCGCTAACTTGCTCAGCTTTTTGCCTTTTTCCTTCAATATTCTTGCAAGCTGCAATGCTGCTATTATAGCATCCGGAGTTACACAATAATCGGCAAATATTATATGTCCTGATTGTTCAGCACCAAAGTTTGTGTTATGCTCGCGCATCGCTTGCATAACGTTTTTATCACCGACATCTGTGCGTATTACTTCTATGCCTTTCTCATTCAAAAATTTGTCTAAAGCCATATTACTCATTTTAGTGACTACTATTGCATTTCTTGAAAGTGTATCTTGTTCTAAAAGATGGGTTGCAAAAATTGCTATGAGAATATCTCCTGCTAATACTCTGCCTTTTTCATCACAAACAAGCAAGCGATCAGCGTCACCATCAAACGCTATGCCAATGTCTGCTTTCCTTTTTTTGACTTCGCTCTGTATTGCTTCAGGGTATAAAGCACCACAATTTCTATTTATATTCAGCCCATCTGGAGCATTATTAATAGCAAAAACTTCAGCTCCCAATTCAGAGAAAACTTTCGGAGCTATCGAATAGCTAGCGCCATTAGCGCAATCAATAGCAATGCGCATTCCATCAAGTGAAAAATTATCTATGGTGCTCTTAACAAACTCTATGTAACGGCCTCTTGCATCATCTATTCGGTAAGCTTTTCCAACATCTTCACTAGCATAAGAATCTAGCTTCAGAAATATTTCTTCTATCTTGCACTCCGCTTGCTTATCTAACTTATAGCCATTCGCTGAAAATATCTTTATTCCGTTATGCTCGGCAGGATTATGAGAAGCGCTTACAACAACGCCTGCACTGCAGTTCAGGGATTTTGTTAGGTGAGATATCGCTGGAGTAGGCATAGGTCCAACAAGCAGAACATCTATGCCTGCAGAGAGAAGACCTGAGGTTAAAGCATATTCTACCATATAACCGCTAAGCCTCGTATCCTTGCCTAAGACAACGCTTGCTTTCTTTTCCTTCTTCTTTAGAAACAAACCCAATGCTTTGCCTATCTTAACTATCGTCGCTGGCTCTATTGGATAATGGTTAGCAATTCCTCTTATCCCGTCTGTACCAAAAAGTTTTAGCGTAGCCATTCATTTCACCGTAACAGATTTTGCTAAATTTCTTGGTTTGTCAGGATCTAAGCCTCTTTCTAAAGCGAGATAGTATGCAAGCAATTGGATCGGTATGATGGAAAGGATCGGAAATAGTTCTTTGCAAGGCACATTGAAAAAATAGTCAAAACACTTTGCTCTTTCAGTAGAGACCCCGATGATAAGTGCTCCTCGCGACTTAGCCTCTATCGCATTAGTTATGCTTTCGTCGCTCGCATCCGGTGCAAAAACTATAACAGGCACGTTTTTTTCGATTAACGCTATTGGTCCATGCTTTAATTCTGCCGAAGCATAACCTTCAGCATGAATATAGCTTACTTCCTTTATTTTGAGAGCGCCTTCAAGAGCTGTTATGCTGCATGCGTTTTTCCCTATAACAAAAATGCTGCTTGTGTTTTTGAGTTTGGACGCAAGCAGCTTTGCCTTTCTTTCGTTCTTTTTTATGATTATTGGCACTTTTTTTGCTGCTTCTGCAAGCTCTTTTTTAGCTTGCTCAGTATTGCCAATTAAATGGTTGGCAATTAGGTAAAGTATTGCGAGCTGTGCTAAATAGCTTTTTGTTGCAAGAACGCATACTTCTGGACCAGCGTTCATCATTAGGTTTATATCGCTTATCTGCATCAAACTGGAACCCATAACATTCACTATGCTTATTATCTTTGCACCTTTCCTTTTAGCCGCTCTTACAGCCTCAAGAACGTCTGCAGTTTCACCACTCTGAGACAAAGCGATGATAACCGTTTTTTCATCAATAAGGTTTGCAAAGTTTGGAAACTCGGATGCGAGCAAAGCGCTTGCATTCAATTTAGAAATTTTAGCAAACATATAGCTGGCAAGCATTGCAGCATGCCTGCTTGTTCCACAGCCAATTATGAAAACTTTATTAGCACTTTTAATGGATTCAACAACCTTATTCAGCAATGATTCGTTTTGAGCTGAAGCATTAATTATTGCTTGCTCTTGCTCATAAATCTCTTTGAGCATATAATGTTCAAATCCCTTCTTGTCAGCATAACACAGGTTAATGTCTATTTTCTTCGGGAGCTTTTTTATAGAAAGACCGCTTTCTATGTTGTAGATTTTAATTTCGGGGCTTGCTTCAACAAGCTCGAGGTCTGAGAGGAAAATTGCTTCTTCAGCATAAGGAGCTATTGCTTGTAAATCGCTAGCGAACAAAACCCTTCCATCGCTCAGACCAACAACCAAGGGGCTAGCGTTCTTTGCACCTATCATTATATGCTCTGGCTCATATATTGCAACTATGGCATAGCTTCCCTTGAGGTGCAATAGTGCTTTTCTTACAGCTTCTCTGAAGCTGCAGCCCTCTTCTAAGTACATCTCTATGAGCATTGGTATTACCTCGCTGTCTGTGTCACTTTTGAAAACAAAACCTTTTTCCGCTAAGAAATCCCTAAGCTCCTGAAAGTTTTCAATCACGCCATTGTGTACAACAGCAATCTTTCCATTTTGGGATAGATGTGGATGGGCATTTCTTACAGAGATCTTGCCATGGGTCGCCCATCTTGTATGGGCAATAGCAATACTACCTTGAAGGAGCTTATTAGGAATGCTTCCTATCTTGCCTGTGCGCTTGTAGATACTTAAACCACTTCCTTTTACCGCTATCCCCCAGCTATCATAGCCCCTATAATCTAGCCTTTTTATGCCCTCATAAGCCAATTTACCAGCATTTCCCTCTTTAGTAAGCACACCTATTATTCCGCACATAGCAATCCCTAGAAAACGTAAAAGTAATTTTGCTCCGTGCTTTTTAAATCCCGCTGGAAGCATTTTGGTACCATTAATAAACAATTCTTAGTGCTTTTGCAGGAATAAGGCGTTATAAATAAAAAACATTCCCACTATTATTAAAAATTATTTCAAAGTGGTAAAAATTGCATTATGGTGGTAAGATTGCTTGCTCGTTTATCCTTTCAAAAAGATAATAGGTATTTCGTGTGTGATGCTGAAGTACTAGAATCAACAGAAAAGCTGAAACCATTGCTAAATGAAAAATGCTGGCTTATATTTAAAGAGCTCTCCAAAAAGGAAAGCTATCCTGCAGACATCGCAAAGAAACTTGGATTGCAGCAACAAGAGGTTTATTATTATATAAATAAACTCAAAAACGCTGGCTTAGTGAAGCTTACAAAGCGCGAGGAAAAAAGAGGCGGCTTAGCGAAATACTACAAAGCAAACGTTAGCTGCTTTGCTTTTGTTCCTCAACTTGATTCTGCAAGCATATCAAAGCTTCAGGGCATGGAAAAAGGGATGCCAAAGCCCTTGCAAGAATTCTTCCATCCATTTATAGAAAACAACGAGCTCAACGCGAAGATTGTTGTTGGCGCCCCAGATTCGCACGGCGTATTTAAAGCAAGGGCCAGAGATGCTCACATAGCTACAGAACTTGCTGGCTTTCTCGGAACCCTCTGCAGAAGCATTCGTTACCCTTACGTGTTTTTAGATACGATGCTTCCCCATATAAGCAAAGTAAATGATAATATTATAGTTATCGGAGGTCCAATAACAAATAAAACAAGCGCTGAAGTGAACGAACATCTTTCCATAAGGTTTGAGCAGAAGAACGCTCACTGGCTCATAATAAGCGAGAACTCCGAGAAAGAATACACGGAAGACGCTGTTGGGATAATAGAGAAGATAAAGCACCCTTACTTCGAGGATAAGGCTATATTGTTTATAGCGGGAAAAAGGAATGCTGGAACAAAAGCGGCTGTTTTGGCTTTAATTCAAAACACAGAGGAGATAATAAAGCCGAATAGGTTTAACAAGCGTAGCTGCGCTCATGTTGTCGAAGGCCTAGATTTGGACAGCGATGGCTTGATAGACCATGTGGAGATCTTGGAATAACAGATAAGCAAAAAAGGAATGAAAAAGAATAAAAAAGCTCGTTACCTATATTAAAAAGTGGTTGCATGCTGGCCTCTATACTCAATTCCCTAAAACTTATAGCAAAAAAACCATACATTCTGATAGTGCCGTTTGTAGGAGCAATTATAAGCGCGTTCTTATTCTTTTTCTTCTTGCAAGCATTTGTTGAGGCTATAGCCGACAAAATTCTTTACTCCAATATTATCGAAGCAGATTTTATTGCAACATTATTGTTTCTTATAAAGGCGAAATTCCAGAATCTTCTGGTTATGTTCTCTGCCTCATTAATTAATTTATGGTTTAGCATTCTTATCGGGATCTATTACTCAAAGTGTGTTATTTTAGAAAGAAAACGAAAGAACCTAAGCAAAGCCCTTGGCTTTGTTTTGAGCTCTATAGGAAGCTCTTTGGGGCTTTTAATCGTTCTTGGCGTTTTCTTTGCTGCAGCTGGGATTATTAGTTTAGCGCTTATCAACCTCTTTGGTTTTAATTTCTTCTTTGGTTTCCTTGCTTTGATATTTTTTGCCCTCTTTATCTCTATAGCCGCTATGCGCCTGTTTATGTTTTCTTTGCCGGCGATTGCTCAAAAGGCCAATGTAAGAAAAGCCCTACAAGCCAGCTGGCATTTTACAGGAAAATTTTTCTGGCAGTCCATAGCGCTAGGTTTGGTATTAGCGCTTATAACACTAGTAATAGTTGCTCTTCAATACTTTGTATTAAGTATGTTTGAAAATACACTTGCTGTGCTCTTGCTATATGCTGCTTTTAATACCTTCATTTTTGCATTTTCCCTAGGAACGATAACTGATTACTATCTTACTTTCTCTAAAGCCAGATGACAGCGATTCCTATGGTAGAGCTTAAGGAGCTGAAGCTTAAGAACTTTAAATCATTTAAAAAAGCAAATATACCATTTAGGAAAGGGTTTACTGTAATAGTGGGACCCAACGGCTCAGGAAAAAGCAATATACTCGATTCTCTGCTTTTTGTTCTCGGCGAAACATCTATGAGAAGCTTGCGCGCATCGCGAATAACGGATTTGATTAACAGCAACGCTAGAGAAAAATACGGAAAAGTGGAACTTAAAATAAAAAGAGGGAAGGAAACAATTACATTGAGCAGAACTATAGATATGAAAGGAAAGAGCATTTGTAGAATTAACGATGAGCAAAAATCTCTTAGCGAGCTTGTCTCGCTTGTTAAAGAGCTCGGCTTAAGGAATGCCCATAATTTTATAGCTCAAGGCGATGTTACAAGAATAATCGAAATGAGCCCTGAGCAGAGGAGAACAATAATAGATGAGCTTGCAGGCATAAAAGAATTTGAATTGAAACGCGAAGAAGCGCAAAAAAATTTGGACAAGGTGAATGAAAAGATAAAGGATGTAAATCTGGTTCTGGGAGAAAGATTAAAGCGCTTGGAGGAGCTTCAAAGGGAACGCGAACAGGCAGAGCGATACCAAAAGCTTGTTAAGCGCAGGGATGCGATTAAAGCAACAATGCTTAAGAAAGAAATAGATTCTATAAATGCTGAGATTGAGCGAAACAAGCAAAAGCTGAAAAAAAGTTTAGAGCTTCTTGAGAAAAAAGAGGGCTTAGCGAATAAAATAAAGAAAAGGATTAAGGAGCTCAAGGAAAAGATCGATGCTTTAGCGAATAAAATAATGGAAGAGCAAAGTAAGCTATTCGAAGAGTATGGAAAGCAAATAGAGGAGTTAAACAGCAAGCTTAAGGTTACAGAACAACAGATAATCGCAAGAAAAGAGCTTATTGAGAGATTGGATCAGCAGGAGGAAGAGTTGGCAGAAGAACTTAAAAACGCGCTCGAACAAAAAAAGGTTGAGGAAAAAAAGATAGAGGAATACAAGCAAAAGATTGCATCTATAGGAAAAGAGCTCGAAGAGGTGGAAAGCAAGCTTATTGAAGTAGAGGAAGCAGCAAAAGATTCTGAGGAAAAAGCGTTAGGAATTGAAAACAAGCTTAAGGCTCTTGAGGAACAAATCGAGGAAATAAACAGAGAATTGGTTAAAAAACAAAAATTGCTGAGTAGTGCGGAAAAAGAAAATGAAATGAGGAAAGAAAGAATAGCGGAGCTTGAAAGAAGAATAGAGGAACTAACAAAACAGAGAGATAAGCTAAGCAAACTAAAGGAGCAAATGCAGGTTTTAGAGGGAAAAAATTTGGATTCATTATTGCGTTCCTTAAAAGCCCGAGAAAAAGAGCTAATAGGGAATGAAAGGGAAATACTAACAAAGATTGAGCAAACAAAAGAAGCGTTAAGCAGTCTTGAGAAGGTTAAAACCAAATGCCCTCTATGCGAAAGTACTTTGGACGAAGCTAAAAGAAAGTCATTGCTGGAGAAGAAAAAGAAGGGTTTAGTGTTCTTAGAGCAAAAGCTTAATGAAACCAAGAAAGCTTTGCGAGAACTTTCTGAGAAGATAGCTTCTGCTGAAGCTGATTTGGAAAAGCTAAATGAGCTTAGCAGGGAATGCTCAGCTTACAAGGAACTGACAAAAGAACTTAAGGAACTTTCAATTCTTTTAGAGAAGGAAAAACACTCTCTAATTGATTTGGAATCTATCAAAGCAGAGCTAAATAAACTCGAAAACGAGAGGATCAAAATAAAGGAAAGAAAAGCACTTTTGCTCGAAGAATTAGGAAAACTTAAAAGCGATGAGGCAACACTGTTAAGAGAAAGGCTTGCGGAACTAAAGCACAAAAAAGAGCTTTTAGAGCACAATCTCACATCATCTGAGCAGCGTATCAAATCTTTAGATGAAGAGATTAAAAAAATAAGGACGAAGATACAAAAGCTGGCTGAAGAAAAGAGGGAAAACGAAACATTCATCGAGGAAAGGAATAAGGCACTACAAAAGTTTAAAGAAAGATTGGCAAAGCTTGAGATAAAGAGGAATGAAAGGGCAGAATCGATAAAAGGACTTATCAATAAGAAGGAGAACATGCTTATCCATGCTGAAAAATTGAGCAGCGAACTGGAATCTTTGGAAAATGAGAAAAAGCTCATTGAAAAAGAGATAAACAATGCTCGCTTGGAAATAGGGAAGAGTGAGGTAAGGCTTACCGATTTGGAGGAGGAATTGAAAAATCTTCCAAAAACACAATTGCTAACAGAACTAACCGCGAAGGAATTGAAGAAAGAGCTTGCAAAAGTTGAAAAGGAGCTTGCAGCGATAGGGCCTGTGAATCTAAAAGCAGCGGAGGCAATAAAGGAAGAAGAAGCTTCCCTGCTCGAGGTGAAGGAAAAGATACAAAAACTCGAGGAAGAAAGAGAAGCTGTGCTTGATATGATAAGGAAGATAGAGATAAAAAGAAATGAGGTTTTTATGGAATGCTTTAACGCTATTAGAAAGAATTTTTCAAACATGTTTTACAAATTTTTTGGAGGTTATGCAGAACTAAAGCTTACCGATTATAATGAGCCCACCTCCGCAGGCCTTATAATAGAGGCGAAACATAAAGGCAAAGCGCTTCAATCTATAGATAGCATGAGCGGTGGCGAAAAAACTCTTACAGCACTTACATTTATTTTCGCAATACTCCTCTACAAGCCAGCACCTCTCTATGTTTTGGATGAAGCCGATGCAGCTCTGGATGAGATAAATTCTGAAAAAGTAGCTAGCGCTTTGAAAGAATTCTCGAAAAAAGCCCAGATTATTGTTATAACCCACAACCAGGCTGTTATAAAGAAAGCTGACCAAATAATCGGCGTGACTATGAGCAAGGATAAATCAAGCGTTATAGGGCTAGATTTGGAACAGAAGATTTTAGAAGGTGCTTAACGCCTTTTACTTCTACTTTTGTAGGCTTTGCTAAGTACCTTTTGTTTCCCTCTCTTCGGAAAGTTTGCAAGTTTTTCTATCTTTTTCTTTTCTTGCGCTAGTTCTTGCTCCTCAACTGCAAGCTCCTCTTTGAGTTTCTCTAGTTTGCTGAGATATTTTGAAAATGCTTTTCGGTAATCCTCCTCGAGAAGTTCGCCTGCTTCATACTGGGCTTTTATTTGATCCAACATAAATTGGACTTCCTTCAGCTGTGCCCTAATTCTATCTATCTCAAGCAGATGTTTTGATTTTCTTGAGAGTTCTTCCTTTAAGGCGCGAAGCTGCTTCTCATAAACATTTTTCCTTGAAAGGTACTCTTGCTTTGTTATTTTATTGCGCATGAATCTTTTATCGAGTTCTTTTAACATATTTTCTATCGTGTTTATTTTTCCTTTTAACACTTCTTTCTCGCCTGCTGCTTTTTCGTAATCCTGCCTTTTGATAAATAGAATAAGTATTGCTACTAAAAAGCACAGAAGTATCAGGATCGAAATTACAATGCCCACATTCATGGCAAACTTATTAATCGGGCTTTCTTGTTCGCCTGGTGATGGCAACTCTGGAGTTATTTCAGGTAGCTCTTCAGCAAATGGTTTGCGTGAGATTTTTACAAGTTTGTTTCTCGCATCCAAAGAGGCATCTAAGAGTTCTTTTGCAAATAGGGCCAAACTTATACCTGCTTTAGCATCTTCTATCGCTTTAGAAAAAGCTTTTTCTTCTTTGTAATGCTTTGCTGATTTTAGGAAATATTCTGCATGGGTTATGTAAAGCTCTGGCCAGACAGCACCCTTATCATGTAGCAATTTGTTTTTGACTGCGGTTATTTTTTCTTCCAGTGTAGAGATAAGCTCCGATAGAGATTTGCCTTTAGTTTCCTCATGAGAGGAGCACAGCCCATACGCGCTAGCTGCATCGAAAAGAGCTGCGTCATACCATTCCTTTTTAAATTCGAATCTTGCAGCTTCTAAGCGTCTGCTTATGTCCTCATCTTCCTCGTATAATGTCGCTACACAATTTTCTGCTTTTATTATATACATTCTTGCCTCTTCTTCAAGGAATGGCTCCGCCTGGAATTTGTCATTAGCTTCTTTCGCTATGTTATAAAAATCGCTTGCTATTTCATACCACCCCAAAGCGAATTCATAGTCCTGCAAATTCTTCAGAGGCACAGATATGCCCTCAGTTATGCCGGTGTTGGTGATTATTACTGTTTTTATATTTTTTATTTTGTTTAAGTTGAGTTCTGCCCAAGAGATCCTTTCCTTTGCAGCAACAAGCCATTCAAATCGCTCAATAGTGTAGAACTTATCGAGCTGTTTAGAAAGTTCTTCAATCTTCTCACCAAGCTGCGATACTAAGCTTTTTAGCAATACCGAATCTGATTTTAGCAACGAAGGGTTCTCTGCCAAATCCTTAACAAGACGTGCATTAACTAGGGAAACAAAAGCATAGTTTGCTGCTGAATACAAATAATTGGCCTCATACAGAAGTTTGGCTTTTTCTATATTTTTTTGGGAATTTGTAAGAGATTGAAGCAGTACGGATATTACCTGCTGATCCAAAAGCTTGCTGTTGTTTAGGGCATCTTTTGCGGCATCAATTGTTTCCTCTGCTTTTTCAATGTATTTTGAAGTAAGTGATTTCATTGGTTTAAGTTTGTCTTTAAGCGGTATTACTTCTGGAGCGAAAGGTTTTTGCTCCTTAACTTGAGTATTTATATCTATCTTCTCCAAAGGAGTAAAAGCATAAGCCAATGCTTCATCTATGTTTGATACCTCTACAACCTTCATCCCCCATTCTTTAGGAGCGTATTCAACGAGGTTAACTGTCTTTATACCATCTGGAAAACGATGTGTTTGATAAGCATCTCCTTTGGGAATCATAAAGAGCTTTATTCCTGTTTGAGCAGCTTTTTCTGCTTTTAGGAATATTCCTCCAACAGAACCTATTGAGCCATCTTCACTTATTTGCCCTGTTATCGCAACATACCCAGGCAGCTTTTTGTCCTGAAGCATTGTGATTAAAAGCAATGCCATCGCTGCTCCCGCGCTTGGGCCCTCAACAACGCTGGCAGTAGAATTTATATCGAACATATAATCGTACTTCTCTACCTCGTCAGAGTAATTTTTCGCAAGCTCCACAGCAATCTTTTCCGTATGTTGGGTTGAGGTTCCTACTAAAGGACCTACAGAGCTCCAAATTTTTCCGCTTCCAGGAACTATCTTAATAGTAAGTTCCGCTCTTACTGCTCTATCTTCCGACTCTGTAACAGCGAATATAGGGATGGACGCTTCCTCAATTACTGCAAAGCACCTAGTAAGCGTTAGAAGAAGGAAAAAAGCTAACAGAAGTTTTCTAGAAAGCATAAAAAATCACCTAAATTTGATTAAACATTTAAGAAATAATGCAAAAGTGTTTAAATAATTTTTATTCTAGATGAATTGAATGCCGATTCTAAGTTCTTCCTTAAGAAATGATTTCCCCGTGCTTAAGAGAAGTAAGATTATCTATTTAGACAATGCTTGCATGACGCTTAGACCCAAACAGGTTATAGAAGCAATAAATTGGTATTATAAAACTAACTGTGCCTGTGCCGGGCGTTCCTTTCATAAGCAAAGTGAAGAACTAAATGAGCGTGTTGCAAAAGCAAGAGAAACTATAAAGGGATTCTTTAAAGCAAGCAAGTCTCATGAAATAGTTTTTACAAAAAACACTACTGAGGGAATAAACACTGTTGCCTTTGGTTTTAACCTTAGAAGAGGCGATCTTGTTGTTACAAGCGACCGCGAGCATAACTCAAACCTTATTCCTTGGTTAGTGCTGAAAAAACGCGGCATAAAGCATATAGCAGTACCAAGTACAGAAAACTTTGAATTTGATTTAGAGGCAATGCATGAAGCTATGAGTAAAAAGGTTAAAATTGTATCTGTAGTGCATATAAGCAATATCGATGGCTATGAGCTTCCCATTAAGGAAATTATAAAGCTTTCCCATGACTTTGGCGCTAAAGTGTTAATTGATGGTGCTCAAAGTGCAGGGCATATACCACTAAATCTAAAAAAGCTTGATGCTGACTTTTTTGCGGCTAGCTCTCACAAAGCTTGCGGGCCTATTATTGGGTGCCTTCTGATAAAAGAAGAGCTTTTAGAGCAGGTAAAACCTTTAATGTATGGTGGCGGCACCGTAGCAAATGCTACGCTAAACTCGTTTGAGCTTCTTGCAAAGCACGAAAGGTTTGAAGCAGGGCTCCAAGATTACGCAAGTATTATTGGCTTTGGCGAGGCATGCAAGTATCTAAATAAAATCGGAATGGAAAAGATAGAGCAGCACGATAGAACGCTTACAAAGAAACTTATGAAAAGGTTAGTAGATATAAACGGTGTAACAATAGTGGGCGTAAATGACTGGAGAAAATGCACAAGCATAGTAAGTTTTAATATAGAGGGATTCTCTCCGCATGATGTTGCATTAATGCTCGATGAAGCGCATAGCATAGCTGTTAGGTCTGGCAAGCATTGTGCGCATGCATGGTTTAACAAGTATTGTAAAAGTGGTTGCGTACGTGCCTCTACTTTCCTCTACAATCAAATGGATGAAATAAACATTTTAGTTGAGGAAGTAAGTAAAATAGCTGAATTGCTGGAAAAATAAAAAAAATGGGTTTTAGCCAAAGAGTGCGCTTAAGCCGCTTGCCGCTTCTTCCTCTGTCTTCTTTTCCTCCTCTTCCTTCTTTTCTTCTTTCTTTTCCTCTTCTTTTGCTTCAGCACTTGGTGCAGCTGGGGCTACTTGCACTGTTGCTGCTTTTTGGATTGCTTCCTCAATATTTACCTCCTTAAGGGAAGCTATTAGCGACTTTACTTTTGCCGGATCTGGCTCTATGCCAGCTGCCTTAAGGACGTTTGTTACGGCTTCCTCTGTAATCTCTTTCCCAGCAGAATGGAGAAGCAATGCAGAATATATGTACTCCACTTCTTTCACCTCTTTAATATTTTTTTCATTCAAAACATTTTATTTTATTTGGATTGTGCTTCAGCGTTTGAATCTTCTAAACCACCTTGTTCCTTATTCTCTTCAGCTTGCTTATCCTTTGTCTCTTGCTGCCCGTTGGTCTGCTTAGCATTGCTTTGTTCTTCTGCTTGCTCTTGCTGGTTTTGAGTGCTTTCTTCAGCTTGCTGCTGCTCTGTTTCCTTAGCATCTACCTTCACTACAGAACTTAAGGAGTTTGCGGCATTATAGGCTTTAGCTATGAATTCTGGAAGAGTTAATGGCGATATATAGTTAGCGTCCAATGCAAGCTGCTTTGCTTCTCTAAATGCCTTTTGGATGAAAAGCTCTATGTTTTGCGGTGTTATATAACCAATATTGAAAGCTAAGTTAAACGCTTTTTGATAGCAGCTTATTAAATCGCTTTCAAACTTTTCCGTATCTATATCAAGAACGCTAGCATCATAAAGATATTTTCCATCACATGCAACCAAAACTTTTAACATTAGTTGTATGGGCTTTATATCTAGTTTAGCTAATGCGCTTGCTACTTCCTCACTTATCACTTCTCCTTTACGAGCAACAACAGTATCTTTTGCAATTTGTATGCTAGAGCCTTTCATTATTGCTGGCAAGCCAGCTGCTTTTAGTATGCTCAAATCTGGGCCTGGCGGCAAACCGGTGTCGCCAGCTGGCACCACTATATCTTGCTCAGCAACCATGCCTGCTTTCGCATACGCACTTGCTTTGTTCTTTTTGATTGTAGCGTAAAGCTCGAAAGGATCCATAGTAGAAACTATAATCGCTATAGAACCTCTCAAATATTTTGAGAAGTCAATATCTTTGTACTTGGATTCTGCCAAAGCTCTCGCAATAACTTTTGTTTTCGAGACCTTTATCTTTGCCTTAGAAGCTAACTTTTTCTTTAACTCCTGCAAGTGGGAAGCTGGAAAACGCTCTAAGCTAGCTATCGCAACAATCTTGCTTTCATCCAACATCTTTTTTATTTCCTCTACTTGCTTTTCCTTCCACTTTCTAGTGTGTGATGTCATCTAAGCTCACCTAAATAATTCTCACCGCTGGGCTCATCGTCTTCTTTATGTAAACCGACTTTATATTTTGCGAATGCCTTGGAAGTGCACGAACAACTTCATCGAATACTTCCATCACATTTTCTGCTATGTGTTCAGCAGGCATATTTTCCTTGCCAACAACAACCTGCACATAAGGAAGCCCTTTTCCCTTCTTATTCGTAATACGCATCGCAGATTTCATACTAGAAAGCAAGCGCTCTACTTCTTCCTTATCTGGATTAACAGGCTTTGGCATCTTGCCTTTTGGTGCAAGTGTTTGACCAAGGTGTTTACCAACAGTTATCATTACAGGCCCTTCAGCAAGCAAAACATCATAGTTTAAAATCTCTTGTATCTCTTTTTTAGATAGATTTGGAATATTTTCTTCCATTATTATCTTATCGAAAAGATTCTTGACGCTAGATGCGAATTGTAAGCTTCTCGCAAAAAGAAGTGCTTTTGCCTGCTCCCTGCCAGTCGGATGAGGCATGTTTACTTTTATGTCAATGAGGTTTTCTGGCTTTCTTACATCTAAATCGCGAAAATTTATAATTAGTTCAACTGTCTGAACAAAATTCCTCTTTTTGGATTTCTCCTCAAGCGTTTTTAATGCATTAAGCACATCTTCCTTACGCATCTTAAGACCTCCTGCATGAAGCAGTGCTAGCGGCCCTAGAAGCCGATTATATCTTTTGTGCAATGAAATATTTTAAAATACATTTGTTACTCCTGCTCAGAGAGTGCACTTTTTATAAGCCCATCATAAGCACCGCTATCAACAGCTTTTACTAGTTCAGCAGCCCTTTTGCCTTCTACGTGCACGCCCATAGAATTGCATGTGCCTAAAACCTGCTTGATAGCGCCTTTTAGCTCCTTGAAGTTATTAGGGCTGAATTTCTTAATTGCTATAGATGCCACTTGCTGCATGCTTAGGTTTGCTATCTTTTCTGTTTTTGGATTGCTTGCTCCTTTTTGCAGATTAAGCTCCTTCTTTATAAGAGCACTTACAGGTGGTGAACCAACCTCTATCTCAACACTCTTTGTTGAGGAATCAACTATCACTTTTACCGGAACCTTCATTCCTTCATACTTCTTTGTCTTTTCATTTATTTTTGCAACAACTTCTGCAATATTAACCCCTAAAGGGCCCAAAGCCGGGCCTAAAGGAGCGCCAGCACTTGCCTTACCACCTTCAACCAATACATTGATGGTTGGCATTTCAAAACACCTCACTTAACCAATCGCATATTCTCTGCCTTGATGGTTACTGGAATCTTTACAGCAGCATCTATCAGCTCAACGGTAACTTCTTCCTTAGCAGGATTAACTCGTAAAACTCTGCCTACTTCGCCTTTAAATGGGCCAGAAACAATCTTAACCTTATCACCCTCTTTTATTGCTTCCATTAAAGGATGTGCTTCAAGCAATGATGCTAGCTCCTCTATCTTGATTTCACCGCCAACTATACCTTTTGCTTTTATATGAGGCACATCAATTATTGCACGCTTTACAGCTTCTTCCGAAGCACCTTCAATAAGGATGTAACCTTTAAAGTCCGGCACCACTAGTATTGCATATATGCCAGGGTTTTCCGCTTCGAGCTTCATTTTGAGCATATCAGCAACTAAGCTTTCTTGACCTGCTGTTGTTCTCACGGTTAGGATCATAAAACCACCTAATAGAAAATAAGGAATAATAAAAAATGATAAAAACCAAAGGGTTAAAAGGTTTTGCTTAGGGAGATAGAAGCGTAAATATGAGCTTCACTAGGAATCCTAAGACCCCTATAAGTGTTACGCCAAGCAATGTAACCTTTAGCATAAGCTTGTATTCCTGCCAGTTTGGTTTCTTAGCTACTATAAGCACTCTTCTTACAGATTCTATAAATTCAGTCAAGCTCATATTTACCCCGTAAACTCTATACCTAAGTCAAGGACTCCCTTCTCTTTGTGAATCTTTTCGAAATCATCTAAGTAAGGGAACCTTCCGCCAGCAACAACAACCATTGCTTGTATTCTGTTCTTTGCCATCTCTTTGTCAATCATTGCGCCCCAAATTATATGCGCATCTGGATCTATCCTTGAGCTTACTGTTTCAACAACCATCTCCGCTTCCCTAAGCGTCATATCTGCACCGCCAACGACATTCACTAAAGCACGCTTTGATTGGCTTATATCAACATCTAAGAGCGGTGAGTTTAAAGCATTTTCTACTGCTTCTAAAGCGCGAGCATCGCTAGCATCCTCACTCTGCGACTCGCCTAAGCCAATCATTGCTGCACCGCCGCGCTTTAAAATCGTTTTTAGGTCAGCGAAGTCAAGGTTTATAAGCCCTGGCTTCGTTACCATCTCGGTTATGCCTTTGACAGCATTTGTAAGCACTTCATCAGCAACCTTAAAAGCCGCATTTACAGGCAAATCGGGAGCTATCTCAAGTATCTTGTCATTTGGTATGACTATGATTGTATCAGCATGCTCTCTTAACCTTGCCAAACCTTCTAAAGCGTTCTCAGCCCTGCGTTTACCTTCAACTGTAAAAGGCAATGTAACGACAGCCACTGTTAGTGCACCTAGCTCTTTGCCTATCTCAGCTATCACTGGGCTAGCTCCAGTCCCTGTGCCGCCGCCAAGGCCACAAGTAATAAATATGAGGTCTGAGTCGCGAAGCAATTCTGTAAGCTCATCTATGCTTTCCCTAGCGGATGCTTCCCCTATTTGCGGATCAGAGCCTGAACCTAAGCCTCGGGTAGTTTCCCTACCAATAAGAATGCGCTTGTCAGCGTTTGTGTTTAGCAGGTCTTGAGCATCTGTATTAACAGCATAGGTTTCAGCTCCAACAATGCCAACCTCGTGCATTCGCTCAATAGTATTGCAACCACCGCCACCTATGCCAACGACCTTTATCCTTGCCCTTGCTTTTTCGAGGATTTTAGTAATCTCTTCATCATCTGGAAGCTTTTTTGGCTTTGCTTTTTTCCTTCCTTCTTCAGCTGCTTGAGCTCTTCTAATAGCCTTTCTAACTATTGATTCCATTAAAATCCCCCTTTTCAGTTAAAAAATTACCTCCTAAACAATTTTCCCCTAAAAATGGTTTAAAACCTTTTTGTTTTATTTGCAAGCTCCTCAATTATAATTTCTTGAGAAAAAGGATTAAAAAAGAATGTTGGAACTTTTTGCAGCTTTACAACCTATATGTTTTGCCACTGCGCTTTTCAATTTTTATTATAACGATCTCTTTGGCCTTCTTGTCGACTATATATAAGATGCGAAAATTACCTATGCGCTTGCGCCTTATATTGCTATAGCCTTCCACCTTTATTGTGCTCTTGTGCCATGGGTTTGCAGCTATTTCTTCGCAAGCCTTTTTTATTTTAGCCCTAATAGTCCGCGGTAGTTTTCTTATCTGCCTAAATGCTTTTGAAGAAAAAAGCAGGGCAAAGCTCATTTAAATACCTCTTCAAAACGATGAAGCTTGCCTTCAGATTTTTCTTTTAAAGCATCTAGCAGGTCTTCTAAATCCTCCTCTGTAAGAACACTGTCTCTGTTAACAATTCTAACTTTTATCACATCGCCTTCTATCTTTGGCCTCCCAACAAGTTTTAAGCAACCTTTCTCATATATTGTCTCATAAACAGCCATCCAATCACCTATAAGAGATTGTACCTAAAAGGATTAAAAAAGAATGTCGGTATTGGAGCTTTGCATCTAATTATTTTCAGTTTTTAGCTCCACAACCTAAAGCTTAAGGTATTTTAGGGTTTTTTAACCTCAATAACTTGACAATTCTCTATCAGGCTTCTTTCTGCTTTAAGGAGGTTGAGCTCACTATGGCTTGCCAGTATTCTTTGTTATTTATGCAACCGGGATCTGGCTTTAGGTAGTTACCGAAGT
>JAPDKC010000002.1 GCA_029258755.1 archaeon | reverse complement strand
TTTTCAGCGAGGTTGAAACACTAGAATGGAAAAAAGAACTGTTAGAAAAAAACAACATAACCTACATTTTCTACGGAAAAGATGAAAAAGCACTTGGAAAACTTGACCCAAAATTACCAATAACAAAAATTTTTGAAAAAGATTATATTGAGATATATAGGGTGCGAAAAGATGAATAAAAGAATCACAGTTCAAAGTGTTCTTACGATTGTTATTTTAGTAGCGCTTGTCTGGTTTGTTGACCCGATTAAGGTTATTAAAAAACTTTCACAAATAAACCCTTTATTCTTGCTCATGATTTTCGCTATTTTCCCTCTCTTTCTGTTCGTAAATGCTCTAAATTTGTATGTCCTTGTTAGACGGTTTAGAAAAATTTGTTTAGCAAAGATTTTGCGATATTACTGCCTTGCGTGGGCCGCTGGGTTCTTTTCACCAGGAAAAATAGGTGAATTTTCAATAGTGTACCTTCTAAAAAAAGAAGGATTTAGTGTTGGACAAGCAACAGCAATAACAATATTGGACAAAATACTTCGTGTAGCTATCTTATTGTCGATTGCCTTTGTTGGACTATTTACATCAGTTAAAAGCAAGGGACTGCTTTTTGCCGTTGTTGTTTTTACCATATTATTTTTGCTCGGACTTTTTCTTATTTTCTCTCACGAGGGGCGAGAATTTATTAAAAAAACTTTTTTGAGAAAATACAAAGAAGTCTTTACAGGATTTTCAAAAACTCATAAAAAGTACTTTGAGAAAAAAAGGTTTGTGGTAATAAATATCGGGCTAACTTCCTTTGCTTGGATTATAAACTTTTTAATGATAACCTTGGTCTTTTTTGGCTTAGGCAAAAATATAAATTTTTTCACAATAATGTTCGTTAGTTCCCTAAGCATAATTGCAGGAATGGCCCCTATAACTATCAACGGCATAGGAGTGAAAGAGAGTACTTTTGTTTTCCTAATGAGGCAGATGGGTGTTGAAGCTTCAGTTGCGTTTGGAGCATCTATCGCATTTACGGCAATTGGATACTTCATTGCAACTGTGGTTCTTTTATTGTTTTCAGGTAATTTAATTAAAATAAATAAGTGAGAACCACACAAAAATACTTAGTTCCTCACATCCATCCTATAAAAATATATAAAGGTGGATAAATGGTAAAAATTGCCATGCTTTGTCCTAGGACGCCACGTTTATACTCGGCTGGCATAGAAAATTCTGTTATTCATGTAAGCAAAGGCCTTAAAGATGCTGGTTTCGAAGTAGAGATTTTTACCACAGCAAAAAAACCAAAAAAAGATGCTGAAATAAACGGAATTAAAATAAATGAATTTCCGGCTTTTGCTCCAAACGAGGCCTACTTTCTTTCCCCACAGCTATATCTTGCACTTAGAAAATGGAACGGTGATATAATACACTGCAATGGTTACAATAACCTTGTAACCCTTGCTGGGCTACTTGCAAAAAAGAAGAGTCAAAGGCTTGTTATAACCTTAAATAGTTCTGGACCTTCATCAAAAATACGAAAACTTCTCTGGATTCCTTATACCTTTATTTTCAATACACTTTCTCATAAGGTAGATCTATTTATTTGCGTGTCAGAATTTGAATACGAAGCTTTCACAAAAAAACTTCGCGTGCCAAAAAAACGTTTTGTTATCATACCAAATGGCGTGGATGTTGAATTTATAGATTCTGTTAGGATATCTAAAAAGGGGCACTATATTATCTCTATTGGAAGGCTTGTGAAGAACAAAGGATTTCAGTATATTATAGCAGCGTTACCTAAGCTGCTAGAAAAATTCCCAAATTTAAAGCTTAAAATAGTTGGTGATGGACCTTATCGAAAAACACTTGAAAAACTTGTTCAGGAGCTTAAGCTGCAGAAGAATGTTGAGTTTGTTGGATGGATTCCTCTTTCAAAAAGAAAAAAACTTATAAAATTATTAAAAGAAGCTCTAGCTTTTGTATTTTTAAGCGAGTATGAATCACAAGGGATTGTGGTAAGCGAAGCTATAGCAGCAGGTGTGCCTTGCATAGTTACTGAAAACTCAGCCCTAAAAGAGTTTGTTAAGAATGCTGGCGTTATCGGAATAAAAAATCCTAAGAACGCTAAAGAGGTTGTGGAAAAATTAGCTTTTGTTTTAAAGAAGCCTGAAAAATTTAAGCCAAACAAAGAAGCTGTTTGGAGCTGGGGCAAAGTTGTTAAAAAAACTGTCTATGAATTTAAAAAGCTTGCTGCTACTTTTTAAGTCTATACAAAATTTCTTCGAGGGTTTTTCTATTGAGCTTTATCATTTCTGCTACTAGGCCGATTATTACTACTTCGAAACCAAGTATTAGAAGTAAGCTTGATAGCAGAGCTGTTGGTAGATAAGGCTGTACAAGACCTGTGGCAAAGTAATGCATTAAAACCTTTATGCCCGCAAACAGGCCTGCCAAGATAAGCAATGCACCCAAAGTGAGGAAAACTTTTAGAGGTTTATAGCTTAAGTAAGCAAGCAGTATTGTTGCGCCTGCTTTTTTTGCGTAGCTCCATATGCTGCTTATCAAGCGTGAACGATCAGCACGCTTGCGAAAATCAACAGGGATTTCGACTACTTTAAGCTTATGTTCAGCGGCTATAAGCAAGGTTTCTTGCGTGTATGTGTAATCACTTAGCACATTCATTCGCAAAGCAGCTTCTCTGCTGAAAGCTCTAAAGCCTGTTTGAGCATCGCTTATTTTATAGCCGGTAACTAATCTCACAACAGCTGTGGCAAGCTTGTTGCCTAAACGCTTACTCAAAGGCATTTCCTCGATCCAACCTTTAAAGCGGGAACCCAAAACAATATCTGCTTTACCTTCAAGAATCGGCTTTATAAGCTCTGGAATCTGTTTCTGATTGTATTGGAAATCGGCATCGGTATTCACTATTATGTCTGCGCCTCTAGCCAAAGCAGCATTAAGCCCGGTTTTAAATGCTTTAGCCAGGCCTCTATTGCAAGTATGTTTTATAACTATAGCTCCGTTCTGCTTTGCAATCTTTGCTGTATTATCCGTACTTCCATCATCAACAACAATTATCTCAATTTTTTTAATGCCACTTATTCGTTTAGGAATCTCGCGGATTACTTTTGCAATTGTTTTTTCCTCATTGTATGCAGGGATTGTAATTATGAGCTTCATTTTTATTCCCCTGGAAAAAGTTAATGCTTAAATCCGAATAACCTAAATATTTCCTCATTGGAAAATACTTTTACAACTTTCTGTTTTTTAAGTCGTTTTTCGTTAGACCATATCGGCACATCATATGTGAGAGCTATAGCAAATAATTCTACGTCCTTTTCATCAGGCGCTATTTCATAAGCAACCCTTAATTTTTCTTTGAATTCCTCGAATCTAACCTCAATTATTTCAAGTGAAAGGATTTTTCTCCAAAAACCATAAGCTTCGCTGCTTATTTTTGCTTTGCAGCATATTTCTTCGGAGTGTTTATCAAGTTCTTCAAACACCTTTTCAGGAGAAAACAAAATAATTTTTGGACCAAGCACTATTTCCCTAACCCAGGAATTTTTCCAAAAGAAGGAAAACAGAACATTGGTATCTACAACAAATCTTTTCATAGCAATCAGTTAGGGATATTCTTCAGGATGTTCTTTTTTGAATCTTTTATGTAATGCATCTTTAACTTTCTCTCCAAGCTCTAAGGCATCTTTTTCGTTCAATTCAGACCTAGAAAAAACTTTGTTGGCTGTGCTTATTAACATCTGTCTTTTTAGTTCTTCTGAAATGATCTCCTGCAATTTCTGAGACCAGTTCACTTCAGGAAAGCTCTCCATCTTTCTTTTAATATCTTCAGGGACATTTATTACAATCTCGGCCATTAAACCACCAATAACAATATACTGTAAAACTATTTTAAAATAGTTTTTTCTCATTGTATGGGGGAAGTGTAACTACAAGCTTATCGCTAACCCCTTGCCAGCTTTTTAAGCTCTTTACATATAAAATCAATCTGCCAATCTTTAAGCGTAACGCCTGAAGGCAGGCATAAGCCATGCCTATATAAATATTCACTTACAGGAAAGCGTTCTTTTGTGCGATAAAACGGAAGCTTTGTGAGTGGTGTAAAAAAGGGTCTTGTTTCGATGCCCACTTTTGCAAGCTTTTTAGCTGCTTGCGCTGCTTTTGGAAAGGGCTTCTCAAGAACTACTGAAATAAACCAATAAGAGCTTTTGGCTTTTTTCGGAACTTCTTGAAAGCGCACGCTATCTACCCCAGAAAGCAGATCGAAATAATGTTTTGCTATCTCACGTTTTCTTTTAAGCAATTTTTTTATGCCTTCAAGCTGAGCCAGGCCAAAAGCTGCTTGCAGATTTGTCATGCGGTAATTGTACCCTAAAACGGTGTGATAAAACTTTCGCTTTTTGCTTTTTCCTTGGTCTTTGAGCAGATTCACCTTTTCAATAAAGCGCTTGTTGTTGCTTGTAACCATGCCTCCTTCGCCAGTTGTTATTATCTTATTTCCATAAAAACTAAATGCGGCAGCGTTAGCTAAAGCACCGGCTTTCTTATTACGATATTCAGCCCCTAAGGCTTCTGCAGCATCCTCTAGAACAAACAGCTCATGCTCTTTGGCAAGCTTATTTATTGCTTTCATCTCAGCTGGACAGCCAAATAAGTGCACAGGGATTATTGCTTTTGTTCTTTTATTTATCTTCTCTTCTATCTTTTCTGGATCAATATTCCAACTGTGCTTACAAACATCAACAAAAACTGGTTTAGCGTTACAAAACACAACAGCATTTGCTGTAGAAACAAAGGTCATATTTGGCACAATTACTTCATCGTTTGCTTTAATACCAGCGGCAAGCAGAGCTAGGTGTAATGCAGCTGTTCCGTTAGCAACTGTGCTAGCGTACTTAACACCACAAAACCTAGCAAAAGAGTTTTCAAAGCGTTTAACAAAAGGTCCTAAGCTAGAGACCCAGCGGGTTTTCACACATTCTTTCAAATAAGCTAATTCATTTCCTACAATAATTGGTTCAGCAATCGGAATTTTTACCCTTTTTCCCATGGCCATCGCTTTCCGCAAGCGTTAAACCATTCTACTGTTTTTCGCAAACCTTCCTCAAAGCTTACTTCAGGCTTCCAGCCAGTTAAGCGGAAAAGCTTGAAATAGCTTGCTTCTAATATTTGCACATCTAAGGGTCTTAAACGCTGCTTTTCAACAACAATCTTTAGGTCTTTTACATCCATTATTTCACCGGTAATTTCCGCTATTTCTTTTATACTCCAGCTCTTCCCTGAGCCACAATTGAATACCTGTCCCTCTGCCTCTTTATGCTTCATAAGCTCTATAGCTGCTCTAGCAGCATCGCTTACATAAGTAAAATCTCGCTTAGCTTCTATATTGCCCAAATGCAAAACATTGCTTTTGGAAAGCTGAGAGATTATTTCAGGGATTACATATGGATGCGTTTCCCTTGGTCCAAAAACATTAAACTGCCTCAAGATGATAACAGGCACCTGCTGCTCGTGATAGAGGGTAAAACACAACCTGTCAGCTGCAACCTTGCTTACTGCATACGTTGAGTGCGGATTTATGGGATGCGATTCGTCCATAGGCACATATTGCGCGCTACCGTAAACCTCGCTGGTAGAATACTGCATAACCCGCTCAACACCAGCTTTTTTGCAAGCAAGCATTACATTTAAAGCGCCAACGGCATTTATAGCAAAAAATTCTGCGGGCTTTTCATAGCATTCTGGAATATAGGGCATTGCAGCAAGGTTAAAAACATACTCTATATCGTTCTTTGTAAAAATATCAGCGAGCTTTGCATCGCGAATGTCAGCTTCTATAAGGGTTATATCCTTTTCACACTCCTTCAGATTTTCCTTACTGCCGCTGAGAAAGTTATCTAAAACAAAAACATTAGCGTTTTCTTTTATAAGCTGCATAACAAGTTCGCTACCAATAAAGCCCGCGCCACCAGTAACAAGAACATTTTTACCAGCAAGGTTCATGCAAAAACACCTCTTCCAAATAAACCAGAGCTCTACTTAAAACAGGGTTCAAAAATGTTTAAATGTTTTGGTACATTAGCGCTTTTTTAAAAGATCTAGGAATTCTTCTTTCTTGAGACCTGCCTGCCTTATAATCTCGAGAAGTTTTCTTCCCCTCAACAAATTTAATTAGGATTATGTGACTTCCTTTTTGCCTTTTCGGCACAAAACCTATTTTAGAAAGCACCTTCACTACATCCTTACCTGACAGTACTGGCAGCTTTTTCATATTTAACTCCAATTCTCGTTACAAGTAAAGGCTCTTCACTCAAGCCTTCTGGAATGCCCATTTCCTCAATATAGAGCTCTATAGCCTCCTTAAGATTTTTTAGTGCTTCTTCTATTGTATGTCCTTGGCTCACAACATCAAGCTCTGGACATAGAGCTACATATTGCTTTTCTCCTTTTTTTATTATGGCTGTGAATTCCATGCTAATCAAGATAACTTGTACAAGGAAATGTTTAAATGTTTTGGTACAGAACTCTTTGGAAATATTTTTAACAACCTTACAACGCTAATTTTTATCATGCGCGTAGTTGTTATAGGGCCTGTAAAACCTTTTCGCGGCGGCATAGCGCATTCAAACACAATCTTATGCAAAAATTTAGCTAAGAAGCATCGCTTGCTTGCGATATCATTTAAGCGACTTTTTCCAAAATGGCTTTACCCGGGAAGGTTCCAAAAAGAAAAGGGAAAGGCCCCCAAAGAATTTAAAACAGAGTTCATATTGGATTCGATAAATCCGTTAAGCTGGTTTAAGGTAGTAAAGCGCATAAGGAAGTTTAATGCTGATGTTGTTATTTTTCAATGGTGGACTACGTTTTTAGCGTTTTGCTACTGGTTCTTGGCAGGAATGCTAAAAAAGCGTTGTAGGATATGCGTTATATGCCAAAATGTATTGCCGCATGAAGAAAGCCGCATACATCTTTTCTTGACCAAGTTTTTCTTCAAGCAAGCGCACAGCTTTGTAACACTTTCCAAAGCAGAGGAAAAACTTCTCAAAAAAATAATGCCTAAGGCTAAGGTAAAAACTATTATTGAACCTACGTATGAGAGAATAGTTGGACTTAAGCGCATACCAAAAGCAAAAGCAAGAAAAAAGCTAGGCATAAAGCATGCGAAAGTTCTTTTGTTCTTTGGATTTGTGAGGCCTTACAAAGGACTAAAATATTTGCTTAAGGCAATGCCTACAGTACTGAAAAAGCATAACTGCTTACTACTTATAGTAGGAGAATTTTGGGAACCAAAGGAAGAATACATAAGCTTAATAAAGAAATTAGGGATAGAAAGGAATGTAAAAATTATTGATAGATACGTGCCAGATGATGAAGTAGGTATATATTTTAGTGCTAGTGATGCTGTTGTTTTGCCTTATACCTCGAGCACCGAATCTGGAATAATTCAGCTAGCGTATGGCTATAATCTACCAATAATAACAACTTCTCTAGGCAACGCTCCTGATGTAATAGAGCATGGAAAAAGCGGGTTGCTTGTAAAGCCAAGAAGCCCAAAAGCGCTTGCAAATGCTATACTATTGTTTTATGATAACAACCTAGAGAAAAAATTTAGAAAAGAGATGAAAAGAAAGAAAAAAATATTTGAATGGAATAAAGAGAAGGAAAAAGCGGTTTTAGGTGCATGGTGATGCCCGAGCTTTCTATTATTCTGCCTACCTACAATGAAGCAAAAAATATCGCAAAACTAATTCCTCAATTAGAGGGAGTAATAAGAAAAAATAAATTAGATGCTGAAATTATAGTCGCTGATGACAATAGCCCAGATGGCACAGCTAACATTGCTAAAGAACTCAATAAAAAATACGGAAATATTCGTGTTCTTTTGAGGAAAAAGAAGGAAGGTGTGGGCGCTGCTGTTAGAGACGCTTACAACTTTGCAAAAGGCAAACTCTTGCTTTCTATGGATGCTGATCTACAGCTGAAAGCAAGCGATATTATGAAGCTTTTAGCGTACATTCCGGAGTACGATATGGTCATTGGTTCAAAGTATTTAGAACCGCAAAGGTATCAAAAAAGGAGCATAACAAGCTTCTTAAGGTATCTAATAAGCAAATATGGAAACAGATATTTAGGGCTTATAACAGGTACGCCTTTCAGAGATTTTTCCCTAAATTTTAGAGTACTTAAAAGAAAGGTTTGGCAATCCATAGAACCTAAGGATAAGAGGAACTTCTTCTTTGTGGAAATGATCGTGCAGGCGTATAGAAAGGGATTTAAGATAAAAGAAATTCCCGTGGAGTTTAAGGAGAGGCCTTACGGAAAATCTAAAACGAAAGTCTTGAATCAAATCGGAGTATTCTTGCTAAAAGGATTAATGTATGGGCTTAATAGGTAAGCGCTTAATCTTCTATGTTTGGACTAAAAATAATTTTTTCTATTTCTTTCTTTTTCTTAATATTCAAAGAAACATGTAAACCATAATTTGTATGTTTTTCTAATACAAGGCCTTGTTTTATGAGTTCTTTTAATTCTTTTTTCACATCTTTTCGCAATTCTTTAGGAAAGCCGTGCGGAATATTTATAACGATATAATCATTATATATCGTTATACACCGACACATACAATTATAATGATGCATAGGATGGATGGATGATGGAAAACAAATCTTTGTTTGTAGAGTTTTTTGGCGATTACCCGCTAATCAGAGTTTTGGACTTTTTGATTGAACAAGAAGGGTTCGATTATTCTGAAAAGAGATATGCAAATACGCAAACGTTTCATGGAACACACTAAAAACATTCTGGGATAAACTGGTAAAAGCAAAAATAGTAGTTCCTACAAGAAAAATAGGAAAAGTACAAATGTATAAGCTAAATACCGCTAACCCTATTGTAAAGCAGCTTATAGAACTTGACAATATGTTGATGAAAAAATCTCTGAAGGAAGTAGAAGAAGAGGCTAAAGCTTACGCCTGAGCTGCTAATTGTTTTTTCCAGTAATCAATAAGGTCGTTAAGCGTTTTCTTAAAACTTATTCTTGGTTTCCATCCTGTTGCTTTTCGTAGTTTAGCATAACTGCCAACAGCATATGGAATAGCTATTCTCTCAACCTTTTTATCGCAACGTACTATCTTTATTTTTTTCTTGGAAAAGGAGAGAACAAGCTTCAAAACATCTTTCATCGCTAACCCTTTCCCGGAACAAACATTATACGGTTCAGCAGCTTTACATTTTTGAATAGCTAACCAATAAGCCCTAACAGCATCCCTTACATCAGTAAAATCGCGAATTGCATTTATATTACCTATCTCAATTACAGGTTCTTTTAGATTTAGCTTTATTTCCGCCATCTGCTTTGCCCAATCACTACATACAAAGTTAGCTGGCCTTCTAGGGCCAGTAATATTGAAAGATCTTATGATTATTGATTCAAGACCATAGTTGTAGTAGTACTGCATACCTAAAAATTCCATTGCAAGCTTGCTTGCTCCGTAAGGATTTATCGGTTTTAACGCATGCTTTTCGGTTATTGGCAATTCTGTCTTTTTTACCCTGCCGTATACCTCTCTACTGCTTGCAAGCATTATTCTGGCGTTATCCGCATGTTTGCGCAACGATTCAAGCAGATTTATAGTGCCAATGATATTTACCTCTGCCGTTTTTTGAGGAATCTTCCAAGAAAGCGAAACACTAGATTGTGCTGCCAGATGGAATACGTATTCTGGTTTACTTTTTTTAACAACATTTTCAAGCTGCTTTGCTTTTGTTATATCACATCTAAATAGTTTAAGTCTATCTTTTATACGTTCCACGTTTGCCAAAGATTCTCTTGGTAAAACTGTGCCAAATAGCTCTGCATCTTTTTGCAAAAGATATTCTGCTAAGTGAGAACCAACAAAGCCAGCGATTCCAGTAATAAGCACGCGCATGGAAACACCAAAGCTATATTAAGTGCGTCAGATTTTAAAGATTAAAGCTTTCTGAGCTCTGTTGTTAGAATAAAATCGGCGAGCTCTTTTAAGGTAGCATGCTTGCCTTCAGGATGAGCTATGTAAAAGGCTGCTGTGGCATTCGCTAGCAGCAAGCGTTGCTCATCTGAAAGAGACAAAGCATCAGCAACAATGTCACCAGCATTCCAAGCATCGCCGGCCCCTGTTAAGCGTATAGGATTTACCTTGAAGGTAGGAACTCTCTCGCTTTCAGATTCGGTTGAATAGCTTTTCACATATTGTTCTGTGTGAAAATCAACCCTCGTGTAATTTCTTAAGAATTCCTTACCACCATATCTTTCGATCTCATTTTCATTTACACTGAGCGCATCTACAAGACCTTTCTCAAGGAGTCCTTTTATCTTTTTAATTTCCTCAGCTTCCTTGCTACCTTTTGGTGTTGGGTCACCAGGATCAAAAAATACCCTCGTTTTGCCCTCCTTGGCAATAGTAAAAATATAGTTTGCAAGCTCTGAGCCGCGCTCATTCAGCCCCCAATCCGAGAGGCATAAAACATCGGCATCTTTTATTAGCTTCTCATCCTCTGGCGTAAGCACCTCTGGCCCAAATTGCTGCAATGAACCAGCATAGCTTATCATTATATTAACTCCCTGAAGCTCAATCGCAGTTGTGAACGCTAGCTCTCCATCGGTTTTTACATGGGATAGATCTATTTGTTTGCCTGCAAAAAAATGCTCTAAGAGCTTGTAACCAAGCATATTTGTTTTAGCTATTAGCGACACGTTTGTTCCTAGAGAAGCTAACGCAGAGGCGCAATTAGCTGCTTTGCCACCCCTATGGAGAACTTGCTTTACTGGGATATTGCCACCTCCTTGAGCGGCTATTTTCTCAAGCTCCTTCAGAAAACTGTCAAAGCTTTTCCCATAATGAACAAAATTATCCACGCAAAAATGAGGCATTACAACAACTTTCAGGCTTACTTCTTTCTTATTGAGTTTTTTTACAAGTTTTTCTTTTTCAGATTCAAAATCCATTTCAGCACCCCCTCTTAAATATTTCAAGGTAAAGGTTTTTCATGTTTTCAGCTATCTTTTTTGGTGCAAACCTCTTTGCATAGATAGTTGCTTTTTCTCTCATTATGTTTCTCTTCGACTCCGCTAGCGAAAGTATTTTTTTGAACTCTTTGGCTGCTTTTTCTGGTTTATCAAAATCGATGATAAAACCACTAGCGCTTTCCGAAACAAAGCTTTTAAACGTTGGAATATTGCTGAGAACAGGGATATTTCCAAAGTTCATGGCTTCCACTGCACTTATACCAAAGCTTTCATATGCTGAAGCTGAAACAAAAAATTCTGTTTTAGAGAGGAGTTCTGCAAGCTTCTTATCACTAAGCTTACCGAGAAATATTATCTTGTTGCTGGCTTTATTTCTCTCAACCTTTTTCTTAAGTTCTGGGAGCAGACCTTCAAAATCGGGGCCTACTATATAAAGCTTTGCCTTTTTCCCTTTTGTAGCTTTGATAAATACATCTATTAACCTATCGACTCTTTTGTTTTTACTTAACCTGCCAACGAACACAAAAGTGTTTTTTTCTTTGGGTTTTTTCCTGAATGTAATGGTCCGCACCGGCACAGCTATACTTGCAATTTTTTCCTCTGGAACAATTTTGCCAAATAGCTCTTTATCATGCTGGCTTATGACAATGATACGGTCCGCAAATTTAAGCAGAAGTTTGCACCAAAGGAAGAAATAAATTCGTTTCAAAATATTTGTTCCTGTGTGGAATACGCCACCATAAGAGCTTACAACAACAGGTTTTTTGTGAATAAACTTTGTGAGGAGAAAGAAATCTGAAAAGAAGCCAAGCCCATGCACATGAACAATATCAACATCGCTTGCATATTTTAAGGAAACACAAGCAAGCTTGTAACATTTCAGATCAATGAAAGGTACGCGCACGACCTCTATGCCTTCATAGATTTCTTTTTTAGGGAGGTTTCTTTGAGAGCGTGCACACTTATTTAGACACAAAACCTTGCAAGAAATGCCAAGCTTCACAAGCCCTTTGCATATTCCCTCAAGCGCACGCTCCATTCCACCAACACATGGCCAAAAATGATGTGCAACATGCAAAACCTTCATCAGAACACCGAAACTTCTAAATAAAAAAATATTTCCATATTGCTATTAAAATGGGTTTTGGTATGATTACAAAACGTAAAGCTGTGCTTTTGGCTATTATGCTAGTAGCCCTTGGGCTTAGAATGTATATGCTTGCTGAAAAGGAGTTTGGAGTGGATGAAAAATTTCAAGAAGGGCTAGTTACAGGGTCTCTGGAAAATATAGTAACAACGTATAAAAAAGAAATTATCCACAATCCACCGCTACACACGATATTATCTCATTGCATATATGTGTTGTTCGGTAGATATTATTTTGTAAAATTATTTTCTGTTTTTTGCGGATTGGCGGCAATTATTTTGATTTATAAAATAACAGAAACTACCACTAATAAGAAGGCGGCAATAACTGCTGCGATACTGCTTGCATTCAATCCTCTTCACATATTTTATTCCCAGCATACGCGATCATATTCGATGCTAATTTTTCTTTATTTGGTGTTAATCTACACTACCTTGCGTTTTTTGCAAAAACAAACACTTAAAAACGGAATAGTAGTTAGCATAATAGGGGGTATCATTGTATACACTCACTATGTTGGATTACTCGCAGTTGTCGCTTCTTTTTTATTAATTTTATTTAAGGAAAAACGAATAACAAAGATTGTATTAATTTCAATGGTACTCTCAATAATTATTTTCCTTCCTTTGGTTTTGGTTATGCTTACACATCCAAGCCCATGGTCTTCGCCATTTGAAAAATCTGCATGTCAAGGAAGTTTTAATTTTATATTTAATACAATTTATATATTCTACAAGTTTGCAAATGGAATAACACTTACCCTTGTATCAAAAACAAGCTATCTGTTGCTGGTGTCTGGCATAGTGGTCAATCTTGCATTTGTATCTGGAACGTGGAAGATTTTCGAAAAGAAGGAGGAATGGCCAAAAAACATATCAATATTCTTTTTTTGGCTTCCTTTAATTGGTGTTGTTCTAATAAGTTTAAGTGTAAGATGTCTCATGCATTTTAGGTATTCTGTATTTCTACTTCCAATATATCTCTATGCGGTCTCAGTTTCCATCGCACATATTAAAAACCCCATTTTAAGAGTCTTAATTCTAGCTCTAATTATAATTAGTTGGTGCCCTGTTTTGTACATTTACTATACAATTGTCTCCATTACAGGATGGTGTCAATACGTAGGTTTATGACATCAACCAAGAGTTATTTTTATATAATATAAAAACAAATTAACTAAAGGCGTCAAGCATGACTGTAAGTGGCAAAATACTCTTTCTGAACAACAGCCCCATAAGAAAAACAGAGATAGTAGCACTATCTAAAAAATTTGTGTCAGTTGACTGGAACGTATACATAGGGTTATAAATCCTGAGATTAAGCCAAGGAGAAAAGCAGCATTCCTAAGGAAAAGTATTAATGGTGCAGCCAAACCTATTAAGAGATTCTTTCTTAGCGCAAATAGAGTGAATGGAAACATAAACACAAACATTAAAAACAAGGAGAAAAGAGATGCGAATGCAAACAGAGTATTGAAAGGGATCAGAATAGCAAAGAGAATTGCAAAAGCAAGCATAGCAAGCTGTGCTTTGAGGGTTTGAGGCGTATAGGCATCTCTAACCATTTTTTCCTTATGTATTTTGTAGAGGAGTACACGCCAGTAAGCGTGCTGAAATTTTTTGCGTAGATAATGAATTAAAGATTCTGCATGCCTGTGGTAAACTATTGCCTTGGGATTGAAAACAAGCTTGTAGCCTTTTTTATGCAAGCGGTACGAAAGTTCCGGATCCTCGCCACTAGCTTTTGGGAACTTTTCATCAAAGCCGCCTTCCTTGAGGAATATATCTTTGCGGTATGCAGCACTGTAAGACCCTATCCAATCTAGCTCTTTCGCCTTAAGCATTTTGGCATAGCGATGTTCAATCTCGACTTGAATAAAACGTGCCATAAATGAGCTTTGCTTTGTTTTGTATGCACCTTGAACAGCAGCAACATTAGGATCAGCAAAAGGTTTTAGCATTTCTCTAAGCCAGTTCTTGGTTGGTACGCAATCAGCATCAGTGAAAACCACTATTTCATATCTTGCTCTCTTAGCACCATTATTTCTTGCTTTGGCAGGGCCTGCCTGCTTTTGCTTTATAAGCTTAACTTTTTTGAAACGCCTTACTATATCAGCAGTATTATCTGTACTCCCGTCATCAACTACTATAATCTCGTATTTGCCTTTAAACCTCTGGGAAAGAAGCGCATTTAAGCAGGAAGCTATGGTTCTGCTTCCGTTATGTACGGGAATAACTACGCTTGCGTTCATTAAAACTCACTTTTCCACAATAACATATAAAAAACTGGTAACAAAATTTTAAATTTAAGGCGGTAGTATGCCAAGAATGCCCAAAAACAGAGCTCAGATTAAAATCCTCAGAGAGATACTGCACTCAAAAGAAGGTACTGGAACGAAAATGGCAAAGCTCAGAGGCATTATTAGCGCAAGATCCGATATAGCAAAACAAAGGAACATGTTTTTATGGCAAAACGCACTCATTTCTTATCTGAAGCTATTATTATCGCTTAAGCCCAGCACGTATCGGAGAGAGATAGGTCAACTAAAAATTCTTCTTAGAAACAGGCTTTATTCGGAGGATATGCGAGTAATACTTAGAAACGCTATTCGGCTTATGGAAGAGTTGCGAAGGTATGTAATCGATATGCATACAATCAAAAACATGAAAGACCCTGCAAAAAAGCAGAGGAAATTGAAAGAGGTTAGAAAAAACCTAAGAGAGGAGCTTGCTAAGGAGGATCTGCCGAAAGAAAAACGCCTTCTTTTGAATCAAATGTTACGTATGGTTAAACAATTATAGCTACCTTGTTCCTTGAACAAGATACTTAAAGAAGGTACGTGCAGCTTTAGCGATCCTCGGAATTTCGCTAGGGTTTCTTAGCCCTTTTGCAAGCGTTTTTGCTATGAATTTTGGCCTCATGTAGAATTCTCTTCTGGCACGATCGCACCATTTTATGAGCTCTTCGTTGCTTAGCCATGGGCGCGAAACCATGCAGTTATGCACTCCTTGCTCTGTCACCCACTTTGAGTAATCTTCTGTAACCAGAAACCCCTTTTCCTTATAATATTCATAATCCTCCGTGCCAGGATAGACCATTATTGGAAAGAACTGTGCGGTATCTGGATCAAGCTCTTTCGCAAACTGTATTGTTTTCTTTATAGTTTCAACCGTTTCACCCCGATTGCCAAGGATAAAACATCCGTGAACAAGTAAACCTGCTTTTTTTGCATTTTTCATAAACTCCCTTATGCCTTTCACCGTTGTGCCTTTGTGGATATTATTTAGTATCTTTTGCTCGGCACTTTCAATTCCAACACAAAGCAAGCGACAGCCGGCTTCTTTCATCTTTTTCAGGGTTTCATAATCAACATCTGCACGAGCATTAGTGGACCACGTAATATCTAACCCCTCTTCAAGCAAGCGATCGCAGAATTCGCGTACGCGATGTCTGTTAGCGGTAAAGGTATCGTCCTCAAAAAAGATTTCTTTTGCTTCAGGAAAGGCCTTCTTTATGTACTTTATTTCTTCTATTACATTGTCTATTGAGCGCGTGCGATAGGCTCTGCCAAACATCGTTTGAGGCAGCAAGCAAAAAGTACAGCGGAACGGGCAACCTCTGCCAGAAACAATCGTTACTTCCGGATAGAGATTTGCTGGGTAGAAATAGTTCCACATATTTAAATGCTTCTTATAAACCTTGGAAACGAAAGGCAACTCATCCAAATTTTGGATTAAGGGCATATTTTCGTTATGTATAATTTTGTTCCCTTTTCTGTATGAAAGGCCCTTCACTCTTTTTAGCGCGGGTTTTCTCTTTTCAAGCTCTCTCGCAAGATCGCGTAAAATGTAATCGTATTCATGCCTTGCGACAGCATCTATCGCTGAACTCTGGCGCAAGGTCCATTCCGGCAAGGCACTAACATGCGTACCAACTAGAGTAACAAAACATTCGCAAGCGTTCTTTATTTCTTCGCCAACTTTTATATCATTAAATATGCTTGCTGTGCTTGTGTCCAAAACAGCCAGATCCGGCTTAAAACGCTTAGCCACTTTGAGAACATCGCTAAGCGTTTTGTTTTCTGCTGGGGCATCTAAAAGCTTTACTTTGTGCCCTTCTTGCTCCAAAACACCAGTAGCATAAGCTAACCAAATTGGGTAGTAAACACATCCGCCTTTGCTTACCGCAGGGCTTCGCGAAGTACGGGAAAATCTTGGCTTAAACGGAGGATTTAACATTAGTACGCGCATATAAGCACCTTAGATTAATTCTAACATCCTAAAAACTTAAAACTTATTTACATATCAATTTCTATTAAATTTTATAAAGTTTGGATATAAAAGCCTTACCAAAAAATTTTAGATTTTCTATTTGTTTCCTTTGGAAACGAAAGTTTTAAATATTTGTTTCCACAGAAAACCAATATGGAACTGGAAGATATTAACCACTGGTGGATTGAAGGGCGTGTAAGAGAAGAGTTTGTACCCGAAACAAGAAGAGATATGTTTACCAAACTGAGAGCAGAGATAAAGCGTAAACAGATTCAGATTCTGACAGGATTGAGAAGAGTAGGCAAGTCAACACTATTTTACCAACTTATCAACTGGTTAATAAAAAATGGAACAAAGCCACTAAACATCTTCTACTGCAATTTTGATGAACCAATGTTACAAGAAAAAAGAATTGAAGAATTGCTAAAAGAGTATTCAAAGTTGACAGAAGTGGATTATAAAAGAGCCCGAATATATTTGTTTCTCGATGAGGTTCAAAAATTATCGAATTGGGTTGATCAAGTGAAGCTGATTTATGATAATTTCCCTAACATAAAAATCCTAGTTTCGGGTTCGGCTTCTTTAAACATATTATCTGAGGCTAAAAAAAGCTTGGGTGGTAGAGCGATTTACTATGAGTTAAAACCTCTAAGCTTTCCCGAGTATTTGCACCTAAAAGGAATAGGAATTAATAGAAAAAGATTTTTATTGTACAGAGAGGTTCTTGAAAAAGAGTTCGAAAAATTTTTGATAAGACCATTCCCGGAGCTCATACATGAAAAAGAAAAACGCTTTATTAGAAACTACATAAGAGATGCTGTTATTGATCCTATTATTTTAAAAGACATACCGAAAGAATTTGGACATGTTGATATTTTACTACTTGAAAATCTTGTTAAAATATTTTTGAGTCAGCCAGGCCAGTATTTAAGCATGGATGAGCTTGCAAAAGACTTAAAAAGAGCTAAAAAAACCTTATACAATGCGTTATTTTATCTTGAATTTTCATTCATTATAAGAAGGGTTTTAAATTTCAGGCCTTCGCTCAGGATAGCATCAAGAAAACTCTCAAGGATATACGCCTATCATCCAGCGTTAAGCATACCCTTCGATATCCCTCCAGAAAAATACATCGAAAACTTGGTCTTAGCTGAACTCGATGCAAAGTACTATTGGCGAGAAAAAGAAAAGGAAGTTGATTTTTTGGGCGATAATATTCTTGTAGAAGTGAAGTATAAGTCCAAAGTTAGGAAATATGAGCTAAAATGGATAACCTATTTTCTTAAAAAATATGGGAAAAAACTTGGAATCAAAAATGCCTATGTTATAACAAAAGATTTTGAAGATCAGAGAGAAGGCATATATATGATTCCCGCTTGGCAGTTCTGTTTCAAAGGCATCAGCCAATAATCTGCACTAAGACCTCGCGTTTTCTAGGCACTCTGTCGAAGTCCATAAGCACTATTTGCTGCCATGTTCCGAGCAAGAGCTGCTTGTTTTTAAATGGCACCACAAGTGATGGACCAAGAAGATTGGCTAATATATGGGATGCACCATTATTATCGTGCCAGGTTTTGTGGTGCTCCCAATCATAGTCAAGCGGAGCGATCTTTTCTAAAACGCGAGGGATATCTTTGAGCAAGCCAGGCTCATACTCCATTGTTGAAACGCTTGCTGTTGAGCCGGGAACAAAAACTACAGCAATTCCATCGCTTACATTGGATTCTTTTACAGCTTTAGCTACCTCCTCCGTGATATTTTTTATGCTTATATCTTTTTCCGTCCTAACAAAAAACCTCTTAAGCTCGGCCGGCATACTATCACCTTTTTATATTAAAAGAAAATAGTTTTTTAAGAGGTCTTATGGGCACAAGAAGAAGGTTGAAAGTGAGCAAAAAATCCAGAGACCTTGTAGCTAAAAAGCTCATTCATCTCAGAGCAACGGACAGGGGCTATTACAGTATTTTGGACAAGCCCTTTATAGGTGGATGGATAAATAAAAGAGGTCTAACACAATATAATAAGAGCTTCTTTCCCAATAAAAAAGGGGAGCTTGTAAGAAGGATAAGAGAACATATTAAAAGCAAGGGGAAGCTTGCTGTGCTTGACATTGGGTGCGGTTCCTGCAAGTTTCTGGCTGCTCTAGGAAGACTTTTTGGTGAAAATCTTGAACTTCATGGCATAACGCTAGCGAAGCCATTTTCGCAAGCAACCTTGAGGAAGCTTCTTAAAAAAGCCATGGGAGAAGGAAAAACCATCGATGCTGAACAAATGAAAACATGGCAAAGATTAATGAAAGAAAGTAAGCTATTTAAAAGCAGGCTAAAGAGATTTAACATAAAGCTTCATATCGGCTTAGCGGAAACCCACAACTATGAGAGGAAATTTGATCTTGTATTCTCTACAGAAACGTTTGTGCACGCAATAAACCCTACGCAGGCATTGGAAAATACGTTAAATCACCTGAAGAAAGGAGGAGAAGCATACATATGTTTTGGCGTTAGAGATATAATAAAAGAAAGCCCTGATTTAAAACACAAATTAGAAAAACAAGGAATAGCGATAGTTCCTCTAGCCTCTGGAGCTTATCTTTTTAAGAAGCTTTCCAAAAGGCAGATAAAGCTTCTATAGCTTTTAAAAAATTAACCTATATCAGGAGCTTTCTGAATTTTATGCTTGCATACAACCTTGCAAGCTTTACAGCAAAAACATAGCACATACCTAGGAAAATTATTGCAAGTGCATGCAATGGTGTTTTATTTTCTATAAAAACAATTCCGCGAGGCGAACTCAAGCTTAACTTTGCTCCTGGTTTCCATAGGCCAGTAGCTATCTTAAAATCATACATTGGATTTACTAGAAAACCAAATTTTATATCGAGAAACTTGCGTGTAAGTTCGTTTGGATGCTTTTTATAAAGCAGCACATCATTTTGATGATATTTTAATCTCTGCCAGACATATTTTGCAAGCTCAAATAAATTCTTTGGTTTTGTCTCTACATGGTCGTGCACATAATCCGCTTTAACAAGCTTGTATTCATAACCAAGCTCTATTATTTTAAACGTTAGATCTGTATCCTCGCGATAATAGCGGTAGTCCTCATCGTAGCCACCGACCTTTTCAAGCAAGTGTTTGCGGAAAGCTGTGCTAGTGCCGCCATAGCCCCCATAGCTGGAAACAACACCTACCTTGCTATGTGTAAAACCGCTTATCAAATCTTTGAGCCAGTTCCTGCTTGGAATACAATCATGGTCCATGTTTACAACTATTTCATATTTAGCCCTCTTTATGCCAGCATTGCGTGCCTTGCAAACACCTTGGTTCTTATCGAAATTAATTATAGTTATTTTAGGGTTGCCTGCGAACTCCTTTTCAAGCATTTGCTTTGTGTTATCTGTGCTGCCATCATTTATGACTATTATCTCATACTTTGCAGGATAGCTAAGTTTAAGCATCGCTTTCAAAACCTTGCGCAACGTGTTTGCTCTATTATAAGTTGCAACAACTATGCTTACATTAGGCCATCTTTTCATTCAGATCATCCAGAAATTTTTTTATCCTATTTATTAGCTTGGCTCTATCGCTTTTAATTTTTGGTTTAAATCTTTTTGCTTTTCGAATTGCTTTCAATAAATCTTTTGTATCAAAAACCGCAATAGCTTTGCCACGTTCAGCCAAGGCATTAGCCAGATCTATTTGATGGTCATCCGTATGCTCATTAAACCTTTTCAATCGGGGCACAACTATAAGCGGCTTAGCGTATTTTAACGCGGTAATTATGGAGCCAGCGCCTGCATGCGAAATAATAATGCTTGCGTTTTTCATCTTTTGCTCATACTCTTTTGGCGATAAGAATCGCTTAAACGCATAGTTCTTTGGCTCATAGGTGGAATTTCCTATCTGAGCGAAAATATCTGCTTTTAGCTTCTTTTTTTCTACCAGCTCATCTATTGCCTTAAGCAAGCGATCGAATTGTTGGGGATGCGTACCTAAAGCAACGAATATGCGCATTAGAAAACACTCCCCGCAAATTCAGCTTTTGGAAAGAATTTCTTGTTTTCTGGCCATTGTACTAGGAAAAGGTCAGCAAAACGATATGCTATTCTTGCACTTAAGCTAGGTTCCTTTATTCTACAGAACGATTCTATAAAAACTAGCTTTCGCTGAAAAAGCTTTGCTATCAGGCATAGGGGCAAAGCTGTGTCCGCGCCCGTGCTTATAACCACATCAGGTCTTTCCTTCAAGAATATAAAAAACGCTTGCACTATATTTACTAGCAATCTGAGGGGATTTCTCCTAGGGCAAACGACAAAGTAAACCTTTTCCTTTTTGCTAAGCTCTATCGCATTTGTTCTGCGATCCGAAACATAGAAATGCTCGTAGTTTTGCCAGGCATCTTTGATTTGGAGCAATTCGTTTAAATGGCCGCCGGCGGAGCAAGCCAAGCAAACACGCATCAAAACACCTAAACACTAGAGAGGGAAAATATTGAAAAACCTGTTATGCAAACAAACAGCTGCATAAGAAGTAAAATAACAACAACCTGCTTTTCGTTGAATCTGCCCAAGCGCATTACAACATGCGTCAATGAGCCTATAGTTTTAGGAGCTCTCAATGTGCCATCTTTTTGAGGCAGGCCGAATGATTCTGCTTTAAAGCGAGTTCTTGCTTTAAGCACAAGTTCTATGAAGTAAAGAAGCATTAAGAATATGCCGAGTTTTTCCATATCCGCAATTATAACAATGCTTGCAATGCCTGCGCCTCCCATCAAGGTAAGAGTATCGCCGCCGAATATCTTTGCTGGAAACCAGTTATAGCGCAAAAAAGCCAAAAATGAGCCAAGCAAAGCTAGCGCTATAATAAAAGCTTCTGTTGCGTTTGCAAATAAAGACGCTGCAGCAAGAGTGGACAAAATCAAGGAAATTAAACCGGCTTCTAAGCCATTCAAGCCAGCAAGCATATTTGTAGCATTGCTAGCGCCAGTGATTCCTATAGGAACCAAAACAAGGGAATAAAAAACACCAAAGGTTATGCTACCAAAAAAAGGCAAAACTATCGTCTCTGGCAGCGAGCCTAAAAAAGGAATGTGCATAGCAGGATTATCAATCTTAACAGCCATTAGGGGCAAAGCTGCAAACAGAGGAAATAAGGCATGCTGCCACTGCCTTATTCCTTCCTTCCAACCAATAATATCATCTACAAGACCTATAAAAGCCACTATTAATATAGTAGAAAATGCCGCCAACAGAATTGTAAGGTTAAGCTTGATAGCACCAAAATAAGTATGTAAAAATATCGCAAGCATAGTGGAGAAACAAAAGCCAACCACTAAAGCGATTCCGCCAAGTTCAGCAACCTTGGGCTTGGAAAGCTTGTTCATATCTATGCCAACTAAGCCACGCTTTTTCAACCTTGGAATTAGTGCAGGAATAAGAATGAACGTTGTGAGGAATGAAGAAAGGAATACTATCAGCCCAGAAGCTAGCATCCCTATCACTTAAAAGCTTCCTCCTTAACTTTGTACACCTTTACGGCACCTGAACCGAATTCAGCATGCACAAGCTCGAAGTATTTCTCTATTTCTGGAGCATTAAACCAAAGCTTTGCAAGCATGGAATTGTTCACTGTAGGACCGAGAATCGCTACAGCTAAATTATTTATATCTCTGTAAAACCATTTTGGTACATTTCCTGTTTGTTGTGGAGCTAACTGCCAACGATCCGGCAAAGAAGCCATGGCTTGCTCAGAGATCTCGGCAGCAAGACCTGCACAATTGTACTTCCCTTCTTTTGAAGCTGTGCACCTATGGAAAGATGCATAAGCGCCAAAAAGCTTTTCCCTTATTCCCGGCGTGGTGAACAACTTATCTCTGTGAATTTTGTAGGCATAAATATACATTGAGCTGAAGCCGCTGAACATATCGCTTGAGAGAATAATATAATCCGGCTTATACTTTTTTATAAGAGAAAGCGCTTCATTTAAATCTTCAGAAATCAAAAAGCGTGAAAAGTCGCCATCGCTTACCTCCCACCTAATATTCCTGTTGTCCGCAAATACCTTGCGTTCGGAAACAAATGTGAGCCAGTGCCCATAACTCCACCAATTGAATAGTTTAGCATCCTTTGGCGTATTATCTCTGAGCCAATGCAATGTGTTCTTCCATTCCTTCTGCGTTTCTAAGCTTGGTGGTCTTTGCAAAACAAAGTAGCTTGATGCTGCAACGCCCGTAACAAGCATGAAAACAAGAAAGCCAAACACTAAGCGTTTTTCAACAAGTCTTTCTTTATTAAGTGGCGCTAATAACAAAGCCGTAACAAAGCCAGCAGCCAGAGCAATAGGCAAACCAAACACATAAGTAAACTTAAGCTTGTACCATGCCATTACCAAAGCAGTGGCAACCCACCAGAACGCAAATGGGCTTAGGAAATCTTCTTTTTTAGAGAATACCCATAGCGGAATCAAAAAAAGCGCTAACCATGGGAAAAGGATGTAAGCGTTATACTTATAGCCAAAGGTATCTCTGCCCATGCTTTCTTCGCCAACTGTTGACATGAAAACGCCTGTTTCAACAAAACGCTTAGCAAATATTCCAAATGGGTCTGTTATCACAATCACAACGAAGATAGCGGAAGCAAACAAAAGCACCGCTACTAAAATTCTGAGTATTCCTGAGCGCGCAACGTCCTTAAACACTTTGGCAAAAATTACAGATAAGAAAAAGATAGCAAAAAGCAAGAAAACAATGCCTGCAATAAAACCAGCATCGCTAAAATTAAGCTGAAGGGGAGAAACGCTTGAAAGGTATGATAAAACAGATGAAATCCATTGCAATCTTCTAAACGGAAACAAAAGCAAGGTGAATAAAGCCAAGGGCACAGCGTAACAGGAAAAAAATGCAAGTAAGTTTTGCACAAGGTTTTTCTCCTCACGCATGGTTTTTTCGAAATAGAGCAAAAATATGAAAGGAAGCATAAGCAGCAAAAGTATTGGGATTATGAGATAAAAGCTCCAGCTCCAGCCCATAAAAGCAAAGAAGAAGCCTGCTAAAGCTGCGTTTATTATGCTTCTTCTTGTTATGGCTTGCTCTTTGATAGCTCTAAAGAAAAATATGAATCCTAAAACGAAGCCCAAGAAACCCAATGCATCATCCTCGAAGAAACCTGCCATTGTTCTATATACATAAGAGGGTACTGTTGCTGCTACAAAAGCTGTAACAAAGCCGGCTTTTTTACCGAAAAGTTCTTTCCCTAAGAAAAACATAAGCATACTTATAAAGGCACCTAAAAATGCTGGAAACACCTTTACAAATTCTATGAGCAAATCCTTGTTGTAAGCCGCTCCGAGAGAAAAGAGTTTAAAGAAGATGGCACTAAAATACCAGAAAAACCTGCCATCAAAACCAAGCTTGCGATCCTCTTCTGGCAACTCGTAATAGCCGAGTTCATCTACATCAGGAGGTGCGCCATTACTTATTACATAACCAGTCATTCTCGCATGAAAGTATGAGTCAAAAGCAAAGAAGTATTTATAGCCTGGCTGGATATTTTGAGCGCGGATCGCATATCCTAACAAAAATATTAAGAATAGCACAAGCGCTGTTTTTCTCTCAACACCAAAACGGGTTAAAGCCAGCAGAATCAAGGATGTTAACACTATTGGCTGTGCAACTATTAGGAAATGTATTCCCATATTCACAAGTGCTCCAAAAATCAAAAACAACAGCACCAAAAACCCTGCAAGCAGGGCTTCTGAAGTTTTAAAGCCGAGAAGCATTTTCTGAAGCTTAAGTCTTTTCATAACAAGCGGCCTCCTAAGAACCACATAAAAAGGTATTAAAATAGATTAAAAATTTAATCGTTTGTTTTTAGGCCTGTTTTGTTAGCTTTTTTTCCAATTTCAAAAAGTCCTTGTAGCGTTCTTCTATTTCTGCAAGCCCCTTTTTTAGCTTTTCGTGCTTTTTTTCAAGCTCTTCAGGTATTTTTTTATTATTTCTTTTTAGGTAATCGTAGATCGCTTCATGCAAAGCATCTACCGCCAGCAAAGAACAGTGAATCTTTATTGGCGGCAAACCACCTAGTTTTTTCACTATTTCTTCATTAGAAAGCTTTAATGCCTTATCTATTGTTAGTCCTTTGGCAAGCTCGCTAACAACAGAGGATGTTGCCAAAGCAGCAACACAACCAAATGTTTGCCATTTTACATCCTTTATTATCTCTTTTCCATCTTTCCTCTTTCCAACCTTTATATAAAGCCACATTACGTCGCCGCAAACTATATTGCCTACCTTGCCGACTCCGCTCGGATTCTTAATCTTACCCATATTTTTTGGTTTCTTAAAATGCTTCATTACCTCTTCCGTATACAATTTAACCACCTCTTGTATGCCAAAATGGACTTGCTTCTCTAAGCTCCGCTATAGCCTTTGGCAAAATTTTTATCACGTAATTTATCTCGCTCATCTTATTGTACCTTCCCAAGGTTAATCTGAGCGACCCATGTGCTTCACTCGGCGCTAAGCCCAAAGCAAGCAAAACATGGCTTGGTTCAAGCTTTGGACTGCTGCATGCAGAGCCAGTGCTTGCGGCAATGCCATATTCATTTAGCTTCATAACGATGCTTTCGCCTTCAACCCAGCGGAAGGAGAAATTTGCGTTATTAGGCAAGCGTTTCTTTGGATGTCCGTTTAACCTAGATTCTGGAATTTGCAATGCATGCTTTATAAGCTTATCACGCATTTTAGCTTGCCTTTTTGATTCACGGGGCATTTCCTTCAAAGCAAGCTCCATAGCTTTAACAAAGCCAACTATGCCAGCAACATTTTCGGTACCAGAGCGCAAGCCAAATTCATGGCCGCCACCATGTAGCAAGGGTTGGATTTTTATACCCTCCCTTTTCATGAGCAAGCCAACGCCTTTGGGTCCGTATATTTTATGAGCGGAAAGTGAAAGCATAGAAATACCCTTTGTTTTTACAGGTATTTTGCCGAATGCTTGCACAGCATCCGTATGGAAAGGCACACCTTTTTCTTCGCATATTTTAGCTATCTCTTTTACAGGTTCTATTGTGCCGATCTCATTGTTAGCATACATTACCGAAACTAAAAATGTCTTTTCATCGATTGCTTTTTCTAATTCTGCTAAATCAACAAACCCGTATTCATCAACATTTAGGTATGTTACTTTAAAGCCGTTTTCCTCTAACCATTCAGCAGTATGCAAAACACAGTGGTGCTCTATCTTTGAAACAATAAGGTGGTTTTTGCCTTGTTTCTTTGCCTCAAATGCTAAACCTTTTAAAGCAAGGTTGTTTGCTTCAGTAGCGCAGGAACAGAATATTATTTCATTTGGTTCAACCTTTAGCATTTTAGCTGCTTTTTCACGTGCTTGTTCTAAAGCAGCTCTTGCTTCCTGCCCCAAGTCATACAGAGAGGAAGCATTACCGTATTTTTTATCTAAGAAGGGAAGCATTGCTTCTATAACCTCTTCCCTAACACGAGTTGTAGCAGCGTTGTCCAAATATATCATTTGCATACCCCCTTATGCTTACAATACTTTTCAACATGTACTCTTATAACATCAAATATGTTCCCTTTTACCCTTACATCATGCAGGATGCTTTTTGTAAGGCGATAAATGTTATGCCTGCCACTCTTTTCGCTTTCAACGAAATTGCATGCTTTTAGCTTCCTCAATGCATGCGAAACCTTGCTTCTTTCCACCTTTAGCTCAGCGGCAAGTTCTTTAACAGATTTTGGATTCCTTTTAAGAGACTCTATTATGGATATGCGCAGAGGATTCGCTAAAGTTTTGAAGCACCTATCGTATTTTGTAAATCGCATATGTGAAATTATTTTCACATATTATTTTAAATGTATTGCGTGGCAAAGTATTTTATAGGTTTAATCACTTCAATTTTTCATGTTCATAGCGCTTGCAATATTCCTTATAAGCGCCTTCGTACTTGTGAAAAGTAGCGAGTGGGTTGTTACTGAAAGCATAAAGGTCTCTCGCATCTTAGGCATATCGACCTTTACAATAGGATTTATTATTATTTCCATATCAACATCACTTCCGGAGTTAAGCGTTGCGATTTTCTCAACGCTCGATAGGGTACCCGGGCTTAGCATTGGCAACATATTCGGAGCGAACCTGACTGACATAACTTTGGTCTTAGGTGCCTGTGCTTTCTTCGGCGGCCCATTGATTCTTAAAAAGCGCGACATGGAGGATTTGTTAGAGCTTCTATTTGTTGTTTCCTTGGTCACTTTACTTATACTTTATATGCCAAGGCCTTCGGCCATAATTGGAATGGTTTTGCTTGGGCTTTTTGGTTTGCTTATAGTACGGCTTTACAAAAAAGGGAGGATTCCAAAAACTATATTCGATGGAAAGAAAGAAAAAGCGCCTATGGCACTTGCAAAGCTTTTATTGAGCTTATTTGTCCTTCTTATCGCTGCCCGCTTTTTGGTTGAATCCGCTGTTGAGATTTCGCAAGGCCTAAACATAAGCGAAACTCTTTTTGGTGCAACGGCTGTGGCCCTTAGCACAACCCTGCCTGAGCTTACAGTTGAGCTTCGCGCAGTGAGGAAGAAGGATTATGCCTTAGCTTTAGGCGATCTCTTTGGTTCGGCAGTTACGAACCTAACGCTTGTGCTAGGAATACTTATTCTTGGAAATGTAAATATACAGCATATAGATGTTAAGCCATTGTTTGGTCTTTTCCCGTTTCTCTTCCTTACAATCTTCGTGCTCTGGTATCTACTTTCCAGAAAATCTATGCTGGACAGATCTCACGGAATACTGCTAATTAGCATATATCTCATTTATGTGCTCGAAGAGCTTGAATTCTTCGCTTTTCTAAAGTGATCCCATGAAAGAGCTAAAAGAGAGCTATAAAAAATACAAAGGTGTTATAAAAGAGCGCCTCTCAGATTTTAAGGCAAATTGGCTGGATGAAAAAAAGGTATTTTCCGAGCTTATCTTCTGCTTGCTCACACCGCAAAGCAAAGCAATCGCTTGCAATGCTTGCGTCAAGGAACTTTTTAAGCTTGGCATTGAAAATTGGAAGAAAGAAAATGTAAAGAGTGTTCTTAAAGGCAGAACAAGATTTTATAGGTGCAAAACAGAAAACGTATTGGAAGCTAAAAGGATGTTTTTTAAAGATGGCAAACTTCGAATAAAGGAAGTTTTAATCAGCACAGGAATTGAAAAAGATAGGTTTAAAACCAGAGAGTGGCTCGCTAAAAATGTTCGCGGCCTGGGGCTGAAAGAATCAAGCCACTTCTTGCGCAACATTGGCTTCTATGAAAATATTGCGATTATAGACAGACACATACTAAAGAACATGAAAAGATATGGTATAATAAAAGAGTTTCCAAAAAACCTAACAAAAAAGAAATACTACGAGCTAGAACAAAAACTCAGGGAGTTCAGCAAAAGAATAGGCATTCCTATGCACGAGCTTGATTTGCTTTTCTGGGCAAAAGAAACAGGATATGTGTTTAAATAAAAAGTTAAAAAGAAAAGTGATTGGCAGCGTGCAGGCCGCTCCGCTCAAAAGAGCAGTGCGTGCCTAGCCCCTGCGAGGCTTAACTTCCGGGTTCGGGATGAGACCGGGTGTTTCCCTCGCGGCATGGCCGCCAATCAAATATAATTCTGCTTGAAAAGCTTTAAAAACATTACAAGTTATCTAAGCAGCGCTGAAAGCTTCTTTGGCTTTTTATTTAGCTCTCTTATCATCCGGGCTGCTTTATTCAAGCCCTTCTTGAGCAATGCTTCTGTTTTAGCACCTGCACATATTATCTTGCCATTTTTGAAAAGGAGCAACGTAAGCTTTGGGTCGTATACCCTGAGTATTGCACCTGGAAACTGCTCAGGTTCGTACTCAACATTGTCCAAAGTTAATGCAGCTTGGAATAGATCGACCTCTTGCTTGAGGTTCGCTGTTGCGACAAGGTTTACTATAGTATACTTTACCCTGCGAAGTGGTTTTATTTCCGGCTGTATTTCGTGTATAAGCTTTGATGCCTTCTTTATACCAAGCGCTATATCCTTCTCGTTGTCGGCACCGCTACATATAACCTTGCCGTTTTTAAATAGCAACATTGAAACCTTTGGCTCCTTTAGCTTCAGTATCGCTCCCGGAAACTGTTCTGGTTCGTATTCAATATCCGGACAGCTCATAGCCAAATTATAAAGATCCAAAGTCCCATTCAAACTAGCAGAAGCTACAAGATTAACAATTCTGTACTTCACATGGAAAACCTCGCCAAGTTTTTATTCTAATTTTTTTATACAAAGGATATTGAAGGGGAAAGCTTTTTAAATCCTTTTTAAATCTTTCGGCTTTAAGTTTTAAGGACTTTGGAAATAAGTAAAATTGCTGTTTAAATAGTTTTCTTTCGAAAAATTTATTTAAAAAAGTAATTTGCACAGCTATCAATATGGTGATCGAAAATGGCAAATAGAAAGGCAAAAGGAAAAAGAGCAAAAACAAGACATAAGTTGCAAAGCAAAAGAAAGGTAACTGTAAATCAGTTACTTCTCAAGCCAGATTTGGACTCAACCGTGCAAATAGATATTGAAGCAAGCGTTCACGAAGGAATGCCCCATCCAAGATTCCAAGGGCTCACAGGAAAGGTTGTTGGATACAGGGGTAAAGCGGTTGAGGTACGTATTGGCAAAGGGAGCAAAGCAAAACTGCTTGTAGTGCATCCAGCACATCTAAAAGTTCTGGAGGTAGGTGGAAAATGATTGGTGAAGAACTCATAAGCAGAAAGCCCATAACGCTCTCTAAGGTTAAAAATATTCTTAAGAAAAGAAAGGAGGAGTCGGAGCTTACATATGAGCAAGAAGAAACGTTAAAGTATGCAACAACCTTCTGCAAGGTAACAAAAAAGCAGCGAGATAAAATAATGGAAGAGCTACTAAAGCTTGAAACCATAAATGAGGAGCTTGCTGTAAAGATTGTAGATATTTTGCCAAGAGATATTGAAATAATGAAGATTCTGCCAGAAAAGAAGAGCGAGGTCAAGGAGGAGGATTTGGTAGCAGCACTAGAGATTGTGAAAAAGTACGGTCCTAAAGAAAAAGAAAAGAAATGATGCAATATGAAAGAAGAAAAAACCCTTATGGAGGAATATGCGCTAGTGCTCGATTATTTGCCTAAAGGAAAGTACGGAACATCAAACGAGCCTTTAGCTCACGTTATTGGAACAAAATACTTTACTTTACTTGAGGTAATTCCCGCAAAAGAACTCAAAATTCTTGAAAAAGTTTACATAGGGAAGGAGAAAAGGGACAAAATAAGGTTTATAAAGAGGCGTATATCTTACGATGAGCTAACAGCAGCAGCGCAAGCAGAGCTTGAAGCTGCGGTAGAAAAGATTGTTAGAGAAGATCTCCAAAGATTTTTGGATTTTTACAACAATGCTAAGCCCATTACTATAAGAATGCATCAATTAGAATTGCTTCCTGGGCTAGGGAAAAAACACCTTACAGATATTCTTGAGGAAAGAGAAAAAAAGCCATTCGATTCATTTGAGGATATAGAGAAGAGAGTGCCTCTTATGCCAGACCCTCTCAAAGCAGTAATAAAAAGGATTATTGAAGAGTTGCGCGATCCAGAGCAAAAACACTATTTATTCGTTCGACCATATAAGAGAAGGAAGTTTTAGTGGATTTGGATGGACCTCTTTATAGAATTAAATCAATTAATGAGAAAGTACAGATTTAGACCTAAAAGAAAACTTTGTCAGCACTTTTTGATTGATGAGAGAATAATAGAAAAAATGATTGAGGAAGCCGAGCTTAAAAAACAGGATACAGTTCTGGAGATAGGTGCCGGCACAGGTTTTCTAACAAGAGAGCTGCAGAAGTATTGCAGTGTTATAGCAGTAGAATTTGATGAAAAACTCTGCGAGCTCTTGCAAAACGAACTAAAAGAAGAAAATTTGCAGCTTATATGTGAGGACTTTTTAAAAGCCGAACTCCCAGCATTTAACAAGGTCGTTTCCACACCGCCTTATCATATAAGCAAAAAAATAATGTTAAAGCTTCTGAAGAAAGGTTTTGATTTAGGCGTGCTTGTATTCCAAGAAGAGTTTATCGAAAAGCTTATTGCTTTGCCCGGCTTTCCTCAGTATTGTGCTCTAACTGTGCTTACACAATACAAAATGTTTCCGCAAGTAGTTGCCAAAGTTGATGCAAGCTCATTTTTCCCAAAACCAAAAGCCAGATCGAAGATGGTAAAACTTATTAAAAATGAGGGAACGAAAAAAGCTGCTAACGAGAAACTTTTCTTCAGATTTGTTGAGGAACTTTTTAGGTATAAAAACAAAAACATGAGTAATGCTCTTCTATGCGCAGAAAGTTTTCTGAAACAAAACCTTAAACTTAGCGGAAAGGATTCTCTAAGAATTCTCAAAGAATTTGACCTTGAAAAGAAGGTTGTGCTTACCGAAGTAGAGGAATTTATTGAAATGTTCAATAAGCTATATGAAGAGGGCTATGCAAAACGCTGATTTTTTATTTTTATTAAGGCCATGATTATGAAAGGAATTACCAGGGCAAATAAAGGGTTAAACTCTGGTATTGGAAAACTTACTTTTTTACCAACATAGGTGTATTTGTAGAGCACGCACGGGCTGCAATTATTTGGCGGTGATGCATTAAGGGTGGCTTTTATTTTATATACTCCCGGATCTAGCTCCCCTATATTTTGCAAAGCAGCAGAGCTGCCCGTATAGCAGGGAAATGAATAATTTGCAAAGACAAGGGACTCTCTTTCATCAAATATTTTGAGGGTCACATTGCCAGCTTGCCTGCATTTCACACCAATGTATAAATCCTCGCCCTCCATAACAGCTTCTGCATCTATACGCAAAACTCCGTTTATCGCATAGGAAAATTCAAAGAGAAAAACAAGCATTAGCATTATTATCGTTAGCTTTCCCTTCATTTCCCACATCCTCTTCAATTTTAATTTTTTTTCTTTTATTTAAAGTTAACCCTAAGAGATTTTCTTTAGTATTATCTTCCCAAGCTCTATGCCTGAATTGCGCTTTGCCTCTCTTGATGCAAGCATAAGCTTTCTTTTATTCTCTGCAAATATTGTATAAAGAAGGCCTCCCTTGCCCACATCGTCACCTATCTCAACATTTAAGAGAACTCCTGCGCCTTTGTCATAGGATGCTCCTGCAATCCTAGCTATATTTATTAAGCGCCTAACATTTATGCGAGCGATCTCACCTTCATCGCTAGCGAAAACCTGTTCAGTATAAGGAGCAAGCTCTATCCTTTTTGAGCTTAGGATTTTTGCACCTTGCGCTTTAATTATTTGCCTCATCTTTTTCAGTGCTTTACCTGTTTTAAGCAGCTTTTTTGCAAGCGCAAACCCCTTGCCGCGATCTGCCTTGCCAACAAGTTCAAATAGAACACCGGCAAGCTCACAGCTTTTTTGTGCCAAAGAATCAAAACATTTTCTTTCAAGGATTTGCATGGCATGCCTGGCTTCAAGTGCTGGCCCAAACGCTGGTCCAGAAGGCTGCGTCCCATCGGTTAGAACTGCTTCGATTCGCATGCCTAGTCTGCGGCCAACCGCTATAAATTTTTCTGCAAGCTGTTCGCCTTGCTCATTGTTTTCTATTTTTAGGCCAGGTCCTACAGGAATATCAACTACAACATACTTGGAACCAACAGCTGCTTTCTTGGCTAAAACGCTGGCAATTATCTGTCCTTGGGGATTTAAGGAAAGTGGGTATTCAACCTTTATGATCTTTTCATCAACAGGGGCTAGATTCAAAGCACCACCCCAGCATATTACGCCGCCTATGCTTTCTGTTATCTCTTTTATTTCTTCTGGCATTAAGCATACGTTTGCAAGCACTTCCATAGCATCAGCTGTGCCGGCAGCAGAAGTTATCGAGCGAGATGATGTTTTGGGAATATAAAGCTTTGCGGCAGCAACTATAGGCACTATAACCATTGTAGCCCTGCCATTAATTCCACCTATAGAATGCTTGTCTACCACGGGACTTACATCGAATTTTATACGCTTTCCATTTTCAATGAGCGCTTTGGTCATAGCAACGGTTTCTTGCATATTATAGCCTCTTATGTAAACAGCACTCATAAAGGCGCCTGCTTCAACATCGCTAAGCTTATTTTCGTCCAAATCCTTAACTATGGTTTTTATCTCTTTTTCGGTAAGGGCTTCCCCGAGTATCTTCTTTTTTATATATTCTACACTTTTAGGTCTTTCAACAGCTCGAACCTGTAACGAGCTCCCTTCCTGTACTTTGAGCTTTTTTATTACATCCTCAAAGAGCCCTACTTCGCTAGAAGAAACCATCGAGTCGGTAACGTCTATTATTGCTACTATCTTCTTCTTTGTTTTAGGATTCTTTATTTCAATCCTATCGAGCGGAAATATGCCTAATTGTCTTGCTACATCTTCGTGAAGTATTGCTATAGGTCTACCTGCTCTAATAGCGAGCTTCTTTGCCTGCAACCTTATCGTAAAACCATCCATAAAAATCCCCTTATCATTAATAACTCTTCTTGGTTTAAAAAACTATTGTAATTTTATTTCAAAAGAAGGTTTTCCCCTTTTATTTTTTCAGGAAAATCGCCAGAATCATAACAAAGAGTTCCTCTAACCAATGTCTTCTCCACATATCCTTTGAGCTTTCGGCCCTCAAAAATATTCCAGCCACATTTTGAGTATATGCAGTCCTCACTAAATTTATATTCGCGTTTTAGATCCACTATGCAAAAATCCGCATCGTTTCCTATCGTAATGTTGCCTTTGTACTTTAAGCCGAAACGCATTGCTGGGTTTTTACAACAACAATTAAGGATTGTTTCAAGTGAAAGGAGTTTGCGGTTATAAGCATCCAAAAGCATTGGAAGTAAAGCTTCGATATTTGCTATGCCGGAAGGAGCTTCCTCATAGCTAAGTTCTTTTTCTTCAAAAGTATGCGGAGCATGGTCGGATTCTATTATATCTATCAAACCAGCATTTAAAGCGAGCCGAAGGGCTTTGCGATCCTTTTTAGTCTTTATTGAAGGATTGACTTTTGCAAAATTTCCAAGCTTCTTTACATCTTCGTTTGTAAGGAAGAGGTGATGCGGCGTAACACCGCAGGAAATTTTACCGCCTTCCTTTTTAGCTTCTTTTATAATATCTACCCCTGCCTCGCTTGAAAGATGGCATATATGCACGCTCGCTCCTACTTCTTTGGCTAAATTAACTATCTTTTCCACAGCAATCGCTTCAGCTTTACTACTTCTTATTAAATGATGTTTTGCTAAGCTATATGTTTTGGCTTTTTTCGCTAGCGCTACGTTCCTATTTATTGTTTTGTTATCCTCTGCATGCACAGCAACAACCTTTCCCGTTTCAGCGGCCTTTTTTAGAGCTAAGCGCATGCTTTTTATGTCATCAACCAATATAGCTTCTGTTGTAGAAGCCATGTAAAGCTTTAGACCTATCGCTTCATTTAGGGCTTTTTTATCTAACTCCTCCACTTTAGGAGACACTGCCAAATATAAAGCGTAATCAACGCTAGCCTCTTTAGAAACAAGCTTTTGTTTAAACATCAGCACATCTTTATTGCAGATTGGTGGTTTATTGTTTGGCATATCAAAAACTGTTGTTATGCCCGAAGCTAAAGCTGCTTTGCTTGCATGCTTCCAATCTTCTTTATAGCTCTGCCCTGGAACCCTAAAATGTACATGCACATCTATGAGGCCTGGAAAAACAAATTTACCTTTGCAACTTATTGTCTGTTCACCTTTTAAGTTTTTTCCTAAAGCAACTATTTTGCCTGAATCAATGCCAACATCACAGCAAATTAGCTTATCATTATAAAACATTTTACATGATTTCAAAACAAGATCATACATCTTAAACCCTGATACGCGCTATATATTCTTCTCTTGTCATCGTACGCTCGCAATAGTGGCACTTTGCAATGCCATTTTTATCTATGTAAAATCTTGAAGGGATGTTTTCAACATTTGTTATGCAATTGGGATTTATACATTGTATTAGCCCTTTAACCTCACTTGGCTGCTGTAACCTGATCTTCTGCTTTACCTGATTGTTTTCAATTATATTTATAGTTGCATTTGGAGCTATAAGGGCTATTTTAGCTATTTGCTCTTCGCTCAAAAGTTTATTTTCAGCAAAAACAAGGTCTTTTATCCCAAGCTTTCTGCTTGGAACCCTCACAGCCACAGTAATTGTGTCTTCAGGAGTGCCAATTATTTTTAGAACTAAAAAAGCGGTTCCAGCTGGCAAATGGTCAATTGTAGTGCCTTTTTTTATGGGTTTTATATAAAGTCCGTCTTTTGTTTTCTTCACCATTTTCTCACATCCTTTAGCAAATATAGCAAAGCTTCTCTAACAGGAACACCGTTCCTGGCTTGCTCGAAGTAGAGGGCATACTTTGTCTGATCAAGTTCTGGGCTAAGTTCGTTTACTCTAGGCAAGGGATGCATTATCTTCAAGCATTCCTTCGCTCCTTTAAGACTTTCTTTATTCACTATATATTTTCCCCTTACTTTTTCATACTCTGCTGGATCCGCAAAGCGTTCCCTTTGAATGCGCGTTACATAAAGAACATCAAGTTCAGGCAGAACAGCCGCTAACTCAGTAAATTCCTCATATTTTATGCCCTTTATGTGTTCTTTTATATGTTCTGGCATTTTTAGCTCTTCGGGAGATATGAATGCAAGCTTTATTTTATCAAATAAAGACAACGCCTGAGCCAAGCTATGCACAGTTCTGCCGTATTTAAGATCGCCAAGCAAACCTATGGTTAAGCCGTCTATTTTTCCAAATGCTTTTTTAATGGTATATAAATCTAACAAGGTCTGCGTTGGATGTTGATTTGCTCCGTCGCCTGCGTTTATTATTGGCTTTGAACTTACCTCCGAAGCCAGTCTTGCGGCACCTTCAATATAATGCCTCATAACAATAATATCTGCATATCCAGATACAACACGTATAGTATCGCTCAGCGTCTCACCTTTCTTAACGCTAGATACCTTTGCATCTGCAAAACCAATAACACCAGCTCCAAGGTTTTGTATTGCTGTTTCAAAGCTCAATCTTGTGCGCGTACTCGGCTCAAAGAAGAGGGAAGCAACTATCTTGCCCTTAAGTAAAGAACTTTTTCTTTCCTTCGGAAGCTTTTCCATACATTCTGCTACATTGAGCACTGCTTCTATATCTTCTCTCTTAAAATCGGAAATACTAACAACATCTTTCAAAGAAAAATTAGTTTTAGGGATTTCTTCCACTTGCAACAAAACCCGCTACCAAATAAAGAACAAAAGTTTTAAATATCTTTTTCTTAATTTTGGCCATATGTTCAAAACTAATTAAAGTAAATTTATGCCTCTAGTTGGGCTTATCTCGCCGCGAAGGCTTCTTGGCATCAGCTCTATTGCTTTTTCCCTGCCAAAGTTCCCTAAAAGCCATGCAAGCTTTACAAAAGCAGTTTCGCTAAGCATATCCCCTAAGAAAATAACACCTAAAGCTTTAAGCTTTCTCCCAGTTACGTAAACATTTGGATTGGTTTCGCCGAAGATGCATTGTGTTGTCATACATACTATACAGCCAGAATCAATAAGTGATTTTATGGCTTTATAGTTTTCTTTATTTTTGCCTCTTGTTATGCCTATATGGCCAAGGCCCGTGCCTTCTAATATAAGTCCTTTATACTTTTTTTCCTCGAAGAAGTATATCTCCTCAGCAAACATATTCGGCCTTACTTTCAGAATGCCAACCTTTTCTTCAAATTTATCATATATTTTTAAACCCCCTCCAGTATATTTTGGATAATCGCTCAAATATTCGATGCCAGCGTCGCTTACCTTTGCAATCGGCTTTGCATTAACCGCCTTAAAAGCATCCCTTCTCGAGCTATGAAGCTTTCTTGCCTTTGTTCCAGGAAGGACATAGCAAAAATCATCATTTGTGCTTGCATGCATACATATACCAACACCCGCAAAATCTGTCTTCGCTATGAAGCGTGCGGCATTTATAAGATTTATAGCAGCATCGCTGCTTGGTCTATCGCTGCTCCTTTGCGAGCCAACAAGCAAAATCGGCTTTGGAAGATTTTCGAAGATGAACGATAAGGCGCTAGCAGTATAATGCATTGTATCTGTGCCATGCGTAACAACAATCCCTTTAGAATCGCTTAGCAGTTCTTTCCTAAGCGCTCTTGCAAGTTCAGTATAGAATCTGAAATCTGCATCTTCAGAAAGGATATTTGAAAAAAGCATGCATTTTACTCTTGCGATGGAAAGAAGTTCAGGCACACTTGCAAGCAAATCCTCAGCTTCAAAGCTTGGCGAAACCCCTCCCGTGGAATAATCTACTCTGCTCGCTATAGTGCCTCCTGTATGTACTATGGAAACTAAGGGTAAAGAAGGATCTTGCTTTAGTTTTGCTCTAGCCGGCTTGGCAGGAGTCTTGCCTTTAGCAAGCACTTTTATGCTTTCTATATTTTCCACTTTAAAGCCAACATTGTAGCCATTATCAAGCTTTATTTCCAAAAATTCTGCAGAAGGCAAAACTATGCCGACAAACTCGTTTCCCTTAGATTTTATCCTAACTTTATCACCAACATTTATGCCTTTTTTTGTCATAAATTTGCTCGCTAGCATTTTTGATTAAGAGGCAAAAAATGTTTTTAATTAGTTCTCTTATGCCTCTTCTTTGGCAGTGGTGTCTGGGCAACAACAGAGAACTCAAGCTGAAGGAGCCAGGTAAGAAGCATCGTTATAAAGCTTGTAAGAGCAAAGACAAATATAAGCTCGAGCCAGCGATCTGTTCTAAAGAAAAAGTTGGTCATATCAGTGCTCCATATACGAAGACGAAACATTGCATAAACAACGATCACAAAGCTTGTTAGAAAAATTATCGTCCTTTCAAGAAGATTAAGCTTTCTTCCGAGCATTATTCTTCAACCTTCCTTGTTTTCTGCCTTTTGAACATTTCAACTATTTCCTTCGTCGTTGTTGCTTGCTCGGGTTTCCTGTCCGCTCTAAGCTTAACCAACCTCGGAAACCTAAGAGCTAGTCCTTCGCCAAGCACATCTTTTGCACAGCTATGCACAGGGCTCTTTGTTATTTCATCAGCTATAACCTCTGCAACATATTTTGGCTCAACCCAGTAATCCGGTTCAAGCTCACAAACCACTCTGGCAGGTTTCTTTTTCACAACTATTTTGCTGAGCATCTTTTCTAACTCAACAAGCTGCTCCTCTGTCATTCCTGAACCTATCTTTGCTATAGATTCAAATACATCTTTATCAGCATTATATGCTGCCGCAAGCAGCGTACCCAAACCAAATTTAGCACGTGCGCCCTTGCCCTTATAGTAGCCGATTATGACCACATCTATCGTATCTTCTAGTTCGCCCTTATATGAGCGCTTAAGTTTTATCCAAGCAAACTTCCGTGCGCCAGCAATGTAACGCTCATGCAAGTCCTTTGCAACAATCCCTTCTAAGCCGCGCTCTATGCTAGAATTAAAGAATGCTTCTAATTCCCTAGGGTCAGAGGTTATTATCATCTCTGTAAGTGTAACAACCTTGCCCGGTTTTACCAACTTTTCAAGAAGCTTTCTCCTCTCTATAAAAGGCTTTGACATTACGTTTTCGCCATCAACATACATCACATCGAATAGGAAAAGCTTTAGCGGATACTTTTCGGCAAATTCTTTTATTCCATATTTTCTTTTTCTCTGGATAGTAACCTGGAACGGGAAAAATTGGCCTGTGTTTTCATCATAAGCGATAGCTTCACCTTCAACAATTGCTTGTTTTGCATTTATCTGTTCACGCACACCGGCAACTATATCGGGAAACATATAAGTCATATCCTCTTGTCTGCGAGAGAAAATAATCACCTTATCGTTATCTTTATGGATCTGCATTCTAAATCCATCGAGCTTTGTTTCCACAGCACATTTGCCAAGCTTTTTTATGATTTCTTCGGGAGTAGTTAAGCGTTCAGCCAATGTTGGTCTTATTGGGATACCAAGTGTTATGCCTATCTCATCAAGCGCCTTAAGGCCCTTCTCTTTGAGAAGCTTTGCTATGTAGCCAAGATCGGAGTGGATATTGTATTTATCTTCTATAAGCTCTCTTAACCTTGCTCTAACCTGCCTATGCAGCTCATCGCCGCTGTACTTTTTACTAAGTTCTTTCACAACATCTTCAGCTTGCGCTTTGAACTCCTCCATATTAATTTCTGCTAAAGCATCCATAATGGTTGGATCGCCAACGCCTAAGCGCAAGGTATTAAGAGGAACCCTTACAATATACTTTGCTTCCAATGGCTTTGCTGAGTTTAAGAGCTCGCAAAGGAGCTTTATTTTCAAATCTTGGGAACCTGCACCACTTGCTTTAGCTATTTTCAAAAAGTTGTTATACACCTTTTCCAATGTTAATTCCTCTGTAAAAAGGGATAACTGTTTCTTGTTCTTAACAAGCTCTTGGGCTACTAAGCCTAAGTCACCCTTTTCTTTAAACAGCTTTTCAACATGTTCCTCGCTATAGCCAGTGGTTTTGGATATGGCTTCTATAACGAAGTTTTCGCCAAGGCCGACTTCAATATTTTTGTATGCAGGCCCTAGCTGGCCTTGCATCAGATAAACTATCTTATCTATCTCTTTACTGCTTGCCTTAGCGAAAAGCTCTGCAAGGATTTCTACCATCTCTATTCTTGAGCTAGTTGCTTCAAGCTTATCCATGACGTTAGCGATTTCAATAAAGAGCATAATAGTTTATACCTGCAAAGCTATTTTTATAGGTTTTGCATTCGAAAAAGTGTCAAAAATTAGAAGATGGGGCTGCTGGGATTTGAACCCAGGTCGCCAGCTCATTCGGTTATCAAGAACCTCACAGCAGTGTAGAATACTTTATCATGATCGCTAAGGTTGCTGGAGGTGTCGGAACCGCTTGCGGTTCTGACTCCCAAAGCTGGAATGCTAGGCCAGGCTACACCACAGCCCCACTGAGAATGGGCCCGACGGGATTCGAACCCGCGACACCCAGGTTAAGAGCCTGGTGCTCTGCCAACTGAGCTACGGGCCCCTATTTAAAAACCTTAAAAGAAAGATTTAAATAGAAAAACTATTCCTTCTTTTTCTTTGGAAGAATTATGGGAAACAGGCCTTTATCTTGCGGCTCTTTTTCTTGCTCGCTTTGCTCAACTTTTTTGGCTTCTTCTTTTGGCTTTTCTTCGGCTGTGCCAACAGCTTCTTTCAACATTTGCTTAAGTTCTTCTTCTTTGCCTGCATCTGGAGCTTTAACCTTTATCTCCTCTACCTCTAATTCTTTATTTTTCATATCTGCTTGTGTAACAACCTCTGGTTCTTTGCCCTCTTCCAAAGAAAACTCTTCAATATGCTTGCTTCGCGGCATTGTTGCAATCACCCTTTCTTTTTTAAGCTTTCTTTGCCATGAAACTCTCTTGAAAACACCCCCTCTATAAAGTGTGCCAACAACCCATAAAGCTAAAACAAAAACTATTGCAAGCAAAAAAAGCCATATGTTGCTGAGGAAGAAGCTTGGCCTTAACTTGCTAGAATCTTCTCCTTTGAAAGGGCTTAAGACCCTAACCTTAATTTCATGCTCGGAAACATCAATGTCTTTTGGCAGTTTTGCTTTGTAAATCCCATTCTCGCCTTCGAGCTTAAGCTTTGTAGGAGAGCCATCAATTATTATCTCTGCATAGAGAGAGTCCTCCTTAAGCGGCGAGCCATCAACATGGCTTGCTTCAATCTCTATTTCTTTAAGCGGAGCTATTATAATAGCATTTCCGGATGAAGGCCTCAAAAGCTTCACATTTATTTTATCTGTCAACTCTATTTTCCTGCTATACGATACGTGCAGCATTTGCCCCTCTTCCCAGCCGGAAGCTTTAAAGACAAAAGTTAGCTCCTTATAAATCCGTGAGTTTGGCAAGACAAACTTTAAGGAATAAACTTCTTGAGAAATTCGAGTAAAACGCTTTTCGAGAGCAAGCTCAGGAATACTCAAAACAACTGAAAGGTCTTTTACATTTGAAACATCATGCTCAAATTTCGCTGTAAGTTCTAAAGGCTGGCCGTAATTTAGTTTTCCATACTTCAAGATATCTGGTTCTATGAAAAAACTAAGGTCTGTTGCATAAGCTGCTGAAACCAACAGTAATAAAAAAACCAAGGCAAAGGATTTTTTACCCATCTAAAAAAATAGTAACGTGCTCTTTATTAAATCTTTCTGTGGATTGTTGCTGTCAAGTTATTAAGGGCTTTGGATTCAAAAACCGCTAACAAAAATCTGGATGGGGCCGCCGGGATTTGAACCCGGGTTGCCAGCAAATTGGATACAACCCCAAGCTGGAGTGATAGACCTGACTACACTACGGCCCCGTATATTTTAATCAAGAAAGCGAAAAATTAAAATAGGTTGGGAGATTTAACTAAAATAGAGACCTATGGATAGTTCGAATAGTTCGGAATTGCCAGAGAATATGCGAGAAATTTTGCGCTTCTTTAAAGAAAACAAAGCCATGGAGCTTCGGATTAAGGCAAACGAATTGATAAGGGAAGCCGTTAAGAAAGATAGTGTGCTTTTGGCGCAGCAAAGCATAATAGCATATGTATTGCACAAAATTCTTACTAAGGAGCACATAATAAGATCTAAGAAATGGAAAAAAAATAGAGAAGCTATAATAAGAAGCCTGAATAAGCTAGTATTCCTATTAGATAGTGGAAAAACGAAGGAATTCCAAAAATCGCTTGCTTCTCTCCACAGCAGAATAGAGCGTATAGATCGCTTTTTTAGTAGATTTGTGCAAAGTTTGCTCGATAAGGCGAGAGTTAAATATGCTAGCGATGCCTATTTCTTGGGAGCATCACTTGGTAAAGCCGCAGAATTAACTGGGGCCGACAAAAAAACTTTGCAAGAATACATCGGTGCAACAAAACTGCATGATAAAGAGCTTCCTGAAGAAAGCATTGCAAGCAGATTGAAGAAACTGAAAAGAGTTTTAGGTGAGTAACTTGCACAAGTTTGTTGTCGATTCCAGCACTCTCATATCTCTTTCTTCTACATGTTTATTCAACCTAATGAAGGAGCTAAGTAAGAAATTTGATATCGGTTTTATAATTTCTGAAAAAATCTTAGAAGAAACTGTAGGAAATGCGCTGAAGATAAAAAGATTTGAGCTTAACGCGCTCAGAATAAGCAAGGGTCTTTCCGAAGGATGGCTTAAAATAAAGAAATTGAACGAAAAAGATAGGCAGCTCTTGGAAAAGGTTTTAGAGTGCGCAAACTCCTGTTACATCTCAGAGCACGGACCGCTTAACATAATACATCCCGGTGAAGCAGAAATACTTGTGTTGGCGAAAAGCATAAAAGCTGAAGGGATGGTCATTGATGAACGTACAACAAGAATGCTTATAGAAGAACCACGCAGGCTGAAGGCACTTCTTGAAAAAAGACATCGCGAGAGAGTAAAGATGGTTCCAGAAAAAGCGAGGTTCTTTAAAAAAAACTTTGGCAAGCTAACGATAATACGCTCAAGTGAGCTTGTGGCACTAGCATATGAAAAAGGGCTTCTACAAAAGATGCTTGGAGATGGTTCAGAGGTTTTAAGAGCTGCCCTATATGCTGTAAAATACAACGGCTGTGCTCTAAGCGCAGAAGAAATAGAGCGATTTTACAGAGCTATGACTTCTTAAACAGCTTCGTAATCACCGCAAGAGCTATGCTTGGCTTATATCCTTCTGCTATAAGAGCTTTATAAAGCTCTCCTACAGAATACTTATTCTTTATAGGAGCCAGAATTGAGCACAAGCGCTCTATTTCTGCCCTTTCTTCAGAAGAGAACTCCTGCTCGTAACTTTCAAACATAGTCGGTTTTTCTTTAGCACTTGTTTCCTTTTTTTCAATCTCTTTTTTTATCTCTTCCAATTCTTCTGTTTTAGGTTTCTTCTTAACTACTTCAGTTTTTACTTCCTGTTTTTCTGGAACTTTTTCCCTGGCCACAGAAACCTTTTTCCTTTCCTCCGGCTTTGCTTCTCTTACCATCTGCTTTAATTCTTCTTCTGCTTGCTTAGCTTCTGTTTCTGCTTCCCTTATTGGCTGTTCCGGTTCTTTTTCCGGCAATTTCGGCAGTTTTCCCACAACAATAGGTTTTAACGCAGATCTTTTCTTAGGCAACACCGCTTTCAAAAATTCCCTTATAAATGCAACAAAGTTTGTGTTTTCAACAATTTTTTCTTTTAGCGTATCTTTTTCGTTTTGCAAGAGCAAAACCTTTTCTTTATATTGCTCTGGAGTAATTTTTCTTTTGAATACGCTCAGCTCCAACCTTTTTATTTCTCTATCTATCTGGGAGATTCTTTTGATATAGCTCATCTGCAAATCTTTCCAGTGCTTAAATCTACTATAGATTACGTAACCTATTATTCCTACAAGTACTAGAATAAAAAGCAGCCCTACTGTAAAGTGCCAGGAGGTCTGCTTAACAATAACGACTTCTGCTTCCTTAGTTCCTTGCAGTTTATCTCGCAAATCAATTTTTAATTTATGTGCTCCCAAAAGCGGTTCGTCAAATTTATAGAAATAATAACCTTTTACCTCATCTCTTTTTAAAACAACATCCTTTTTTTCTCCATCTAAATAGAGAACCGCTCTAACTTTTGGAAACTGTACCAAGGAACCGTCCGGATACTTAAGATAAACCTTGAGAGCATTTTCTTCTTCAAATAAGGTGCGGCCTTTTTTTGCATCGTAAGGATAAAGAAACTCTACCGAAATATTATTTGTTATTGATCCCTTAAATTTCTCGTAATCGGCCAGCTCTTTACCATCCGCTCTGCCTATGGCCACTATCTTAAATTCGGTTTTATACACCTTCTTTTCAGGCATAGCAAGCTCAAGAACAAACTTGTCCCCTTCTTTTGAAAAATACCGCTTCATATTCAGCGAAGGTACTACAAGATAAACCTCTGCCTCTTCAACACGCAAATTAGAGTTTATTTTGGCTATAAAGCTCACTTTTTGCCCATAGCCAAATTCCTTTTCTTTAGCGGAGGGTTCTATTAACACCAAATCGAACGCAGGATTATCTTTACCAATTAAAACTGGGAATGTAGTTTTAGGCAGAATATTGCCGTGGTTATCGGTGCCTTCAAACATCATTTCATATTTTTTCTCCACATCTTCTAAGGAGAATTTATAGGCAAAAGTTGCACGGAAGTATAGGTCAACATAATTCAGCTGTTGCGTTTCAATTATATTAGAATCGCTTATTAAGCTCGCATAAAAATCACCGGCCTTAACAATAGTGCCGTCAGGGCAAGCTATTTGCAGTTGCACTTCTCCCAAGGAATCGCCTGCATAAAGCTTCTTATCTTCCACAGGATTCTTTAATATACTAAGATTCACTGGAGCGAAATAGATTGGAACTCTCACTTCAAGAGTGCGTTTTATGTTGTGTGCTGCTCCTAAAAGAACCTCTGCATTAATATGCAGAAATTCCACATAGTCAAAATCACACCTGGGAATAATCTCAACAGAATAAAGATCTTCGCTCTCTGCTTTTATCTCCATAGAAGCGCCATTTAAATTTGCTTGTAAAGATTCAACATATGAGGAAGAGATAATATTGTCTGAGCTGTCCAATATCTCAAACATCACCTTGAAAGGTTTATTCTTTTCATTCAACTTTGTTACCTGCTGAAGGAAGGGTCTTATTTTCCCATAAGCTTTTTTTACAGTTATATCCAGAGTTTCGGTGTCAAGTTTTTTACCATCGCTTACAACTAAGGTAATACGAAAGTTTTTACTTCGAGAACCATCGCTTATGTAGAAAACATGATACGCTTTCGGCTCGCTTAATTGAAGCTTTTCGGAACCGTCGCCCCAATCCCAAGTAAACGTCAGTTTGTTTGCTTCACCCTCGATGATTGCTTCAACCTCGAACAGCTCAGCTTCTTTAAGCGTAGTTTTGTTTACTTTAAGTTCTTTTATTTCCCACGAGTATGCTTTTCCAAAAATCAAAAGCAGCGATGTTAAAAGAATAACAAAAATATATTTACGCTGCATAACTTAAAATTTAAACTTTACCCCTTAATAAACCTTTCCCACCCTAATAAGATTTGGCAAAGTAGCTTTTTCTTTTTGCAGGTTTTCCGCAGAAAAAACAATTAGCGTTTGTTTCTTTTTGGTCAAGAGGAATTACTCTGTTAGTTGCGCCTGTCTCCTTTTTTATTTCAAGCTCGCATTCTTCTGTTTCGCAGAAGTAAGCAAGAGCCATTTTGCCCGATTCTATCGCTTTTACAAAATCTTCTTTGTTCGATACGAAAACCGTATTTTCTTGCAAAAACTTCCTGGCTCTTTCAAACAATGAATTCTGAATGAGCTCGAGTATTTCGGCTACCCTCTTTTCAATACCCTTCAAAGGCACCACTAATTTTTCATTATTATCGCGTCTCACAAGCACTGCTTGCTCGTTTTGAATATCTTTAGGTCCCAATTCTATTCTTAAAGGAATTCCGTAAAGTTCCCATTCATTAAACTTCCATCCCGGCGTGTATTGCTCGCGATCATCAAGTATTGGATTGAAGTTAGCTAACTTTTCTGCAAGCTCTTTGCATTTTGCAAGAACTTTTTCCTTGGAATCGGCAAAGTATATTGGAACTATAACAATTTTATGTTCAGCAATTCTTGGCGGAATTATTGCTCCCTTATCATCACCATGCACCATTATCAAAGCTCCTATTAATCTTGTGGAAATACCCCAGCTTGTTTGCCATACATACTTTTTCTTACCATCGGCATCCAAAAAAGTTATATCAAATGCTTTTGCAAAATTCTGGCCTAAGAAATGCGATGTTCCCATTTGCAATGCTTTGCCGCTGGGCATCAAAGTTTCCATTGTAAGCGTGTATTCCGCTCCAGGAAACTTCTCGAGCTCTGTCTTTTTGCCTGCAATCACCGGTATCGCTAAATAATTCTCGATTAGATCCACATATTCTTTCAGTATCGTATGTGCTTCTTTTTCAGCTTCTTCCCTGCTTGCGTGCGCCGTATGCCCCTCCTGCCAGAGAAATTCTCTTGTGCGCAAGAAGGGTTTTGGATGCTTAAACTCCCAACGCACAACATTGCACCACTGGTTAAGAAGCAAGGGCAGATCTCTGTGCGAGCGAATCCATTTCGAGTAGCTTTCATAGAATATTGTTTCGCTCGTAGGTCTGACAGCAAGCCTTTCTTCAAGCTTTTTGTCGCCTGCACGCTCGACCCAAGCAACCTCTGGCTCAAAACCCTCAACATGCTCCTTTTCCTTTTCAAAAAGATGTTCTGGAATAAAGAGCGGGAAGTAAACGTTTTTATGCCCCAAACGTTTTATTTTTTCATTAAAGATGCGCTGTATGTTTTCCCAAATAGCATAGGCATGTGGCCTCAAAACCATACAGCCGCTTACGCTGGTATAATCAGCGAACTTACCTTTCTGAATTACTTGCGAATACCACTCGCTTATGTTCTCGCTCTTTTTAACCGTAATACCAAGCTGTTTTCTATCTTCTCCTGCCATAAAAGCACCTCAAAAGTTAATAAATGTGGGGGCACCGGGATTTGAACCCGGGCTAGCAGGTGTCTTCCAAGCATAATGCTTAGCACCTGCTTATCTTCATCGCTTTTCGCTCAGAGCTCCAGTTTAATATGACTGGAGCCTGCTGGGCTGCCTGGCTACCCCATGCCCCCGCACTAATAAATTAAGCAATGAGGCTTTTTTAATTGTTTTCTGTAAGAAGCAGGTGCTTCACATACGCTTTTGGCTCATTTGCTGCTATGCTATCTAAAAGGGGCTTTTGTTCGTTTTTCACAACAAAGATGTTGTAATCGCTTGGCTCCAAAAGAGCTATGTAAAAGCTATTGCAATCAATTTCTATACTGGCATTTGCGTCCTCAAAGATTAGCTTTGCATTTCCAAATCCTTCGCTGGTATAACAGGTACCTATAATTATGGCTTTATTTACATCAGCATCGCTTAAAGGATCTAAAACAAAGTCCATATCACCGCTAAGCAAAACGCTTGCTTTTCTCACTAAAAATTCGGGCATATAGCCCTTGCGATAGAGGTAAAGCGCTAGCACTTGCTCTGAGTTATTGCCTATTATTGGAATATCGTAGCGGGAATTGCTGGCTACTTCAGACCTCAAAATCCTGTTTAAGTCAAATAGCTCTACTGTGGTGCCAGCATATTCTTCAGAGTCCTTGAGAAGTACGCTTCCGTGAATTATGCCTAATAAATTTTCTGTGAGCTCTGAAAGCTTCGCTATAGCTTGTTCAGCATAACGCGTATTGGAATCCGCAACTATTTCTAAGTGCTTTTTGCTTGCGATGTAATCCTGGGCGTTTGCGATGCCATCTGCAAGTGCCTCGTTAAAAAGTTCTGAGTATGCATTAGCTGCCTCCAACCTAAGCTTTAGTTCACTATCTTTTTCTCCTAATTGTCTGTAGTCATCTATTATTAGTTCTAGCAAATCTACATAGAGTCGCTTCTCTTCAGCATTCATATCCTTCTGCTCCAAATCCTTTTTTGCTGAGAGCGCGTAGTAAAGCGAGCTCTTGTATTTTTCATCCATATTTAGGTAATAAGCCTTAACATACTTCTCTATAGGAGACAAACCAACCATGCTGAAGACGCAATCAAGGGGCGGCTCCTCATAATACTTCTTGACATCTATAAGCTCCATCACAATTTTTTTCCTATAGTTGCCAAAGGCTTCTGTTTGAATATATTTTGCTATGCGATTGTTAACGTAGTCGAAGAATAGCGTAACGTTAATGTCCTTAAATCCGTACTTAAATGCTTTTTTGCCTGAAAGGGCTATTTTGAGTACATTAAAGCTGCCCGCTGGCGTTTCTACCTTTGTTTCCTCTTCAATCACGTAGGTTATGCCTTCAAACTGCCAGCTATCGCCTATATGCAATGCTCTTTGCGGAATATAAAAGTTTGTAACGGAAAATGTTCCATAATCCACTCTGCCATCAACAAAGAGATTCACAACAGCGTACTTGCTTTCATAAGAAAGCTCGTTGCATATGTCCGCTACGCCGTTTTCATCAATCTTAAATGCCTTAAGCATTATTATCTCTATCCTCGTATAATCCGGGGTTATCTGCAAAGGAATTGTGACCGTCTCTATAACCTGGGTTGGCAGAGCGTTGCCGTCAATGGTGCTTTCTATGCGCAAACGATGAAATAATGCCGTATTTTTATCAAAAGCGTATTTTGCATAGAAAACCTTTTCCTTTGGTGTTTCCTCCGGCTTAACCGGCTTTTCCTCGCTCTGAATGCAACCAGCCAAAATAATTAAGGCCAAAATAGCCAGTAAGGCGATTTTATGTACGCGCATAGAAAACACCGTAATAAAAGGATAAATAAGAATTATTATGCCTAAATCTTTTAAAGCTTCTTGGGTTTGTTCGGTTCTTTCGCAATCTCACTCAAAACAGCCAGCACAGCGTTTGCTTCACGCTTTGTTATTGGTGACCTAGCAATTAGATGCTTAAATGAAGAAATAACAGCAGTTTTGTTCCTTATAGCAGGCATGCTGCGCACTATTTTAGTAAAAACCTTTATCATTGTTCGTTTCGTTTTTGAGTCAGCTACATCTATACTATGCTTTTTGCTGCATACATAGAGCTCATAAAGCACTATGGCTACTGCATGCGAAACATTGAGCGTTTTATATTTAGGATCTGTAGGAATATTTACAACAAAATCGCATGCCCTTATTTCTTCATTTGTAAGGCCACTGGCTTCCCTGCCGAATACAATAGCAAGCTTTGCATTAGTCCTCTTGAAGTTTTCAGCAAGCTCTCTAGGCGTAATAGCATTCCTAATTATCTTCTTATCCTTAGAAGCTATTGCCGTTGTTGCAGCGGCAAAATCAACCTTTTCAAGAACACTATTTAAAGAGCTAAACTGTTTTGCTTTTTCGAGAATTGCGCGAGCATGCATTGCTCTGCTTATTGCTTTTGGACCCAAAAAGTTTGCTTTTGGATTCACAAGCCACAAATCCTTAAAGCCAAAATTTTTAGTAACGCGAGCGATAAGTCCAATATTTTCCTCGTACTCTGGCTCAACAAGAACAACGATAGCGCGCATAAAGAAAAGAAACCATAATAATTTTAATAAAAGGAGTGTTAATTTTATTTGATGTTTTCACGAAAAGCCGGTAGTAAAGCAAAAAGATTCTTTTTACCCAGCTTGGCGCTCTTACTGCTCTGTACAGCTGCATTGGCTATAGAATATGATCCCATACAGTTCCTGACAAAGCAGACGTATATGCTTAGGGAAAATGAATCTGCAAGCAAATTTATAATAATAAAACATGAGGCACAACCTTACTATGTTGTTCAAATAACCGCTAATGGCGAGGTAGCGGGCTATATTGCGCTTGAAAGATATAACAAAAAGGTTGTGGAAGATAAAATAAAATCAAAGCTTCTGTTTCAGACCGCTGAATTTATAAGTCGCTATACTGAATTTAAGAAGAATGTAAACGAAAATCCAAGCTATGTGTGGTTTATTCTCAAGTACAACGATATTCCGACAATAGAGCAAAAGCTCGAAAACGAGAAGCTTGAGCTCAAGCTTATAGCGCAAACTGTTACAACTTATGAAGCTTCTTCACAAGTAGCAACCTTAAGCTCGATGCTTGATGTGCTTATTGCTGAACTTGAAGAGCTTCACAAAAAGATGTTGGATGCTGTTTCTTTCGAGTCTTCGTTCTTAAAAGAGCCGGAAACCGGTAAAGAAAGCGAGTTAAAAGATATGCTACTAAGCTGTTATGAGCTGCTCGCTTCAATCTATTCTCACAAGCAGGAATACGAATCCGCTTTAGTTCAGCTTAAGATCGAAATAGCCAATGACCCCAACTTAGATAGGGAAACAAAGAAGCAGCTTAATGAAACCGCTGATCTGCCGGAAGAAGCGATGGAAATAGATAAGTGGTATACAAGCGCTACGAATATGCAGTTTAAGGAAAACCTTGAAACCATAGCAATAGATTCTTCAGATAAATCCACAAGATATAGTGAGCTTATCTCTTTGAGGTTGAAAAGAGATCTTTGTTATAGATTTATTTATGAGGAAAATAAAGAGCTTGAAAGAAGGACGGATAAAAAGTTCACCACGCTTAAGGAAGCATACGATGCAATAACTGATGAAAAGAACCGCGACAAATGGAAAAATCAAATGGAGCTTGCGGAGCTAGAAAGCAATTGGAAGAAAATGATGATGGAGCTAAAAAAAGAGGATTATGATAGCGCGCTTGATCATGCTAAAAAAGCCCTTCACAATGTAATAAGAGTGTATGAAGATGGTTTCTATCAGTCCGAAGATAGCACGCGAATAAACTATCAGCTGTTGATTCAAGCCACGGTTGCAATTATAATTATTTTAGGTATAATATATGCACTGAGAAATAGAAAGAAGCTAATCTCGCTTGTAAGCGGTGAAGAATATGAAGAAATTGGATTTGAAAGGCTTTAACATCTTTGTAGCAATCTTACTCTTCCTTAGTTTTTCTACAACCGCGAATGCTTATGTTGCTGTGGAAATACTTCCTGAAAACCCCAAATTAAAAGTATTGAGGTTATATCCAGAAGAAACAGGAAGCTATATCATAAGGGTCATAAATACGGAAAATACGCTCATAGAATCTCTCAGTTTGAAGGTCACTGTTAGCGAATCTCTTGCTATAGTAAAAGGTCTTAAAACAGCAAGCTATGAAGTGCTACAGCTTAAAGATATTTTACCAGGAGAAGCTAGAGAAATAAAGGTAAAGGTAAAGCCCGTAGAAGAACTAAAAGAAGGTGTAGAAAAAAGGGTTATTACTGTTTACTATGGAAGTGAAGCTTACACAGGATTTTCAGGCACTTATGTAGAGGTTATGGAAAGCCCTCTTGAAATTAAAGCCGACTTGAAGAAACCAACTATAAACAAGGGTGAAACCAATGAGGTTAGCGTAGAGCTCAAGAATGTTTCTCAAGAGAGGATAGAAAACATAAGAGTTATGCTCCGCACACCGGAAAATTTCCAGGTAAAGGAGCATGACTATAATTTGGCTTATCTTAATCCAGGGGATTCCTTCAAGAAGACCTTCTCATTCAGCCCAGAACCAAGCATAGTTGGCAGGCAGTATATAGCTCTAATTGTAGAGTTTGAAGATTCTTACGGAACACACTTTATAGAAAAAAACTTTGCAGTAGATGTCCAAGATAAAGCTTTAGGGGCAACAATCTTGCTTGCGATAATAGTAGCGCTTGTAGTAGTTTATCTTATGATAAAAGGGCAGAAAAAAGCTCAGCAGTAGAGCTCAACTATGTCATGATTTTGCACAACATAGTCCTTTGAAACCTTTTGCCCTGGAAACTTTGTGCTCCCCCAAACCCTTGCATATTTCAGCTTTTTACTGAAATCTTGATGTAAATGTTCTGCAACGTCTTCTATAGTTGAACCTACGGGCAGAGCAAGCGGCTTCTCTGCAGGTGCTTGCCCGGGCTTTTTTGTATACACAAGCACCACATCTAAAAGATTGAAAAGCGCTTTTTTGAGTTCTTCAATCTCTTCTTTACTATATTTTCTTATGAGCAGTGCTGGCATCTTTTTCTTTATTTCTTCTGGCACAGTCGCGCTTCCAAATTTATCAACCAATACTGCAAGCGCCTTTTTATAAACAAGCCTCTTATTCAAGGCAATGTCAATTTTTCTGTAATCGGTAGGCTCTGCCAATATTACGCTTACATTGTAGAGGCCACGCTTCTTTAAGTAGGCTTCAAGCTCCTTCTTAGGCATTTGCAAGTACTTCTCGCCAACAACAGAAATGCCGTGAAACTCGGATTTTTTTATCTCTATTTTCGGCTTGCTCTCATTCAATCTTATATCGGCATTTGAAAGCTCATTCATGAGAACGGAGAATTCATAAAGAGCGTTGTTCGCATCCAAAACCAGAGCAATAGCATCAGCATTTCTAACTATTGATAAAACTTCTGGCCCGCGAGCTTTGCCAGCGCTACTTCCTTCAATTATTGCCGGTACTTCAACAAGCTGGATTTGTGCCTTTTCATAGTCCATCATGCCAACAGCTGGCTCTTTGGTTGTAAACGCATAACTTGCGATCTCAACATCTGCGTTAGTTAATGCTTTAAGCAAAGCGCTCTTGCCAGAATTTGGCATACCTACAAGCACTATTTGGCCTATACCTTCTTTTTTAACACTGAATGATTTGGCTGTTGTTTTCTTCCTCTGTTCCTCTTGCTTTTCTATTTTTTCTCGAATAATCTTTATTTTCCTGCTTATCTCCGCACGTAAGTTTTCAGCTCCCTTATGGCTAGGAGCATACTTTTGCATCTCAAGCAAAGCAGCGAGCTTTTCTTGCAAGGTTCTTGCTTGCTCGTATTTTTTCTGCGCTAAAGCAAATTCTATGGAAACATTTGTGGGCATAAAAAATTGCTGGAAAAAAATGTTAAAATTGTTTATTGCGCTTAGGTCTTTTCATAGTAATCCTTAGTGATGAATTTAGCAAGCGCAAGCAACACAGCATGCTCAAACACTTCTTTTCTAGATACAAGGTTTTTTGTGAAGACGCCGACAGCGCCATATTTCTTCTTAATATTGGTTTCCCCAGTAAGCTTGTCCATTATAGGACCTAACTCGAATCCCTTCCTTATCTCCCTCGCGACAATTTCTGGAAGCTCGAGCTTTGCTGTGCAAGCAAGGCCTAATTTACCTTCTTTATCTATGGCTGCAACCCAGCCGCAAAGAAACATTCCGTACTTGCTTTCAACAACGGTGCCTTCTAATCCAAAACCAAAATCAGCATCAAGCTTGTGCAATGCTTTTTTCGCTCGGCTTATGGCCCCTTTTATTGCTTCCTCATCGCCTATGGGCTGGGCTGGAACGCCAGAGCTTACTTCTATGCCGCAAACTTTAGCATGCGGCCATATCTTTTTTGCAGCTGAACTAACAGCAGCAATCTTTGTTGGGTTCGTTGAACCGACCGCAATAAGCATATTAAAAGGGTGAAAGCAAAAAGAATAAAACTTTAGTGGCTTCTTACTAAAGAACTGCCTTTGCAATAGCGCATCTCATTGCATGCGTTTGTTAAGCCGCTAAGCTCAAAGATGCTTGGCATTAAATCGTAAGCAGTACCGTTCGCAAGAGAAAAATTCTTATCAGATATCACAATAAAAGGAATCTGCTTAGCAAAGACAGAATCGCTATAAGGCTCTGATGAGTGGTGCCCAGAGCAAGCGAGGCAATCAAACACCATGCCATGGTCAGCAGTAATAACCATGATAATGTTAGAATCCAGAGAAGCTAAAGCTATTTTTCTAAGCGAATCGCTAAGCCCTTGGATGCAGTTTGTATACTCTATAGCGTTTAATTCATGTCCGCAACGGTCAGTGCCTTTAGCGTTTGAAAAGATGAAAAATTTCTTTTCGGGCATGTTTTTTCTCATGAAATTTATCAGTTTTAGATCGGTATCGATTATAAATTTAGAATAGTTAATGAAAAAGTTTGCATCTTTATCTTTTAGCTTATAGTTAGATGCTTCGCTTATTCTTTCCTTTAGGAATTCTGCTACAAGTTTGGCATAGCTGCTTTTGCTGTTTAATTCTACCTTAAAATTAAAAAGCCCTGCATCATATAGCGCAACATCAAATTCTTTCCTTGCGTCTTTGAAATCACCAGCTTCGCTCACCATTATGCAAAGATATCCTTTGGCTCTGTATGCATCGCAGATGCTAACAATTCCGTAATCATCCACACAATACTCTATATCATCCCATCGCTTGCCGCAATCCCCAGCTATATAAAACAAGCTGTGGGCAGCTATTGTTTTAGGATATGGCTGTTCTAGCACAGCATAGTGCATATATTCTTCGGGCAGCTCGAGCTTTGCTTTCTCAAGTGCTATGCCATCAAGCCAAAGTTCTTCTTGCGCGATGCCTTCTAAATAGTTTGCGCCAACACCATCCAGTACAAGCACAAGAACGCTAGCATAATTGTTGCTTCCCTTAGCAGTGCCTTCATTGGAGCTTAGCGGCACAAAAGCTAAGAATAAGGCAAAAAAACCCAAAAGCAAGAGAGAAAGCATTATAAAAACATGCTTTCTTTTGAAGTGCATATTTAAAATGCTTTGCCAAATCAATTTAAATAATAATTGGCTAAAAGAAGCGTATAGTGGTTTCAATGATAACTGCTGTGTTAGGGGCTATAGTTGTGGGCTTAGCTGCAGCTAACATAGTGGTGTCGCTTAAGGAAAAACGCTTGCAAAGCTATACAAAAGAAAAATCTGTCGAAATGAATATGTCAAATAAAAGTACAAGCTCAGTAGTGCTCTTTGGAAACAATAAAGAAGCTGGTGAAATCGCAAAGCTAAAACGTGAGCTAGCGCTAATAAGAAATGATTTGCAAAAGAGCAATGCGAGAATAGATTTCGCATTCAAGAAGATTCACAAGATTGAAAACGCTTTAGGGAAGAACAACAGGGGAAATCTTGCATACAACAATCTTTTAGAGAAGATAGAAAAGCTTGAGGACTTCAGAAGAGAGGCGCTCATCGAGATAGAAGCGATAAAGCAGCACTTACAGCTCCCAGCAAAAAAGAAGGAAACTTTGGACAAAGAGCTTGAGGAGAAGATTCATAAGCTTGTTTTTAGATCAAAAGAGGTGCTTAAGTAGTTTTGCTTCTCCAGGTTTTGCGTCTATTTTTGTTTGTGCTACTTTCCCGGGAAAACTTCGCTAAGACACTTGCTGCTCCTATTACAGGGCACAGATCATCGCCACCAATTATGAATTCGGCATCGCAGCCTTTTAATTTGGCACCATCTACTCTTGTTTTAAATCTTCTATTAGGAAGCTCAAATAGTTTAGGAGCAAGTATTATGAAGCGCCTTTCAAGTTCGTTTAATGTGAGGCCTGCTTTTCTAGCTTCGTCTAAAAACTCCGGTGAAAAAGAAACAACAACGCTTGCTAAGCTGTTTTTAGTAACGATTTTTACTCTTTCCCCAATATTCTTTATTTTTTTACTATCCCTAAGCTCGCGGAGCTTATTCTTATCAGCAAGAACTGCAGCAATAGTAAAACAACCGAAGGGCTCGCTTCTGCCGGCTTCATCTATGCCGAGAATAAGCTCCCCCTCAAATGCAAGCTCTTTCATTATTGCTCTTGCTACCTTCTCGCAATTATTTCCTTGAACAACAAGTTTTCCGGTTTTGTAAAGCGTTACTGTGCAACTATTAATAAGCCAGCGCTTCTCTTCAAAAGGAGCACTTACTTTTTTCTCGGGAAATTTGGAAAGTGCCTCTATAATCTTTTCTTTTTCTTCTTCCGAAAAATTAAGCGTTACCACTTTGGCTTTAGCATAACTATTCTTTGACAATTACTTCACTTCCTTTCTCAACAAGCAGGTTTTTGATACGCATTGTCTTTTCTATTTCTTTTTTAATTGTCTCAACTTTTTCAGGTTCCGGATGAGCTAAGGTTATGTTTTCTACCTCTTCCGCTAACGAGAGGTTTTTAAGCTTCTTCCATTTTCGCAAAGCAGCTATGCATTCCACAGCTATTCTTCCGAGAGCCAACGCTTCTTTGTCATACCAATCTTTTTCTGATTTTGGCCATTCGCTGATGTGAATGCTTTTTGTTCCTTCGTAATTTCTAAATAAAAGCTGGTATATTTTCTCTGTTACGAAGGGAATGAAAGGAGCGAAAAGTTTTAGCAAAATAAGAAGCGAATTATAAAGAGTCCAAAGCGCCGAGTCCTTTTCCTCACCAGAATATAGCCTGTATTTTATCATCTCAAGGTAGTAGTCACAAAAAACGTTCCAGAAAAATTGCTCAGCGTGCATCTTGGCTTTGCTGTACTCATAATGCTCAAATGCTTCTGTGCAGGCATCAATAACTTCCGCAAGCTCAGCAAGGAGCCAGCGGTCAACTATATTAAGCTTTGCCGGTTTATTCGGTTTTTCCTTTAGATGCATTGAAGCAAAGCGGGCGGTATTCCAAAGTTTTGTTGCATGCCTTATTCCTTTTCGCAGATCCTCTTCTCGGAAGTTTAAGTCCTCGCCGAGCTTTACGCTTGCTGCCCACCACCGCAAAGCATCGGCTGAATATTTTTCCATCATGTCTAAAGGCAGAACAACATTGCCTCTGCTTTTACTCATCTTCCTTCCATGCCTATCAAGCCCGTGTCCAGAAATCATAATATTTTCAAAGGGAACCTTGCCTGTGTGCAGCATACACATAGCAATAGTATTGAAATCCCAGAAAGTGATTATATCGTGAGCATTGGGCCTCAAACTCATCGGATATAGCATCTTAAAGCGCTTATGTTCTGTGCCTTTATCCCATGCTGCATTTATCAATGGCGTTAATGCACTTGTCGCCCAAGTATCCATAACATCCTTTTCTGGTACAAATTCTTTGCAGCCGCAGGAACACGGCTTACTTGGCTTATCTTTAAGAGGATCTACTGGAAGCTGATCATAGCTAGCTAGTATCTCTTTTCCACATTTTTTGCAATACCAAACAGGGAAAGGCACACCAAAATATCGCTGTCTTGAAATACACCAGTCCCACTGCAAGCCGTTAATCCAATTTTCGTAGCGGACACGCATATGCTCTGGCCACCATTTTATCTTCCTCCCGGCTTCAAGGAATTTTTCTTTGAGATCTAAGTACTTTATGAACCACTGTTTTGTAAGCAAGAATTCTATCTCAGTATCGCAGCGCTCATGCACATTTACAACATGCTTTATTGGAACCTGCTTTACAAGGAGGCCTTCCTTCTTAAGATCTTCTATTATAGCTTCTCTAGCTTCCTTTACTTTCATTCCTTTGTACTTACCAGCAAGTTCGTTAAGCGTACCATCGCTTGCTATGCTTATTTTTGGCTCGAATTTGTATGCCTTAAACCATTCAACATCTGTTAGGTCACCAAACGTACAAAACATCACTATGCCCGTGCCCTTATTTGGATCTACGCGTTTGTCTGCCATTATAGGCACATAGAAGTTGAAAAGAGGCACCTTTGCTTTTTTTCCAACAAGGTGCTTGTATCGCTTATCCCCTGGATGTACAAATACCGCGCAACAACTTGCTAAAAGCTCAGGTCTAGTGGTAGCGATCTCTATCTTGCCTCCATCTTCAAGCTCAAAGAGGATATAATTAAAGAAGGAGTTTACTTCTTTATCTTTGAGCTCAACCTGTGCAATAGCTGTTTCGCATTTGGGACACCAAAGCGTAGGAGCAAGTTTTCTATACACGCGGCCTTTTTCATACAGTTTCAAAAACGATGTTTGGCTTATTTTTTGGACTCGAGGCTCTATAGTTCTATACAGCTCATTCCAATCGCAAGAGATGCCCATGCGCTTAAAAACTCGTTCGTATTCTTTCTCAACCTTTCGCGAGGTTTCTAAGCAAAGCTCTACAAATTTCGCTCGCGACATATCTTTTGCTTTAACCCCATGCATTTCTTCAGCAAGCTTCTCTGTAGGTAAGCCATTGTTATCATAACCAAAGGGGTAAAATACGTTATAGCCGCGCATTCTCTTATAGCGAGCGATAAACTCCGCTTGTGAGTATGAAAACGCATGCCCTATGTGCAGCTTACCACTTATTGTTGGCGGCGGTGTATCTATACTATACACTGGCTTATCTGCTTCCAGATTGAATTTATATAGCTTTTCCTTTTCCCAGAAATCCATTATCTCCTTCTCAAGCTCTTGGAAGTTAGGTCTCTTTGGAAAATCCATCTGAAAAACCCCGATTTTAATAAAAAACCCAAAAAATTAATTTAAACCTTACAGAGCTGGAAATCCTTGTTAGAGTTTAAAAACATTCCTAAAACCCACAAAAATTAAGGTTTTAAGCTATTTTTTCCAAGCGCTTTATTCTTGCTTCTATTGGCGGGTGCGTACTGAAAAGATTTACTATGCTGTTTGCAGAGAGCGGATTAACTATAAAGAGGTGAGCTGTTCCCGGATTAGCATTAAGAGGAACTCTGGCTGAATAGTGCTCCAGCTTTCTTAAAGCGCTTATAAGCTCTCGCGCACAAGATGCTCGCTTTGCGGCTGTTTCATCTGCAAGGTATTCCCTTGCTCTTGAAATCGCTAACTGTATTATAAGCGCAATTACAGGAGCTACTATCGCAAGCACAATTAAGCTTATTATATTTTCCTCTCTTTCATCAGAGCCAAAAGCGCTGAAGATCGCGAGCCATCTTGCAATATAGGCAATATAAGCTATTGCTCCAGCTATTGTTGCTGCAATTGTTGCTACAAGAACATCCCGATTCTTTATATGGCTAAACTCATGTGCAAGCACAGCTCTTAGCTCAGCTTTATCAAGAGCATGCAAAAGGCCTGCAGTTACGGCAATGCTAGCATGCTTAGGATCTCTGCCAGTAGCAAAAGCATTTGGCGAATGCGTTTCTATTAAGTAAAGCTTTGGCTTAGGCACATTGAATTTCTTTGCAAGCTCGGAAGCGATTTCATGCAGTTTCGGTGCCTGCTCCTCACTCAATTCTTTAGCTCCGTATATTGCAAGCACGATTTTATCCGAAAACCAGTAGGAGACAAAATTCATAAGCAAAGCAAGAGCTAGCGCTACAGTGATGCCAGCAGTTCCGCCAATAAAGGCGCCTATAGCCAATAGAACTCCTGTTAGCAATCCAAGCAAAATTGCTGTCCGTAACCAATAGATCGCGCCCATATTTCAATAATTTATAAGAGTGAAATATTAAAAACCTCTCTTAGAAACAGAACATCAAGCACAAGAAGCAGCATAATAAGAGCTATTGCAAAAGCGTTTTTTAGTTTTGTGTTTGTATAGTCGCCCATAACTTCCCTATTATTGCAAAGCGAAAGCAGGATTATGGCTAAAAAAGGAGTAAGGAAGCCGTCCAAGATTTGTGTATAAAAGAGGAAATGTATAGGATTTATTGGGAGGAACGCTAACGCAGAGCCTATAAAGAGGGCAAGTATGAAAACGAAATAGAATCCCTTTGCTGAAAAGAATTTTTTGTTTAAACCTTCACGCCAGCCAAAAGTTTCTGAGACAGCGTATGCTGTTGAACCAGCAAGTACTGGAAGCGCGAGCATGCCAGAAATTATGATGCCCAAACTAAAGAGTAGATAAGCAAAGTCGCCAGCAAGCGGTTTAAGGGCTAAAGCCGCTTGTTCAGCGGTATCAACACTGATATTTGCAACAAACAGTGTTGAGCCAGCAGCAATTATAATAAAGGCCGCAACTATGTTGGACCATGCCATCCCTAAGGCAGTGTCAAGCTCTAACTCTTTCGGTCTTAGGATTGTCTTATGTTCTTCAAGCTCGTCAGCCGCTTGCCAAAATAGCATATATGGTGAAATAGTTGTTCCTATGATGCCAATAACAGCCATAAGAAATGTTGCCGAGCCAGTATAGCTTGGGATTAAACCACTGGCAACCTTCGCCCAATCTGGGTTAGCGGCAATAGAGGAAAATATATATACAACAAGAAGCAGAGTAAGTGCTAAAAGAACCTTCCTTATTGTTCTGTATTTTTTGAAAAGAACAAGGTAGCCTATCAATGCAGCAACTGGAATTATGAAAAAACCAAAATGGATTCCAGTAAGCATGCTAAGCACAGCTGCAACGCCGGCTATGTCAGCTCCTATAGTAGCGATATTAACAATAGCTAAGCTTACCATAACAACCATCGCTGTGTGCTTTCCATAATGCTCCTTTATAATAGAAGAAAGGCCTTTTCGCTTAACAACAGCCAATCTAGCGGCCATCTCTTGAATCACTATCATTAAGGGCGTACAAAGGGCTAATACCCAAAGTAAAGCATAACCGAAAAGGGCGCCAGCGGTTGTATAAGTAATTATGCCTGCTGGATCGTTGTCTGCACCGCCAGTTATAACGCCAGGCCCTATTTCGCGCTGTATGCGCTTAACCTTTTTCTCAAGATGAGTTATTTCTCTCTCAAGCTTTTGAATCTCTTTAAATACTGTTTTCATTGCAATTAGTAGCGCTTTTCTTATTTTAATTTTTTCTTAATGTAAGTTCCTTAAAAATTCCTCTATTTTATCAAGTGCTTCTCTAAGCACATTTATTGGTGGCAAAATCACGGTTCTGAAATGCTTTGTTTCTGGCTTTTGGCCAAAGCCTGAGCCATGAACAACACAAACACCTTTTTTACGCAACAAACCCAAAGCGAATTCCTTATCATTCTTTATTGGAATATCTATCCTTGGGAAAGCGTAGAATGCAGCGCTTGGTTTTGTGCAGCTTATTCCATCTATTTCCTCAATCCTACGCATAACATAATTGCGCCTATTTCTCAGCTTTTTTATCATTTCCCTTATATGCCTTTTCGGACCCTTCAAAGCTGGTTTTATTGCATACTGGAAAGGGTGCACAGCACATAGGCGAGCACGACCAAGCTTAAAAACAGCTTCCATTATGTCAGAGTTCTCTACCAGAAACTCGTTTGGAGCCAACCAGCCGATTCTAAAACCTGTTGCAAGGAAGTTCTTGCTTAAGCCGTTCGTTACCAAAACTGGAACATCTCTCGCAAGCGAACCCATACAATAATGCTTTGCTTTTTTCTCTAGTAAAAGAGCATCGTAAATCTCATCTGAAAATATCACCAGCTTATGCTGAGCTGCAACATCAATAATCTCCTTCAAGACCTTCTTGCTGTAGTTAGCTCCTGTAGGGTTATTTGGATTTATCACAACAATCGCTTTTGTCTTTTTGTCTATATTCTTCTCTATGCTTTCTATGTCAGGTTGCCATGCTTCTCCCTCTTCCAAATCATAATATTTTATCTTTATATCAAAATAGGAGCATGCAGCTTGATAAACTGGATAACAGGGTCTTGGAAGCAGTATAGAATCATTAGGATTTGCTATGCAGCCCATCGCAAACCATATCAGCTCTGAACAGCCATTGCCTATCATTATATGCTTAGCATCAACTCGCATGCCTTTCTTTTTGAAATCGCTTGCGATTGCTTCTCCAGCTTCTCGAATGCCTTCGCTTGGAGCGTAGCTCGTGCTTTTTTCCTTCGCTTCAAAAACAGCTTTCCATAAGTGCTCTGGTGTGCGAAAATCGTATCTGAGTGGATCGCCAATATTCAAATAAAGAATTTTTTTGCCTTGTTTTTCGAGTTTCGCAGCTTCAACAACAATATCGCGAATAGCATAACTTACCTTTTTACTTCTTCTAGAAGCGTCAAAGAACATTGCATTTTAAATTTATGAAAAAGGTATTTAAAAACCTAATTTTTAATATAGCGCAAAGTTTATCAACCTCCAAGTAGATTTTATTTACATGCGGATTCGAAAGAAAGCATCACAAACCAAGAAAAATATCATGAAAAGAAGGGTTAAGAAAGTTCCTTTGCCAGAGATAAGAAAACAGTTTACAAGAGAGTGTCTTCCAGAGCTTCCCTTAAAGATGTATCTGAGATTATCCCAGATCTATGGGATTCCTCTTAAAGACCTGTTGCCTTACCGCGGGAAGAACACAAATCCATTATATGTTCGTGCCCAATACAATCGTTTCAAGCACGAAATAATGCTTTTCCCCACTTTTGCAAGCAGAATAAGGAAGATATTTAAGAGAAATGCAACAGAATATGTGCCAGAACAGATAGCCACTGAGGAACTCCTGCATTCGCTCCAAGCGCTCTTGCAAAAGACGTATGACCTTTTGTTGGAACATAGAATAGAAAAATACAAGGAGAAAGCAGGCAAAACTAGAAAGAAGAGGAAAAGAATCAAACGGCTGAAGAGGAAGGTACTATCACTTCATAGATTAAAAAAAGAAGAAGCTTTAGGCATAGAACCTTCCGCACAGGTGCACAAAAAACCAAATATACTTCGAGATATGCTGGATTCATTTAGGTATGCGGATACGCTTACTAATGTCTGGCCTGGTTACATAGCCAGGATGAAAGTAAAAGAATACTTTGAGCGTTACGGAGCCGATGGTTTGCTGCTTCTCTATGCAGATCCGCCAGAGAACTGGAACCTAACAAATCTTGAGGAAAAAGAAAGATTTTTCCTCGAAAAAGGCCTTCTTGAAAAAGGAAAAGGATTAACTAAAAAAGGCATTCGCTACATGCGCGAAAAAGTACCTAGGGAGATAATTCTGCAGGCACTACAAATAATGAGAAAAGCCAGAGAAAAAAAGCGTAAATAAAAGCACACTTAGCGAATGTTAAAAAATGCAATATAAGCTCAGGGTTGGATTGATTCTTCATCGCTTTTGCTCTGCAGGTGTTAACTTCATCATCGCCTACAGAAATATGTAACATAAAACATTAAAAAGCATCCAAAAGCCAAAGCCTTTCCTAATAGAAACATATCTGGTGCTTCCAAATAGAAAGAATGAGCTAGCGCTTTGCATTCTTTTTTAAAATTTTTATCACTTCCTCTTCATCCAAATCAAAAATTTCAACGATCTTTTCCTTTGAACGCTCACCGGAGACAATTTTTACGCCCTTGCCAAAAAGCCTACTTAGTTCAGCGATAAGCTCTTTATTCGCTTTTCCTTTCTCTGCCCTCTCTTTCACACTTACAAGCCAAGCGTTACGCCACTCATTAAATCCATTTATTGCAAACTTTTTTGAATCCGGAGTGACACAGATTTTAATTCTGCAACGCATAAATATCGAAATGTTAAAATGATGCGACTCACTTCGTAGTGTTTTGGAAACTGCACATAGTTTCAATGTTACCCTTCATGCTTGCAAGCAAGTCTCTATATTTTCTGAAGCCTTCCAGCGTATCCGTTATCTTGTCTTTATTAAACTCATCTGTTTGCACGTCAGGGTACTTATCCATTATATTAGATATTTTACGAAAAACAGCATCAAAGCGATCTAGCAGTGCAATAAGGGCATCAAGTTCTTCCTCTGCTTTATCGGGATCAGCACATATCTTATCGGGGTTTGAAAGAACAGACGTACTCTGCAATTTTTCCAGTTCAAGCATTATGTCACAAATCTCACCCAACAAAGGCTTCATTTCATTGAATGCGTACCCAAATGATACGAGTTTTGCCGTGCTCTCAACGAACTCTGCAGTAACATTAGCTTGCTGAGCTTGCTTTGGATAGTTTTGTAAGAATAAATTACAGTCTTTGCCTATCTCGCCAAGGCCATTAATAATGCTTAACATTATATCGAAACCGGAAAGCTTTTGCAAATCTGAATTACGGCAAAATTGGTTAAAATCCTTCATCATATTAATTGTTTTGCCAAATTTGTCAATCTCTCCAGATTCAACACCTTTGACGTATTTTTTTGCCACATCCACTGTTTTTATTAAGATGTCGCTAAACGCAACGAGTGCTTTCACGTCATCGGTTTGCTCATAACTGGAAAGCTCATTTTTAAATTGTGTTAGCTTAGTTCGCACACTATCCAACCTGGCTTGCATTTTGGCAGCATCATCTGGGAAAAATCTTTTCACAGCGCTTCCCATGTTTTTGTCTTGCGCGTTAGCATAAAGGCTCTTTGAATAATCTGGCAAATTGAGGTCAGCATCACGAAATATCTCAACTATTTTAGCATACCCTTCTGAAAAGGTAATTTTCTTTTTGCTTTCCACCTTGCTACTCCCCACCTTACTTTCCATACACCCCGAAAGAAAAATGGAGCCAGAAATCAGCACAAAAAAAGTTAAAGCAAAAAGTATGGGTTTACGCACCACAAACACCTTGCCTTTTAAACATTTTATATAAGCTCGCCCAGATTAAAACAGAATGGCAAGGTTTATAAACCCTCCGGTTCTGTTGGTCTTCATCACTTACAAAAACGTATGGAAAACACTGTTTTATTACTTTTTGAGGCCTAAAGATTTTGAACACAGTTATTCTAAGATTTTAAATTTTGGCTAATCGGTTTTTTAAAATTTCATTCCGCAAGTTGTTGAAATAATTATTTAGCGCTACAAAGAATTTTCTATTGTAGTTAAGATAATTTTTCATTTCTTCAGGATCGTTGAATTCTTCAATTAGGCTGAGGCTCTTTCTTGGAGAATAAATTTTATTTGTTGGAACAGCTAGTTTAGTGTTACTGATTCCGTCCCACTCTGCAATTTCAAAAATTTTTTGAAGTCCTGAATCCCATGTTGGATCAACTGTAACCCATGTTCGTTTCTCAGGTATATATACCTCAAGAAATTGGTGGTATTCGGGATCTTCATGAGGAAACTTTAATATTTTTTTGGGCAAACCTAGTTCTTCCCATCTAAATTGACAAATCCGGTATCTGGATTTTAATCCAAGTGGGTAGAGCATTTTTTGGCATATTTCCGCCTTAGTTGAACAGCTGTAATCCTGTTCGTTTCCAATAGCAATATAATATGGAATATCTCGAACAATTCGAAATATTCTAACTCTTTCAAATTTTGTAAAATTACTTTTTTCTTTTCCAAGATTTTTTGTTACCATAATTGAAGAATTATTATGTATCTGTTTTTAATGTTTAGGGGCTTATGAAAAACTTTTCTAGTGGGACGAATTCGTTGAGGTTTTCGATAAGGTCTTGTGGTTTGAAAGTTATTAGCTCGGTAATTTTTCCTGAATAAAGCCACTCTTCCTTAACAGGAAAGGAAACACCATCAATCTCATAAGTATTCTTATTTAGGTGTATGCAGCCCAAAGGAACCCTGTCGAGCTTTCCTGGCGGCGTTTGCGAAGGATCTATTGTTATAGCGTTTTCAGCCCTTTCGTGCTCTGGGAGGAGCTTAACGCTTACTTGCCTTGCTGTTTCTTCTATGAGTTTTTTCACCTCTGTTTCAGCATCTTCTCGAGTGGTTATGTACTGGCTATAAAAACTGAGCTCTTGCTCTTCTTTTAAATTCAGCTCTATATGGAAGGAATTCCCGGTCCAGCTAATAAGAATCTCTTTCACGAAATCCATAAGAGAGCTTGCCTTAAGGTTTTCAAGGAATCTTTTTGTTACCTCGAGCGCCTGCTCAAATGTTGTATTTGCACCTCTATCGACATCAAAATAAACTCTTGTCATGGTCTTGCCAAACTCGCGATTTGTTGCATAGAAGAATTCGACCTTTTTCCTTGGCACGAAGTAGCGCCAGATTTTTATCTGCTTATCGCTCAGCATGTCTTTTACTTCTCGTAAATGACGCTTGCTTCTAAGCTTTAGAAAATCAATATCTATCGCTTCGATCATTTCTTCAATATAAAGTGGTTCCAGCTTTGTACCCCTCTTTAAAAGATTCCTAAAACCAGGGATATGAATCTTTGTTGCAATTTCCCTGCCATGCAAAAAATCTTTAAGCCAAGGGGAAACAATACCATAAAGAAGCAAGACATCAAGCTCAGAAAAAGGCCTGAGAATATCAACACTCTTTGCGAAATCTATCAAAGACATGGGATTAACGCCTCAACATTCCTCGCATTTGGGCTCAAAGTAATTCCTTGGATGCGAGCATGAAGGGCACTTCTCTGGAGGCTCCTTCCCATAGTGAACATAGCCACATTTTCTGCACACCCAATATACATTTTTTTCCTTTTCAAACACAGTGTTATTCTCAAGCTCTGCTAAAAGCTTTTTATACCGTTCCTCATGATGCTTTTCCGCTATAGCAATCGCACGCAATCTTGAAGCAATTTCAGGAAAACCTTCCTTTTCCGCAATATCTGCAAACTCAGGATACATCTTTGTGTACTCATAATTCTCGCCAGCAATAGCGGCTTTAAGATTTTCTACGGTATCTCCAAGCACTACAGAAACTGGGACCTCTACTTCTATATTAAGCTCCTCTTTACCATATTTCTTTTTCAGCTCGTTCATAAGCCTAAACAGCCATTTTGCATGCTCTCTTTCATTTTCAGCGGTAAGAAGAAATATCTCGGCTATTTGCTCATAACCTTCTTCTTTGGCTATTTTTGCATAGAAGGTATAGCGATTCCTTGCCTGACTTTCCCCTATAAAAGCTCTAGCCAGATTCTTTATAGTTTCTTTCATTCCCTCACCTCTTAGGAAAAGCATTTACAGAAAAATGCCAAAAAATTTAAAAGCTAATATGCAAAAATTTTCATATGAAAGTTTTATCATGCCCCTGGTTTTTTGATAATTTTGCTTCGGAATCAAGGCTTGCAATAATCCGTGCCTTATGGCGAAAAGGAAGGTCTGTACAAGAGATATGCAAACGCACAGGACTTGAACAAAGCAATGTTTCACATCAGCTAAGAGCTATGAGACGTTGCCATTTGGTTAAAGTTAGAGCGGAAGGCAAAAGGAGAATTTACGAGTTGGAAAGCAGCGTTAGAACAATTATAAGGGCTTGCGAAAATCATGTAAAGAAACACTGCAAACATCGCTGTGAAAAGCACACAGAAAGAAAGAAAAGTAACCGGTAGGAACAGAAAAACGTATCACAAATATCAAGCAGAAAGCGTAGTATTATCGCTTATTTATCTCTTTAATGTTTTTCTTTAGCCATTTAGCTAATTTTTCTGCGGCTTTTGCTCTATGAGAAAATTCATTCTTTTTCTTTCTTGAAAGCATGCAAAGTGGTTTTTTAAAGCCTTCTGGAATAAATATTTTTTCATAAGGCATAACGTCTTTGTCTTTACAGTGAACCTTTGAGGTTATTTTTCCTTTTAAGATTCCTGAAAATAATTTATACTGTTTACCGTCGGTGTAGCAGATTACCGTTTTAAAATAAGCTTTTCCTGACTTTTTCGAAGCAAGCTTAAGCAAAGCTTCAAAGCCCAAGCGCTCATAAATACGCTTTGCCTTAACTCCGGGAAAATTTGTAAAACCTTCGAAGAACACGCCTGTATCTTCAACAATAAGTGGTCTTTCTATCTTTTCATAAGCTTGTCTTGCTTTTTCCCTAGCGATCTCCTCAAGCATCGTACCTTTTTCTTCTAGCTCAAGTTTTTTCCAAACAAGTTTTATTCCGTATTTTGAAAGAAGCGATTTTATCTCCTCAAATTTGTGCGGATTTGTTGAAACAAAGTAAAGCAAAACAACACCTACATATAATGTCGTTTCTTTTCGGGATAAAGTGAAGAAAGGGCGAAGATAAAAATACCAAGAATGATAAAAACCCCTCCAAATACATAGAATACCTTCACAAGAGCAAAGCCGTATTTTACTGCATTTGCCGCATTACTGTAACTATTTTTCAGCACAGGTTCTATAAAAGCGTAAGTTATGAAAAGCAAGGTAAGCCCCATCACATAGAAGAAAAGCCCATTGCTTTTACTTATGAATCCCATATCCTTCTAAAAAGATTATAAAAAAACTTTAAAAACAATAAGCTCTTCAAAAAAGAATCTGGCCCTTGCAGCAATTTCATAGGAAAGAGCCAATTGTTTCAGCTTTCTTTTTGTCTTTCGTTCGTTGGTTATAGAGCTCTGGACAAAAAAGCAACAACCATTATTGGCAAGGTGCTTCGGGAGTTCCTCCAGAAACTCGTGCAAAAGTTCAAAACCCTTTAAGCCCCCTTCTATAGAAATATCCTTTAAATCACTTTTTGGGAGATAAGGCGGGTTAAAAACAATGCAATCAAATTTTTGATCGGACAAAGATGAAAAAAGATTGCTCTTTCTCACTTCTATTTTATCCCCCAGCCCTAAGCGCTTAGCATTTTCCAGAGTATTTTCTAATGCTTTTTCATTTATGTCTGCTGCAAGCACTTCTGCGCCCTGCAGCGCAAGGTTTATTGCTTGAATACCGCAACCACACCCCATATCGAGCGCTTTTATTCCCGGACTAACCTTTACAGTTTCAGCAAGTAGAAACGAATCTTCATGCGGCTCGTATACAGAATCGTATACAAGAAGTTCATAATTTTTGAAGAATACTCGTTTCATAAAAACACTTTCGGGAAAATATGGTTAAAAACTCTATTAGTGTGTCTTTTCTTTATGCTTGCTGATTCACATTGCCATTTGGATGAATTTGAAGATGCAGCAGCACAAGTAAAGAAAGCTCTTGAAAAAGGAGTTGTGGAAATTGTAAGCAATTCTGTAGATTTGAAAAGTATGGAAAGAAATCTTGAGCTGGCCAGACGCTTTGAAAATGTTAAATGCGCTCTTGGTCTACATCCGAGCAATATCTTGCAAATGAATCTCGAAGAGATAGAAAGAGGGCTAGAATTTATAGAAAAGAATATTAAAAACTGCATAGCTGTAGGGGAAACAGGCCTCGACTTCAAACATGCAAAAACAACCGAAGAGAAGGAAAAACAGAAAAGAATTTTTATAAGACACATAGAGATTGCAAATAAATATAAAAAGCCGATTGTAGTACACTCTAGAATGGCGAGGAGGGAATGCGTAGAACTGCTAGAAGAATATTCTGCACAAAAAGTTCTTATGCACTGGTTTGTGGCAAGCGATAAACTATTAGCAAAGGTAACAAACCTTGGTTACTTTATCACTATTGGACCCAGCGTAATGTTCAGCAAACACATGGGGGAATTTGTAAGAAAGGTGCCCTTACAAAACCTTTTGCTCGAAACGGATGCCCCTGTTAGGTATAACGGAAAGGTTGCTGAACCCTGCTGGATTGAAAAAATAGCTGAAACAGTTGCAGAGTGCCTAAGGATTGATATTAAACTACTTGAATGCAAACTGGAGAAAAACTTTTCGAAACTGTTTTATGCTTAGGAAAAAATAAATAAATTGAAGAAATAGAAATAATTTATGGGTTGAGGGTGATAAAATGCAAAAAACCTTGATTATTTCCTTATGTGTTTGCATTGTGGCAACATTTTTGGCTGGCTGTATAACAAGCGGGCAGAGTGAATCAAAACTTTCAGCAAAGGAGCTTGCAATAAAAAAGTGCGAAGAATTATGTAAAGAAGCTCTGGCTCAAGGTAGGGATCTAAGCGACGGTCCATGCCTAAGCACAGGCAACCCTAAGTGGGATATAGAAGGTTGGGTTTGCGATATAGCGCACAGCCCAAGAATTCCTGAAATAGATAACCTCAAGGAAAACCAATGTCCGGAATGGGGTGTAAGTGCGCATAGCTTTGTGGAGTTTACGCCAGAGTGTGAATTTATAAGAGCTTACGAAGGTTGAAGGTGCTTTGGGTGTATTGGCACTCACTACCTATTGAAAAGGTATTTACCAAACTGGATTCCTCCCCCAAAGGGCTTTCCGAAGAAGAAGCTAAAAGAAGGCTTGCTCGTTATGGAAAAAATGTTATAGAAAGTGAAAAGAAGATCAATCCGCTAAAGATATTCCTAAAACAGTTTACAGATTTTTTGGTTCTTATACTAATTGCCGCTGCCATAATTTCTTTCGCCATGAGCTTTATGCAGGGAGGAAGCGAGCATTTTTTGGATGCCGCTCTGATAAGCGCCATTTTAGTTGCAAATGCAACTATAGGTTTTTTTCAAGAATATAGAGCAGAAAAAAGCATTCAAGCTTTGAAAAAATTAGCGACTCCTTATGCAAAGGTTTTACGCAACGGCGTGGAAAAGAAAATAAAAGCCGCTTATGTAGTTCCGGGCGATATTATAGTTCTGGAACAAGGAGATAAAGTGCCGGCAGATGCAAGAATACTCGAGCAAGCAAATCTGCAAGTGGATGAATCTATGCTTACTGGCGAAAGCATTCCTGTTTCTAAAAAGGAATGCGTTCTTGAGAAAAACACACCGCTTGCTGAAAGGAAAAATATGGTCTACATGAACACACTTGTTACTCGTGGTAGAGCAAAGGCAATAGTTGTAGCGACAGGATTGAATACAGAGGTAGGGGCAATAGCAAAACAAATTGCCGAAACCGAAGAAAAGCCAACTCCCTTCCAGGTAGAGCTAAACCGCTTAGGCAAAAACATAGGCGTGGTGATAATAGGAGTGATAATAGTAGTTGCTATGACTCAATTCATACTTATAAAGGATTCCCCTATGGAGATATTCTTGCGAGCAGTTTCGCTGGCTGTAGCTGCTGTGCCTGAAGGTTTGCCCGCGGTAGTTACCATAACGCTTACTATAGGAATTAAGAAGATGGCTAAAAGAAACGCCCTTGCCAGAAGCTTGCCTGTTGCTGAAAGCTTAGGGTCAGTAAATGTGATATGCACAGATAAAACAGGAACGCTAACTGAAAACAAAATGACTGTAAGGGAGATTTTCTATAATCTTAAAAGTTACCGTGTAGATTCTGCTTTTATAGAGAATTATAAAATGCACATCAAGAGGTCTGACACGCTTACTACTCTTTTAGAGTGTGCAGTGCTTTGTAACGATGCAAGCATGTATATTGAAGAGGGGAAGAAAAAATACTTAGGCGACCCGACAGAGATCGCTTTGATAATGATTGCCGAAGATTTAGGAATAGATACAAATATCTTGAGGGATAAATACAAAAGGGTTTATGAAATCCCCTTCTCCAGCGAGCGCAAAATGATGAGCGTTGTTTGCCTCAAAAATGGAAAGAAGGTTGTGTACGCTAAAGGAGCTCCTGAAATAATACTTGGAAAATGCGATCGAATTCTAATTGGCGGAGAAATTGTACGTATTGATGAAAGGACAAAACAAGAGGTTATAAAAGCTTATTCATCTATGGCAAAGAATGCCTTACGCGTACTTGCATTCGCTTTCAAAGAGACCGAAAAACTTGAAAAAAATGGACTGGAAAAAGACATGATATTTATAGGCCTGCAAGGCATGATAGATCCGCCAAGGACAGGCGTGAAAGAAGCCATAGAGGATTGTCGAAAAGCAGGAATAAAAGTTATTATGCTCACCGGCGATAATATTGAAACAGCTAAAGCAATTGGCAAAGAGCTTGGCTTCAGAACAGATAATGCCATAAACAGCACAGAGTTAGAACAAATGAGCAATGAAGAGCTGAAAAAAGCTCTTGGAGAAGTTGAAATATTTGCTCGTGTTTCTCCATCCCACAAGGTCAGAATATTAGAAATACTTCAAAAAGAAGGAAAAGTAGTTGCTATGACTGGAGATGGTGTCAATGATGCACCAGCATTGAAAAAAGCCGATGTTGGTATTGCAATGGGTATAAGAGGAACCGATGTAGCAAAAGAAACAAGTGACCTAATACTCTTAGATGACAATTTCATTACGATAAGAGATGCTATAGAAGAAGGCCGCGCAATATTTGACAATATAAGGAAGTTTGTTAATTATCTTCTATCTTCAAATATTGCCGAAGTTTTAGTTGTTTTTCTTTTTACCCTGCTTGAGCTTTACATATATTTCGGAGAAAAGGCGGCAATACTAACTGCCACACAGCTACTTTGGATAAATCTGCTAACAGATGGTTTGCCCGCTGTTGCTCTTGGTTTAGATCCAAAAGCCGAAGATATTATGAAAAGGAAACCAAGGCCCAAAGAAGAAGGAGTCATAAATCAAAGAATTGCATTTTCCATAACAAGCATTGGCATTGTACTTACTTTGGTTATATTAGGGATATTTTTGTATGGATTTTTCACTATTCCAGGAAGAATCGAGGAACGCTTTATAAAAGCACAAACAATTGTTTTTACATCTTTTGTAGTCTTTGAGATGGTAAGAGCCAATATGGTCAGGGCTAGATATAAGATTCCCTTGTACAAAAACAAATGGCTTTGGTGTAGCATAGCCGCTTCATTAGTAATGCAGCTTCTTATACTTTACTCGCCGCTTGCTTTTGTGTTTAGAGTAGCCCCATTAGGAATTTACGAGTGGAGCTTAATTATATTCGGCCTCATAATATTTTTGGGAATTGGTTATGTTTTAGTTAAATTTGAAGAAAAGTTTTTTAGGTGACTGTAATGGAATTTTTTGAAGTGATAGAAAAAAGACATTCTATAAGAAGTTATAAAGATGTGCCAGTAGAGAAAGAAAAGTTAGAAAGGCTTCTAAGCGCATGCCTTAAAGCACCCAGTGCCGGAAATCTGCAGGCGTATAAAATTTATGTGATAAGAAATCAGAAGATAAGGTATGCTCTTGGCGAAGCGGCTTTTGGCCAGCATTTTATCTCGGAAGCACCAATAGTGCTTGTATTCTGCAGCCTACCAAGAAAATCTGCTTCAAAATATGGCTCAAGGGGCGCTAACCTATATTCTATTCAAGATGCAACAATTGCTGCAAGTTACGCACAGTTGGCTGCTACAGCCTTAGGTTTGGCAAGCTGCTGGGTTGGAGCATTCGATGAAAACGCTGTTAAGGAAATATTGGGATTGGAAGAAGAAAAACCCATAGCAATAATTCCTTTAGGGTATGGAGCGGAAGAACCTCTAAGCCCTCCTAAAGAAAATATAGAAAAAATAGTAAAAATAATAGAGTAAAAATAAACAAAAAATGTTTGAGGCGCTATTTACTTTCTTTTCTTTTTTTTCTTTTTTGTCTTCTTTTTAGTCTTTTTCTTTGTGCTTTTCTTTTTAGTACTCTTTTTGGCACATTTCTTAGCGGCTTTTCTTTTCTTTTTTGCCATCTATTTTTCACCTCTCTAAATTTTTTCTAACAAAAACACAATATACAAAGTTACAAACTTATATTTATATTTTTCTGTTGCATAGATTTCGTTTCTCTTCAGTTAAAAATGAAAAAATAGTCATATGAAAAGTTTTTCATTTATTTGTAGAGCTATTCTTCTCTTAAAACTTCAACAGGATTCACTCTTGCTGCTTTCAATGCTGGATAAATTCCCGCAAAAAGCCCAATAAACAGAGCGAACAAAAAGGATTCTACTACAAGCTCACTGGAAACATACGTAGGCATTTCAAGAACTCTTGCAAGTACGGAAGAGCTTACAAAGCCCATGGCTATGCCAGTCATGCCTCCGAAAATGCCTATCAACATTGCTTCATACAGTATCATTTTCACAATATTGGAGTTTGTCCATCCAACCGCTTTTAAGGTTCCTATCTCTTTATATCGTTCTAACACGTTCATGAGCATTGTGTTTAGAATGCCAACAGCAGCAACAACAGCAGCAATAGAAGCGACTGCGATAACAAAAAGGCGCAAATCATTCAATATTTCGGAAAGTGATTCTGCAAATTGCGAGGAATTTATTACCTTGTACTTATCACCCACCCTTAATTTTATTAGTTTTGAAATTTTATCTACCTCGCTTGGATTTTCCAGTACTACATTTAGTTGAGCTACTTTTTCTTCAGGAAAGCCAGTGAGTTCACGCATATCTTCGAGAGGAAGCAGAATGCCTCTATTCATATATTTGGAGCCACATCTATAAACTCCTACAATTTCAAAGCTGCGCCCATTTATCTTTATCTTGTTTCCAACAAATTTATTGTATTGATTTTTAATTTCTATTCCAATCACGGCCTTTTTTCTATCATCGGGCCTCAGCGGACGGCCTTCGACAATTTCTCCTTTTATTACCACTAAATCATTACCTGCTCCTTCAAACTCTGAGCCTATAAGCCTCACCACAGATTTAGGGTTATAAGCAAATTCTTTTCCTTCAATGCTTCTGGCGGTCTGAATTATCACAGGATACACTTTTTTGACTCCTTCTATACTTTCTATTTTATCTATTAGTTTAACATCTATTTGGGAAAAAAGCGGGCCATAAGGATTCTTCTGAAAAATAATTATTCCTTGTACTTGTGAAACTGCGGTTTTTATATCTAAAAAGAGCCCATCTGCCAAAGATGTCAGCGAAATTATAGCTGCCACTCCTAAAGCAACCATAAGTATAGAAAGGGTGCTTCTCAGCTTCCTTCGCAACAAATTAGAAAAGGCAAGCTTTAACATACTACTCCTCCATTCTTTCGACAGTACCGTCTCTAATATACACCTTTTTAGTGGCGTATTTGAGCAGCGTAGGATCATGAGTTACTATGACAATTGTTTTGTTCTCTTTTTTGTTCAATTCTCGCATTGCGTTTATTATTTGAAGTCCCGTTTTTGTATCGAGGTTGCCTGTGGGTTCATCAGCAAGAATAATTTCAGGATCATTCACCAATGCTCTTGCTATTGCAACTCTTTGTCTCTCACCTCCGCTAAGCTCGGCTGGTTTATGTAACATCCTATGCTCCAAGCCAACAAGTTTGAGTAGTTCCTTTGCCCTTTTTATTTTTTCAATCTCATCCATATGTATTGGTTCGAGCGGAAGCATGACATTTTCCAATGCATTCAAAGTAGGAACAAGATTAAATGTCTGAAAAACAAAACCGATATTTTTCCTCCGCAACATTGCTAAATTCCAATCATCGAACAAACTTATATCCTTGCCATTTATAAATACCTTTCCAGATGTTGGCTTGTCTAAAGCGCCCATTATGTGGAGCAGCGTGCTTTTTCCAGAACCGCTAGGCCCCATTATAATCACGAATTCTCCTTTTTTTATTTCTAAAGAAACGCCGCGTAATGCTTTGACAATCGTTTTTCCAAGAATGTATTCCTTTACAACATTCCTAAGTTCTATTACAGTTTTGCTATGCACCACGTATCGCCTCCACAGGATTCAACCTGGAAGCTCTCCATGCCGGGTAAAGGCCTGCAAGAACCCCTACCAAGAACGCAAATAAGAATGCTTGTATCACTGATTCCGGTTTTACCAAAGCAGGTATTCCGAATTGTGAGATAAGAATCGCTATTAGGAGTCCGGAAACAATACCTAAAAAACCTGCGAGTATGCCTATAAAAGAAGATTCGCACAATACCATGAACATTATATTCCAGCTTGTCCAGCCCGCTGCCTTTAAAGTACCTATTTCTTTATATCTTTCCATTATGTTCATGAGCATTGTATTTAGGATACCTATTGCAGCCACGAATGCTGCCATCACGGCTATAGCAAGCGCAACCATCCGAAACTTTCCTATTATTTCAGTAAATGTCTCGGAAAAATCACTGGCTGTACTAGCTTCCGCTTCTGAACCCATTATATAGTTTATTCTTTTTGCAATAATCCTATCTTCAGTTGGATTGATTAGCTCTACGTAAAAGGAGCTTACCTTTCCTTCAGGAAAGCCCGTAATTTTTCGGGCATCTTCAATAGGCATCACAACTATATTTCCCAAAAGCTCTGACTCTGTTTTAAATATTCCTTTAATGCGGAACTTCTTCCCGTTTATTTTTATTACAGAACCGACAAATTTGTGCATATTGTCTGCCAAGGTCTTTCCGATAATCACATAGCCCTTGTCGTTTGAACTTAACATCTCTCCCTTTGCTATTTTCCCTATCCATCCGCTGCCACGAAGTTTGCGATAAGCTGCGATGTCAACACCATATATTATTACTGGAGACGCAACTTGTGAAAACTGTAATGGTTTGTTATCTACCGTTTGGGGAATGCCCCATATCTCTGGAACAACAGTTCGAACTCCGGAGATTCTTTCTATCTTACTTCCTAAATCAACATCAATCTTCGAAAGCGTTTGATCTATGGCCCCTTTCTCCATTACCACAACGGCTTGAAACGCACCTATTACCTTATCCAGCTTCCCATAGATACCGTCGGCAACAGCATTTAATACTATAAGCGCAATAATGCTTATCACAATTCCAAAAATTGCTAAAGCAGTCCTTGTCTTTCTTCTAAAAAGATTGAAAAATGCAAGCTTTATCATCCGCTTCACGATTTTAGAGCTTTCTTATGGCCAGCTGCCTTATTATGAGCTTAAGTATTAAATAGATTAGAATCAGTATTACAATAATGAAAACGTAATTTAAGTAAGGATTTGGTTCGGGTGCTTTAAATATGTAAATTTTATAATCTTGCGATATCAACCGTTTTTTATGCAGTTCATCTAAATAAGTAATATTTATCTTAATATCGTGATAACCTATCTTCGCCTTTTCTGAAACCGCCAAATCAAAGATTGCCGAACCCGAATCTTCCCTTTCTATTTCCCCTACATAAGAAGTTTTAGAACCCAAAAAAGATTCGTCCGTATCAAGAGAGACAACAACCTGCTTTGCGCTTTCTTTGCCTAAATTGTCGAGCTGAACCGAAAATGTAACTCTGTCCCCCTGCCTAACGGTTTTGTCCTTTCGCCCCTCAACAGCATAATCAACTCCAGAAATTATAAGTTCTGGCCTGCCATAAACATGTATGGAAAATTTTTGCCTTTTGCTTTCTGAGCAATCGAGACAGCTTGTATTCAGCATAAATGTGTAAACGCCCGGCTCAAGTTTTTCACTAGCTTTAAGTTTGAATATTACCTCCTTGGAATCTCCCACCTTCATATTTCCTAGCTCTTTAACATTTTCGGAAAGAAGTATAAATCCCGAAAAATTCTCGGAACCCACTAACGAAAGTGCAACAGATACGTTTCTTGCCTCTAAAGAGCCAGTATTTTTAACATGCGCCTTTATTATGATAGTATCGCCCAGATGAGGAAAGTAGTTTGAGATACTTAAATCTGTCAGCGAAAGCTTATATATGTCAGCGAGTTTAACACTTATATATTTTGTTTCAGAAACTTGCGAGTCATTGTTCACATAGCTCATTCTAAGCGAGAGTATATAGGTGCCTGGTGATGCATTCTTTGAGGATTCAAATTGAAAAACAATTGTTTCTTTCTCAGAAGGCTCCAATTTATCTAAAGTTTTGACAATTTTTCGAGGAGTAAAACCTTCTGGAAGATTAAGTTCAAAATTTAAGTCATAAGCAGTTGTGTATCGGCCTTCATTAATAATTGTTACAGCCAAGCTTATCTGATCACCGGGGTATGCATTTTCAGGTATCTGGTTTGTTGATTCTACATCCACTAAATAGTATGCATCTACACGGGCAGAGTAAGCTAGGGAAGACATGAGCAAAAAAAGAAACAAACAAAATACTTTCTTAAACATTTTAATCACTTTAGTTATTTTTCACACAAAACATTTTAAACTATATCGGAATCCTATATAATTAGAATGGAAAAAACAAAAGACGCCTTTGCAAGTTTTATTTTCAGAGGCCATCTTCGCTATTTCCTTTTAAAAGCGTTAAAAAAAGAAACCTTGCATGGTTATGCCATAGCAAAAAAATGTTTCTCCATCAGTAACAACCTTTGGATGCCTTCGTTCGGTTCTATTTATCCCTTGCTGAAAGAACTGGAAAAGAAGGGATTGGTAAGAAGTTTCAAGAAAAAACAGGGGAAAAAGATGCTAAAACTCTATCGCCTGACCTCTGCCGGAAAAAAGGAACTTAAAAACCTTGAAAAGCAGGAAAGACTATTAATTAAGCTTTTAAGGGGAAAGAGAGAAAAGAGATTCCCTCTGTTAAAACTTATGGAAAGAATGGATATAGAAAAAGAGCTTGACATGCTAAGAAATGCTCTGATTAAATTTATTGATAGGAACAATGATAGAAAAACCCTTTCAAAAAAGAAGAAAAAGCTCAAAGCTATTTTTGCAAAGTTCGCTAAGGAAATTGAAAATCTTGCATAAAAGCGAGTATTTTTTTAAACAAAACATCATATAGGAAATATTATAAGCACGGGTGCCCGAGCGGCCAAAGGGGCAGGGTTTAGGACCCTGTGGCTTAGTGCCTTCGGCGGTTCGAATCCGCCCCCGTGCATAAACTATTCCCAAAGAGGCAGAAAAACGCGCAAAAGCACAGGGGATTTTATGAAAGATTGGTAAAGCAGAAGCAGCTAATTATGGATTTCTTCTTATGAGGTCTCCTAAACTAAAACGTCTTTCTTCTTTTTCTTCTTTGGTTTCGCCCTTATAAGCCCATCGGCCTCTATGAACAGGCTTTTCTTCCTCAAGCAATGCGGAAACTATTTGCTCACTTTCGTCAGTTTCGCCTTTCTCATCTCCTTGTTCTTCAAAAAGAGATTCACGGACTGCTTTTCTACTTCTAAAGAAAAGAAGTATAGCAAATGTAGCGATTATTATAGTGGAAGCTACAGCCAAGCCCTGCCCCAAAGTAACAAAACCCGTAGTTACTTTTGTTTGTCTCTCTTCAAGATTATCTACTCTGGCAAAAATGCTTTGTAAGGAAGAATTCAAATCTTGAAGAGTTAAGCTTAATTTTTTAAGAGAGACCTCTGAAGCAGAAACTTGGTTATTAAGCTCATTGAAAGATTTCTGCAAAGATTCATAGCCAGAGGTTGTTTGGGACATCATATTCTGCATCTCCTCAACACTTGAACTCAAAGAGGAAAGCGTATCTCTGAGCGAGTTTATGCTTTCTTCTAAGTTCGTAATTTTTTCCGATATTCCGCTAGTAGAACCCTTTACGCTTTCAAGCTCTTTTTGCAAATTCTCGATGGATTGTTCCAACTGCCTCCCTTCGCTTCTTTCCAAAGGAGAAAAAACGACTAAAGGTTTTTCCGCCTGGCTAAGAACGGAACCATCCTGCAATATAGTCACTTCAATAGTGTAAGAACCTTCTTCCAAAGGATTGAAAAACAGGATCAATTCGTTCTTTTGAGTATCTGCAAAATAGCTGGCAATTACACTAGCGTCCAAATCGTAGGAGAGGGATATGCCAGAAACGCTACCCGTGAAAACATCTGAGTTGTTTAGAGAAACTCTTATTTCATCGAAATTACTTTCCTCTATTTTAACAATCGCTGTAAAGCTGCTTCCTTCAAGCACTTTTTCAGGGACATTGAGCTTTAGTGAGTAAACATTTAAGAAAAAGCAGACGAAAAATAATAAAGCCAGCTTTCTCATTCACGCACCCCGCAAAACTTAAAGCTAAATAAAATTAGCACTTGAACATTTTTAAAGATTGGTGTTTTAAATCCTTTTCCTAAGGATTAATTTTTAGGGGCCCGTGGTCTAGTGGTTATGACGCCTCGCTCACGCCGAGGAGGTCGGCGGTTCGAATCCGCCCGGGCCCAAAGACACGCTTCATTTTGCGACTAAAACCTTGCCTTTATAGCCGTTTTCTTTTATTTCTGTGAGCACTGAGAGAAGCTGCCATGTTGGACCGGTTCGAGCTTCCACAATAAGCACCGTTTCTTCTCCTTTTTCAATTCTGCGCAATACCTTCATATCAGCAAACCTATCTCTTATATATTTTTTAGAATTTGTTTCTCTCCCCCAGTACACATATATGCTCTCATAAACAGCTCTAGGAGCTAGTTCTATAACATAAAGATATGTTTTTGGGCGAAACTCTTTTTTTAGGGCCTTTTCTATTTCTTTATCCCTTATGCTAACCTTAGGAGCTATTCTTATGAAAGCTACCCAACCGGTCTTATTTAATTCAAGGATTTCTCCGTACCTTTGAAAAAATTTGCTTAGTTCTGTTTCACTAAGTTCAGGCGGTAGTCCATAAATATAAAGCGCACTTCCTTTTTGAACATCTGTATAACCGAGCTCTGTATAATCAACAAGCATCTTTCCAAAAGCATAAACTTCCAATGTGGGAAAGATTCTGAAGAAGGAATAAATCAAAAGAAGCACGAGAAAGAATATTTGCAAACCTTTAACAAGCCCTATCTTTTTAATATTCGTTTTTTTAATCTCAAAGCACAGGGCATAAACTGAAAAGACAAACAAAACCAAAAACATTTGAAAAGAATTTGTTGGAACATAGTAGCCAAAAACACCTACGCTGAGGAGATTAAGAGCTAACGAAAGAGCAAGCGCTAGCAAAGCTCTTTGTAGAGGAGTTTCACAGAGCTTCACATACCTGGAAACAAAAAACAGGAAAAACATGAAGAGAACTATGCTCATAGGCGCGCTTGCCAAACCGCCATCAAGCATATAAATTATCAAACCCAAAGCGCTTGCAATTAAAAGGAAGAAATCCAATATGTGCAGCTGGTCGGCTATAGAAAAAAGGTAGAAAAGAAATGCGAAGAGTACTATTAAAAGAAGGGTTAGATAGAGTGGGCAAAATAGCTTGGCACTATCCAGAAACTCAAACCAAGGTCTACCATCATCAAATTCGTTGCCAAAGTTTATGCCCAAAAGTTGCTTTATAAAATAGAGTGTTGCTTTTGGGAAATGGTTGTGGTAAAACTTGCTCGCTTCCCAGTTGCGATAATTATCTTCATAAATGATCGTGGCGAACATCCATCTCGGCCTGTAACCACTAGCAAAGGTCTTAAACTGAAGCGCACCCAGTATAAAGCCAGAAATTATTGCCGATAAAAAAATGGCTAGAAAAACTAGTTCAAAACGGCATAGATATTTGTATGCCCTAAAATAAAGCGAAACTGAAGTTAGAATAGGAAGCAAAATAAACCAAGCAAATGAAACAATAAGCTTTCCCTTCGAATAACCACTATACACAGCCCTATTAAGGGCATGCATTAAGCTTGCGAATTCGCTTGAAGCCAAGGTAAGCAAGAAAAGCAAGGCAAAAGCAAGGCCAAAAACTAAAAAAGTTATGCTTCGCTTATTGCAAGCCATATAGGAAAAAATAACAACAGGTTTTTAAATAAACTTTTGTTGCAGTTTTTATTTAGTGTTTCTATGGTGCGCAGGGAGACGCTCTTCATATCAATAGTTTTGCTTTTACTCTTTGCAAGTATTTTTGTTAGCAAATATTGGCATATTTTTGCCTACAAAAAGAACCTATTTTCATTAGCGTTGTATTCGTTTGATAAAAAAGCAGATAAAAGAGTGTGCTTTGGACTTTTAGTACAAGCTCGCAGCCAGCAGGAAAGATACGCTGAGCTCAGGATATATTTGGATGGAAAAGAAATACTTAAGGACCGTTTTAAAGTAAAGCCAGAAGATAGAAGAAATTATTGTATAGAAGTATCTGAGCTTCAAGAAGGAAAGCATAAGGTAGAGATACTCTCTGGTGAGCTAAAACTCTTCTTTAATTTCGAAAAGGTTTCTAAGCTTGAAAAGGAAGAAATTCCTAAGGTTAAAATAGTTGGTATTAAAGATCGCAGCTTAAAATTCCAAGTATCAAACTTCCCTAAAAACAAATTTTTGCCTGTTGAGATATGGGTTAACAATAAGCTCGATCATGTTGTCTATCCTGAAAAGGAAAAGCAGCTTTTTATCGAACGTATCGAATTAAATGAAGGGGTGAACGAAGTTATTGTTAAGGTTCCTGGTTCTGAAGATCGCATAACCAAAACTTATGTGAAGCTTAATGGCGGGACAATAGGGTTACTTATTCTTGTGCTTGGCGTTATGGCTTTTTCTTTATACACCTTGTTTTCTAAATATGACTTCTATCTAAAAGCTACGCTCGCCTTTGCATTCTTTTTAGGATTGCTTGCGTTGATTGGCTTCGTTTTAGGATTATTCAAACTGTTCACCTATCAAAATATTCTCTTTACCTATGCTATTATTTTTTTAGCATTTTTTGCATGTTCTTTAAGAAAGGGTAAATTTAAGGAAGGCAGAATATCTATACGAAAGTGGCTAAGCGAGATTCGTATTGAAGAGCTAACGCTCATATTCTTTTTTGGTTTTGTGGTTATATTTTTCGGTCTTTTTATTCCAAGCCATGAAACCTATTTCAACATCTTTTATGAGAGAGGCACTAAAGAGGTGCTTGCAAACCATGGTATGCCTGAAGTGGATGAATTAAGCTATCTTGGCAGAGCATTCACATTTATCCCGGGGTATTTTTATATCGAGGGTTCTCTTTCATTGTTAGCGGGCCTGGAAGGTTTACAACTACTGGCTTTAATGTGCTGCACAGGGGCTCTTTTTATGCTCCTTGCATCCCTTCTGTTAGCTAATACCTTAGGATTGAAACGCTCATTATTGTTTTTCCCATTAGTACTTTCTACAAGTACGTTTGTTTTTTCTACGATAACGCTTACGCCGAGACATTGCATAGCTTTGGCTTTTCTTTTAACAGCATTAGCTTTAGCATTAAAGAGAATGCGTTATAAGGCGATGTTTGCATTAGCGATAGGGCTTTTTATTCAGATTCCTCTTTTAATTTTCTTTTTGATTCTTTTTCCTATTTTAGCCAAACTAAAAAATCCAAAAAGCTCCTTAACCGAAATAGCTAAGGAAACAGCAATTGTTACCTTTGGCTCAGTTATGCTGTTCTGCCCGCTTTATGCCCCCATCTTTTTAAGAGCGGGATTTCCCTATCAAATCCTTTCCCAACAATGGGGCTACTTAATAGGCATGGGTCCTCTTGTACTGCTTGCAGATCCGGGAATACTCTTCTTTTTGTTTCTCTTCTTTCTAATCTTCGAGAGCAAACTCATCCTTCAGAACCGCGCGGTCATAAACAGGGAGAAAAAGCTGCTCTTTTGTTCTATAGTGGCTGTGCTTCTGCTCCAAAGCTTTTTGTCTTCGAGGTTATCGCTTATTAGTGCGGTATTGCTTGCATTGTTCATATGCTACTCGCTGGAGTCATATAAGAAAGAGGTAAGCGAGCTTTTTTCTTTGATGTTTTCATTTGTACTTTTTATAGGTCTTTACCTTGCGATAACTCTTTCTTATGGTTACACTGTTGCTCCAGAAGTTGATTCTGCTATTGAGTTTTTGAAACAATACAGCTCTTCATCAGAAAATGTTCTTGCAGACCCTTATTTCGGGCACTTAATTGCCTACAAAGCCGAAAGAAAAACGCTAGCGGATTTAATGGTAGAATATGCAGACGAAAAGAAAATAGAAGATGCTTACAGATTTCTAAAAGAGAAGGATTATTTGATATTGGAAAGGTACAACATCTCGTTGGTATTTAATGAAAGGTTTTTAATAAACGAAAAGGTTATAGACAACAAGCCGCTCGCAGAAGAGCTTGAATTCGAAGAGCTTGCGAAGATATTTGTAAATGACAAAATTGCTATACATAGAGTTATAAGAAATAGCTAAGTGGTAAATGCTGTTGCTGTCACACCTGCATCCCAACTGAAGCGCGGCCTAACTTTTATGAGCCAGAGCTTTTCAGTATTATCATCCAATACCAAAGCATAACCTTTTCCTTTAGGCATATCTTCATAATACTTGGCAAGGTCTTGGTAAATATAGCTTGGTCTTAGAATGCCAACAGCTTCAATATCAGGGCCCGCTGTTAATCTGTGCGAGATGAAAAGATCGCATTGCGAAAGAAAATCAGGGTGGAGCTTTTCTGGTCTTTGCGTTGCAAGAACCAAGCTCAAGCCAGGCTGTCTTCCAACCCTAGCCCACTCGAGGAGCACTTTCAGGGCAATGCTTTCTCTGTCTTTTGGCATAAACATATGTGCCTCATCTATAAAGAGCCAAACAAGAGGCATCGCGCTTGTTCTGCGCTCGCCTCTAATTAGATGTGCCTCTTCCTCCTTTCTGTATAGCATTCTTTCCTCAAATAGTTTCTTGCCAAGCAAAGCGACTATTATTTCACGCACTCCCTCCATGCCAATCGCTTGTCGGTAAGCGGAAACATCTATGATGTTTATGGTTGCGGGCCTAGCAATATCTCTTATCCTTGTCCCAGATTTTTCAATGAGTCCCCAGGTCTTCGCTGCTTTCAACCTGCTTATCAAAGCCTGCTTTGTGACATCACTAGCGCTTTCGTCCATCTCAACGGCTTTTATTATTTCATCTATGCCAAAGTATGTACCGAGTTTTTCTTTTAGCTCCTCAACTACACGAGCGATTAGCACGCCTTCAGGATCATGCCAAGTAAGATTAAACAGAGTCATCCATTCAACACCAGTAAGCTCGGAAGCTTTTATAGTAAAGGAGCCATCTACAGGAATTCCCTTTTCTTGATAAAAAGAAAGCGTTCCTTTGGGAACTAGTACGCGAGCGTTTGTTGCCTGCGGTTTCAAGCCCCATTCTTCGAGCAAATCAACATTATATTTATTCGGAATCTTCAAGGACCAGAATATGCCAACGGTGTCTATCACTATAACCGTAATTCTGTTTTGTAAGGCAACCGGCAATCGGGCAAATTCCTCAAGCAAAACAGCCATGGTATAGCTTTTTCCATAACCGCGCTTTCCACAAATCAAGATTACGTGGGGTCTTGCAAGATCTATGCGAATCCGTCTTCCAAGCACAGGTCTTTCCCCTTTGGAAATAACAACCTTGCCCAAATAGCCTGTTCCCTCGCTACCATATTTTTCTAAATCATCAAGTGTTCTGCCTATAATAGTTTCCTGTGCTAAGAAGTCAATTGGCATGTTAGTAAAATAAATGTTAAGTTATTTAAAATGTTTTTTGTATAAAAAATCCTAAAAGGAAGGTTTTGCATATGCCTGACCTCAAAGAACAGGAAGAAGAACTACGCCTCTTTCTTCAGAGTGTCGAACAGCAGATTGAAAAATTTCAGAAGCTGAAGGAACGGTTTGCAGAAAGACGTGATAAAATAAGGGAAGCTATTCAAAACCACGACTTTGCTCTTGTGCCTGTTAAGATAAGCACAGAAGCTTGTGAGGATATATTGGCCGAAATAGAACAGCATCTTATGGAACTAAACAAGTTGCGAAACTATTTAGGGGTAAAACTAAAACAAGTTGTTGAGGAGGAACGATTATTAGAATCGTTAAAGAAACAGTTCGGTGAAAATTTAGCCATAGAGCAGCTAGAACATGGGTTTGAAATACGATACTTTGATTCTGAGGCAAAGCAAGCACTAGAGGAGCTACAAAAAAGCAAGGAAAAGGTTATGCACATAAAGAATTCTCTTAAAAGAATGGAAGAATCACAAAACTCCTAACATAAAGCTAATTCTTCAAATAATGTTTTTTAGGGAAGGAGAAGAAGGCAAAGGAGGGAGAAGGGCACCTAACATTAGGGGGCTTTGGATGGAGAAGGGGGGTGGTTGGGGTGGTGCTGAGAGCAAAGAGGCTTGCTCTTTGCAAGATAAAAAACCTTCTTACCAGAGCGGATTTTTGTTAGGTACCCTTCTCGAAATAGTTTGTTCAATCTTTGAGAAGCAGCATTAAGACCGCGATAGCCTAAAAGCTTTTTTACATCATAAGCGTCTACCATTCCTTTCTGTTCAGCAAGCTGGATTATCCTCTGATCTACTTCTGGAAGCACAACCTGTTCTGCGCCTACGCTTACTCCAGCTTTTTCTGCTGGCGCAACATTAGCAACTTTGTCGAGTTTTTTATTTATCTCTTCTAAAATCTTATTCGTTCTTTCACGTTCTTTTGCAAGCTGGAACAGGAGCAGTGCTATGAAGAATGGATCTGAGCAATGCTTGGATATTTCTTCAATATCAACAGTAAGCTCTGCAAATTGTTTGGAAAGCTTGCTAAATAGTCCCTGCGTTTCTTTGTTCATGACGGAATCTTGATTAGTCATAATATATCATGATAATATCATGATTTTAAATACCTTTCGGTTTAGTTTCCTAAAAGCAGATCATGATAAAAATTAACTTTTTAAACATAGGCAAAATCCAAATAAGGAAAAATAATAAAAAATAAATAAAATTAAAAAATAAATTTTGCTAGCGGCTTTTATTTCTTGACAAGCTTTATCTCGATCGCTGAAACCTTCAATGGCTTGCCGTCTTCTGCTGTAACCTCTTCCGTGCTGGTTTTGATCTCTTTTATATCTGCATCGGTGATAAACTTGTGCCTCACTATTTCTGCTACATCTACAGCTCTGCTTATCGCTTTGCCCCTTGCTTTGATTACCACTTCTTTTGCACCTTGGTTCATCTGCGTAACCACTGCAAGCACATAAGCCATTGTACCTTTCTTACCAACGAAGACAACGTTGTCTTGTCCCTCTTTAGAAGCCTTCTCTTCTGCCATTGTCGCACCTCCTTAAACTTTAATGAGCATTTAGCGCAAGTATTTAAGAGTATTCTGGAATATCCCTGGTGTTTTGCCAGGATCGTAGTTAAAGTAAATGACCTTTCCAAGGATTAAACGCTTTTCTACTATGCCAGGGTAGTATTTGGTTGAATAGAGATCTTTTATGTAAGCAACTTCATTGCCTCTAACGGCAACATCGAAAACCTCAACGCTCAATGGCGGATCTCCTGGCAGAGCTGGAACCTTCTCAATCCCTCTCATAATTGGATGCTCGAAATCAATTCTTATAAGCTCTCCAGTAACCCATATTGGCTGTACACAACTTGGAATATTCTGCTTATCTGGCACGCACTCCACTGGTGCAACATCGCCCATATTTGCAAGCCAGCCAACAATTTCAGGAGCATTGTCCCTATAGATTCCAGAGTTCTTCACTATGATTAACTTGCCACCCTTAGTAACGTAATCCCTTAAAGCATCTGCAAGCGGTCTTGAAATTACTGGAGGCCCAGCACTATTTGTTTGATCCAGCATAATTATATCATAAGGTGCAAGCTTTTCCTTAGGATTTACGCGCAAATAATCAGCATTCATTATCCTGTATTCTACAAGATCCTTAGAGTCATCAAGCACCGCTTGCGTTTCCAAACTTGGCTGACCTATAATCAGCATTTTTGCTGGAGCTGCACGCGTTATATAAGGAATGTCCCAAAAGCCAAGCCAAGCACCAGCAAGCACAACAACAATCAGAATAAGTATTAGCGGAATCAAACCCTCAAAATGATAACTTAACCTTGCTTTAAAACCCGCCGGCTGAGGAGCATAAGCCTGTTCTTCAGCACCTTCTTCGTACATAAGGTCACCTTTAATTTTTTACCATTAACGTGTTAAATATTTTTCCTTGGTTCTTTTTTTAATCCTTTTGTTATTTTTTGCAACAACAAAATATGTGTTTTTGTATTTAAAAACCTTTTGTTTGCTATGCTCGCTTGAAATTGTTTTATACTCTAATCCGCTCGCTACATGCTCTGCGCAACCTGTTCATTATAGCTAAGCCGAGCCCTCTTTCATCGATTCCATTTACAACTATAATCTCTATTCCTTGTTCATCAAGCTCGCGTAAGGCGGAAAAAAGATGTCTCGCTGCTGAGAGTTTGGTAGAAAAGCGCTTAACAACAACATTCTCTAAAGCCATATCTTTTTTTACATCAATTAACAATAATGCTGTTCGTAAGCCGGAAATGGCATGCTGTTCAGCTAGCTCAACGGCTTTTGCGAGAGCTTTTTCTTTTTTTCCTTCGACCAAAATAAGCTTTGCCTCTGGCGCATAGTGTCTGTACTTAGTTCCAGGTGATTTAGCAATGCTTACACTTTTTTCAGCTTTTGCAACCGCATGCACCTCAAGCTCTGTTAAAATCTTCTTAAGCTGTTCTGCTGTTACTCCTCCAGGTCTCAGAAGAACAGGCCTCTTTGAGCTTAAATCAACTACCGTTGATTCTAAGCCTATGTTTGTTCTGCCGGCATCGATTATGCAAGCGATCTTTCCGTAAAAATCCTCTTTAACATGCTTCGCGCTAGTTGGGCTTGGCTTGCCTGAAATATTTGCAGAGGGAGCAGCTATAGGCAAAGCTGCCTGCTTACAGAGAGCTCTTGCAACCGCATGCTTGGGCATTCTCACAGCAACTGTCTTTAGGTTTGCGGTTACTACATCAGGAATGCTTTTCTTTTTAGGAAGTATTATTGTTAGAGGTCCTGGCCAAAAACGTTTTGCAAGCAAAAGCGCTTCCTCAGGAATCTTGCTAGCGATCTCATACAACTGCTTAAGAGAATATATATGAACAATTATTGGATTATCAAGAGGTCTGCCCTTTGCTTTAAATATTTTTTTAACTGCCTGTTCATCGAAAGCATTGGCGCCTAAGCCATAAACAGTTTCTGTAGGGAAAGCAACAAGCTTGCCTTTTCTTAGGAGCTCAGCAGCAATTCTTATTTTTTCTAGTTCTGGCTTCTTTGGGTTAACCTTAAGCACTAGGGTTTTCATGCTATCAGCCGTAAAGCATAGCAAAGTACATCTTTTCTATAAGTTGATAATACTTATGCTCTGGGCTTAGCATTTCGTGCGCTAAATACTCTGGAGGCATCGCATAATAAGCAACATTTTCACTTATTTTAAAACCAACTATATTTGCTTTAGAATTTGTAACAAGAAAAGGCACGCTTTTAGGATATTCCTTGCCATCAGCAAAAAGTTTCGAACCAAAATCTAATGTGAGCACAGTAGTACTTGTTCCTTTACCAATAGACCTTACAATTGCAAAATCTGCATCGCCTGCGATATATAATGGTAAGGACGCTGAAATACCATAAACATAGGGGTTCTCTCTATTTACTGGTATAAGCGAACCAACAAGCATTTCATTTCCTGTGCATTTCTTTATGTTGCAGTAGTTATCTACATACTCCAATGAAAGAAGCTCGTTTAAAAGAACCGCTTTTCCTTCAAGCTTTCTTGCCCATGGGTTTATAATTTTGTGCGGAGCATTTTCATCCATACCCAATTCATCTTCATAGAGGTAGTTGTTTGGATCCTCAAGCTCTGCTGCTGCATCCCCTGTCCATATAAGTCTGCCTCCTGTGTTAGCATAATCAATAAACATCTTTAGCTTAGCGGTGCTCATCTTTCTTGCTCTTTCCACAATAACTAAATCGTATTCTTTTAGGTTGCCGGGATTTATATGGTCTAAGTGAAGCAAAGTTGGTCTAACACCAACATATTCTGGATTGGCTAAAATTTCGCTGAGCATATCGGGATTCCCAAGGCCATAATCGCCATAAGCTATGAGTATTCTTGGCTTTCCTCTTAAGCCATAATAAATCGAGCACCAACCAGGAATACGCCTACATTTGAGAGTATTTGTCCATGTGAGCACATATAGCAAAACAAAAACAAGCACTATAAGGATTGTTATGCGTAAAGCAAGCGCAATAAGCTTGTTTGCTTCATCCAGCATTTCAGCCATAATTTTAAATTAGGTTCTTTTGTTTAAAATAGTATTGGTAAAACCCTTGAGGTGACATCATGGTAAAGCTAAGGAAAGGAAAAAGAGTTTATGCTCCAAGCAGTGCTTTGGGCATAATGCGCTTCTTTGATGTGGAAAGCAAAGCACCAAAGCTAAAGCCAGAACTTGTAATCTTCCTTTCAGTGGCTTTTATAGCAGTAATTTTGATTATGCATGCTTTAACTCCTTAGCTTGCATTACTCTTTTCTACTTCTATATAAAAGCTCCTTTCGATGAGCTTTTGCCCTTTCCCTTCAACAAATTCTACTTTGCTATTTGTTTCTTCTTCTATACGGTCCTTAAATCTCTCTACAAAGCTTTTATCACTACACCATAGCTTAACCACGGCTTTTTCCTTAGGCACAAGCCCTTTCTCTTTTCTCTTTGCTTGAATGCGCCTTACCAATTCGCGGAACTCCCATTCATCTTTAAGCTTGGAATCAGCTGTTGTGTCTAAGCATAAGGTAAAGCCCTCAAATTCTTTGCATGTTAACGCTGGCTTTCTTTTCGTTTCTTCAACCTCAAACACATTGCAAGCTGTTTTCAATAAAGTTAAGGTATGTGAAAGCTCCTTACCAGATTGCGTAACAACCACGAGCTTCTTTAATGGCCATCTCCGCCTTAGCTTTAATTCGGATCTTAAATAAAGACATGCTTGTACAACATTAAGGGCTTTATCAAACTCTTCCTCAATGGCTTTATCTATAAGCTTCTTATCTGCTTTGGGCAATTCGTACATGTGAATACTTTCAAGCATGCCCTTTTGCCTAAGCTTCTGATATATATGCTCTGCTGCATGTGGAATTATTGGTGCAACCAATCTAAGCAAACCGAAAAGGATGTAGGAAAACACGCTTGACAGAATATCTTTTTCAGAGTCGACCCTTTCACGAATAAGCTTTATGTAAGTTCTGCTAAATTCTTCTATAACAAAACGCTCTAACGCTGGCGGAATGAGCCAGAATCTGTAGGAATTATATGCATTAAGCACCTCTTCAACGAGAGAATTATACCTACTAAGAATCCAACGATCCTCAACTTTGAGCTTGCTTAACATAAGCTCTTGTTGTTCAAGGTTTAGGTCTAAGTACAGCATTGCATAGTTAAAGGTGTTGAAAAGGATATTGAAAAATCTCTTTATATCCTTAAAATCTTCCCAGCTAAATTGAATATCGTTTCCTTTTGAGGTTCTCACAAGGTAGTAGCGTAAATAATCCCTGCTGTATTTTTCTATAACGTCCTTCGGCATAACAACATTGCCTAGTGATTTGCTCATCTTTCTTTTATCTATATCTAATACCATTCCATGTACAAGTATGCTTTCATAAGGACGTCTATCGAAGCAGATAACGCTTGTTATAAGCTGGGAGTTCCACCAGCCCCTCACTTGATCTGTTCCTTCAAGATTCAGGTCAGCTGGCCATAGCTTTTCAAATAGTTCTTTTTTGCTTGGAAAACCTAAAGCAGCCCAGCTAGAGACACCGGAATCAAACCAGACATCCAGCACTTCAGGAACTCTTTCCATGTAGCTACCGCAAGAACACCTTATTTTTACTCTGTCTATATAAGGTCTATGAAGATCTGGAATCTCGGTAATTTTTGCTAGTTTTTTAAGTTCTTCAACAGAACCTACAACTAAGCGCTTTCCGCACTTTTTGCATACCCATATAGGCAACGGAGCCCCCCAGTAACGCTCTCTAGAAACCGGCCAATCGCCGAGCGATTCAAGCCAATTGCGCATCCTTGCTTTCATCCATTCTGGAACCCAATATACCTTCTCGTTTTCCTCCAGAAGCTTTTGCTGAATCTTTTTTATATTGAAAAACCATTGTGGTGTTGCAAGCATGAGCAAAGGTGTTTTGCAACGCCAACACACAGGATAGTCGTGTGTATAGGGATGTTTGTACACAAGAAAACCATCTTTTTCAAGATCAGCAATTATTTCCTTGTCAACCTCACGAGCTTTTTTACCAGCGTATTTGCCTGCTTGGCTTTGCATCGTTCCGTCCATCGCTACTGGACAAAGCACAGGCAGCTTTGCTTTTGTGCCTGCGTCATAGTCCTCTTTCCCGTGTCCAGGGGCACAGTGAACAAGGCCTGTACCTTGTTCCAGAGTAACATAACGTTCGCTTAAAATAACTCGATAAGCGTTATTGAGCTTTGGAAGCTTAAGATATTTTTCCAGCGGATTTTTGTAACGTAAACCTTCAAGCTCTTTGCCTTTAACAACCTTTTCAATCACATAGCCAGCTTCTATCGCTTGCATAAGCTCCTGAACGAGCTTTTCCGCTATTATCCATGTCTCATTATTGCTGAGCTTTACGTAAGCGTAATCAAATTCTGGATGAACCATTATGCCTGTGTTTCCTGGCAGAGTCCATGGGGTTGTTGTCCAGATAACAAGATAAGTATTTTCTTCATCCACTAAAGGAAACTTAACATAGATGCTTTCATCTGTAAGCTTGACATATTCTATTTCATTATATGCTACTGCTGTTTCGCATCTCGGGCAAACATGCACAGGATATTTGCCCAAGTATAGCAAACCTTTTTCCTCGGCTCGTTTAAAGGTCCACCAAATAGCTTCTATATACTCTGGTGTAAGAGTTATGTAAGGATTCTTCCAATCCATCCAAACGCCGAGATCAAAAAACTCGGCATTCATAGTGTCTATATAAGTAGTTGCAAACTTTCTACATTCTTCAACAAAATTATCAATGCCGTATTTCTCTATTTCTTGTTTGTTTTTTATACCAAGTTTCTTTTCCACCTTGTTTTCAATCGGCAAGCCATGCGTATCATAACCAGGTCTGTCAAAAACAAAGTAGCCTTGCATGCGCTTCGAGCGTATAGCAACGTCTTTTAAAATCTTGTTTAAGGCAGTACCCATGTGTATGTGACCCGTTGCATAAGGGGGGCCGTCCATAAAATAGAATTTTTTCTCAGAGCTTTCGTGCTTTTGCCTAACCTTTTCAGGAATATTATTCTTTATCCAAAATTCCTTTACAGCATCCTCTTCCTTACGCGTAAATTCTCCTAGAAGATTGCTCATAAAACCGCCAAAAAACGTAATTCAAATAAGTGTGTTAAAAAAAGATTTTAAAATTTGCTAAATAAGGTATGGGCGCGGCAGGACTCGAACCTGCGACCAACGGTGCGCTTAGGCCCAAAAAACAAAATAAACATAATGTATAGGGCCTTATAAGACCGTTGCTCTGCCAACTGAGCTACGCGCCCTTTATATGCTATAAGAATAAAAATGAAAGAAGATTAAAAAAATTATCTCAGCTTTTTTAGTTACTTCTTCGTTCTCTTAGAGCCTTTCCATTCTTTGAGCATTCCTTTAGCTTCGTCTTTGAGCGCAAGGCCAAAAGCAATGCCAACAGCAAGCGCTGCTGCGAATGCTACGCTACCAAAGCCGATTACAAAAGCGTACTCGAGAATCGTTGTATCTATTGTTGGAATCACCTTAAGTGCCATTACCAGCGCCATATAAAGAATCAGAAGTTCGGCGGCAATCCCTATAATTTTCCTGAACCTTGTCATCGAAACCTCGAGGATATTCCTGACATATCGTGCAATTATAAGCCCTGCTAACCCTATTAGTATTGCAAGGATGAACAGATAAACGAAGTATACAAGCCCTTGCAAGGTGCTCTTCAGAACTTCGTACTGCATGAGTGCGGCTCCTTGTGCTAAAAACAGGAGAATTATTGACCACTGGATTACACTCGCAATTATATTGGTTACGGTGTGCCCTGCAATGACATCGCTGAGATTCTGCTCTTCGAGCCAGTCGGCTATTCTCATGCCTGCAAGCAATCGGAGCACTATGCGCTTTATTATAAATCCGACAATATAACCAACCACCAGTAAAACAAAAATCCCGAGGACATTTGGCAGCATTTCATAGACTTGGTCTGCAAGACTTGCAAGTGCGCGCTGCACAAAACCTGCTGTTTCGCCAGCAACATCAGCCATAGTATCACCACAAAGAGAAAGCATTCAAAATATTTAAATCTTTTCCATAAGTTCGTCAATCGCCTTGTAGAATTCGGCTAATGTGGAATTATTAACGATAACAATGTTTGCTGCCTTGAGAACCTCGCCTAGGCCCTTGTTCTTTATATCATTTTCATCCCTCGCGAAAAACTCCTGTTGAGTGTCTGCATCAAGCTCTGTGCGTCTGGCAAAGCGAGTTTCCTTTGGCGCTTCGATGCGCACTATATAAAATCTGCTGGCTTGTCTCTCTATCGGTGTTAGTTCTTCCATTGAGCGAGCTCCTGTTATAACAACCTTATCATGGTTTTTAATAAGCTCTGCCATCTTTTCGCCAAAAACGCCCATGCCAAACTTGGCACGCATTTCATTGCCAAAAGTGCTTGCATTCGCCTTTGTGATTTCTAAGCCCTGCTTTTTTATAAGCGGAACTATAACATCGTTGAAGAAATCGAATTTCTTGAATGAGTATTTTTCGACCAGGTAGTTTGCAAAGGTATCCTTGCCACTTCTTGCGAGACCTACAACCACAATTGCGAGCATAATTAAAAAAGGAGAGGGAAAAATAATTAAAAAAAGCTTTGTTTACTCGAACTCAGAGGATTCGCTGGGGCTGCCCTTGCCTTTGCTTTTTGCGGAGCCTGCAATTATATCATCTATGCGCAGAATCATCTCTGCAACCTCAGCGCCAGATGCTATTGCTTGTGTTTTAACTGTGAGAGGCTCTATAACCTTAAGCTTGCTCATATCTGCAAGCTTGCCTCTGTACACATCTACGCCGAGGTATTTGCCATCTTTGCCTCTGTGCTTTGCCC
>JAPDKC010000027.1 GCA_029258755.1 archaeon | reverse complement strand
GATTACGGTAAAGAAAAGTTAGAAAGGAAAAACAAACCAAAATATTTGATAAAGAAAATAAAGAGAACCTTTGGTTCCAGAACAAAGCAAGTATTCGGGAAGAAGCAGGCACTCTTGAGAAAGTACTTAAATACCCCGGAAAAACCCTTTATTGATTTTGTTAGGGACCAAAGATGCTTGTCAAGGAATTATTAACGCGATATTATGCTTTTAAAAAGGCAAAAGAGATCGAAAAGGATCTCGTTATTTTTATTACCGCCCTGCGCCTAAATCTCCTTTGTGGGCTAAGTTTGGAAAGTTCTTTGAAAAAAGCCATCAGCGAACTAAAAGGACCTTTAGCAGAAGAAATTTCAAAAATTGAAAAGGACTTAGAAAAAGGAGGGGAGATAAGCAAAGCTTTGCTTAATTCTGCGAACCGAATAGAATCTGTAGAATTCAACCGCGTGCTTAGTCACATAAGCGAGATAGCAAGAAGCGGCTATTCGCCAAACTTTGATACACTTAAACTTTTGCACAAAGAAATCGTTGAAAATCAAAAGGTAAAGCTTCGCGAGTTTTCGTCAAAGCTTGTAGTACTTAGCCTTATGTTTGTAGCTAGCGTTGTTGTACTGCCCGCCTTATGGCTTGCGTTCGTTAATATAGGTTCAGCACTTTTTGCTCTACAGATAAGCCCGCTTTATGTGTGGCTAAGTGTAACCTTAGTGTTTCCCGGTATTGCAACATTGCTGCTCATTTACATAAAGGAAAAAATGCCCTAGTGAACGCTATGATAGAAAAGATACTCCTATGGTTTGTAGGAAAGGAGCAAGCTAAAAGATACGAATTTATATTAAAACACGAGCTTGGGCTGAGCGTAAAAAATGCTGAGCAAATAGCGTTTGGATTTGCTGGCTTATTCTCGTTAGTATTTCTATTGGCATGCTTTCTGTTCGAATTTAACAGCGAGCTTATTATAGCTGGCTTCCTTCTTGCTCTCTCTTTTGGTTACTTTCTAGCGATATTCATTTTGATTTTTCTTGCAGAAAGAAAGCAGCTGGAGAAAGACCAATGTGTTGCAGCAACACTGATGCAAGCCAGCTTGCTTCCCAATGGCACTTCTGTCGAAAGAATGATTAAGGAAATGGGCACATTGAAGAATCCTCTTGCAAAAGAGTTCAAAATAGCGGTTAAAGAGATTATGAAAGGCGTACCCACAAGCGATGCTCTTGATGGGATAAAAAGACGTTGCCCTAAAAGAAACATAAAGAAAATCGTACAAATATTGAAGATAGCGGATTCTACTGGAAATATTAGCTCAAAAGTACTGCGTGAAGCTGCCAAAGAAATCATCGATGAACAGGCGTTACTTAAGGAAAGGGCCTCCCTGCTCACCATACAAAAAACCAGCGTGTTAATTAGCAGTATGGTTCTTGTTCCTTTCATCCTTGGAACCCTTTCTGGAATCACAAAAGATATTGATTTAAGCTACTTGGATATAGTAGAGATGGAAAAAACAGCTTACTCTGAGCTCATAGAATGCTCTAAGATAGCAAGTATTTTGTATATAGCAGAGCTTTCCATAATAGCTGGATTGTTTTTAGGAGTATTGGAAAACAACCTAAAGAAAGGGGTTATCTACCTGGTTGCAATCCTTCCTGTGGCTTTAGCCATATTCCTGGCTCTAAGCTAAAACATCTCAAATAAACACCGAAAATATTAAATATAGGAAAAGCCCTATAAATTAAAATCTAAAAATAAAAGGAAAAAATTTTAAAGAGGTGAAAAAATGGATAACAAAGGCCAGGCGTTTTCTACATTTCAGCTTTTGATTGCAGCAATCATAGCCATCGTGATTCTGATTATACTGCTAGCGATACTGAGAGTTATTCCCGGAATAAGCTCAACAGGCGACCCCGTGCAAGCGACAAGCGATAAGCTAAAGGATGCTGCAACGAAGCTAACGCAGCACTTCAAAACCGACATCGTGACATTTACCAAAGGATACACAATGCTTGCTAAATCCATAGTAACCTCTGCTGAAGTGGGCTTAGAAGAAGATCAGCTATGCTTAAGTCGTGGTGATTTTGGGGATGAGACAGAAATATGGGCAGTAGGAGATAAGCATGAGTACATAAAATACAAGGGAAGTGTACCTAAGGATGTGAAGATTTCCATTGTTTGCGATACAGGAACAAACTTAGAGGACACTGTAAGAGCTTATTCTGGCGAAGCCGGCGGTTTAAAAGAGGAGTGGGTCAGCGACTGTCCATGCGTAGGCTCTGGGGAGATATGCTGTCTTATTGCCTTGCGCTATAGAAGCGCATAAATAGATCCCTTTGTTTCCCCTTTATTTTATTTTTTTAATATATTCACCAGTGTAAAGGCATTTCTATGGAAAGAAGAAAGTCCAGCATAAAATACAAGCTTTTGCTATGCGGAATTCTGCTAACTATTGGTATTGCGACATTTGTAAACCTGGAATTAATTCTTTTTTATCTTCACCCAGAAGACCCGACAGAGAATGCCGCTTTTTTGTTGAGGGATGCTTATAGGAATCTGGGCGTGCTCTTCATAGCAGAGGTAAGATTTAAGAACGGCTACGAAATGGATTCTGCATCCATAGTTACAAAATCCAAAGTTGCAATAAAGCCAGATCAGCTATGCTTAAGTCTTGGTGACTTTAAAGACGAGACAAGCTCGTGGGAACAGGAAGCGACAAGCTCAATAAGGTATTTTGGAGGCGCGGCAAAAAGAACAAAACTTTACGTTTTATGCGACTTGGGGGATATGCTTTCAGAGACAATGGCAAGGCAGACAGAAGCAAAATTAGATATTGTTTGGATATCAAACTGCAGCTGCATATTTGGAAAGAGGAAAATTTGCTGCCTAATAGCACTCGGCAAGCTACAACCAAACAAAACATAAAGTTCGGGGAAGGTTTATGAGAAAGAAGGCAAAAGCCACAGTAAAGAAAGCTTTTGTATTTCTCCTGAGCTTTCTCTTCTGCTTTTTCTTCCTAAACCTGGCATTGTTCATCCTGAACGCTGAGTTTCTTATGGGCTCTCTTATGGCAAGAGTTATGGGCTTCCTACTTGGTGGGAAAGTAGGAGCATCTGAGTTTTATGGCAAAGAGGTTCCTATGGTCGAGGTTAATTCTGTGAAGATTGTATTTAGTGATCTGTGCACAGGACTTTTAGAGCTTACCGTGCTTATCTCAGCAATAGCCTCATCCTTTGGCTTTACACTAAGGAAGCGTCTTTTAGGAATACTTGGTGCGATACCAACAATAATCGTTTTTAACATCTTTCGCATATACATAACAGCAACATTTTTGATAAGCCAAAATCTGAGCCAAGCCGAAGCACTGCACAGCGGATTTTTTAGAGCATCTCTTTTTTTCCTCATAGTTGGCTTTTATTTCCTCTGGTTCAGGTGGGCTTCACATAGCAAGCGGTAAGCTTTGCTGATAAGAGAACCAGAACTATTTAAAAGAAAAGATTATTAAATAGTAAAGGGGTAATTCTAATAGAGTTTTTTGAAAGGTGAGGAAATGATAAGGGTTGTAGAGAAAAGACCTGAAAAGCTTGATGGCTTCACGCTGATAGAGGGCTTTCCCGGCTTGGGGCTTGTTGGAACGATAGCCGTGAGGTATCTCATAGATAAGCTGAAGTTTGAACCTTACGCATATATAGAAAGCAGTTTCTTTTTGCCTATAGTGCGAGTCCATGATGGCATACCCGTGCATCCATCAACCATCTACATAGATAGAGAAAGAAAGCTGCTCGCGCTTATATCCGAACAAATAATTCCCCAGGCAGCTGTTTTACCTCTTGCAAAGGCTGTTGTTGAATGGGCGTCTAAAAAGGGGATAAAGAGGATAATATCTATAGAGGGTATAGGAACACATTCTGAGGAGAAAAGTACTGCTATCTATGGCATAGCTTGCTCCGAGAAAGCAAAAAAAGAGCTGCTTAAATACAACATAAAACCTGTCGGAGATGGTATAACAAGTGGCGTTACTTCCATGATCCTGCTTGAACTCTCCAGACAAAATAAGATTATAGGCTATTCGCTACTTGGCAATGTTAAGATTGCTGAGGATTATAAAGCGGCAGCAAGCTGCTTGGATAAACTGTCCCAAATCCTGAAGCTCAATATTGATACAAAGCCACTTTTGAAAGAGGCCAAAAAGTTTGAGCAAGCTTTGCTTAAGCATCTAAAGGAGCTGAAGGAAGCCCATGAAAATGTTCGCAAATTCGAGGAAAGCGCTCATCCATTAATGTATACATAAAAAGAGGTGAATGAATGCCAAAACCTCCAAAGAAACCTGTGAGAAAAAAGGTTATTAGGCGACCTGGCAGAGTTACAGAGATAAGAGAACCCAAAGTTACAAGAGTTGTAGAAGAACACGTCATCGAATATCTTACCAAAATAATAAAAGGGAAGAGAATAGAGCACATAGAGCTACCCACAGAGGTTATAGTAAGGCATCTCACCAGAGAAGGCGCTAGAGCATTTAAGCGTGTAATAAGGCGAGAAGTAACACCGGAGGACTTAAAAATACTAAAAGCTGAGATCGAGCGTATCAAAAGAGAAGCTGGTGCGCAAAAGTGAAAAGAAATGCCCGCAAGAAGAAAGAGGCCATGGAGTGGGGTTAGAACTACTAAAAGAGCTCAGGTAAGCAGGATTGAAGTAGAGCATGTTATAGATGAAAAACATAAGGTGTATCACACAAAAGAAATAGAATACAAGCGACTCCCCCCTGAGGTCAAAGAAGTTCTTATGGAAAGCCCTGAAGAAATAACACGAGCTTTAAGGAAGGTTTTAGCAGAGGAAAAACCTGAAGAGCCAAAGAAGAAAAAGCCCACGCATACATTTGCGGATATTCCTTTCCCCCATGGCTCAGTGCACTTAAACAAAAAGAAGGATGTTGATACTCTCTACAAACTCTGGAGCAAAGAGCTTAAAAATTCTCTAAACTCAATAGATTCCTCTATAAGAAATGCTGAAAACCAGCTGCAAGCACTAAGGGCTCGGGTAAAAGAAAGGGCTTATGGCAAGGGCTTTTTTTCAATGCTATTGCATCCTATCGATTTTTTTCTCGGAGTAGTACTGCATCCCATAAAGGCCATAAAAGGTTCAGCAATAGCGGACAGAATAAGAATAGCCAAACTTGACTCGGAGCTAAAAAGGCTCAAGGCAAGGCAAGAGCAATGGAAAAAGCTATATCAAGAGGAATTAAGAGCGTTAGAGGAAGCCTATAAAAGATACAAAGAAAATCCAACAAAAGAAAATGCTAAGAGATTTGCCGACCTTCTTAGAGAAATAATAAAAAGGAACGCTGAGCTGCAGAGAGTTTGTACATTGGAGGCCTTTACTGAGTTTTCCCACTGGAGGTCTTTTAAGCACGGATACTTTAACAGGGATGCTTACAAAGCGATGGTCAGAGAATCAAGAAGATTGAGAAGGAATCCAAAGTATATTTCAGGGCTTTTTGAAGCGGCTTTTGCAGCGATTGAAGAAAAAAGATAAGCGCTTGTTTTCTTTCTTTCGTTTTCCTATTTTTAATTGAATTATCAAGAAGCACGAAACAAGCCCTGCTATGTAAAGCACAAGCAGATAGGGTTCTGTAGGAAGTGAAGGTAAATTAAACGGCCCTGCACCAACTCCTGTTTGAATGTTCATTATATTGTCTCCTGGCTTTGTTATTATCTGTCCTGCAGGCCCCGGTTGTGTAAGGACCCCTTTTCTGAAAGCCTCTAAGAGAGGCAAAAGCTGGGCATTCTCAGCATGCCACATGCCTTTTTCCGGATCGTACCAAAAAGATCCATTAGGTCCTTGGGCGCTCACCAAGGGCTCTGGCGGATAGTTGTTGTAAACCACCATAGGCCTGCCATCCTCAGCAGTTATGCCTATATTATGCTCCTTTCCTTTAGCGTCCTTTATATGAATACCATCAGGCGTTACCTCAGACGATTCTATAGGGGCCTCATATATTTCGCCTGTCTCTTTATCTATTATCCTTATATAATCTTTACAGCATTCTATGCCAACGCACTTTCCATCAGGTTCGTATCTCGAAAAGAATATAAAGCGCTTTGTTGGCGTTTCAAGAACCGTAAACGGGCCTACCTTTTGAAGGGCCCGGTTAAATTTTTCGACCTTGTATGCTTCATAGCCCCCTTGCATACTAGGCAAAACTTCAAATGAAACAGCTGGTTCAGGGCACATTGTTTCTGGGTTTATTATCTCCTCCGGCTTTAGCTTTATGCCGCCAACAAACTCCTGAGGCAGGTCAACATCAGCACTTCTTTTAAGCCACACTATAAGCTCATGCGTATCTGGCTTGTAAATGATTGCACCGTTCTCAAATATTATCGACTCCAATAGGCCCGCTTCCTTCTCCGTGTGATCGCTTAACGTTGTTTTTCGATTAGCGTATACTATCACTTTTGCTTCTTCCCCTTCAATCATTCTTCTTGGAACTCCCTCAGCAACTATCCTTTTTAGCTCTTTAAATGCCTTAATAGTATACATATCGGTGTTTATAGATAAAACCTTCCCAAACACCGGTGCTAAGTTTAATCTGTTTACGCTTGCGTTTTCATAGGGAACACCTATTTGATATTCTATGCCATCAAGTATGCATCTTGCAACCTCTGGCACAAGCACAAAGAGCTCTGAATCCAAGTTCATCTCGAATAAGGGTTCGTTAGAATCAGGAAGTCCTATAAGAGTATAACGCTTTGGAATCTCTTCAGCAGGGATGTTCGTGTTTGTGGAAATTAGCCGTGAAGAGATGTTGTTATCGGTGATCTTCTCCAGTACATTTCCGTTTTGGTCTATAAGGAAGATTGATCCGGTCTTAAAATCTATAAGCAAAGCGGTATTTTTATCTGCTGAGCGGATTATTTTATGCCCCGAGGTTTTATATTTCATAGGGGTTGTTTCCCCCTTAAACCAAAATGAAAACATTGCTTCGCCCTCTAATGTGCCCGCTGTTGAACCTTCCATATGCACATTGGCTTGAACAATATCATCTTCTCTTGCGCCTCTTACAAACTGCTCAACCATGGAATTGAATTCTTCAGCCGCTTGCGAAGTATAGCTATTGCTGTCAGACCTCAGCATTGAGGTAAACGCTTTGGTAAATGATTCTATGGAATTAAGCGCGGCTTCTGCTGAAAGTTGATTTGCGGTCTTTCCTTCCTTTATCTCCTCTCTTGTAGGAACAAAGATATGCGTATAGTAGCCGCCATCTACATCGACACAGTCCTGAAGCTTCGGAGCGATAACAAGTTGCTGGAACAAACTTCCAAAAACACCTGCAAAGCCAAAAAGAACATATCCCAAGTTTTCACCAAAAGCCAGGGCTCCGCCTATAGCGGAAGGGTTCCACCATTTCGGATAAGTTCCCAAGGTAACTTTCTCCACGATATCCCTACATGTCTTTTTCTTTCTAATGGCTTCCTCTAAGGATATTCTTGTGGTTCCCGGAACACCTTGCTCTTTTCCTTCAATATCTGTATGGTGTGTATAGGTAATTATAGTAGTGCCCTTCTTCTTTGCTTTCTCCGATACGGGGTCTTCAAGTATGTAAGCATCAAGCTTTCTTCCAGAATAAAATGTTGAAAAGAAGTAGGAATAGTCCCTACCCGCGCGAATTGAGATCCCGCAAGTATCACAGTTTTCAGGTGTTGTTGCATAAAAAGCTAGATTCTCAACTTCGTTTCTTATCTGATTATTTTTCAGCTTTTCATAGATCTCGCGCAAAGGTTTAAAGTTTGCGAATACATTTTTCACCAAGAATTCCCAGGGCATTACCTGAAGCATGCGATTGAACATATCTCCTTGATCAGAGCCCGCATGCGAAAAGAAATCTATAAATGCATCGTTGTAAAGCTCGCTGGAGCCCAAAGGCCATCTAACCTCCCGCCAGGTATCTGGAAGCATGTAAGCAGAAGCCCATTTTTGGTTCAAGCCGCGCTTACCTAGCCAGTAAAGATTGAAGTATGCAGTCCACTTTATGCCGCCTTTCGGCCTCATATAGTTATGGAAGAACTCATCTTGGTAAGATATTGCTCTATCAAGCAGATTCCAATATCTCCTTTTTACAAACCCTTGCTTAGCAAGCGTATGCTTCATATAATCAGTATTCAGTGGGGCAAAAGTTTTGAGATTTAGAAGATTTCTTTCCTCCAAAAGTTTTGATGCAAAATCTTCAGGTGTAAGTTCTGCAGCCAAGGTTTTTGCCTCCGCATACAGAGGAATAGGTCCTGTTGCATGCTTTTTTATCTGCGGCAAACTCCAATCAGCAACTGGCAAAACATTTCCGCTTTCTAACTTAACGAAATATTCTTTGTATCTGTACCAATTTTTTTCTAAATCCTCAACGCTTATCTCACGTATGAATCTTCCTTCTGGACTCAAACGCCATAGTTTCAAGTTGTTGCCTGCAGTTTCGTAAATCCAGGGGCCGCCAAAATGCCCGTCCTTCCTAAACTTATCTAGAATGTTATATATATGCGTGGAATCACCAGCAAGCCATGTTGGTGATACCGTACCCTTTTGCTTGACATTAAAGGTCCACAAACCTGTCGGAGCGTTTCGGGAAAACCATCCGGGAAGATTTGGAATAACCTGACTATCGGAATAATCCATCATAACATTGCTGACAACCTTTCCTGTTTCTATCCTGGCTGCTAGCTCTTGTGGAGAACCAAAGCCATACAGCTCACGAATAGCTCGGTATCGCTGCTCGGCGCTTTTTATTATATCTGCTTGTGTTTTTACGTAAACATCAAGGTCTCTTACATACTTATACAACTCCCTCTTTACTATTGGGTCATCTATTTTTCTAAGCCATCCATCAGGAGCAAGCCATTCCTTAACCAAAGTATCTCTCAATCCAGGATTGAGCAGATCGTAACCGCTATTCCAGCCCCTTGGTTCACTAAGAAGCGCTCTAAGCTTTCCAACCTCTGGGTAGCGCGTGGCTCTATACTCAAGCCTAGCCCTAAGCCATCTACCAAAGAGGCTTTTCGGATTTCCATAGAGCTTCATCCTCATCTTTGCTGTTATTGTGCTCTCAGAGAACCGCCAAGGAAAAACCTGGCTAAGGCCAAGATGCTGGAATACTTGCCTTGCCTTTCCAAGCAGAACAGGCATTGCTGTGGAAAAAGTCATATCCAAGGAAAACCACTGGTTATAGTACTTATCAAAAAGCGAGTAAATGGAAATCACGCAATCGGTGCTATTGCATGTAGTTTGTCCGTAAGCATAGAAAGTGTAAGTAAGTATGGAGTTTGGGATTATTTTGCCTGGAATCCTTACATAGGTTTCTATATTTGCATCGTTAAGGTCTGAGAACGCTAAGCGCACCTTTATATCCTCTTCAGCACTTTTAGGCAGACCCAGCTGCTCTCTTATACGTCTGTAATCCTCATCCGTAAGATCTTCCACATCCTTATCTTTTAAGCTAGGGATAAGGTTCTTTAGGAATTCCCACATCGGTTTAAAATCGCTCTTTATTCCGGTACCTGAGTTGCGCAGCGAAAGTTGCTTTTCAGAAAGAGGGCAGGGGATATTTTTGTCCTTTAAATTTAAACAGCGTCCTATGCGCAAAGTATCGGTAAGCACCATTCCAAACGCATAAGGGCCGTTAATCCAATTATCCGAGAGGTGAATGGCGTTTTTAATATCAAACTTTCTGTCAGCAAGTTTTACCTTTTGCGCCTTGCCACTCTTTTTATCTAATGGAATTATTACTATAGGGTTCTCTAATCTATCCCCTTCTGCGGCTTTTCCATTGCTATCAAACTGCGTCCCTAAAAAACCTTTTTTCAAGAGCTCAAGAATCCTAAAGGAATCCTCGGTACTGAGCTGTCCTACATCGCATGTAAAGGTATTCCTAAGGTTTGCTTTTTTTTCTTCCTGAAGTTGATAAAAAGAGTTCGAATAGGGGTAATATGCATAGGCATAGCTTGCATTAAGAAGCATAGCAACAATTAGCGCTAAGCTAAGTTCTCTCAGAACCGATTTCATGATTTTTTCCTCACCCAACGCTTTCATAGATCCTTCCACGCTTCTGATTTTTTATGAGGAATAAAGGAAGAATATTATTCCTAAAAAAACCCATTTAAATAAAAAAATAAATATGGCCAGCGCTGCCGTGCAACAGCCATATGTGGCGATAAACAAACTAAAGTATTTATTGAACTTATGTTTTGTAAGATACTCAACCACTATTGCCCCCAAAACTATAAAAGGCACTGAAGCGAATGCAAAAAACAAGGAAACGATTAGTATCTTGAAAAGTCCAAATGCGATAAGCTTAACCACACCAAAGAATCCAACATCAAGCTCTGGCGGCTTTATGCCAAGAGATTCTTTTGGAATAGCAGATACATAAGGAGAAAAGTACGCTAACAGAAAAATGACAAATGCCAAAGCGAACGATGAAAGCAAGCAGCTTGTCATCCAAGAGAATCTTTTTTCAAACACCTTCTCGCGAAGATAGCTCCCTACGAAAACCAAGGGAAATAATACTAAGGAAAAAACAAAGCCACCTTTAAGCAAATCTAGCAGAGAAAATATTATATTTAAGAAAACATTTATTGGTATAGACATCAATGAAATATAAATGCTCTCTCATATAAATACATTTTGCTAAGGGTGAGAAATATCGAAGAGGACATAGATTTAAGCAAGATTCCGCGAAGGAAGAGAAGGTTTTTTAGAAACAATAAACTATTGCTTAAAGCCATAAGCAAACATGTAAAGAAGGCTCCAGACATAAAGGAGATTGAGAAGAGGAAGATTATAGAAAGGCTGCGCTGGCAGCTGAGCATGATTGAGAAAAAAGAGCTCCTCAATCTCGCTGATGTGCTTTTTGAAGAGTTAAATGAAAAGGAGACCTCTAATATCATAAGAGACAATATAAGGGTTGTTAAAGAATCCAGGCCCGAGCTTACAGAAAAGGACTATAAGGAAATCGTGGAAAACATCTACGAACAGCTTAGGGAGGCCGCAAAAAAGAAAAGAGAGCTTCTTAGGGAAAAAAGGATGAAAGAAAGGGAAGTGGAAAAGATAAAAAAGTATTTAAAAGAGGCTGTGGCGAAAGAACCTCTGGAAAGCAAGCCGGTAGTTAAGCCATCGGTAAGGAGGAGCAAAAAAGAGGAAAAAAAGGCTTTAGAAGAACATTTTTCAGAAGAACCCTCTTCGGAAGATAAAGAACTTCTCGAGCTTTTAAAAGAAGGTGAAGAGATGGAAGAAAGCCCTAAAAAGGCAGAAAGTGAAGAGATGGAAGGCGAAGAAGAAGATATATTCAAGGAGCTTGAAAGCTTGGCTGAAGAAAAACCAAAAAAGAAGTCGAAAGAAGCTTAATGTGAACATCAAAAATTATATAAACCACCTATGCGCTTTATTTATAAAAATTCGAGAAGTTACGTGGGAAGATGATTTTGGAGTATTTAAGCGGCATATATGGCAAAATTGAGGAAAAATGGTATGGTTTTTTAGATTTCTTGAGCGCTCGCGGTATACCAGCAAATACTTATGCGGATTTTTTGGAAAAAAGGGGTTTGCCCTCGCTTCCTGTGACGGTTGCACTATTTCTGCTTCTGTTCCTGCTTTTGCTCTCTTTTCTAACTCCAAATACCTTAGAGGTCTCTCTTCAGCTCTCTATAAAAGACGATTATGGAAATGCCCTGCAAGGAGTGTATGTGAAGATATCCACTCCCGAAGGAAAAAGCATAAAGACGCTTCCAGCAGCTTACAACGGCATTACCGTAAAGCTTTCCGATATACCTCTTGGAACGAAGCTTGTTATCACAGGATCTAAACAGGGCTACACAAGTAATTTCACTGAAGTTGAGGTAAATTCCAAAGAAATTTCCACAGAATTGGTGCTTGCAAGAGAACTTACGCTTATTACCGCAAGGGTTCAGGTGTTTGATTCTGAGTCGAAAACATTTATTGCAACTCCCAAATGCTATGTAGAGTTTGAGGGGAAAAAAATTAATGGCAGACCTATAGGCTCTGGCCTAGTTGAGTTTGTGGGGGTTCCCGCAAACCTGGAATTGCGTCTGTTTTGTGAAGCATCTGGATACGAAACTGTTGATACCTTTGTAAAGTTTGCCCAAGGGGAAACAAAGAAAGTAGAGCTTCCTCCAAAAACCGCAGAGCTAAGCGAAACCGCAACAATCTTAATAACAGTAAGGGATTACGAAACGGAAAAGCTTATTCCCGGAGCAAGGATAGTTATAACTGAATTTGGCACCGAAAATGTTCTTGCGGATGTAAATGCCGAAAATGGGCAGTACGTTGTTAAATTGCCCGTAGGAAGCGTAATAACCATAAGTGTGAGTAAGGATGGCTATTATGCCTACTCAAGCAGCCCTATTACCATAAGAAGCGATTCTGAATTTCCCATACTCCTAAAGAAAGGAGGCACAAGCTTTTCAGTTAGGGTGTTAAGTGAAGACAATGTTCAACTAGTAAATGTAAGTGTAAAATTGTTTAATGAAGCTTTAGAGCTTATAAAAGAAGGAAGAACCGACTTTACAGGAACGGTTACATTTGAAGGCATAGATACGACCAAGAAGTATTATATAACTGCTTATTACACTGGTTTTCTACCAGCGTTTAAAGAGCTTACTCCTGAAGAATTACAAACCTCTAGGGAGATAAGCATTGTGCTTAAGAGGATAACCAAAGCTAATTCTGGAACAGTTACATTCAGGTTAAAAAGCGATGCTGGAACAGAGCTTGCAGATGCCTATCTGCATTTATACAGGAAGATTGACGGAAGAAATATTCCTTTAGGCATAGGTCCGCTAAGAGCAAACTATAAAGGGGAAATTACTGTTATGCTTGCCCCTGGAGATTATGTTGCAAGGATTGAAACACCTTTATATTCCGCTGAAAAGGAGTTTTCAATAGGGGCTGGTGAGGAAAAAACAATAGAGATAGCCGCAAGCAGGATACCAACCATAAAAAGGTTGAGGTTTCTGGATGAGGAAGGAAAACCCGTAAGAGGACAAGCCATAATAACAACACCTTCTGGCGAGAAGCTCTACGAAGGCCCCATAAAAGAAGGTATTGTAGAATTCGACTCAAAAGGAAACGAAACCGTTAGGGTAAAGGTTGTCACAGAAGATGGTAAGGAGTTTGAGACCGAGGCAAGATTAAAAGAAGAGGAAACAGAGATAGAAGTAACTAAGGAAAAAGCCGCCAAAGGCGCTGCCCCTAAAATAGAATTTTTGGGAATTGTAGATAAAAGCGGAAACTCTCTGGAGGGCGCACCCATTGGAACTTTCGTATGGGCAAGATTCAGAATCCTTGCTCCAGAAGCCGATGAGATAGGAGTTCATGTTAGAGTTGGTAGTGACACTGTGAGGTTTGCCGAATCCCAACTTGTTGGAATTTACGGCTTCGATGGAAAAGCTGATTCTATCGCTTATGGGCTTAGCTATCATCCTCCACTTGGCCAAGCCACAGATTACGCAAACGCGGGAAGAGCGGGGATTAGAAACAAATGGATTGAGCTCACTTTTAAAGAGCCCGCAGACGAGATTATAATAGGCGTAAAGATAAAGGTTGAGAGAAGCTTCTCAAAAGAAGGATTTGAGCTCCACTACAGAGCTTGGGCAAGGATAAGCGATAGCATTTATAGAGACCCAGTGGATGACGAACTTCAAACATATGCATATACGGAGAAGAAACACTCTCTTTATGCAAAGACGTATAAAGAAAACATTAGGGTGTTTGCAGCATACCCTGATTGTGAGGAAGGAATATGCATCCAAGCTGAGTTTTGGGATGGGGAAAAGACAATAAAGCCTGAAGATTTCTTTGCAAGGGTCGGGAAGGAATATATGCTTACTCTAACCATATTTTCCCATGAAGGCGGAAAAGGAACGCTTAAGGTTTCGACAACAAAGGAGCCAGAATCTCTTGCTTTTTCTGCAATCAGAGAACCGAGGCTTGGCTTTACAGCAAGAGAGATGTATGACAAAACAGAAGTTTCTGCTCCCTTAATGCTTGCTAAGGGCCAGGAAAAGAAGCTTGGTGCTGCTTTTATAGCACTTTCCGAGGGCGGCGCTTTAATTAGCGTTAGTGTGGAACTCGATGGAAAAAAGATTGCAAAGGATTTTTACTTCAACATATATGGCCCAAAGAAGCTATCTGTTACTTTATCCGAACCTGATGTGATTCCTTTAGGTAAAGATGTTAAAGTGCTTGTAGAAGATGAAGAAACAAAAGAACCTATAACCGATGCTAAAGTTGTGTTGCTAAAAAATGGCAGACCAATTGTAGAGAAAGTTGGGGACAACACCGAAAATAACGGCAAAGATGGGATTTACACGATAGAAACATCTGAGCTTATGCCGGGCAAATACCAGCTAATTATAGAAGCCAAAGATTCCGAACCTTATACTAAGGAAATAGGAATAGGCCTTGAAAATGTTATAGAAATTGATTCACCTATCGAAATAAAGCTGAGAAAAGGGGAAAGGGAAAAAACTATCATAAAGACCATACGCAATAATTCCGAGGATGTCATTAGCGATCTGCTCTATGAGTTTACACCCAGCGGAGATTGGCCAGAAGAACTTATAATAGAAATCATCTTGCCAGAGCGGCTTATGCCAAAAGCTACTGGAACTGTTCAGATCATTGTTTCTTATACCGGAGAAGAAGAAAAAAGCATAACAGCGACTGGAACTTTGACAATTTATGGAACGTTGGACTTGCTAGTAAAAGGTAGCGCTGATGTGATAGTAAAATACAATGAGAAGCTTCCGGAAGAATGCATAACCATAGAGCCCGAAAGCGTCTACGTAGAAATTATAGGAAGCGCAAACCAAAAAGAAGAGCTAACGTTTACCGTGAAGTATGAAGAAAAAGAAGGGTGCGAAGGAACACTAAGGTTCATTGAAAGGTTGGATATAGATGATCCTAACCTAGAGCTTATGCCTAAGGAGTTTGAGATATCTCCTGGCGAGACAAAGCAAGTGAGCATATACATTCTCAATATCATCGATCGTGCAGAGCCAAGCGAGAAGCCTTTGCTCGGCTGGCTATTCTTTGAGGCACAAAGCATAACAAAGGCTCTGAAGGTTGAATTGGCTTTCATTGACCCCGTATTCTCTTTAAGAACAAGCAATAACATACCGCTCTACATGAGCTACAACGAACAAACAGGATTCTTGGAAGGATTCGCACAGCTTTACATGAAAAATATAGGGCATAAGCTTATAGAGAACATTCGCTGGAGTGTTTCTCCACCTCCCGGAATAGAAATCTACATAACGGAAACTCCGCAAGCGGCACAAGTGCCTGGAGCCATAGCAAAAGGCCCTATAAGCTTAGCTCCGGGCGAAGAGCTTGCACATCCACTTACAATATATGCAAAAAGTTCTAACATCAGCTTGGAAAGAGGCCCCCATAGAGCCGAGATACTCTTGAGCGCAAGTATAGAAGGCTTCTCTTTTGAAAAGGTTGTTACAGTTTGGATATTTGTTTCGCCTGCAGAATGTTTGAGAATAACCCCCAAAGAGGATCTTGTTTTTGTAAGCGAGGATGCTTCTCAGGGCGTACTAACAAAAACTATTCTGATATCGAATGAATGCGGAGAAGTAATAAGGGATATTGCTATTGAACCAGAATACTTAGGCCCCAACAAGCTTAGCTTATTCGTGCCAGCAGGCCCCTACATCTACCCAGACCAGACAGTAGAAGCAAAGATAATGCTCTCTAAAGCAGGCGACTATTTCAATACGGAAAGACCTGATGAGGTTATAGTTAGCGGCTTATTAGTAAACAGCCAGCAGTTCACAAGGTCCAATCCGCTTATGCTTATAGCGGAGATCGGCTTAAAGCCAGAGACAGCTGCAGGCCCCGGGTATGCGGAAATAACGCTTCCTCTATGCGAGGATCCGGAAAGCTCAAAAACGGTAAGATTCCCCATGCAAAGTGCTAATGCTGATTGTGAAGCGGCTTATTGTGATGCCCTACAGCTTTCCACATACATTGCTGAAAAAATCAAAGAAACCATAGCAGCGGTTAAGCAAAGAATACAAGAAAGTGGAAGCGATATAAGAAATTACCCCTTCTGCCAGCCAGGAGCAAGATTCTGTACATTCAATTCCTTAGGAATTATTTCTTATCCGTATAGGGTATATATGAACCACGATAATCTTACAGCCGAGCTGCTTCAACATGTGGTTGAACGTACAGAAGGCCTAAGCAATATGATAGTAAGGTATTCTACAGGAAACCTGGAAGAACTGCTAACAACCGCCACAGGATTCACAGCAAACCAAATATACTTGGAAAAACCCCTTAAGGGTTGTGGCCGATATTATTTCTCCATAGAAGGGGCTGTTCAGCAAGTACAAGGAAAGCTTGAGAAAGACAGCTTGATAATATTAGTAAGAGTTATAAGCGACAGGGCTGTAACACCTGAATGCACATTGAAGGTTCAAAACTTCCTTAACTTCCTTCCTGAAGACAAAGAACTAAGTCAAACATCCTCGATGGGAACATGGCTTGGCATGGTACAGGCAAATGAGAACTTGAAAGAGCTTGGCGCAAGCATTGCTGAAGGATTGTTTGGCAGAAGCCAGGGCAGAGTTGCCCAAACAACGAATTCCAACAAGCTCAAACTTGTACTTGAAGAATTGCCAAGCGGCTCTATAGTAGAAATAAAGATAGACCAGCGCTCAACCGTTGAAGCCAATCCAGTAACGATACTGCTTCTGATAAATTGGTATTATGGAGAAGGGGCCCAGGAAATAAGAAACGAGATTGCGAGTAAAGCTACATACGCTTTACAACAGATAAAGCAGGGTTCTTTCGAGATTCAGGCATGCATAAGCAATGATGAGACCTATATGAAAATAATGAAGCTGGAAAGTGTCGGTGAACTAAGAATAGAACACAAAGGAAATCTGCCCCTTTATTACAACACAGAAAGTTGCATTGACCTGAATGTAATCAGCAATATCCGCGAAACCATTGCTTTAAGAACGAATTGGTCCTTGTTAAACCCCTCGGAAAGAGCTGGTATAAAAGAAGTTTATATAAAAGTGGATGGAAAAATAATAGAGGAATACTCGAATGAAAAAGGCGTTGAGGGAACTCCCATAGAATTGGAAGAGGTGCCTGGATTTAAAGGACTCTACAAAAAGGATTTCCAGCTATGTGCTATTGGAGATAATGGCTTAGTACCACAAGCCGCTGGAAAGCGAATAAAGGTTAAAGCAAGAAGCTTAAGCATAGCTACAAAAGAGATGAAGGAATGGCACGATGTAGAAATTGAGGTCTGCGGCATTCACCCATACAGCCTTATAGAAAGAATGAAATCTGTTGAGGTTGAACCTGGCGAAGAAAAGGTCTTTTACACTACTCTTGGATGGAAAGGAACGCCAGAGAGCATAAGCTTGGAGGATATTGAAAGAAGCTTAAAAGCGCAAGAGATTGTCGGACAGCTCCCACAGCCAGGAAAGGAAACCCCTGTAGTTGTTGATAGAATAGCAAGAGCTTACCAAAAAGGTTGGCTTTACTATCTCCTAACCTGTGTCGGGGTTTCTATGGCGTGTAATAGCTTAAAGTTTGGACCTTTATCAGGCATTATTGGCCTTTTCCTCGCTCCTTGGAACATTGCTCAGGCGCTACTATTCGATTGTGGACCGCCTGTGCTTATGGGCGCTTCAAGCACAACGGGGGCTCCAGGATTTGTAAACAGAATAGGTGGTTTTTGGCGTTGGGTTAAGGAACGCTTGCCGTTCTTAGGTAGGCAAGCAGAACCTTTCAGCAATGTTGTGAGAACCGAAGAGTTGCCTGAAGAGTTACAGAAAGCTATTAGAGAAGAGGTTATTCCCGCAGCGATAGTTGGATTCGAAGCTAAATTAGGCATTGGAGTCACCAGGGAACTTATCAGAACATTTGGTGATATTCCAATAACAGAAGCTCTAAAGCCAAGCATAGCGGAAAAAGCTTCGAGCTATGTAGCCAAGAAGTTTTCCTCGGAGATGCTCGCTGGCTCATTGGAATCTGAGATAAAGGAGATTCTAAAGCCAAAGTTTATGGAGATCTTAAATGCCGCTCCAGAGAAAGCGAAGCTTTCTTCGGTTATGACCGAAGATGCCGTAAGAAGCGCTTGGCGAAGCGCTTCTAAAGACGTAACGGAAAAGGTTTTAGAAAACCTAGATGAACTTAGCAAAAAAGCCAGAATAACAAGAGAGCTCACTAAAACCGGGGCAAAGAGGGCCAAAGAGGTTTTCGATCCAGATGAGATCGCAAAGATGTTAAAAGTAGAGGATATTCTAGGAGAAGCATCAAAAACCATAAGTGCTAGCGACTTCGATTCTGAGGTGGCAAGAATCGCGAAAGAAGCGAAGAACAGAATACTAAAACTAATTGAATTTGATAAGATAAAGCCAAAGCTTGGCGGCGCATCAAGTGCGATAGAAAATACCATAGAAGATACTATAAGAAGAACTATAAGGCAGGCCGCCACAAAAGATGCCGCAGGCAACTTCATAATAGAAGCAAGTAATTTGGACAATGCGATAAAAGAGAGCATTATAGCAGTAAATTCCAGGTTTGCTGATAAGCTGGCAAGGGCTTATGGTGAGGAAATTGCTGAGAAGATTGTCAGGGAAACTGGTGAGGAAATTGCTGAAAGAGCTCCAAAGATAACGCTTATGGACAGGATAAAGCAGTTCTTTAGCTGGCGCAACTTAGGAAGAATCTTGCGCGGAGCATTCTGTGATGCGGTAGCAAACTTCGCTGGCTACAGAGTATTTGTGGCAAGCGTTACCTCAGCCCTAAAGAAGCTTGCTGAGGAAGGCGCCATCCCATCTCCAACAGTTGAGTACGGAGATATCGGCAAATACTATGAAGGCCCTGCAGAACTTCACAAATACAGACCTTATAAGATAATAGTGGGGCGCAATCAATATGGACGGCTTTACTACCGAATTGAGCCCATAGACACTGAAGAAGAGTTTGAAGAGATGAAAAATGCTATTGCTTCTAACCCAGATGCTTATTGGGTGGACGATTGCAGAGAATATCGTGAGCGAGAATTCAAGGGCTTTTTAGGATGTCTTATGCCAAGGGCAGAAAAAGGAATAAAAGCAGACCATGTGAGGGCATACTATACAGATAATTCCGTATTTAGAAAGGTTTCGGAAGAATTTTCCGTGCCAGAAGCTCTTTTGGTAGCGTTCTTAACAGTAGATCCCGAAAGGATCGAAGGTTGCTCTATAACAAAAGATTGGTACGAAAAAGCTGAAGATAGGCGAGTGTATGCTATAAGATGTGCGGGAGAAAAGATAAGCAGAGCCCTGGCAGAAACAGACAAAATAGAGGAAATAGCAAGGATCGTAGGAAGTAAGAAAGGCACGCCACCAGATAGATACATACAGGGCATCAAAGCAGCTTATAACCTATGGAATTCATTTAATATTTGCACAACGCCTGGCTAACAGCGGGTGATTGCTTGAATCAGAAAGCGTTTAATTTATTCACCGCATTATTAGCGTTCATTCTTATTCTTACAAGCACCATTCTATACCTCACAATGATACAGACGGAAACAAATACAAGTCACATGATAGCGCTTATGACATCCCAAGCAAGATTGGAATCTGTAGCACGCCTCGTAAGGGCGGATATATTTCACACCTTCAATCAGCATTTAAGAGAGGTTATAGAGGATTATTTCAGAAAAAATCCTGTAAGGATAGATGATCTCAAAGCTTGGGAAGATTGGGATAGATTGAAGGAAGAGTTTGCAGAAGGTTACTTCGTTGGTGAAGCAAAATTTGCAAGAGAGATCGCTCGCGTGCTTCCAAGTCTTAGACTTGATTATGCAGCTCCATATGAAGGCCACTATAAGATCGAGATATACCACGATGATACCGAAAGGTTCAGAGATGTTATGCAGGAAACCATAATGCTGAGCGCAACAGAAAAGGATTTTATAGAGATTGTGGAGTGCGAAGGCGAGCCGGAAAATTGTCCGCTAGGAAGCTTCTATATAAATCTAAGAATCTCTAAACTCTCCGATGAAGCTTATGAAAGCTTGCCCATGCTAAAAGTAACTGATTTGCTTAGTGGCTCTTATGTAGCTGACCCCATAATTCCAAGAAATGATATTAAGCTCTATGTTCCGCTTAGGCTCTTTAAAGCCATGGCGATAACAAGGAAGTTTATGCATTCGGATTTAAGCGCTATGAACACGCGTTACGATTTTGGTTATCTATCCCCAAGAATCCACAATGAGATTGACTCTATGGCTTTAGGATACTGCGATTATGGTTTTTGCTATCCTAGAGAAAATCCATACTTCCCTCCAAGCAAAAGATATTCCGAAGATTATGCTTGTTCAGGAGCAGGAGTAACAAATACTTTGAGAGAGGTTTCAGGACAGTTTCGCGGAGAGCCTTTCAAATACGATCTGGAAGACAAAAAAAGCCCTCGTTATATGAGCAAGGTTTTGAGGGAGCTTGTAAAAAAGCGCCTATGTGAGCTTTCAAAGCAGCTTATTGCCGCATACGATGCCCCTGGCGATTTTGAAATAGAAAAGGATCCTTCAATACCCGACTGCTATATCATACTGGAATTGCGCGATGTGTTGGTGGAGGAAACTCCTTCAAAGCTAATAAAGCTTGGCTCTCCAAGAACACCAGGCCTTATAGGAACAAACCCCATGAAAGAACCAAACTCGAATTTAAGCGATTGCCCCTATAATTTTCTCCTACCACAAAACCGACGACTGGGCTACTACAAAGATGCTGGCAGAATTAGTTGGCCCAGCAGCGAAATTGGGGCTAATATATGCGAAGGCCTAGCCGGGATGGAAGGGCTTTTAGGCATAGTGCCGCCGAAATGCGGCATTGGTACTTCTTGGAGCTGCTGCGCCGAAGTAAATGAAATTCGACTTACAATATCATTTTTAGAAAAGAATGAAAAGTACAAAATAAACAAGGATTTGGAAACAAGGTTTTCCTTCCTAATAATAGATAGAAGTTTTACACCATTTAATCCAAACTATGACTCTGGGGCTGTGGATATAGATTGCTCGCTATCACATGCTCCGCAAAACATTTCTTGCATGGGAAGCGCTTGGACTTGTCTCACAAGCTCAGAGGGTACTGGCTACAAAGGATGCTACCCAGAATACCCTTAAAAAAGAAAGGCAAAAAGATGCTACGGAACCTGATTTTTGAAAGGGAAAATATATAAATAAGAAAGTTTAACTTAATTTAGGTAAAAAGCAAGCTAATGCTGGAGGCCCTTAGATGGGATTAAAAGAGCGTTGGGAAGACTTCATGTTTTGGCTCGAAGAGCACCATATCCCCAAACCAGCTTTCTTTGGCTTAATAATTGCTCTTATATTTATTCTGTTTTTATTATTTGGCGGATTGGAGCTTCTATTCCCTACTCCAAAAGAAGAGGTAACGCTTCGCGTAATTGTAGTTGATAAGGAAAACAACCCTATTCCCCAAGCAAATGTAACTATAAGGAGCGAAGAGATAACGAAAACGGAAAAAACCGATGATGAGGGAAAGGCAACCTTTATAGTGTATGATGGCTCGGAAGTTGTAATAGAAGCCGAGTATGGCGAAGAAAGCGCGAGGGATACTGTTGTTGTAGAAGGTTTTACAGAAAAAACAATTATGCTGGATGTAGAGCTTGTTACATATTCTGATAAAAAAATAATATTTTACAAAGAAGGAACAACTGAGAGATACAAAGATATTGACTCAATAGATGCTGTATGCAGCAATACTGATTGGCAAGCAATGAACATTCCTGTAATAGATGGTGAAGCCACGCTTAGAGGAGTACCAAGTAACTGTGGAAAGCTCAGCATAAAGGTTAAGGATGAATGGCATGATATTAGCGTTGAGGATTATACGCCTGCGGAGATATACTTAAAAGAAGAGGAAAAGAAAGGGCGTCTTATAGTAAAGGTAGTCGACACGGAAAACAACCCCGTTAAAGCTAATGCTGTAGAAGTTTCCGTAACAAATTATTTGGGTCAGCTTGTTGGTTCTCAAAAGACAAACTCAAGCGGTACTGTTGTATTCAGTGATCTTCCTGCTGGCACCTATACCATAACAGCGGTCAGCGAATCCTACAAGCCATCAACAGCAACCGCTATAGTTGAAGAAGGCAAAGATACTGTTACAACGCTTTATGTGGAGCCCGTCTTTACAGGGTATCCTATAAAAATAAGAGTTGTTGATACAAAGGGTACTGGCGTAAAAGATGTTGAGCTACAGCTAAGGGATGCAGCAACACAACAAATCTTAGTAAATAAGCGATACACTGACTTGAAGGGAGAGTATGTATTTAGCGTAACCGAGGAAAAGGAATATTTGGTTATATTAAGTCTTCCAAACGGCTGGAAGAAACAGCTTAAGGTAACGCCAAGCGAAAGCTTTTATGAAGTAACCTATGACGAAAAAGAGCTTGAAAAAGGCGGCACTGTTGTATTTGAAGTGAAGGACCAGGACAAAGAACCTATTGAAAGCGCAACTGTAGAGCTCTATAAAATTGATCATTCAGCTGCCGGCTATTCCTGCGTAACAGGTTCTGATGGTCTTTGTGAAATAGAACGTGTAAAGCCAGACAGATACTACGCTCAGGTAAAGCTTTACTCATATTCGCCAGCGATAACGGAAGATTTTGAGGTCCTTCCAGGAGAAACTGTAACAGTAGGTCCAATAATATTAGAAATATCAAAAGGCATTTTTGAGCTCACAGTAGTCAACGAGAATTCCAAGCCCATAAGCAACGCTACTATAGAAGCGTATGATTTAGGGGAAAGAAAGCTTCTGAAAAGTGTAAAAACTGATGATGAAGGCATAGCATCTCTTTCAATAAGAACGGATAAAACACCTTACTTTGTGATAACTGCTAAGGGCTACCTTCCCTATATCACGGTTCCTATGACGCCTGTGCCCGAAACAACAGTAGAAAAAACCATTATATTGAGAAAAGAGTTCGCAGGAATAAAAGCTGAGTTTTTAGGACTCACACATGAAGAAGAAACCGTAGAAGGCACTGTAAGCCCCGGCGCCAGCTACACGGGCTCTTTCCTCCTCATTGTGGGAAAAGCTGACTATACAAAAGTAGGTTTTCACATAAGGACGGGAAAAGATATTGTTGGGAAAATAAATAAGGTGGAAGCGGACAACGGTTATATAAGCCAAATAAATGCCTCCGCAACAACACTCTTGAAGGGCTCTACCTATTCACCTCCGAAAGGCGAATCCTCTGATCTGAAAAGTGTTGCGGAGAAGGAGATAAAATGGGCTAATATTGAGTGGGATATGAGCAAGATAAAGAAAGGCGTATTTGAAATAGAAGCCAGTATTGTAATAAGAGATTCTGCTTTGGCTGGTGATCTGTTCAAACTCAGTTATAGAGCATATGGCATAAGCGCATCCTATGAGCGCGATCCTCAGGACGAGGTTCTCTCTGGCAAAAAATCTACTTCTGAAAAGGATGCTTTATATGCAAGGACGTATGATATTGTGTACAGCATAGGGCTAAGCAACCTATGCGATGAGTACTTCTGCCAATCATATGCTATAGAAGACCTAAGCACGAAGATCAAGCTTGCTGTTGTGGATAAATATTCCGCAAAGATAGGGAACAAGTATAAACTCTACTTTACTATAAATAACAAAAGTGCCGATATTGCTAATGGAGTTTTCTTTATAGAAAATGAACAAAAAGGGTTGTTGTTTGGAGAGTATGAAATCTACGATGCTAGCGGCAGAAAGTTCTCTGGCACTCTTGATGGAAGTTCTGCTGGTATAACCATAGGGAGCTTTCCAGAAAAAAGCACGATTTCCGGCACTATAACATTTGAAACCTTGAAGGAGGGCTCACAGGTTCTAACCTTAGGAATTCAAAGCGAGGGCGAAAGAATACTTGAAAACTCTCTTACAATTGAGGTACCTGCTGGCAAGGAAATGATACTTGAAATGATTCCTAAGAATGTAATCGCTATGATCGATAATGAGCTTCTCTTCAAAGTTATGGATAAGGAAACAGAAGAACCTGTGGAAGGTGCAAGCATTGTTCTCTTATTAGACGACAAATTCCTAACAACAGGAGCAACTAATAGCGAAGGTGTCTTTGCGTTTACATTAGAAGCTCCAAGCCCAGGAGCTAAGCTAAAGGTAAAAGTTACTAAGCCAGGTTACAATCCATTAAGCAAAACTATAGAAGTATCTGAGGAAGTATTTAACATAATCCCACCAGAAATTAAGGTAGAGCTTTCCCCTATAGGTGGCTCCTCCGTAAGCTTCTCGTTTGCGGTTGAAAACCTAAGTGCCATACCTTTAGAAATTGATTCTATAGCCCTTGAAGGAGACCTCAATGAACTTGTAGAAATAGAAGGAATGGAAGGTTTTGAAGGAAAGATTGTAGAAGCTGGAAAGAAGTTAGACATAGAGCTCAAAGCAGAATTAACAAATAAAGGCAAGAAAGTAAAAGAAATTACAGAGCTCGAAAGTTCTTTAACAGTAAATGTAACGAATAAGACTATTGACGCTATATGGACAAAAACAGCTAAGCTTAATATAAGAATAGTGCTTGAAGATGCTTTAGAAACAACAGATTGCTTAATCGTTGAGCCCCAAGAGTGGGAAATAAATACAACAACGAAACAAAGGCAATTTGCATTTACCCTGAAGAACGCTTGCTCTGTGGGAAAGCAACCCGTGCCTCTAAGAGAGCTTGCTATAAGAATCTATTGGGGGGTTTCAAACGAGCTCGGAAGCTTCAGTATTAGCAATCCTGACCTTGGAATAGAGGAAAAACCAATCGGAGCCACTTATACTGTAATTGTAGATTATCTGCCACCAGAATTTGAAGGTGAATTTTTAGTTGTATTTACACCTGACCCTGAAATAGCCAGCGGTGAAGCGCAAGCAAAGCTGCAGATAAAAGCAAAGCACTTCAGTAAAAGTGGAAAGGAAGAAGTAAAGGCAGAGATAAACACAAATATCAATGTAAATAATATAGCGGAATGTATTGCCATAATTAAAAAGGAGCCTTTAGAGCTCCGCACCTGTGGCTATGATACCGGCTGGGGTAACAGCTTAAGATACTTCGATAGAGACCCTTATGCTAGCGATCAGCAAACACAACCACAGCCAGGTCAGCAAACAACATTTATGCAGCCCTGGCAAGCTCCAATGCAGCCAACATGGCCAAGCACGCAAATACAGCCACCTTGGCAAACTTCCTTCTCAACACAGCCCTATGGCACTGGCTGGAAATGTGAGGCAGAAAAGGCAACAATCACCTTAGAAAACAACTGCACAGCCGATGTTGTTGTATCTATAATTCCGCATTCTGCCCTTAGCGTTGAGCCAACCGAGCTTGAGATAAGTGCCGGCTCTTCAGAAAGCTTTGAGGTGTCTCCAACAGCAAGATTGGGCAAATTCAATATAGAGATTCGAGCCAAGCTTAAGGACTCAAAGGAACCCTGGAGAAAAATCGAAAAGATATACTTCACAGTAATGCGTTTTACTGATGTTTCAGAGAAGTGCTATCCTGTTATAGAACCAACTACATTAAGAGCGAACTTCCTTGGATGGCAAAAAGCTACTGGCAGAATTTATAACAAATGCTACAATTTAGGTTTCCGATTGGAAAGGATTAGTAAAGAAAACTTCCATTGTGCTTCTCCGGAAACAGGAGGTGTGCAGATAGCTCCTGGGCCCTGTCCTCTTATAAAGGAGATTTATTTCTCACCACCGACATTAAAAGAGGTTTCCGAGAGCGAAGTTTGGGAGATTATGGAATTTAGCATATGGTATGACCCGACAATAACCCAGCATTGGCCCGTGCTGTTAGAGGGACCTATAGACAAAAGGATTGGAATGATAAGAGTAGCTAGCTCATCTCTTTATAGTGCTGTAGTTTCGCCTGGTGAAGTATATGTACCTATGTACGTGCCATTTTTAGGACAGGTGAAATACTTTAAGGTTTCAGTAACATTTGAGGATCCGTTTGAATGGTTTGGAATAGCAGGCATGCTTATAGATGCTGGTGACCCTAATAAAGCACCCAGCGAATGTGTCAATAAAGAAGCTCTTAATGTTCCAGCAGCCGGCGAAGAGTACGAATTCATAGGAGATGATTTCTTCAAAAACGATGTGTTTGTTTGGAAGGAAAATCCACCCAAAAGCGAATGGGTATTGCCAGTAGCATCTTCTAACGAACAAATTGTCGGCGTTCCTGGTGTAGAACAAGCCACTGGATTCTGTGGAAGAAGCGATTATATCGAACGCTTACCCTATACTACATGGACCGATCCCGCTTCTGGAGTAGTGCTTACCTTCAAGCTTACCCACAATAGACATCATATAGTAATGACTGTTGATAGAAGCCAAATGTTTACAAAGTGTGCAAAGATTGACTTCCAGTACCCAATAAAAGTAACAAGGGTGTTTAACAATCCTGGCACGGAGGAGGTTGCCTTACATGTGGCTGTTAATGTATTGAACAAAGGAGTGAAGGAATATTATGAGGGTTGCGAGTATGAAAAGGTGACACCAACAGCAATACCTGAATGGGCGCTCTTAGAACCTTGCGAGAACAACACCGGAACAGAACCCTATCTGCGATATGGGTTTGATAAGTTGTTGTTTACCTGGAAACCAGAAAACATTACTTCAGCAACATGTGCTGTTGGCACGGCTAACGCCTCTGGCTTTTTCTGTGATGGTACGCAGTTCATGCTATCGATTTCTGGAACTCTTACAAAGATTAAAGAAAAGGTAGAGAAGCTTGATGCCCTGGCAAAAAGCGATGAATCATTGATGCTTGTAGCAAACATTATTGCTTCAGATCCGGAGCTTATGAAAGAAATAAACGAACCTGGAAAGATGTACAAGATAATGAAGAAACAGACCGTTATAACAGATAGCGTGCAAGGCAGAAACTTATTGGTATTCTTGCAGGATCCTGAATTGGGTGGCGGCTTGCTTCCTGCTCCAAAGGTAGAGAATTGCGATGTCTCTGAGCTTGAAAGCAGCTTAACAAATCTTGTAGAATCACTTTCTCCAGAAACAGAAGAATATGCTGCATTGCACTTATTAGGATTTAAAAGAAGGTTTGAAGCCAAGCTTAGGGAATGCTATCTTGGAGATATCGAAGCTGATAACGTAATAGGTATTATATTCCCAGAAATAGAGAATCAGATGGCAGCAACTAACGGCAAGGATATTTGGTCAGCGCTCAGCTCACCCGCTATTGAAAGCATACCTATGATCGAATATAATAATGAAATTGATGCCTATGTGATAACATTTGAGGAATATATGAAGCTACACAACGATATATTGCAAGGCGTTCTTGCTAATATTCGAACAGGTGATAGAGGAGCTCCGATAGAAGTTACCATAGGAAATGCAGTATTACAAGCCGATGAACAGACATGGCTGGAATTTTTGCAGATACTCAAAGAAAATATGGAGTTTAAGCTTGTTGTACTGAACAAGCCAAATATGAGCGCAGAACTTGAGGACTATGTTAAGATGTATGCTGAAGATTATATTAAGGATGAATCTGCAGAATCTTCTGAGGAAGGCATAACATTAGTAAATCTCAAGACGGAGAACTTCAGTCCAACATTCATAAGCGATTTCTTAGCAGCATATCCAGGCATTCCCTTACAGCCGAACCAGATAGAGTTTAAGCAATATATGAGCTTGGAAAATTCTTTGTTTAGCAACGATATGAAGAGCACGCGCATAACTGCAGGCCAATATGCTTACAGAATCGATCCGAAGATAACCCTCAACATATTTGATGGAAAGCCCGTAATTAGCTTAGATAAGTTTATTATAAAGCTGCATCAGGAAAAAAGCCTTGAAGGAATTGATGCTGAAAGCGGAACCGCTTACGCAGAAAATCCATTGATGTATCTCTCATTCGATGCTCCATTGGGCAAAGGCAGTACAAATGCTGACTACGGCGTGGCTTTTTCCAACCTACCAGAGGAAGCTTTGTATTATAGCTTAGAAGACACACAAACTTATGGAGAGATACCAAGCAGGGGACCCGGCATAACAACACTTCAGATGAGCTTCAGCAATAAGTTCGAGAAAACAAGAGAAGGCAAGGTTATAGAGTTGGATCTAAGGAAGAATATGTTAAAATACATTCCTTCGTATCCTGCTAGCTTGAAGATAAGCTCTTCTGGCACTCAGAACAATGTGGTATACTATAGATTTAACATTCCTGCCTACTGTGGCACAGTAAACGAACTCTTTGTATGGTTCCAGTTAAACGGCAGCGAAGAGATGCAAGTTGATGAATTCAAGATGTTTGAACCTGCAACGTTTTGCGAGGGCTGGAATGAGCCACGAAAGGTCGCAAAACTCTTCACGCCGCCCGGCGACTGGTATTCAGTAACATTTGTTCCTTATATAGGCACAGGCGAAACTTTACAGCTTGAGCTCATGTGTGCGATGCAGCCAACAATACTTAAGGCAAAGGTATTCGAAGGAAGCGAAACGCAGACGCAGCCCACAACAGGCCTGCCAGGAGGCAGCGTGAAGCTGAACGAACCTCGAGCGGCCCCTTCGATAAAAGAATATATTGATAGAATAAATTCTGGCGAGATATGTATCGATACCATAAATAAGAATTCGCTTACATTAAGATGGAATCCTGCAGTTGTAGAGCTTCCTACATGAAAACCGAAAGTATAAAAAACCCGTATATTTTTAGATACTTAGAAGCTAAAGCTAAAATGGAAAGTAAAAACAGAAAAGTTCGAAAAAAATAAAATAAGAGTGTAATCAATTAATATGAGGAAGTTAATATGGGGCCTTGCCTATGGGAGTGATTCAATCGCTCAAAGAGCTTTATTATCATCTTGAGGATAAGTATTATGAACTCATAGAAAGGATAAGTACAAAGGTCCCTATCTATAAAGTAACCGATGCTATAGATAAAGTTGTTCCTTCATTTGCTTTGCTTCTTCTTGTCATAGCTGTTCTCATTGGCTATGCACTTATAAGCTTTGCACCCGCTTTTCTACCGAAAGCCGCGCAAATAAATGTCAAAGTTTCTTATCGCGATAGATATGGCGACATCTATCCTCTTGAAGGGGCTAGAGTGACAATAATCAATGAGGAGCGTTCTGCAATAATGGATACTAATGAGGATGGGATGCTAAGCGAGCCTTACATTGCAAAGGTTGGCGACCATATTGCTTTAAGCATATCAATGGAGGGATTTAAGCCCAATCCCTACACAAAGGAGTTCGATATAAGGAAAGAATTTGAGCTTGTAGAAGTGATATTAGAAGAAATAATAAAATATAAAGATGTGAGCTTTAGGCTTGTGGATGAAGAAGGCAATCCTATAGCAAACAAGTATGTTAGCTTAAGCTTTGAGTGTGGCAATAACGCGGAAGCACCAGCCGATATGGAAACAATCACTGATTACACAGGCCTTATCGAAGTTAAGGATGTTCCTATAGAATGTGATCCTCTTTTAGTTTCTATAAGCGCTCCTGGATACGAACAGGTCATTCGCAAACAGGTCAGCGATGGCTCAGCAATAGTGCTTAAACCTAAGGAAGAATTAAAACCCCCTGAAGAGAAAGGTCGCATAATTGTTTCTGTTGAATTCAATAATGAACCGGTGCAAGAAACTATTGTTGTTGAATTATATAAAGACACGGGAGCTGCGCCTATCTTTGTTGAATCAAAGCTAACAGAAAACGGGCAGGCAGTATTTGAGGTCTTGCCTGGCACATATAAGGTGAAAACCCGGGCAACTGAAAGATTTACCAGCGCGGAATCCGGCTTTATAACTGTGGGGGCAAATGAATACAGAACGGTAGTGCTAGCGGTCGAGGAAAGAATTATAGGTTATATTAGATTGCGCATTATAGATGAGGCAAACAAAGAGCCCATTAAAGATACACGCGTTACATTGTTTAAGGATTCTGTCCAATTTGCGTTTGACGAAACGGATGAAAATGGAATTGTACAGTTTAACCTCACCAAAGATGAAAGCTTTGATATAGTAATCGACCATCCAGAATACTGCTTGGAACGCTTGCACAACGTAAGGAAGTCAGAGAGTACTATAGAGGTGAAGCTGAAGAAATATACGGGCGACTGCGGAGGAATCCTAATAATAAAGGTTGTTGATGATGTAGGCATGCCAATTCCTAATGCCAAGGTTGGCATATTTGATGAAAACGGAAATGCTTTAGGTTGGAAGGAACGCCTAACAGATATCAATGGCGAAGCAAGATTCAAGGGCCTGCGAGAAGGAAAATACAAATTCTTTGCTTATAAAGGATACGGAAGCGGGTGGAGCGATGTAGTAGAGTATAAGGTAAGAGAAGCTATAGAAAAGAGAGCCGTTATTGTTTTGCACATTCCAAAAGCAACTTTAGAGGTCAGAGTAGTAAATTATGAGTTGGAGCCGCTTCCGTTTAGCATGATTACTGTGAAGAATGCGCTGAATAACAAGATAATTGCTGGCCCTATGGTAATAGAAGATCTCAATGGAAGGATAAGCTTTAAAGTTGGAGCCGGCCTTCCAATTTACTTATACATAACATATGAGGGGTATGCAAACTTTACCTCAGAGGTTTTAACCTTAATCCCAAATGAGGTGCGCTCCTATACAGCGGTGCTTGATCCAAAACGGATAAGCGGTGAGATAAAAGCTGAATTTTTAGGGCTTTTTAAGAATAACAAGATCGTTTCGATAGTTGCCGCTGGCGAGGAATATATAGCAAAGTTTAAGATAACAGTTCCGGAGCATGCTAACTACGAAAAGTTCGGCTTGCATATAAGGACAGGAAAATACAACATTATGGAAAAGGACTTCATTTATATAAAAGATGTATACGCCCCAGGAAAACCAAATATCATAAGAGGCACGTCATTTAATCCCGACAAAGGCATAAGCTATGATACACAATTCTTAAGTGCTGATGGGGCAAAATGGTTTAATCTTGAGTGGAGTGAGCACAGAAGCGGTGTTATATACGTAGATGCTAAAATCAAGGTGAAAGAAACTGCAGTAGAGGAAGAGCTGCCCATATTTTGGCGTGCGTGGGGAATAAGAGAAGGAAAAATACTGAGAGATCCTATCGATTATACCTTGGGCGATGCACCAAGCGAGCAAGACCTGTATGCAAGGGCTTATAAAAGAACCTTCCAAGTTGGCATGGAAACACTCTGTACCGATAAGTGGTGCGTATCAATAAAGATTTTGGACTTGGAAAGCGATGTCGCTGAATATGTTGATGAAACCTATTATGCAAAAGTAGGCAAAAGCTATAAGCTGTATTTCAGTATACTTAACAATAGCCCGTATGAAACAGATACGTACACAAACGTACAGCTGAAAATCTTAAACAAGGAGAAAAACATTGTATTTAGCGAATACTCTATAGTTAGTGATACTATTTCTGAAGGCGTAGTTAATGCAAGCGAAACTCCTTATATTGAAATCGGTGATTTGCCGAGGAACAAGGAAGTACGTGGCGAAATAGAATTCACTGCAAAGGCCGCAGCTGTAGGCAGCATACTGATAAGAATCCACGATCCAAGCAGGCATAGGCACATATTTGAAAAAGAGATTCTAGTTGACATAGCTGCAGCCAGGGAATTCCTGGTTGAGTTTAAGGTAAACGAAGAGTTTTTGGAAGAGCCGCCTCTATTGCCAAGTGGCATCGAAAACACTCTTATAGTTCGTGTCCGCGACAAAGATTCTGGCTTAGAGGTAAGCGATGCTTTGGTAAAAATTAAGGATAAGTTTGGTTCAACCCTTATAAGCACTAGTACTACTTCCAGGGGCTTAGCTGAAATAGTTTTGCCTGCCTTAATGCCTGGAGAAATTGTTTATCTTGCTGTAGAAAAACCAGATTATGCAGAGTTTAGGAAAGAGATAAAAACTGATGATCGCGTGCTTAAGATAGAGCCCGAAAGGATCTCTCTGCACCTAAACGTTACAACAAAGCATCTTGATTCTGCTACTGTAAGATTGCTGAACGAAACGGAAATGGAGCTTAAAATAGAAAGTATCGAACTAAGAGGTGACTTTTTCGGCCTTATAGATGAGCAGAAGGTTCATTCATGGCTGAGCTCGGAATACTTCCAAAAGAGTATTTTGCCGAAGGATAAACTGGATATTGCACTTAAAGTACAATTAAGCGATTTAGGAAAAATGCTAAACGAAGGTAAGCAGCTTGGTGGAAAGCTTGTGGTTGTTGTTTCTGCCTTAGGACAAAGCTGGGTAGCAGAAAAGGATGTTGTTATAAGCATAGGTTTAGGTGAAGAAGTTGATGATCCAGCATGCTTAGTAGTAAGCATAAGCGAATGGAAAGCCACAACAAAAGGGAATGAGGTAAGAACAGATTTCTCCATAGTAAATACCTGCACTGTCGATGGAAAGCCAATAAAACTGCAGAACTTAAGTGCCAAAATAGAATGGCAAAGCAATCACTTAGGCGATTATTACATAGAAATAGGGGAAAACAGCGTAGAGCTCAGAGGGGCTTACTTCAAAAGATTTAAGGGAGTGATAAATGAAGAGGAAGATGTGCCGGCAATGCTTGCGTTTATTCCTGATGGAGGAATAACCGGCAGGGCACAAGCAACAATTATAATAAGTGCTGAGCATCCAACAGCAGCCGGAAAGGAAGTGCTGACAGCAACTATAGAAACAGAAATTGATATAATAAGCATAGAAAATTGCATAAGATATGATAAAGATGTTATAAGAATGAAACCAGGAGAGGATGGTAGCTTCACCATAGAAACAAAGGATTGCGGTACAAATATTGATTTCTTGCTCGATACAGAGCTAGCTCTAACAGAGAAGGAATTTACCTTAGAATCAAGTGATTCCAAGCAAGTGACTATACTTTCCGGTGAATATATCCCGGGGCAGTATCCAATATACGTTAAGGTTCGAAGCGTAGGTGAAAGCGAATACTCATTCAATAAACTTATAAGGGTAATAATTGAACCTGAAGGTTGCTTGCGCTTAAGCAGATATGAATACGATATCTACGATGATCCAAACGATCCTTACGATGGTTTCGATATCGGCTTGTTAATAAATGAGTGCTATAAGAAAAAAGCCAAAGTTGAGCTGCATTATGATGAGCGAAACTGGCTTGAGGCAATGAAAACAGGCCTCGTTTGGGCAATAGTGGGCTTTATCTACGGTGGCATACAATCCGTGAGACATGGAAAGGACTTCTTCGGCTTCCCGCTGCCATCAACTATCTGCGAGGAAGCCGGCTATGAGTATTGTGGCGCAAATATGGAATGTAAGGGAGAGAAGATCAAGGTTGTTAAAGGCGTAACCTGCTGTGCCTCTGAATGTATAGCTGAAGAAATAGACCATAAAGAAAAGATATGCGCAAAGAAAGGTGCTAAGTATTGCGGTCCAGACAACTGCCCAGAAGGAAAAGAAATCCTTGTTGAAGGTCTAAGGTGTTGTAAAGATAAATGCCTAACAGAGCAAACACTTGAAAAGAATGAGGCAAAGTGTAGAGCTGTTGACGCTAACTTTGATTTCTGCTGTGCACCTCCATTCTGCGATTATACAGAGATTTGTCCCGCACAGCACGGTTATGAACGTGTTGGTGACATCTGGTGCTGTAAAGGTCCTTGTGTGAAAGAGGAAGTTTCAGTACTGCAAAAGGTCTGCGAGAATCCTGGCGAAGGAGCAGGACCTTATTATTACTGCAATCCTTTGCTTGGCCAAACATGTCCAGAAGACAAAATGGTAAATGTATCTGGTGTTGTATGCTGTAGTGTTGAGTGTGTTGAAGAAAAATCTACAAAAACTGAAGAAACCACAGAAGGAGCAGAAGCGCCACTATCCTTCGAAAGTGCCTTAAAGGCATGCCAAAAAGCCGATCCTATGTATACCTACTGCGACCCAGCACAAGGGTTGAAGTGTGTGAAAAAGCCCGAAGCTGCAGAGCTATATACGCCTGTTGTAGAATTTGAGGATCCAGAAACAGGCGAAACTGTAAGCATAGAATGCTGCGACACAAGAACGGGTGTCTGCAGCGGAGAAATCACGGAAGAAGAGTATAAAACAGAAACAGATAAATGTATAGAAGCTGGCTTAGGTCCTTATTGTCCGGAAAAGCCAGGAGTTTATAGGCAATGCATAAACTATGAGGAAGACAAAGCTACTGGTGTTAGAGAGGTGGATGGCACGCCTTGCTGTCCTGCAGGATATACTTGTAGGTACTTAGATGAGCAAGGGCACACTGTTGCTGCTGGAACTACCGCTCCTGAAGGTACAACTGCACCCACAGAATCTTACACTGTGCAAATCGGCGCTCCTTGTCCAGATCCGCGCTATGGACCGCAATGTCCTCCAGATGGTATTTGCTCAAGCACATATTGTGGCAAATGTATAGCGAATCCAAGACCGCCTGTAAAAGTGGACAATACCTATTGCTGTCCTTCAAGCTCCTATAACAAATGCATACCTCCAGGAAGCAGCACCCAAGGTACTACAGCGGGTTCTACCATGCAGACTGGAGCATTTACAGGCTCTGGATATTCTCAGGAATACATATGTAAGAATCCCGGCCTATTCGATCCAAGGTACATGGGCCAAAGCTTTGACTATTGCCAAAAGGATCAGGTATGCGAAGGGCAAGCCTATATAAATATCTATGAAAATGGCGTGTTTAGCGCAGAACCTTTAGCAAAATGCTGTGCAACTATGTGCATAGGGGGCTCAGAACCAGAGGTTGTACCGCCAACTGCGCCAGGAGCAAGCCCAGGCACCACACAGGGAACAGAAAAAGCTTCATCAGCGGAGATCTGCGCAAGTCAAGGTCTGCTCTATTGTGGAGAAGGATTGTTATGTGCTAACAAACCCGATGGCAAACCAGGAACAGAACTGGTTGTGGATGTAGTAACTGGTAACGCTGTTGTATGTTGCTCAACCAAGTGTGTAACTCCCGAAGAGATGCAAACACAAACAGCTCCAAAAACACCTGAAGAAAAATGCAAGGCCGAGTTTGGCTCAGAATATGGCATATGCCCCACTGGTTACAATTGTGTCTGCACAGATCCTTTAGGCTGTGCGATTCCTTACCAGACAACCCAATTTGATGGCACAACCATCACATGCTGCCACATAGGCGATCCTACCGTAGAATGCTGCAAATTTGATGAAGAAGGCAGATGTATAACGCCAGATGGCAGAACAATTGAGTTTGCTGGCGGATATGCAAAGGTTCCAACAGCCATGCTGTCTATAGAGGGTATTGTGCAAGGAGCTGGCAATCTGCTCGGAAGCGTATCGGATATTGTTGGCAGCATATTGAATATTGAAGACCCATGGACAGGTGCATTAATTGGCTTCGTTGCAGGAACCTTATTTAAGTACTGGGAGCAGAGCAAGAATGTCGGAATGATAGAGGTTCCCGTGGTTGTTGATGATCTCGTAATAAAGTCTGTTAAGATACTTATTCCGAAAGCGCTTGAGGAAACCGAGGATACGCAAATATTAGCTGAGCTAGGCGAATCCAGAGTGGAAACAACACAGGATAAGCCGGAAGGCATAGAGAAGATAGAGGTTATATTCAAGAATAACGGCATAACTCAGGAAGAACCTTACAAGCCAATTTATAGGATACTTAAGGTAGAAGGCGAACGCTTAGATTATAACACATATTATGAGATAAAAAGCAAGAAACAAGCGGAAAGGTTGCGAGAACAGATGGCTCCAGACATAAAGAGCAGAGAGCCGTTTACGCAGAAATTCCACCTGCAGTTCAATGCCTACAAAGCAAAGCCTACTGAAATAGTTGTAAGGCCCGAGGCAAGCTGTAAGATAGGAAACCTTATCGGAATGACCGGGCCCAATGCTGTACCAAGAGTCAAATTCAGATGGAACTGGAACGATATAGAAATTGACGAGTGCGACGAAGGCGGCAAAGAAATGTATTGTGATGCAACGCAATTCAGCATAGAGCTCCTAAAGAAGATACATAAGATAGATGAGCTCCTAAGAGGTTTGCAGTTAAACTGCCCATCGGCTGAAGGCATACTTAGCGAGAAGACACAAGCACTAGATGAACTTAAAACAGATGTAGCAGTAACAAAGATAAAGATAGAGAAGGCTGGAAAGAGCGCAAAAGTAATCGGCACTATAGAAAGCAACAACAATAAGGAGATGACTGTAAATGTTACTATCACCTTAAGGAAAGAAGAATCTGGCGAAGAAATAGCCTGCCCAGAGGGAGAGAAAGCCATCCAAGTAATAAGCAAGGCTGAGGTTTCCTGTGCCTTCAATGAGTTGGAAGATGGTCTTTATACCGCTACAATAAGAATCTACCCACAGCTAAATACATGTCCAACAGAATGCAAAAATGAGAATACCGGAAACGATATAATATTCACTAAGCTTCTCGTTGGCACACCCGCAGGGGTCTTTGAGAAATGCGAACCCTATTCAACGGACCGCTTAGCCGAATTCATTGCTGCAAATCCGGAGAACGCAAACCTGAAGAAGGCTCTCGAACTTGTAAGCTTCAATGCCTATCTTATCAGAGACGGTTATACTCTCGACTTTAGAAGAGACTTCCACGAGTTTAGCGAAGCAAAGGATTTCTTCAACGCGCCTGCCTGGTATAAAGGTGAAACTGGCTTAGGAAAGTACTTTGTTAATCCAGAATTGTTTGAATTTAAATCAAGCTTCCTGAGACCAGAGCATGGTTATTTGCCAGCAGGCAAATACCACGTGCGTATAAGCATCACTTATAACAACGATTGTTGGTGCTTGTTCGATGATACTGTGCCAGATGCAAAGATTGTTGTTTACTTAGAAAGGTTAGCAACCCCAGAGCCAGATTCTGTGTTCTATCATTTGCCATTTGACGGCCTAATAGGCGTAGATAGCGAGAACGGAAGGCAGGGCTATGGCATAAACTTCAGGCAAGAATCTGAGCAAAGTATATTTATAAATGAAGATGTAACGCATGCTGTTAGAACAACAACAATAGCTGGCTCGACACCCATTCCAGGTGGCTGGCTATACGCAAAGGAGGTACAGAACTTTAAGACATTAAACAACGATATGCGCGGTGTTATATTAGCTATTGACAGAGGCTCTGAAGAAACGCACATGGTGTTTAGCCCAAGCAGAGCAACACCTGTAATATTAAGGATCGCTGGCGGTGAAAGGAATAAAGCGTATGCGTTCTACCAGGTAACGGTTGATGGACAGCCACAGCAAGCATCAAGCTATTTGACAACCTGGACAGGAATTGGCAAAGGTTGCAGGGACTTCAGCGATAAGGAAGTTACAGAAGCATTTGATAGTAGGCGCGATATAAGAGGTGGTGTTGGCAGAACCAAATGTGCTGGCAGGTTTGATACACACCAATATGGTTTAGAATGGTGCGATGTTAAGAGGAAAGGCAACGTTTTCCTCAAGACAGTGTTCTTTACCCCTATAAAAAGCACAAGTATTCTTGAAATGGTTGAAGCAGTTGATGATGCTGTGTTCATAACACCTAACGAGACAGGAAAGCAGGTCTCACTTTCAGGTGTTACAGGTACTGAAATAACTTCCGTAGAGAAAGTACTCGAGCTTGTGAAAGAAGGCAAGGTTTGCGTTGCAGGTGTTGGCAATAGCGTTAAAGCAACGTTCTTCTGGAATCCTAAGGAAATCATAGATTCTACATTAGCAAACGTGATTGAAAGCGTACCTGCGCAATGCATAGGCCAAGCAAGTTAGGTGTTTAGTGATGTCTATAAAGGACAACCTAAGGGACTTTGTAGAAACTATTAAAGAAGGTTACTATGATCTTGAGGAAAAGATCGGCTTTCCCCCAGTAATGCTTCTGCTCGCTGCAATCATCGCGTTGCTAATCTATTTTCTGTTCTTGCTCCCAAAACCAGAAGGACCAAAAGAAGTGACATTTACCGTATTCTTTAAAGATGAGAAAGGAAATCCTATAAGCGATTTGGAAGTAAGCGTTACTATCGATGGCAACACTATTAAAAAGATTACAAAATCCGACGGTTCGATAAGACTTAGGGTAACTCAGAATTCCGAGATTGTGATCTCTGTAGATAACCCTAATTATGAAAGCGTTGAAAAAACATTTTTTATTGGTGAAGAAGGTCGCTCTGAAACGATAGTGCTTAAAGGTAAGGCAAAGCCGCTTGAAAAACGCGTTATACGTTTTGAGGACGAAAAAGGCCTTATACGGGGGAAAAAAATAAGGGCAAAAATCACTTGTGCAAATAAAGCGATTCCTCCTTGGTATGAGGAAGACACAGACATGGACGGAATAATAGAGGTAACGCTGCCTCTAAACTGCGGAACAATTAAAATAGATGCTGAAATAGAGGGCTACGAAAGGCAAGAATCAATTCACATGCAAGGAAGCGAAATCGTATTATTCTTCAAAAAGATAGAACCGCCTAAAGGAAACTTGCGCGTGAGGGTTGTTGATGAGGAGCAAAACCTTATTCTAAACAAGGATATAAAGGTATTTATAGAGCGCGAAGGCGAGCGCGAATATAAAAGCACCGCTGGCTATGGGATAGTTGACTTTAGAAATCTTGTAGTAGGAACCTACCGTATCTATGTGAGCGATCCTGACAATGATTACGCTCCTGCAAGCAAACTGGCAGAGGTTTATAGCAAACAAACAACCGAAGTAACAATAGAAATGAAGAGAAATATTAAAGCTATTCTAAAAGTGAAGGTTATTGATAAAGACAGCAAAGCACCTATTGAAGGTGCTATAGTGAAACTCTTAGAAGACGAACAAACTATTGATGAGAGAAGAACTGATTCTAATGGCTTTGTGGAATTTGCCTTCTATTACCTAAAACCCTACTCCATACTTGCAAAGAAAGAAGGTGACGTAAATAAGGGATACTTTGCTAAGCGCATAGATCTCAACGAAAGCGATTTGAATGGAACGCTAACTATCGAGCTAGAAAAGATCACGGCAGAAAATAGCGGAAAAACCATAGTAAAAGTTATTGATGAGGATGGTAAACCAGTAAAAGATGCTAAAGTTATGTTTCGCTACAAAGAAACAGAATCTATTGTGGAATTAAACTCGGAACAAAACTATAAGTTAACTGATGCCAATGGCATTGCTATCTTCTATTTAGACTCTATAGAAGAGCCTATTTATGCATATGCGATAAAATATCCTGCAACTGGCGGCTCAGCTGATCAAGCAAAGAAAATCAAGGTGGATGAGGAAAACTATTTCGAAGTTATTATGCATATTGGAGAAAGCACTTTAGAAATAAAAGCTTTAAGAACAGATGGCACACTGCTAGAAGAGAGCTACTTCGAAGTATTTTCAGCTACTGACCATAGCTCTGTATCTAATGGAAAGATACCTATGGTTGACGGAACTTATACCTATAAGCTGAAAGCAGACAAAAAGATATACGTTGTTGTAAGCAAAGAAGGTTATCTAAGCTATGAGAGCGAAATAATCTCATTATGGCCTGATCAAACCTATGAGATAAATGCACTAATGCGAAAAATTGGCGAAGTGAGAAAGCCGGTTATAGAATTTTTGGGCGTTTTTCAAGGCGATGCAAAAGCAGAATCGCTTCGCGCCAACAATGAGTACGAGTTTAGGTTCAACCTTATATTCCCTGACAACAACGAGTTGGATAAAGCTGGTTTCCATTTCCGCGTGGGAGATAACAATAGTATTGAATTCGAGCCTATGTATATAAAAGATATAAAGGCAACAGCAGATGTTATTGTTAAAGGAAAAACGTACAGGCCAAAAAAAGGCCAAGGGTTGGAAGAGTTAACAAATGAGAATGCAAAATGGGTTACACTTGAATGGATTAAGCCAAAAAGTGGGACTTACAAGGTTTCAATAGCAGTGAAAATAAAAAAGGGTGTCTTTCCAAAAACTCAACTGAACTTTTACTATAGAAGCTATAGTGTCAAAGAAGGGAAATACATTAGAGAACCTTTCGATGAAGAATTAGGAGAGCGAGAAAATACTGCAACAAAAGATGGTTTGTACGCTGAATGCTACTCTCTAACATATTTCGAGGGTTCAGAGCCGCTCTGCGCAGAGGCATTCTGTTATAAGGGCGGATGGCTTTATAGCAAGCAAGAAGATATATTCCTTGAGAAGCCATATTCCTTAGTTATCTTCGCTGACTACAATTTCCTATTTGATATAATGAATAATTCGCCAAAGGATTATGAAGAAATAAAGCTAGTAGTAAAGAATGTCACCAATAACAAGACAGATGATGCATTGCTTTTTAAGCGTGTAATATTTGAGGATCCTACAGGAAAAATAATAGAATTAGAACCTTCAGGTTCAGAATTTACCATAGAAAATATAGAAAGCTTCACTTATGCAAAAGAGATCAGCGCAAATATTGAATTCGAAGCCAAGAAGGAAACCACAACAGCAATACAAATTCTTATAGTGGCTGACAAAAAAGTTGTTTTCTCGAAGCTTGTAGAATTTATTGTATATTCGAATGATGCTTTAGTTATTAACGTGGAACCCGAAAGATTCATACCTTTCAAGAAGCACACTTTAAGAGTATTCGTTAGCGATTCTGAAGGCGCCAGCATAAGCAACGCTTTGGTTAGAGTCATAAGAGAAACTCCTGACAATGTAAGGCACGTGTTTCAAAAGTATTCTGATTCAGAAGGGCTTGCTGAATTTGAAATTCCAGAATCATACCCTGAAACTAAGCTAACTATAGAAGTTTCTAAGCTTGGTTATCTGCCAGCTACCTTGGAACTCTTCGTAGACTCTAACATCGTATCTGTTGTGCCAGAGGCCTTGTTCTCCTCCTTAGATACTACAGTCAAAACTGAAGAAACACTTTTGCTGACAATAGAGAATTTAACTGGCACAGAACTTATGATTAAAAGTATTGATATAAAAGGAAACTTCAAAGGTCTTCTCAATGAAGAAGCAATGCAAGCATATGCTAGCACAAGCGAGGGTTTAATAATAGCTCCTAATGAAACATTAGAAGCTACTATAAAGAGCGTGCTTTCATTCAACGCCGCTAGCCTACTTGAAGGAAGTGAAACTGTAAGCGGCAATGTTGAGATTACACTAACAAATCCACTTTATGGCTTTGAATATGTTGCTGCTGTGCCGCTAACTGTGGATATTAGTTTAGGCGGCTTACCTGAGAACTCACCCTGCATTGTTCTATCTGGGCCCGATATTCCTGAATGGAATGTAACAACCGTTGAAAATACCGCTAAGACAGAGTTTGAAATAAGCAATGTATGTATGAAAGGTGAGCAAAGAATTAATCTGGAGAACATGCAAGTAAAACTCGAATGGCAAAGCGAATCGAAAAAAGCAGGCGTGCTTGAACTTACTATTATAGCTCCAGATGGAACGACTATAAGCCAAGTGCTACGTCCTGGCCATTGGATTAAACTTTTGGATTCTTTTAAGCATGCTGATTATGCTACCTACCAGGCAATCCTTACGTTTACGCCAAAAACAGGTTATCTGGGCGAAACCGCCAAGTTCACCATATATATAGATGGGCAGGTGAGGACTGATGCTGGTCTTAAATTTGTTGGAGCGGACAGCAGCATAAATGGAAACATATTGATAATCAATTTGGATGATTGCTTAAAGTATCCTAAAGATATCGAGCTTGCTCCTGAAGAAGACGAAACAAGCTTTGAAATAGATGCAAGTGCGTGTGGGATAGACGTATATGTAACGCTTTGTATGGGCGATCCTCGATGCACAGGAGGTACCAAAGAAGGCGGTATCACTTTCTTACCCAAGGATGAGTTGAAACTTACTCGGAACAATCCCAAAGAAACTGTTACTATCTACCGCGAAGAGATTCCTGGATTGTATGGAATGACCCTGCATGCGAGAACACCACAAACAAGCTATAGGAAGATAGATACCATTGATGTACTTATAAGACCTAAAGAAACAGCCTACTTTGAGCTTAAAAGATACGAGTTTACGCTTAGTAAGGAAGCTAATTGGCAGGATTCGACAGAACTCAAAAACAAGATGCTCTTGGAAACTATACAAATAACCTCTACTCTATGCACAAAATGTAAGAATCCTAAGAAACTCCCTGCATATTGCATACTAAACAAAGCTCTAGAACAATCTGTTGGACCTAAAAGCGCAATAGATAATCCTAGCTTGTTACTAAACGCCGTATTGGGAGCTCCGACATTCTATAATGCTGTGTTAGACATAGCCACAAAACTTTCTTTGGAGTTTACTATAGGATCTTTCACTTGCGGTCCGCCATGCATAGCGATTGGAGTAACCATAATAACTGCTTTTGTTATTTGGAGCATAGCAACAGCTGGGCCTGCTTGTGATACAACGCAAGCTACGTTCCCATTTCAGGATTATGTAATTTACCTACCTGAGGATTTGAAAAGTTTAGAGCTTAAGTATGTTCCATTTTTAGTTAAACTAGGCTCTGGAGAGGAAACAACTACATATTCAGATAATTCTCAAACAATTCCGATAGAGTTCAAAAACAGCACACAGGAAGAATATATAGAACCAAAGTATGGAATTTTAGAGATAAAGGCGATTGAGCACATACATGGCGATCCATTGCATAAAGAAGCAAGAATGTCTCGCGATAAAGCAGATTTTAGCAATTTTAATGTGCCAGATACAGAAACACGAATATATACACAAAAGTTCCATCTGAAGTTTAACACCAAGCAGGTGCTGGATATAGAGATGCCTGAGCTTAGCGATGCTTACACTTGTGTTTCTGGTACAAGAATAGGCATTACTGGAGAAAAAGCTCTACCAAAAATAAAACTTGACTGGAGCTGGCAAGCAATAGAATGGAACAGCTGTGATGCTGATAACAACAAAGGGATTTATTGTGATGCAACACAGTTTAGCATTGCTTTAAGCAAACGTTTACATATGCTTGATGAGTTCTTCAGGGCAAACAACTATCATCTGGATTGTCCTACAAATCCTTATGAAAATGCGATAAACGGATTTGTAGAAAGATTTAATGAAAAAGCTGTGCACAGTGTTGAGGAAGGAAAGATTGGTTTAAGTAAGATTGAATATGCGCTAAATGAAGATGCAAGCAGTGTTAATATAAAGGTGTTTGTAGAAAACAAAACATCTGATGAACAGAATGTCAAGGTGAGGATTGCCCTGAAAAGCGGCGAGGTATACACAGAAGAATGCCTTAAAGAGATTACTGTAGATGAAGATAGCAACACCTCGATTAACTGCGAGTTTACAAATCTTGTGAAAAGTTCCACGCCCTATATAGCAAGTGCTCTTATAGCTGAACCTGAATCATCCGAAGTAGTTGATACAAGTTCCGTTGCAATAGCGTTTATGTTTGCTGAAAGCAAAGCTGCGTGCTGGCTCCCGTACTCCACAAGAATTATTGAAGGCAGGCCTGCTCTTATGTATTTCATCGATAGAAGCATACCGAACTGGCAGGACTATATAAACGTTGAAGAGCTCGAATGGCCCGAATGGTGGCCTGGTTCTACGGTACAGGAGAAGATTGATTTCCTCAAAAGGCTCATAGAGTTCAAAGCTCTTTTAATAAAAGATGGTTATTCCGCCGACTTTAGGAAGGACTTTGCAGAGTATTATGCCAAGCAGACATTTTTCAAGGTTCCTGATTGGTTTACGAATAGCGATGGTTTGTATGTTTATTTCGCCAGCCAAGACAGGTTGAAATTTATGGACAAGCATACAGGGTCTTCCCTACTTTCAGGTCCTGGAACCTATGAGGTCTTCTTAAACATAGATTTTAACGACTCATTTAGGCTCTTTAAAGAAGGAAAACCCAACGCAAAAATAGAAGTATTGTTCAGTAAGCTTTCTGACCCATATCCCAACTCCATATTCTATTATTGGCCTATTGATGGCTATGTAGGCTTAGAATCAGATAACGGCAGGCAAGGTTACGGAAGCAATTATGTAAATCAGAATGAAGAAATCGTTATAACATCCGAATTTGGAGAAATAAAAACTGAAACGATAACTGCAGCCAATCCTGTTATCACGATGGAAACCATTAAAGAAGAAAGCTTGGCTTATATTAACGGAAGCCCTGCAACACGAGGCAACATACTAGAATTGGAGCTTATAGGAAATAAGAGCATGTTGAGATTCTCCTCGAACATCGCAACACCAATAATAATAAAAGTTCGTGGAGAGAAAGGCAAAAAAGTTAAAGCAGAATACGCATTACTTACTGGCGATACGCCGATAGCTCCAACAGCCTCTATAGCCTATTGGAACGGTTTGGGCCAGTGCCTAGATTTTAGTGGTGTGCCAGTAATTGAAGCCTTTTCTTATTATCCAGACGAAAAGCTTTCAGATACTACCTATGGGTTATTATGGGACTCTGCCCAATACAGCGGCGATGTTTATCTCAGCTCTATAATATTCGTTCCTTCGGGAGATTCCTATGCGATAAAAGCGATGAGCGATAATGTCCGCTTCCTGACACCGAACTCTGCAGAATTGGATGTTGCTGAATTGAGTGGTCTGCAAAAAGAAACAGTTAGGTCAATAGCTGATGTGTTAAAGCTTGTGGAGGATGAAAAGGTTTGCGTAACAAGCTCTGGAGGCAAAACAACGTTCTGGTGGAATCCAAAGTGGCTTTTGGAAACAAAAGGATCCGTTCTTAGCATTAAAGAGTTTGAAAAGTCGCTTAAGGATAAATGCATTAGCTATGGCAGCTGATGTTCGAAAGAAAACGAATTTAAATAACTTACGCCTAATTTTATTGGTTCACTATGTTGCTCTTGCCCACATTTGCAATGTTTTCCTTGACTGAAACCTTCGCGGATTTAATGCTCGCTCTAAAGATATTTGTCTTGCTTTCCATAATAAGTTTTGTTTGGAATCACGTAGGAAATACCCCGCTGGCCATGGTTCTTATTGTTGGCCTATCTTGGTTTATATTGTTTGATTACTGGCAATTTTTTGGAGGTCTGTACATACTTTATTTTCTCCTCATGATGGGTATCAGCGGTCTTCTTGTGGATTTCTTCTTTGTAACAAGCATGCGTGGTGGCTCGGAAGCAAAACCTGTTGATTCAGCAATAGATCTCGCGATGAGGCAGCAACAGCTTCAGAGAGCAAGGAAGATTGTTGGCGGAATACGGAGGCGGATGCCGAGATGAATTCCAGAGGGTTTTTTGTAGTTTTTATTCTATTGGCGTTTGCTATTCTTGCGGTTCTGCCTCCTTTAGTAATGAAGCTATTTCCTGCGGCCGATCTTTTGATGAGGGTGTTTCTGGCCATTATGATTTTTGCTACTGTTAGAGCACATATCGGCTCAAATGCTTTAACTGTAATAATAAGTGCCGCCTTGATATATCTGCTTGTAATAAAGCACGCTTATATAACCGCTTCTCTTTACGTATTTTTCTACGTACTCTTAGCGTTTAATTTCTTTTCAGTGATAATATGGGGCATAAGCACGCGTGTTGGCCATTAAGGAAAGGGTTTTATTTCCTGTACAACAATAAATTAAATGGGTGTGCCACTTGGGTGTATTAGAGGATATAGGTGCTGTTTTAGGACTTATATACTTAGTATGGCTTTACGCTTGGGCAAAAAAACAGCTGGGTTCTGCTATAATTGCTGCTCTGTTTGCAGTAATTGTTGTCTATCTAACATTTTTTAGATATCCTTTTCTTATATGGGTTCCGGTTATACTCTTCCTAATAGCAACATTCTTTAGCGGTATGTTTGAAAAAATACCCATAGGAGCAAAAAAACCTGAACGCTTAAAAGATTAGTGATTGGTCATGGATACGTTAACGCTCACAATGGCTTTAATCCTTATGATGCTGTTTGTTCAATTTGATCAGAACTGGTTAGTGCTTGGCACTGTGGTTATTGTAATGCTAACCACAAGGTCTCTTTCAACAACGCTTGTTATGATTCTAGCGCTCGTAGGGATGTATCTTACTAGAGATTTAATGAAAGATGTTTGGCCCCTCCTGGCGATGGGGCTTGTTATACTCGCTCTTTTACTTGGAAGTAAAGAAAAAACACAGCCAGAATACTACGGACCTGACATGGGTGGCTTAGGTGGTTTGCTTGGCGGAGAAGGGCTTTAGCGCAACATTTGCTACCTTCATTTTCCTTTTATTCTTAGCAATTTTTGCGTTTCTAACAAGACAACTCTTTTTTTCTTTCATTTTCCTATTTTCAGCATTTGTTTATTTACTTGCAAAACTAATAACCAAGACATTTTCGACAACTAAAAGAATGGCAAGGGCAGGAGCAAAAGTTGCTAAAAGTGAGCTAAAAAAGGTTTCCGAAGCTCAGACAAGCTTTCCTGAAGGGGTCTTATCTGAAACACTTAAAGAAGTTGGGAGAAAAACAGGTGAAGCCGTATTCGATGAATATGGTGCTTGGAGCTCCGGAGAGACCTCAAAAGAATTTAGGGCAAAACTTGGAAAAAGCACTAAAAACTTTATAAACAAGTTTTTAGGGCTGTTTAAATAGGCACTATGGCAAACGCAGCAATATCTTTCTGCATACCTCAAGGACCTTATTCATAAGCTCTTTTGTAGCTACTGCTGCGGCCTTTGCTTCGGCTAAATCCTCTTTTATTTTTTCAATATCGACTTGCATCTGAACTATTCTCTCTTCTAAAGTTTTTGGTGCAGAAACTTTTGCTTCCTTTCCTTCCTTCAAACTCTTATGGATCTCTTCAAGCATTGCTGTTTGCTGAGCCAAAGCCGTATGCATTGTAGTGTGATGCAAATCATGCTCAAGCTTTGTTTCATCAAGATGTTCCTTCACCTTCTCAGCAGTTTTTTCCGCAATAATTTCATGCTCCGGCTTTTCAACTATTTTCTCTGTCGGCATTTCTTTTATTTGCTTTATTGCTTCGGCAAGTTCTGCTTCCGGCTTTTCTTCCAATGGCTTAGCTTCACCCGCAGCTTTTTCTTCAGAAGCTGTTTCCGCTTGCGGAACCCCAAGTGCTTTCTGCAGGAGTTGTCTCGCTTTTTCCCCCGTTATGCCTATGTCCTCTAGCGTGCTTATTATTATTTCGTCCTCTAATCCGGAGCTCTTCATCTTTTTTATAGTATCTATTATAACGCTTTCTTCCATCTAAACACCCAAAAAATGCTAAAATAAATATAACATTACCTTATATAAAAATTATTCTTCCTTCAATGCTTGCCCTTCTTTACCCCTTTTCTGGCTTGCTCGCTAAACTTCTGAAGATAAGTTTAAATTTTGTGGAGTTCTCCTATTTATAGCAAGTGAAGATTATGGAACCAAACTTAACTCATGGCCCTTGGACAAAAATATTCAAGGGAATTGTGGAAGGATTTGAAAGCGAAATCTATACAAATCCCGAAAGCATGATGCTTTCGCTAATATATGAAAAAAATTCAAAAGGTAAAACCGTAGGGGCTGTTGTAGAATTGTTTAAGATATTTTACGCCAAAGGCAAATTGTCCGCCTTTGTAGAAACACTTCCAAAAAAAGCCATGGCTTTGGTCATTCATTCTGAGGAAAAAACACATAAGTTTCTGCTGATAGATAGCGGTCCTGTATATGTGCCGTTGAACAAGGAGTTTAACATAAGAGTAGAGGCGCTCATCGCTAAGATTGTTTCATTCTCAAATTTGCTTCAGGATGTAAGCACAGCATACGATATAGATTTGATTGAGATTGAAAACTGCTCCGATGAAGAAAAAGCTGCTTTCTTCTCCCTGCCCCTTATAAACATCCTTGCAATGCCCATTATAAAAAGAAGGGGTGAAAGCACTTTAGTTGAGATCTCCCATGGCGAGATTCATTTCGGCTTAACTAAACAGGGCACCGTTGCTAAAGAACCCCTTGACTTTTTCGATAGGGTTATAGTTTTTGGAGGAGAGGCAAAGGATAGGTTTCATGTATTGCACATAATTGCAGAAAGCGCTATGCTTGCGGGGCTTCCTGTCATTATTATCGATTGGGATAATGCATTTAACGGCTTACACCATCCAAACGAAAACGAAAAGGAGTTAGAAAAGTATAAGGTAAAGCTTGAGCCCATAGGATTTCCTATTAAAATATTTAAAGCTGGCGAGGATTTTAAAGCGCAAATTAATTTGATAGATGCGCAAACGTTTGTCGAGCTATTTGGCATAGGGAAAAATGTGGCTGCCCAAGTTATAGCTGAAGCATTTAAATTCGGCCCAAGTAGAAGTATTCGAGAGCTTTTAGAAAATATATCCAAGGTTGAAGAAAGTGCCAAGATAACACCATTTAAGAAAAGAGAGGCGCAGCGTATTGTTGAGGTTATAAACGATGTTTACCCAGATCTCTTCTCCGGCGAAATACCTGTCGAGGAAATGGTAAAGCCCTGGGCAAGAGGTCTTGGCAAGGCAAGTATCCTTGTATTTTCTCGTGAAGATATGAGAAAAAATTTGCTGATATTGCAAACAGCAATAAGAGCAATATATTATCATCTGAAACAGCAAGGCAAAAGCGATAAGCTCAAGGGCATGCTCATATTCACCCACGGAAACGAACTTATTCCAAAATTCAAAACAAAACGTGTTAATGAGATTGTTGCTTTAGATCTGTCCCTACTAAGAAACTATGGGTTTGGCTTAGCGATAGAGGCTGAAGACAGAATAAACATACACGATGAAATAAAAAGAATCTTAATATCATACATTGGTGTAATAGCCAAAAACGATGTTGGAATAGTGATTGAGAAGAGAAAAAATTATAGAGCACTGCTAAGGCCTGGTTTAAGTAATTGTTGTTCGGCTGAGAAAAATCAGAGTGTTGGCTGATCTGTTCTTTTGCTTTTTTCAATGAGCTCCTTAACCTGATCAATAGTTGCAAGTTCTAATGGATTTATGGAATCTATTATCTGCCTTATCTCCTTCATCTCATCATAGGTCACAAACTCCTTTCTTAAATGCACTATTATCATGTTGAGCTCTTCTATGCGCTTTTCTATATCATCTAGCCTTTTTTCTATCTCTTTAAATCTTTTCTCAACGCTTGGAGGAAGCGCTTGTTTTTCCCTCATCTCGGCAAGCTCTTTAACCTTCTTATTCAGCACAATTAGATTCCTGCCTAAAATCTTCTCGTTTCTTGTTAGATGCCTCATCTTTTGCGATATTATGGAGATAGCGCTATTTAAAGCCCTTATATCTTCCCTAAGCTGTAGAAGCAGAATTGATGCTTTTACAGGTTTTTCTCTTATTCGAGATTCTCTATCAACCATTACAAATCAACCATATAAAAATAGTGTTCAAATATTTAAATGTTTAGTGGCACAGTTTTATAAGTGAGGATTAAAAATGAAAAGAACAAAAGCGATGCTTTTAGATGCTGATTATCTGCGCGAGGAACGTTCTATAATCAGATTATTTTTCAAAACGCCAGAAGGAAAGCTTATACTGAAAGACCCAAGCTTTGAGCCGTACTTTTACGTAACCGTAAATATACCGCCTGAAGAGGCTGCAAAGAAGCTTGCTGAAAGGGAATTTAATGGAGTAAAGATAAAGCGAATTGAAATTGTGAAAAAAAAGCTTACACCGAAGGATGAGCCTGCAAGCACATTAAAGCTCTTTTTTAATTCCACAAAAGAGCTTAAGGATTCTCGAGAAGAAATACGCGCTCAAGAATTTGTTACGCATAAGCGCGAATACGATATTCCATTCGCAAAGCGCTATCTTATCGATCGCGACTTAGAGCCGTTAAGCATGTATGAAATAAAATACGATGAAGAAAAGCTTGAGCTTAAAGAGATAAAGAAGATTGATGAAAAACCTTTCGAGCTTAAGATGGCAGCCATAGATATAGAAACGTATTCCAGAGGAAGGTTTGCAGATCCGAAAAGAGATCCAATAATAATGGTTTCCTATGTAGATGATGAGGAAAAAATAGTCATATGCACAAAAGAGATTAAGGAAAAATACGCTGTCAAAGTTTCTGATGAGAAAGAGCTAATAGATTATCTTGTCAAGAAGATTAAGGAAAAAGATCCCGATATTATTATTACTTATAATGGCGATTCTTTTGATTTACCCTACCTAAAAGAACGTGCAAAACAGCTTGGCACAAAGTTCGATATAGGCTTAGATGGTTCAGAACCTAAAAGCGTAAAGAAAGGTTTAGATAAAGCAACACGTATAAAGGGCAGGTTGCATGTGGACGCATACCAAGTATTGAGAATGCTGAGCAAATTTGGTGTTATAAACCTTGTTAAAATGGATTTGGAAAGTGTTAGCAGCATACTGCTTGATGAAGAGAAAGAAAAGATACTGGCTGAGGAAATAAACGACATATGGGACAGCAACAAAGGGCTGGAAAGATTAGCTGACTACAATCTGAAAGATTCCGAGGTTGCGTACAGAATTGTGCAGGAATATTTGCCTCTATTTATCGAGCTTGGAAAGCTTGTGCATTATACCCTATTCGATGTATCCCGCGGCTCTAGCTCGCAATTGGTTGAAGCGTTGCTCATGCTAGAGAGCTTCAAAAAAGATATTCTGGTGCCAAATAAACCAAGCGAGGAAGACGTTAAAGCCAGGCTTATGCAGAGCTATCAAGGTGGCTTTGTCTATGAGCCATTACCAGGATTACACGAAAATATTGCTGTCTTGGATTTTACGAGCTTACATCCCACTATAATTATTTCCCATAACATAAGCCCTGATACTGTAAACTGCGAGCATAAAGAATGTAAGGAAAAAAATTCTAGCCCCGCTAAACACTGGTTTTGTACAAAGCGCAAGGGTTTTTTGCCTGCGGTGGTTGAAAAGCTATTTAAGGAAAGGGTCGCTCTTAAGCGTAAGCTTAAGGAGCTGAAAAAAGGAACACACGAATACAACCTTCTCTATGCCAGACAGCATTCGCTCAAGATAATCTTAAATTCCTTCTATGGAACATTAGGGTATGCAAGATTTAGGTGGTACAGCCGCGAATGCGCTTCAGCTGTTACCGCTTGGAGCAGGGAATACGTGCAGATGGTTGCTCGCGAAGCGGAAAAAGCTGGCTTCACCACAATCTATGGCGACACGGATTCTGCATTCATAAAGATACCTCCAAACAAAACGCAGGATGATGTAAAAAAATTTGTGGAGAGGATAAACAGTATTTTGCCGGGCGTTATGAACCTTGAGCTTGAAGGTTTCTACAAAAGAGGCATATTTGTAACAAAGAAAACAGGCGAACAAGCAGCAAAGAAAAGGTATGCGCTCATTGATTATAATGATAACCTAAAGATTGTTGGCTTCGAATATGTGCGTAGGGATTGGGCTCCCATAGCAAAGGAAACACAACGCAAGGTTATAGAAGCCGTGCTAAAGGAAGGAAAACCTGAAAAAGCGATAGAGATCGTAAAGCAGAAGATAAAGGAGCTCAGGGAGGGGAAAACCAAAAAGGAGGAGCTTATTATCTATTCCCAAATAAAGAAGCCTATTGAAGAGTACGAGAGCGTTGGCCCGCATGTAGCGGCAGCGAAAAAAGCGATTAAAAGGGGCAAAGTAATAGAAGAGGGTTCTGTAGTAGGATACATTATAACCAAGTGCGGAAAGACCATAAGCGATAAGGCCCAGCTTGAAGAATATGTGAATGAAGGAAACTATGACGCTGAATATTATATAAAGAATCAGCTTATCCCGGCGGTTATAAAGATAATCCGTGAATTTGGTTATGATGAAGAAGATTTGATTGAAGGTGGAAAACAATCAAGCTTAAGCGCTTTCAGCTAGTTACCAAAGGATTTTTAATTGATTTTGTCCTTTACTTTAAGGAATGGAAAAAGAAATTATTGAGAAGTATAGAAAAGCTGGTTGTATTCTTTATGAAGCCCAGGTTTATGCCAAAAAGATGCTCAAGCCGAATGCCAATTTATTTGAGTGTGCTGAAAAGATAGAGGAGTTTATAGTCAAAAAAGGCGCCAAACCAGCTTTTCCAGTAAACCTAAGCATAAACGAAAACGCTGCACATCAAACACCAGATTGGAACGAAAAAACAATGCTGAATGAAGAGGATGTATTAAAAGTAGATATAGGCGTGCATGTAGACGGCTACATAGCAGATGGGGCTTTTACTATAACATATGCAGATAAGCATAGGAAGCTTATAGAAGCTTGCGAAGAAGCCCTGAAAAAAGCCTTTGACATGCTTCCTAAAGATCCAACCTTTGGGGAAATAGGCAAAACTATTGAAGAAACTATAGCAGCATACGGATTTAAGGTTGTACAGAATTTGAGTGGGCACGGGTTAGCAAGATATATACAGCATGCGCCGCCAAGCATTCCAAACATAGCAAAGAACGATTCAAGAAGATTTGAAGAAGGGCATGCGTACGCTATAGAACCCTTTGCAACAACAGGAGACGGCTATGTTCGCGAATCCGGAAAAGCAAATATTTTTGCTTTGGAAGAACCAAGGGCCGTGAGGAACAGTTATGCAAGAAGGATTTTGGCATTCGTAGAAGAGCATTACAAAACGCTTCCATTTGCTGAACGCTGGCTTGTAAGAGAGCTTAAGCTAAGTGAATTTGCCCTTAAAATCGGAATAAAGAATTTGCTCAGAGAAAAATGCATTAAAGCGTATCCGATCTTGCATGACAAACCGGGCAGCTTCGTATCACAAGCGGAAAATAGCTTTATAAAGAGCGAGAAAGGTATTGTTAAATTGGTGGGGCCTTGTGCTGAGCTGGCTAAGAAATAATCAAAGCACAATAGTAATCGGTGTTAGCATATTTGCATGCCTCTTGCTTAGCTTATTTTTCTTGAATTCTTCAGCATTTTCGTTCGATTCTCTTCTGCTACTTGATATAAAAGGTATCAAATCGCTTGCTTTTTCAGCCGAATTTTGGCTAGCAACTCTTTTCTTTTCATTTGCAACAGGTTTAAGCTTGGCTCTCCCCTTTAAGTTTGGAAGGAAGGTAAGCTTTGCCTTAACACTGGGCTTTTTGGGCTTGGCTTATTTGTTAGCATTCTTTATTTTCCCAATAGCCAAGCAGTTATTTGTTGTTTTTTTGTTTTACCTCCTTGGCCTTTTTTGGGCGGAAGAGATCGTAAGGACGAGAATTACTGAGCTGCGAAGATTTCCTGTACTGCGCTCTGTAAATACAGCCCTCGAAAAACTTGTGCTAATCCTTTCCATAGGTTTTTTCGTTTTAGGCGTCTTTATGGTCATGCCAGAAAAAGAATCCTATGTGGAAAAATTTGAGGAAAAATTTATTCTTGGAACAATTTCAGAAGGTTCTGTAGATATAGTAGACGCTGCTGTCAATCTTAAAATAAACACTGAGTACGCGCTTCTAGAAGAAATAAAAAACAGCAAGGAATTTGAGGCATTGCGTAAATCACAAAGTGAGGTAGATCAAAACTTCGTTGAGTATATATTCAATAAGATATTGAAGGTTTCCTCCCCCGAGTACAAAGAAACCGCTAAAAACGATTTAAAAAAGAAATTTAAAAATGTGGATACTATGCAAATAGTTAGAGAAAATATACCTCTTTACGGGCTATTCGCGAAGTACATATATATAGTGCTGCCTTTCGGTGCCTTTTGCATCGTTTGGCTTTTCTCATCGATATTCTTAAGGACTTTTAGCTTGATTGTTGGGGTTATAGCCGCAAAAACGATTTAAAAATAAAATTGCAATTTTTATATTATGCTGCTTGTGACCCCGTGGTGTAGTTGGACAGCATAACAGCCTGCGGAGCTGTTGACCCGGGTTCGAATCCCGGCGGGGTCAGTTCTGGCAATTTAAAATAATTTTTTATGGTTTTATTAATTTTTAGATGCACGGGTGCCCGAGCGGTCAAAGGGGCGGCGTTCAGGGCGCCGTGGCTTAGTGCCTTCGGCGGTTCGAATCCGCCCCCGTGCATAGCAAACAGCTTTAGGTAAAATGTTAAGATTTTAAACCCTAAACACCTATTTTTTACGCATGATTACAGGCTATTCTCTGAGCGATTTCAAGATTGTTTTACGCGACACTGGGCAGATATTGCGCATAGCGTCTCTATCTTTTTTTATTCCTATGGCTGTTAGCATGGGTTTTATGGAATTCTCCAAAGCTCCTGAAATAGTGTTCTACTATGCAGCAAGCTGTGCGCTTACGTTTCTTATTGGAACAATACTAAAGGCGCTATGCAGGGAAAATAAGCAAACAATGCTAAAGCACGCTTTCCTCATAATAGTGCTTGTCTGGCTTCTTTTCGTTGGATTTGCTGCCTTACCATTCTTCTGGATACTAAACATCTCTTTTTTGGATGCGTATTTTGAAACAATGAGCGCACTAACAACAACTGGATTAAGCATAATAGCAACAACAAGCATGCCAAACCATGTGCCGGCACTTGATATAGCACCGAAAAGCTTGATCTTTTGGCGCTCATTTCTTAGCTGGATAGGCGGCATAGGAATCGTTGTGCTAGCGCTTATGGGCATTTTTGCCCACTACACAAAAGCAAGCAAGCTCATAATAGCCGAAGGCCGCGAGGAACGGCTGAAAGCAAATTTGATAAATTCTGTGAGAGAGATTTGGGGAATATACACTCTTATGACCATTGCTGGCTCGTTTATGCTTTATCTAAGCGGAATGGATCCATTTAATGCAATAAATTACAGCATGAGTGCTATCTCTACCACGGGCATGGCAACAACAAGCATAGGTCTTACAGGAACGAACTTTGGTTGGCAGAACCAAGGGATGCACAATTTTTGGATAGATATTTCGCTTATAATACTCATGGTTATGGGTGCAACAAGCTTCTATGTACATTACCTCTTCAGAAGGAAAAATTATAGGGCTTATTTGCAGGATGCCGAATTCAAAGGACTTGTTTTTATGGGCTTGTTAAGCGCCCTTTTCCTAATCCCCAAGCTCGGTTTAGAAAATGCCTTTTTCTACGCATTTTCCGCTATTACTTGCGGGGGGTTTGATATAGCTCCCATAAATCTTGTTGCTTTTTGGCCTGGCTTTGCAAAATTTGTTTTAATAGTTGCTATGTTTGTAGGCGGCTCTTCCGGTTCTACAGCGGGCGGCATAAAAATGGCAAGGTTTTTGATATTTGTGAAAAGTGTGTGGTGGAAAGCCAAAGAAGCAATATTGCCAAAAAATAGCTTTTTTCCAAGAAAATTCGAAGGAAGAGACATCAGCAATGAGGAACTAAGTGAGATATATTTGTTTATTCTTCTTTATCTCTTCTTCATCGCTCTTGGTGTTTTTATTCTTACCCTTGATGGTGCTTCCATAGGAAATGCTCTATTTGAGGTTGTCTCTGCTCAAGGAAATGTTGGCCTATCAGTCGGAATAACAAGACCTGGTATGAATCCTGCAAGTGAGATAATGCTAATAATAAATATGTTTGTCGGCCGACTTGAAATAATCCCTGTGTTTAGCATACTCGGCCTAGCTTCGCATCTACACAGAAGAAAACGATAAAAATAAGTTTGCTTACATTTTAGGTGTTGGATATGTATGTGATAGTAGTTGGTGCTGGAGACCTCGGCTATTACCTAACACAGCTTTTAATAGAGGAGGGCCACGATGTTGTTGTTATCGATAAGGACCCAGAAGCATGCAAGCGCATAAGCAATGAGCTTAACGTTGTTGCAACTCAGGGGGATGCTACCGAAACAAAAACGCTTGAAAAAGCAAATGTTAAAGAATGTGATGCTCTTGTTGCGCTTACGGGAAGCGATGATACAAACCTTGTTGTTTCGCTTATAGCAAAGGAGCTTGGCGCAAAACAAGTTGCAACCCGCTTGGGGAAGATAGATTATGATGAAAGAGTGTTAAAAAAGCTCGGCATAGATATTGTTATACATCCCGAAGCCGCAGCCGCTGGCTATATTGAGGAGCTAATAACAAAGCCTGAAGTGCTGGACCTCGCATTCATTTCCCGAGGAGCTGCGGAAATTATGGAAATTGAGATAACTGAGAAGAGCAAGATCGCATACAAAAAAGTAAGCGATATTGAGCACCCTAGCGGCTCAGCCATAATTGCTATATACGAAGGAAATGAGCTTATAATTCCAAGCGCAGATACGGTGATAAAACCTGGCACGAAGGTTTTGATTCTAGCCAAAAGAGAGGTTGCTGACAAAGTAAGGAGCTTAATTTCTTAACTAAATGTGTTCCTGAATCCTCTTTTTGAGTATGTTTTTATGCCTATGAATTTTAGAAAGCTGATCCAGCTTATGGAGCTTTTTCTTCTTTGCGATTTCAAGTTTTTCCTTTATGTGTTCCATACGATAAAATTTATATACTAGAAAAGGATATTAATGCATAAGTTGGTGAAAGCCATGCAGATGGATATTATGACTTTGCTTACATTGCTCCTGCTCTTGCAAGTGGTCACGTGCGCCTTAGTAATACTGCTTCTTTTTAGATTCTCAAGGGTGCACAACTACAAGGCTGGTCCCTTAATAAAAATTAAAAAGAAGTAAAGGCTATGACCGCATGGAAAACAATTTAAATTATGCTGTGCAATATTCATATTTATGATTTCTTATTTAACGGCAGGCGATTTACTTCATAGTCGCTAATTCTGTTTTTTTCCCTAGTGGAGGATACGAAAGCTTATGGCTGTGGTCGTCTAGTGGCTTAGGATGTGGGCCTGTGGAGCCCACGACCCGGGTTCGAATCCCGGCCACAGCCCTCTTCTATGGTGATATATATGGAATTGCAACCAGTTAGAGGGATGCGTGATTTGCTTCCAGAAAAAGCAAAAAAGAAGAAGTACATAGAAAGCGTATGCAAACGCATATTTGAGCTTTATGGCTTTGAGCCGTTGGAAACACCCATAGTAGAAAATCTCAACATTCTCACCAAGAAGGGTTCTGCTGGCTCAGCCATAGAGGAAGAAATCTATGCATTTGAGGATAAAAGCAAGCGCAAACTTGGCTTGCGCTTTGATCTCACTGTTCCTTTAGCAAGGGTTATTGCTAACAACAAACAGCTTGCGATGCCGTTTAAAAGATACCAAATTGGAAGAGTGTATCGCTGTGACAGACCTCAGGCAAAGCGCTATCGCGAATTTACGCAAGCTGATGCTGATATTATTGGTTCTTCTTCCTTACTTGCTGAAGCTGAACTGATAGCAATGAGTGCTGATATTATAGAAGCGCTTGGAATAGAAGCATATATAGCATTAAATTCTCGGAAGCTCCTTGAGGAGTTGGCGCTTGCCTCTGGTGTTAAAGAGAATCAGCTTAAAGAATGCTTCAGATTGATAGATAAAGCAGAAAAGCTTGGTTGGCAGAACATAAGCGAGGAATTCGAAAAGAAAGGAATAAATACAGAAGTTATTGATGTTGTTAGGAAAAATGATCTGCAGCTTTGTGAAGAGATTATAGCAAACAAAGGAGGAAGCAACACTGGTATTGCAGAGTTGAAAGAATTAATGAGGTACGTGGAAAAATTAAATCTTACTGATTTTGTGAGAATTGAGCTGGCTCTTGCCAGAGGTCTTGACTACTATACTGGGGTAGTTATGGAAATAAAAACCGCTAATGGCCCAAGCATAGGTGGCGGTGGCCGATACGATAAGCTTATAGGTATTTATGGCTCTCGAAGCTTGCCAGCAACTGGCATATCTTTTGGCATAGACAGAATTTTGGACACCATCGAAGGAAAATTGCCCTATGAGCCTTCAACCAAGGTTTTTGTTGTTGCCGTTAAGAAAGAGCTTTCTTCTTATGCTCTCAAGATAGCACAGAAGCTAAGAAAGCTTGGCGTAAGCGCAGAGATAGACCTTATGGAAAGAAGTTTATCTAAGAATTTAGAGTACGCAAGCAAAAAAAGCATTCCTTTTGTTGCAATATTTGGCCCAGCCGAACTTCAAGAGAACTGCCTGAAGCTAAGGGACATGAGAACAGGGGAAGAACAAAAAGTGTTGTTGAAGGAATTAAAAAAAGTAAAGGAAATAATAAAATAGTTTTTCGCTAAAAAGCTAAATATACGCCCATGTAGTTCAGCGGCAGAACGCCACACTGGTAATGTGGAGGTCCCGGGTTCGAATCCCGGCATGGGCTTTTAACACCCTTCAAGAAAAACTTTTAAAAGTTCGGAATGGTATTATATGCAAGGTGGTATTATGTTTTGGATTATAATTGGTGCTGTTGGGTTTGTTTTGTTGGTATTCCTTGCGATCTTATTCCTCACGTATAATTCCCTTGTTGCAAGAAAAAACCAGGTTGAAAATGCATGGTATCAGATTGATGTGCAGCTCAAAAAAAGAGCTGATTTGGTGCCGAATCTTGTCGAAATAGTAAAAGGCTACATGAAATACGAACAAAAGGTTTTGGAAAATGTCACAAAGGCAAGAACAGCATTTATGAGTGCTACCAAACCTGAAGAACGTGCAAGAGCTTCAAACATGCTTACAGATGCTCTAAAAAGCTTATTTGCTGTTGCTGAAAATTATCCTGAGCTTAAAGCGAGCCAAAACTTCCTTCAACTGCAGGAAGAGCTTAGTGGTATCGAAAACAAGATCGCTTATGCGAGGCAGTTTTATAATGATGCAATAATGCAATACAATATAGCCCTGCAATCCTTCCCGACAAACATAGTTGCAAAACTCTTTGGCTTTAAGCCAGAAAGAGACTACTTTGAGGCAAGCGAAGAGGAAAAGAAGGTGCCTAAAGTTAGCTTCGAGTGAAATTAAATGCTTATATGGGATGCTATAGCAATAAACAAGCGAAACAGCTTCCTTTTGTTCTTTTTCTTCTTCTTATTTATTGTTGCACTTGGCTGGCTCTTTAGCGAAGTAACTGGCTTAGGAGTAATAGGCATTGCAATAGCACTTGTTATCGCAATACTTTCGTGTTATTTTTCATACTATTATTCGGATCAGCTAGTGCTTAAGATAAGCAGAGCTAGGCCTGTGAGCAGAAAGGAGCAACCTTATTTGTATCATGTTGTAGAAGGCCTAGCAATAGCTGCAGGCATACCAAAGCCAAAGTGTTACATAATAGAAGATTCTGCTCCAAACGCTTTTGCAACAGGCAGGGATCCTGAGCACGCTGTGATATGCGTAACCACAGGGCTTCTGAAAAAGCTTAATCGAGCAGAACTTGAAGGAGTAATAGCTCACGAAATGTCCCATATAAAGAATTATGATACGCGCTTCATGACATTAGTTGCTGTTATGGTTGGTTTAGTTGCTTTAATAAGTGATTGGATGCTAAGGACCTTTTGGTGGAACCGTGAGCGAAAGGGAAATGCTTTAATATTGGCTGTTGCCGTTATTGCAGCTATATTGGCACCTCTAATCGCAACGCTGATTAAGTTTGCAATATCAAGGCAGCGAGAATTTTTAGCAGATGCTAATGCTGCTCTGCTGACACGGTATCCTGAAGGGCTTGCATCTGCTCTGGAAAAAATTGCAAAGGATAAAGAACCTTTAGAAGCAGCAAATAAAGCAACAGCCCATCTTTACATTGTTAACCCATTAAAAGAGCATAGCTCGTTCTTAAATAATCTTTTCAGCACACACCCTCCAGTAGAAGAAAGAATAAGAAGGCTAAGAGCGATGTGATTAAAATAAAAACATAGAGAGGGAAAAGCTATAGTTCAGCTAAATTTTACTCACCATTTAAAAACCTAATTGCACAAAATTTTATGCATGGGCTTAAGTGGCATAGTTGCTGCTGCAAGAGCTAGCGAAGGTGTCCAAAAACGATTTGTTTATAAGAAACCCAAGCCCAGATTTATAGATGCTGATGATTTGGTCGAGGAAATTAAAAAGAAGGAAAAAGAGGTTGCGGATTGGAGAACATGTAAATATCTTAAAGAGCAGAACGGCTGCTTTTTTTGCACCTATTTTATAGCAAAATGTGCAAAAGAAAAATGCAATCAAAAATATATAAAAGAGAAGGATTAAGTTAGCGCTTTAGCATGTTTGCGATGCAATCTTAGAACTTTGCCCCATTTTGAAAGAAGATAGGCAAATATTAGGGGAATTGCAAATATGAAAACAGCGCTCGAAGCCACAATGACGGAATAAACATCCGCACCTATAATTCTAGAATCATATAGAATTCTCATTATTATTATGCTGGTACTAAACCTAACAGAAAGGCCTATGCCGAGCAGGATTGCTTGCTTTGTGCCTAAAAGCTTTTTTCCCACAATATAGCTCCCTAAAAGCTTTCCGCTAGCTGAAACAAGAACAATTAGCAAAACAAGCAAGGGGTAAGAAAAGAGATAAGGAATTCTAACAGAAGATCCTGCCCAAATAAAAAACAACGGCGCAAAGAAGCCATAGCACATCGTCCTTATGTCGCTTTCTAAAGCTCTCAATCTCTTAGGCGGGATAAATGTTTTTACTCCTATCCCAGCCAAAAATGCGGCTAAAGCACTGGACCACGCATGAGCTCCGATCCCGAGGAAAAAGAAAAGCACCGATAGGATAAAAAGGAATAGCGTTTGAATGCTCGTAAAATGAAAGCGCACGCCTTCTTCGCCCAGATATCTAAAAAGCACGGTTATTGTAAACAAAAGCGAGAGCGATCCTATTATAAGCATTGTATTTACATGGGCGTTTGCAGCAGCTCCTATAAGCGATGCCGCCAACACCAAAACAAAGACCTCTATTATATCGTCCAATAACCCTATACCCAAAATTGCTTGTCCCAAATCGCTTTTTATCATCCTAAACTCATCTAGTATGGGTACAAGAACCGCTTCCCCAACAGTAGCAAAGGAAAGCGCTATTAGAAAAGCCGTTATAAGGTTGCAATTGAAAATATAATAAACCACTAGCATTCCCAAAGCGGCTTCAAGAAAGATTATGAAAAAAGTTGCTTTAAAGATGAATCTGCTCTTTTTTGCTATCTCCTTAAGGTCTATATCTAACCCTATTACGAAGAGCAAAAAATACATCCCTAACTCGGCCAAAAACTCAAATGTTTCGCTGGCGGTTACATCTGAGAATGGATTATAAGTAGCTAATATAAATCCAAAGAAAAGCGAAGCTATAATCCAGGGAACCCTAACCTTTTCAAGCATTTTTCCTACTGCGAATGTAAAAATAAAAGCTATGCTGAGGAAAAGGAACAAATTCGTAGCGGGCATTAAAATCATATTTTATAAGGGCTTATGAGATTAAAAATATGACGCTCTCTAAAAACTCTGATTATGAGGAAGCTCTCCAAGTCATTGGTATATGTGAGCATAGCTGCATTTTGTTATGGTGTTCAACCAATATTTATCAAAGCATTAATCCCTTTCTTCTCCATAGCAGAGCAAACAATGCTTAGGTTTGTAGGCGGCTTGCTTGTTTTTGCTTTAATAGCGCTCTTTGAGGAGGAAGAACTTAAAAGAGAGCTAAAGCGCTGGAAGATATTTGTGCCTGCAGGCATTCTTTATGGTTTGGCTGTTATCTTTTGGGTCTCCGGAAATTATATGGTAATGGATGCTGCCACTGTAGGCATCCTTTCCAGAGTAAATATTGTATTTATAGCTACTATATCCGCTTTGTTGTTTATTGATGAGAAGCGTCTTCTGCTTTCAAAAAGATTTTTTATAGGCATGCTGCTTGCTTTTATTGGTGCGTTTGGTGTTGTCACAGCCAAGACAGCATTAAGCTTTGAGCTTGGATTTGGTGTGGCTCTTATAATGCTTGCGCATCTATTCGGCGGCTTTTATTCTGCCTACTTAAAATCACTAGCAAACCATAAAGAAAGCGCAACCTCGCTAAGCATAATATTTGCCTCAAGCTTTTTTATAGCGTTAATGTTTTTCTTCGTTCAAGGGAATAGGCCTTCAGAACTTATTCAACCTTTGGCATTTGTGCCTTTAATCTCAGGTATGCTTGGGCTTGGCATTGGCAATTATTTCTACTTCAAAAGTATAGAGGAACAAGGCCTTGTTGCAACATCAAGCATGCTTCTCATCACACCTGCTATAACAGCATTCCTATCGTTCATCTTTTTAGCAGAACAGATTGTTGCTATGCAGATACTCTGGATGCTTGTTCTTATTTTTGGATGCTATCTTATAATAAATGCGGAGTTCGGACCTTTACATCTAGGGAGAGGAATAAAAAGAGAGTTTAAAAAAGCCCTTGCTCACCTGTAGGTTCTTCTCAGTACTATTTTATGATAAGCTCTTTTATAGTATAGAATGAGAAGCGCTGCTATTACGAAGCTTGCTATGCTACCGTAAAGAAGCATGCTTTTCTGAATAGTGGGTACTGCATACACTTCTCTGCTTTCTACCTGTCTTTCATGGGCATGTTTCTCAGCTAAGGGCATATGCTTTGAGGCGATTTCTGGAGCCGCTTTCCTCGTTGAGCTGACCACAAAGAAATTACTTGCAAGAAGCGCTAGCTGTAATGTTCCGAGTAAAAGAAACACGCTAGCGACTATAACAACAACCTTTCTTGTCCTATCAAAAAGCTGTGAGCCTTTTTTAGAAAGCTTATAATAAACCCACTTGTTTGCAAAGCCGCTATCAACACGCTCTATGAGACCTGCCTCAAGAAGCTTATTTATGTGCTCGTGTATTGTTGATTTGGAATAATTGAGCTTTTTCGCAAGTTCCGAAACAGTGTAATTCCTGTTTGCAAGAAGCTTCAATATCTGCATCCTTGTATCAGAGCTTAGGACTCTAAGCTCCTTCTTGTCTAAAACTAGCTCTTCTTCTTGAATAAGCATATATAGAATTCAAGCAAGCCAAGCTTTTATATTAGTTTTCTTTTTGTTCGGTTTGATTTTTTAAAGGAAAAACAAAAGGTTAAAAAGGGATAAACGCACATTATATTAGCCAGTGAGCCAAATGCTTGAAGAAGAAATAATAGAGGCGCTTATAGACAGATATTTGCGCGATGATGTTACTATTGCTTTGGGAACAAGCATCCATTCAGAGGCATTTCTTAAAAAGATAGCCCTCAAGGTTGCAGAAAAGGGATTTAATATAAGGATTGTTCCAACATCCCTTAAGCTTGCAGCCCTTTGCACATCTCTAAAGCTTCCAATAGCATCAATAAACGATAAGGAAATTGATATTGCATTCGAGTTCGCATCTATGGTTGATACGCAATTCAATTTCATAAAGCGCGATTCCACATCGCTAATAAGGGATAAGATGATAGCGCAGAGTGCTGTAGAACTTATAGTTGTTACCGAGAAGGAAAACTACGTGAAAAGATTGCACGGAACAATCCCTTTTGAGGTTGATAGCTTTGGGGCTGAAAGAACTTTGCTTCAATTGGATGAATTTGGAGAAGCAAGCTTTAGACTCAAAGAAAATGGCGAACGCTTCACTACGGAGAGCGGTAACTATATTATAGACGTAAAATTCGACCAAATATATTCGCTTGAGGATTTAGAATACGATACCAAAAAGATTCCCGGAGTTATAGAAACAGGGCTTTTTTTGGGTTCTGCCGATAGAATTCTTCTACATAACGATAAAATTGAAGTAAAAAGCCGAATCATGAAATTAGAAGAAGAGGTAGAATAGGGGGCTTTTCTTATGCCTAAGAACAAAGGTGCTTCGCGAAAGACACGCTGGGGAATCCCAAAAAGGGTTGTTGAAGGTTTCGCAAAACGAGATTTAAGGCATTTAGGTTGGATTCACGAGAGTGGATTCTATAAAAAACCTCGGGGAAATCTAAGGTATGGTACAGAATTTAGAAGTAGAACATCTCTAATGGCAAAACCTGCAAAAAAAGGCGAACGGTTATTTCTGCATACGCATCCTGAGAGAGCAGCTACAGCTAACTGCGCATTGCCAAGCTTCAATGATTTAAGAGGGCTGCTAACGATGTACAAGGAGTATGGAATAAACACATGGGTTATAAGCAGGGTGAACGAGAAAGGAGAAGAAATAGGCAGAACATTTCTTAAGCTCAGAATAAAAGATGAGAAAAAAGTAAACCAGCTCATAGGATACATGGAACGCCTTGAAAGATCATTAAAGGATATGGACATCGAAGAACGCGAAAAGAGGCTTGAGATAGAAGCACATAAACTTTTTAGAAAATGGAGAAGCGACAAATTACTCTCTGTAAAATTTATTCCAATGCAAGGCTATAGATTCGATGAAAGGATAGATGATTTTGTAAGTGTAAGAGAGGGTTCTGTAAAAAGCCGGAGGTGATGTAGATTAAGTTTTTTAGAAAGCGCAAACGAGGGCGCTGGGGCAAACCGCACAAACAGATAGAAAAGACAAGAAATATCGAAACACTGGAAATGAATTGGTATAAAGAGCCACGAAAGGATTTAAATAAAGCCGCTGATATAAGAGCCCGTGATTGGAGCGCAAGCAGGGCGCCCAGGGAAGGAGAAAGAATGCTAATTCACACTCACCCTAAAAGATCCCAAAAGGCGTTTGGAGCTCTTCCAGGTTTGGCTGATATGGACGATTTGTTCAGACGCTCGATGGAAGGAATAACCACACAAGTGATAAGCCGTATTGATGAAAAAGGAAGGGAAATTGGCAGAACGGTTTTAAAATTAAATAGGAAGTTTTTTGAGACAGGGCCAACAAAAGCTCACGGAACTTGGTTAAAAAAATATAAAGGCGCAAATCTAGAGGAAAGATTAAAGCTTTTAAGAGAGCTAAAATCGCTTGGTGTTTCTGTTAGGTTTGTTCCAATGCCTGGCTATAGATTCAACGAAAAGATAGCGGATTTTGAACCTGTTAGAAGACATAAAAACACCAAGAAGTAAATAGCAAAAATTATAATGAACTGCAATAAGTGTTTGCTCTATGGTTAAAGGGGTTATTTGGGGCAGACCGAAAAAAACTATAGAAAGGTATGCTAAAGAAGATCTCTGCAGATTTGGTGAAATCCGAGAAGAGTTATTTTACAAAGCTCCAAGAGGAAGATTAAGAAAAGCTAAAGCTGTTAGAACATCTGAGAAAATAAGAGAAAGTGGGCTTCCCAAAAAGGTGAAAAAATGGCTATACATACCCATGTTGGAAGGCCCGGAGAATCCCTTGCAAGCATACCGAGCATACGTGATCTCAAAACGATTATAGAATTGTACTATTGGTACGGAATAAAAACACAGGCAATAAGTCGTATAAGCGATGAAGGGAAAGAAATAGGCAGAACCATAATAAGAGTAAAAGTAAAAGATAGGGAAAAACTTCTCTGGCTATGGAGGGAATTATCGGTTAAGGAATATGCTAAAGAATTAGGACTGATAAGCGGAAAGGCCTGGCCAAAAGCATGTTATGAGGTTTTTGAGCGATGGTGCAAACACGGATACATCTCAGTAAAATTTTTTCCTGCCGAGGGTTATTACTACAACAAAAAATTAGGAGATTTCATACCTAGAAAAAGAAGTATTAGGGAGTTTTTTACTTTTCTTTTTAAAAATTTGCTAAAAGTGAGCCAAAATGCCTAGAGTTGTAAAAAGGTTTATTGAGAAGCGTTGGGGCAAGCCCAAGAAAGCTATAGAAGAGTTTTATCAAAAACATCTTAAGGAAAGGCTTGAGCTTGAGTTCGAGGCATGCTGGTATAAGAAAACTGGAGATGAGCTTGTGTATGCTACTGTTAGAGGGACTCCGCAACATGTTTTTCGTGCCCCTCCTCTTCCAGGAGAAAGAATGTTTATCCATACGCACCCTGCCCCTCCTGGCACACCTATGCAGGCACTTCCTACTCCCAATGATTTACGTCTTGCATATAGAGATGCTATTAATTCGGATGTACGTATATGGGTAATAAGTAGAGTCTTTCAGGGACATGAATTAGGACGAACAATAATTAAAGTTCGTAAGGATGCAACTAAAAATCGTAAAACTATAGAAAAAAATAGAAAACTAATAGAACGGTATGCTAATTTGGGTTGTGGGCTTGAAAAGTTAATGTTGCAGAGATGGCCCAGACTAGGTAGGAAACGTGAAATTGTTCAGATGAAGAGAAAACTTTGGGAAGCCTTAAAAAATTTAGAAAAAGAAGGAGTAATATCCATAAAGTTTATTCCTATGCCTGGTTATCGCTTTGATAAGGAAAGATATGATTTTGTAAGAGCACAAACAGTATGGAAAAAAGTGAAGGAAAAAATAAAAGCATTAAAACCTTTTTTGAGCAAATTTAAATAGAAAAACTAGCCAGGGTAGCTCAGCGGTTAGAGCGTTCGACTCATAATCGAAAGGTCGCGGGTTCGAATCCCGCCCCTGGCATCTTTGCAAGGAGGTGATTTCATGCGGAAATATGAGAAATATGTTGGAATAGCGTTCCTTCTCATAGGTTTCATTCTGGGCATAGAAGGTATAATAACAACTTTTACTGGCTTTTGGATTTTTTCGTGGGCTTCTAATGCTCTTGAAGCGGCAATGCAGGATGCAACATTCTTCGAGGATTACACAAATCTAAGCTCTGTTTTTCAAACAGTTCAGGCAATATTCAGTGTTGTTGTTCTTTATGGGATAGGCAAAACAGCTGTTGGGATCTTTTGCATCGCTTTAGGAATGAAAACAGCATTTGGAAAAGCTAAGAGCTAACCTCGGAACTCATAATCTATTTCATCGCTGCGCTCAAAGCTCAGCTGGTTTCATCATTGGTTAGCAAATAAATTTTATTTTTAGCAAGGTTTAAAAAGCGGGAATTCAACCTCAGAACTCAAAATCTTCATCATGGCTCAGCAGCGGCCGATTTCTTCATAGGTTGAATAAAAAATTTTTAAACAGGATATTTTTAAAACATAGCCCACAAAGAATTCTGTATTGAGCCCCGGTGGTGTAGGGGTTAAGCATCCCAGCCTCTCAAGCTGGTGACCCGGGTTCGAATCCCGGCCGGGGCAATCAAAAGCAGGGGGTTTTTTGAGCGCTAACAAAAGCACCAAAGAAGGCGTAATAAAATTCAACTATGAGCTAATTGAAGCTAAGCTGCCTTGCAAGCTTTTTTCAGATCTTATGAAGTGGCGGAACAAGCTGTTTAAGAGCAAGCTTATTGGAGTGTATAAAAGCGGGAAAATGAAGGGCATTAGCTACGGAAATGTAAGCAAGCGCATTAGATGGAACAAAAAGGAAGGATTTGTTATAACTGGTTCGCAAACCGCAAGCATAGCAAAGCTGCCTTGTGAAAAATATTGCTTTATTGAGGATTATAGCATAGAGGAAAACTTTGTCAAAGCATTTGGTAAAGTAAAGCCAAGCAGCGAAGCTTTAAGTCATGCAAGCATCTATGAGCAGAATCCAAGTATAGGAGCGATAGTGCATTCACACTGTAAGGAGATATTTAATGCTAGAAGCGTTCTTGGCTTGCCATATACAAGCAAAAGGGCAAGCTATGGCAGCATTTCCCTTGCAAAAGAGCTTGCAGGGGCTTTTAAAAAGTTTGATTTAAGGGAAGAGGGAATTCTGGTCACTTTAGGACATAGCGAGGGAGTATTTTCTTGGGGGAGAAATATAGCAAGTGCTTCAAAGATATTACTAGAGACGCTAAAAAAGGCAAAAGAAGTGTTATAGCAATCCTCTTTCTTTTAATTTTTTCAGGTATTCTTTGTAGGATTTTTTGATAAGCTCCCTATCCTGCTGTGTTAAAGGTCTTTTTTGTTCTGCAGGATTTCCTGCATACAAGTAGCCAGATTTAAGCAGGGAATTCGGCTTTACAACCGAGCCAGCAGCAACAATAACCCATGGCTCTATTTTGGTGTTATCCAGCACGGTAGCGTTCATTCCTATTAGAACATTTGAGCTTATAGTTGCATTATGGATTACTGCTGCATGGCCTACAGTTACATTATCCCCTATAACAACACTTCCATGTAGAACACAGCAATCCTGAATATTTGCATTTTTCCCTACCTTTATTTTACCCTCATCGGCGCGCAAAACAGCGAAGGGCCAAACGCTAGCGTTTTCTTCTAGCTCTACAAAACCTTCAACAAAAGCTAATTCATGCACGAATCCCTTATCAAATTTTCTAAAGTTTTTTTCCATGAAAATCGCAAAAAAATTGGTATAGTAAGTTTTATAAATAAGCATGTTCATTATAGATAGTGTTAAAAAACCTAGGAGGGTTTTGAGAAATGGATCAGGTAATAGGAAGCTGGGCTTTTATCATTGGTGTACTGATAGCGATCTTCGGTGGCATCTTTGCTGCAGCAGTAGCAGAGTACGCTGGCTACATAACCCTGGTTCTAGTAATTTTAGGCCTAATAGTAGGTTTCCTAAATATTGGAGACAAGGAAGTGCCGGGATTCTTGCTTGCAGCGGTTGCATTGATGCTTGTCGGCAGCGCAGACCTAGAGGTAATCGACACTGTGGTGCCGCCCGTTGGCACGTACCTATCGAACATAGTTACCAATATCGTTGTATTCGTTGCACCAGCAGCTCTTGTAGTAGCATTGCTAGAGGTCTATAGGCTTGCCAGCACGCCGAAGGGCACAACAGCCAAGTAAAGCGCAAAGGCCTTGTTTGAATGCATTTAATTCCTTTTTTAATTATTTTTATTTCTGGAAAAGTTCTCTTTATTGCTCAGAGATGATTTAATGAAAGCGAAGCGTACTTCTAAAGGAGCAAGCAAGCGGAAAAAATTTTTTGATATGCCAAAGACAATCATTTTGCTTATAACCTGCGTGTTTGTTCTTTTGACCCTCTATCTTCATGCAGTAACAACCCTTCCGCCAAGAAAATTTTCTTATTATAAGCAATTTTCCCTCAAGCTGCATGAGCAGGTACAATCCATTGTTAATGAAGCGAAGCAAGCAAAGCCGGAAATAGAAACATTAGATGCTAATGACACCAACTTAATGCTGGCTTTCTATGTGTATGAATCCATGCTTGAGGATTTGGAATGGATAGCAGAGCGCGAAAACATGTACTTTTTGAAGATGCAAAGTGCCCTCAATGAGGATGAAGAGAAAGAGATAGCCAGAAAAGAGATCGCATGCGGAGTTGTGTTGCAATACATACTTATGCTAAACGCTGCAGCAAATCAACAAATAGAAAGCTATAGGCAAAGCTCTGTGGAGCTTCTTATAGAAGAGGCAAAGCTCAGGATGGAAAGCATAAAGAACACATACCTAAGCGAAGATTTGCTCGAGAGCATAGCTTCTTACTCCGGACTAAAAATAGAAGAAGTAAAAGAAGAGATTAAAGAGCTTATGAATGAATATCTCAAGCTGAGAAAGCGCAAGCTTGATGAAGCCATCAAAGAGGGCAATCCTTTAAAGAAGTTTGTTGAAGCCGAAAAAATGCTTATGCTTGCTGGCTCCTTCCAGTAACATAAAAATAAAAATCTTCTTTTACAGCTTTAACAATATGGCGCAAGCCCCGGTAGCATAGCGGCAGTGCAGCGGACTTGTAATCCGCAGGTCGCGGGTTCGAATCCCGCCCGGGGCTTGAGTATTTTGGTTGTTTTATATGAAGAACATAAGGGAAAGGATTAAAGAGGCTGTAGCAAACGCTATAGATAGTGGTGCGCATCTAAACATAGCTAAAGCCAGCGAAAAAATAGCAAAAAAGCTCGGCCTAAGCGAAAAATGGATAGAGTATACGCACGTTGAATTTCGAAATAAGTTGAACGAATCTGCTTATAAAAGAACCCCTTATAAAGAGCGATTATTGCTTTTACCCCATTGCTTGCGAAACTCCAAGGAATGCAAAGCAAGCTATGGTGAAGAAGGGCTAAAATGCTTAGAATGCGGAAAATGCAAGATAGATCCCTTAGTCAAAGAAGCAAAAAAACTCGGTTATAAAGGGGTTTTTATCTTGCCAGGGGGCAGCATGGTTTTAAAGCTCATAAAAAAGTATAAGCCAAAGGCTGTGCTTGGCGTTTGCTGCTATAAAGAAGCCATACTTGCCTTTGATAGTTTGAAGGAAACCAAAGTTATTCCGCAAGCAGTATTGCTCACCAAAACTGGCTGCATAGATACGGATGTAAATGTAGATGAAGTTATAGAAAAGATGAAAATGATCGAGGCAAAGAGGTGAGAGTATGGATAACTTTGAAGGCATACAGTTCATTGCAAAGCTTGGCGATTGGGTTTCAATTAAAAAGCTCAAGGTAGAAAAAGGGGTTGAAGCTAAAGATATAGCTGAATTTCTTATTTCGCTTTCCGCGAGCATAGAGCAAGCTATCGAGCGATACTTAGCAGAGGAGATCGATTTTAGTGTTATAGAGAACGCTGTCAATGATGCATTAACGAGAGAAAATGCATTGTATGTATTGCAAGAACCTAGCGTTAAGAGGGCTTTGAAAGATTCTATAAAAAGGAGGTCTGCTTTGGATAAAAAAGAGGTTAAGTGCTTAGAAGAGCTTGCAGCCGTGTATGCTCTTAGGCATGCTTTGAAAAAATCCGGTTATAAGCATAGCTATTCTCAGGTTGAGCTGCCAACGCTAAAGCTAGCAAAGAAGTTGAGCAAAAAGATTAAATAACATACCTGCAGAATTAATTTATATACTTGTTATCCCGCCTTAGTTTAGTAGCTAAAACGCTCGGCTGTAGGCCCTTAAAAACCGGCCGCCTCGTTATGGCGGTGGGCGGTTACCGAGAGATCCCCGGTGCAACTCCGGGAGGCGGGATATCCTTTTCCTTTCTCTCTTCTACATAAAGAGAGGTTAGAAATGAGAAATTTGAAACAAAAAAGAGTTGCAATACTTTCTCTTATTTTCCTAATAGTCGCTATTCTCTGTGCAGCTTACCACTACATCGCTCTTTACATCAGAAACTTGCATTATGCCGATCTAACTATTGCTCTTTCCTGCATAGCTGCTTCTATCTTTTCCTTAACCACCATCATGTTCGGAATAATTTCCCTGAGAAAGGAAAAAATAAAGTATTCTCTCGTTACTAGCTTAATAGCAGGCCTTCTGTTGCTTATCCTTGCTTTGCCCACAATTTCCATGATACTCGTGGTGTTCTCTTCTTTTATAGTTGGTGCGCTATCCTATATCTTTGTAGGTAAAGCCTATCAAAAAATCGCAAAAACTCTGAGAATTAGAAAAGAGAATGTATTTGGGAAGCTTTTTGCATATTTTCTTACATTGCTTTCTCTAGCAGTATTATACAACCTTTTGGTTATTTCGCTGCTGGTTGTGTATAATAATGCGCCTATCTACCAAGCCCTTCATCAAAAAGAGAGCTGGCTTAAAGAAGAAAGCTTTGACCCTTTGGTTAGCGTCTTTTTCTTTGCTTTAGCAACTCTATACTTACTTTTCACGGCACCTTTCTTTTCCCTGATATTCTTAATTTCAACTTATATAGTACAGTTTCTAGAAAAAAGCTCAAAAAGTGCTAAAAGAAACAGGAGTATTCTAAATATTGTAATCGCCTTAGCTTTATCCATTATTCCTATGATAGTTTCCGCAATCCTTTCAGTATATTACTTCACATTTATCGCTACCGCAGCCGGCATGCATGCATTTACATAATGTTTTATCATATTAAAGAGATTGATCAGCCGCAATCTACCTCAATCTTTTCATCCTTCTTCTTAACCTTTCCGCCGTGACTTGTCCATCACTCATCTGAATTCTTACCGCACCTTTTTTTCTGTGGGCGCGCATTGCCTCGAATGCATAGCGCTTATTAAGAATCATTCTATTTTTGCGAAAAAATTCTTCAAGGAAGCGTTCGAGACCGTATCCTTTAGGCACGCTTTTAAACTTGGAAGAAGCCAGCCTATATAAAGCTGGCACACTAAAAGCTCTTATACCGGAAATCCAGTATATTGGAAGCGATATCTGCGGCTCATAAACGGGGGCAACAACCATCAATATTTTCCTTCTTTTCGTTGCTTTTGAAACTAAGGCAATCATCTTTTTAAGGCTTCTTTTAGGCACCTTCACCATGTCAGCATCTAACGTAACAACGGCTGTTGGATTAAGCTTCAGGGCTTCTTTTATTCCAGCAAGAAAGGCGTTTGCTTTTCCTACGTTTTTTGGTAGATTCACAACAATGCATCCTTTTTCTTTTGCTACGCTAGCTGTTCTATCTGTGCTACCATCGTTGACAACTATTATATCAAGTGGAAGCTTTGTAGCTTTGATCAGATCTATCGTTCTGCCAATAACTTCCTCCTCATTATAAGCGGGGATTACAACAACCGCTTTTTCCTTCTTTTTAAAGAGCTGAAAGAGCTTCATATTAGGAAAAAAATTAGCTTTTCGCCTATTTAAATGTTTTCCAGCTCTTTGTCTATGCGCTCTGCGATCTTCATAAGCTTAGCAAACATTCTCTCTATGTCTTCATATATTTCTTCCAAAGTTCTTTCCATTGTGCTTGCCCTCAGCTTATAAAAGCGCCCTTGCTTCACTATAAGCCCACATTCAATAAGCTTGTTTAGCTGATGTATAACAGCACCCCTAGATTTATTAAGCCTCTTGCTGAGCTCTGTTGATGTTATGCCTCGTTCGGCCTTTAAGATATGCGTAAGTATGCGATGCGCATAGCATGCATTCTTGCTTCCTAAACCCAAAGAGTTGCAAAGCCAAGAAATATGGACGTTAAAATCCTCTTCGTAAGGCCTCTCTATGCGCCTTATCTTTATACTGAATCTGGCTGGCATAATAAAGGATTCTCGAGAAAGCTTTTTATTATTTTTGTCTATAAAATTTGGATATGTCTAAAAATTTTAATCATTCTAGCGCAATCATTTTATAAATATAAAAAGCATTGATTAAAAGGAGGTGGTATTTTGCCAAGGCGCTTTTGGGATCCATTCGAAGAAATGAGAAGGATGCAGAGGCATCTTAACAGGATGTTTGCAAGCTTCTTCGAGCGCGAGCCCTTCGAGGAATTCGAGATCGAAACAAGTGTAAGACAGCCGCTAGCAGACATGTGGGAAACAGAAGACGCATACCATATAAGCTTGGAGATGCCAGGAGTTAACAAAGAAGACATAGAGATAAACGTTGTTGACAATGGCTTAGAGATAAAGGCTATGCGAAAGGAAGAAGCAAAGGAGCATAAGAAAGGCTTCTATAGGGTCGAGCGAAATTACGCTGGCTTCTACAAGTATGTGACGCTTCCGGAGAACGCTGAGCTAGATAAGGCAGAAGCAACATACAAAAACGGCATCTTGGAGATAAGAGTACCTAAGAGTCCGAAGGAAGAGAGCAGGAAACGCATAGAAATAAAGTAGATGTTTTATAGCTTTTCATTTTTTAATTTTGAAGGTGATGCTATGTTTGATGATTTTTTTGATGATTTTGTGGAAAGGATGTTTAGAGAAAGCTTTGCCGAACCTGAGATAAACAAGCGATATTCTGGCTACGCTGGCCCTGTTTATGATGTCTGGGAAGGCGACAACAAGGTTTATGTAATAGCCGAACTTCCCGGAGCAAGCGAAAAAGATGTTAGCGTTGAGATTGTACCTTACGCTGTAAGGATAATATCTGAAGCTAAGGGAAATCACCGCTATTACAAGAACATTCGTCTTCCAGCCCCTGTAAAAAAAGAGCCAATAGCAAAAACGTTCAAGAATGGCGTACTCGAACTTATTCTCGAAAAGGACCTAACTTACAGCATGAGAGAGTATCCAAGGAGAAAAAGGATTGAGGTAAAGTAGGTGATAGCATGCCCAAGAAAGAAGAAAAAAGCGTAACACTTATTGTATCGGATGCTTATAAGATGGATGTTGGAAGAGGCGTTGTTAGGATTGATAGTGCTGCTATGGAAACGCTTGGCATAGTTTCCGGAGATGCTGTTTCAATAAAAGGAAAGAGCGAAGCGGTTGCGATAGCATGGCGTATTAGAAGCGAGGATGAAGGAAGGGGCATAATAAGGATGGACGCTATACTAAGACATAATGCTGGTGCTTCTATAGGAGACAAAGTAGAGGTTAGAAAAATAGAGCCTTCTGAAGCAAAGGAGGTTGTGATAGGCCCCATTGAAGCCGTGCGTTTTTCAGGCGATCCAACACATTATTTTCACGAGAAGCTTATGAACAAGGTTGTCCTTAGAAACACAAAGCTTGCTATCGATGTTATGGGAACAACATTGCACTATGTTGTTACGAAAACCAATCCAAAAGGCCCTGTAATAATAACACCAGAAACCAAGCTTATCGTGTCTGAGAAGCAGGTAAAGGCAGAGGCAATGCGCATACCAGAAGTGACCTATGAGGATATAGGCGGCCTAAAGGAAGAGATAGCGATGATAAGAGAGATGGTTGAGCTGCCAATGAAGCATCCTGAAATATTTGAAAGGATCGGAATAAGCCCGCCTAAGGGCGTGCTTCTAAGCGGGCCTCCTGGCTGTGGAAAAACTTTGCTAGCGAAAGCTGTTGCTAACGAAACTGATGCAAACTTCTACGCTATTAACGGCCCCGAGATAATGAGCAAATGGTATGGGGAAAGCGAAAAGCGCTTACGTGACATATTTGATGAAGCTGAGAAGAATGCACCAAGTATTATTTTTATAGATGAGATAGATGCTATTGCTCCAAAAAGGGAAGAGGTTACAGGCGAGGTAGAGCGTAGAGTTGTAGCGCAGCTCCTTACCCTTATGGACGGACTGAAGTCCAGAGGCCAGGTTGTTGTTATCGCTGCAACCAATAGGCCCGAAGCTTTAGATGAAGCTTTGCGCAGACCTGGGCGCTTTGATCGTGAGATAGTTATAAATGTGCCCGATCAAAAAGCAAGGAAAGAGATTTTGCAGATTCATACAAGAGGAATGCCGCTTGCTAAGGATGTTGATTTAGATAGGCTTGCTGAGATGACTATTGGCTATACAGGTGCTGATCTAGAGATGCTATGCAAAGAAGCTGCTATGAAAGCATTGAAAAAATATCTTCCTGAGTTGAAAAAATATGAGGAAAAAATACCTACCGAGGTTCTTGAAAAGATCGAGGTATCAATGCACGATTTCCTTGAGGCATATAAAAAGATAGAACCAAGCGCTATGCGAGAGGTCATGATACAAAAGCCCAATGTTAGGTGGCAGGACATAGGCGATCTCGAGCATGCTAAGAAGCTATTGCGCGAAACCATAGAATGGCCCCTCAAAAGACCCGAGCTTTTCAAAAAAGCTGGAATTAAGCCGCCAAAAGGAATACTGCTTTATGGCCCTCCTGGCTGTGGAAAGACATTGCTAGCGAAAGCAGTTGCTAACGAAAGCGAAGCTAATTTCATTGCGGTAAAAGGCCCTGAAATATTAAGCAAATGGGTTGGGGAAAGCGAAAGAAATGTGAGAAAAATATTCAGGCGTGCTAGGCAGGTAGCGCCAGCAATCGTATTCTTCGATGAGTTTGATGCCATAACTCAAGTAAGGGGTTCAGCCCTTACAGATGCTACTGAACGCGTAATAAATCAGCTTCTTACAGAGATAGATGGCATAGAAGAGCTTGAGAAGGTTGTTGTTATTGCTGCAACCAATAGGCCTGATTTGATAGATCCTGCTCTGCTTAGGCCAGGAAGAATAGATCTGCATATAGAGATACCGATGCCTGATGAAAAAGCGCGCTATGAGATATTTAAAGTGCATACGCGAAAGATGCCACTTGCTAAGGATGTAAACCTAAAGAAGCTTGCAGAGCTAACAGAAGGATTTAGCGGAGCTGATATTGAAGCTGTTTGTAGAGAAGCTGGAATGAACGCGATAAGGGAAGCTATACGAAAGCATTCAAGCGATATAAAGATAAAGATGAGCTACTTCGAAAAAGCTATAAGGGAAATGAAAGAAAAGAAGGAAGCAAACAAAGAAAGCTTAACGCAGAGGAGCGCTACCTAAGAGTAACAAGCTGGAAAAATAAATTTTTGGTAAATTTAATTTAACATCTCTGTTTCTTCCTTGTATTCTATCAAAACGTAGGTTACCAAAAGATTTATAAAGGTTAAATTTACATTATACATTATACAAAATACAGGTAACAAGTAGGTGAGTATGAAAATGGACGATCTTGAAGAGCTAAAAAATAAATGGGTAATTGATGAAAAAGCTTTTGATGAGAAAAAAATAGCACAGTATGTAAAACGCCTTATGAGGTATTGTAAAATTACAAAAACAGGAGAAGTTGATCTTACGGAGCTTGGAGACAAATTTACTTTAAAAGACAAGATTAAATTAGCACTAGTAGCAAGATTTATTGCTAGTAAACTAGATGAATCTATAAAACCTTTTCTTTCGGCACGAGAAATTTCAAACTTCTTTATGGTGGATAAAATGCAAGTTTCGGCTAGGCTAAAGGAAATTAGAGATGAAAAACTCTCGATACGTGAGAAAAAAGGAATTTATCGTGTAATCCCTACAAAAATTGAAAAAATTTTGAAAGAACTTGAAAGTAAATATGGTGAGAAAGATGACAGAAAATAATGAAAACTCTATATGCTCTATAAAAATAAAAATTGGTGAAATCGAGATCGAAGTAAAAGGAAATGAAAAATTTGTTAAAGAAAACTTTGAAAAATTGTATTCTCGTTTAATTATTGAAGAAAAAGTCCATTACACTGAAAAAACTGTGCAGAAGCCAAAGAAAAATATGGAAAAATTGCTAGGTTTCCCTGCAGAGGATTTACAATATGTTTATAATTTTAAGGAAGATGATGTAGATATTAATTACCTAGAGTTAGAAGGAAGAGGTAAACAGTTAAAGGCTTCATTAATACTTTTATTGCCACTTAAGACTATTTACAAAAAAACTCCTATCAAACTAAAAGAATTGTCTAAAAAGATAAAGAAATGGGTCGACGTTTCTCACTTAAAAAGAGATTTATCCAAGTATAAAAAATACATCAAAATCTGGAAAGAAGGTAAATATTTGTTTGTAGATATTTTACCGCCTGGCATTGACGAAGCGAAGAAGCTATTAAAAGAACAAATCGAGAAAGTTAAATCCACGTGAATATGATGAAACTCCAAGAAATACCGCTTATAAATGAACTAATAAAGGAATATAATCAAATTAAGAATTCTTTTATTTTATCCGACTTTGAAAAAACAATAATTTCTGGTGGAATATTCGTTGAAATAGTTCTTAGATCTATTTTGATATACTATAATGTACAGAATATAGATTTTAGAAAATCCAAGTTTGATAAAATGTTTAATACCTTGATTAATCTACAAAAACTAAGTGCGAAAGACGAGATATTGACACTAGTAGTGCCTATTGTCGCAAAATCGATTTATACATTAAGAAGTAAAAAGAAAGTGGCTCATTTTAAAGAGATTGATCCAAATTTTATAGATGCTAAATATGTTATTGAAGCTTCCGATTGGATATTTTCACAACTCTTACTTTTTATGGAAAAGATTAACGAACATAAAATGAAAGAAGTTTTAGATAAGTTTGTAGAGAGAAAATTACCAGTCGTTGAAAAATTCGAGGATGGAAGTATCTTAATTTTAAAGGAGAATTTACCATTTTCCGATGAACTTCTGTTACTTTTATATATTAACTATCCAAAAAGGGTTAAGAAAGATGAGATCATATTCTCTGTGAAGCCAAAGTATCCACAACTTCTCAGCACAACTTTACGAAGATTGGAAAGAAAAAAGTTTATCCATATTAATAAAAATGGAATAAAACTCACAAAACTCGGAATAATAAGAGTGGAAAAAATTATAAAAAAGGTTTCAGCATCCTTACAGTAAAGTTAAGGTTAATTAATTAAATTCGCTTTTTCATCAACCACTTATTCTCTCCTATTTGCTGACAATCATAACCTTGCTTTGCCAACTCAATAATTTCTTCTTCACTTGTAACAATCTTTACATCATATTTTTGATTTGAAGTTGAATGATTAGTCCCGTTAAAAATAATTCCATACTCTTTAATCACATTAAACACAATCTCTTTGATCTTAGTTTCATTTAAAGATTTCAACTTTTCATCTATTTCTTTTACTTTCTTGATCAAATCTTCAATCTTTCTCAAATCCTCATGCTGAGTTCCAGAAATTGGATTAAGAAACTTTTCTCTTTGCCTATAAATTTCTCTTAACTCTTCAACCCTCCTAAACCAATAAACTCTATCAAATTCAGGAATTTTATGTCCAATAAAGAAGTTAACCACCTTATCTTCAACTCCGTGATTTGTTAGTTGAGTGACAAAGAATTTTCTTAAGCAATGGACTCTTATCCTTCCATATTTTCCGTTACCATTCCCCAATCTAGCTCTCTTAACAGCTTCTTTCAAAGTCAAATTTACCATTTGCCTAGTAAGTTTGGTAACCTTAATACCATTATACTTTTTACTTCTTCCAACAAACAAAGGACTTTCTGGCGTAATATTTTCACCATTCTTTTTTCTCCATTCTAAATATTGCTTTAAAATCTCAACTCCATCTGAAGCCAAGAAAGTTATTTTTTCTCCAATTGCATCTCTGTCTTTCTTAGGAACATAGTAAATTGCTAAGGGAACTTTGCCTAATTCCAATTCTCTCAGAACATTACCAACCTTTAATTCCAAGGCATCTGAAATTCTCATTCCAGTTTGAGCTAAGAAAATTATCCTAAACTTCTCCTCCAGATTACAGAGTTCCAACATTTTCTTTAGTTCCTCTAAAGTTGGAACAAAATCTTTCTTTTTAGTAACACAAGCATCCTTGTAATTCTTAACATTTATCATTCCAGCTTTTCCAAGGATAGCAGAAAAGAAATTTCTTACTGCACCATCTAAAGCGTTAATTGTCTTTGGAGCATAACCTTCTTTTTCCAAATACTCTCTAAAATCAAGAATTAAGTTTCTAACACCGCTTTTCGAATTCGGATCAGGATTTCTTATCTCCTTATCCCTCATTAAAATTAGCTCTTTTGGGTCTTTATTACAAAATTCGCAGAAATGTCTTAAAGCATGTAAATACAATCTTCTAGAACTTTCACTTACCGTTCTCAACCAAGTTTTAACTTCTTCATACTCCTGAAGCTTTCTCAAGCTAAATTTTTCACTTACAAAAGTTTTATATTTCCTCCTTTCCCTATCTTTCATTGTGGGGGTTGTCATAGCCTGGCACTTCCACTCCCAGAGGGTGACCCTTAACCCAACACCCTCTGGGATTTATCTTATGTTTATCACATATCTAATATGTTATTAGCATAACTAATATTAAAATATTTCGATAGTCAAGTATATAGGTTATCCAAAAAATTTATAAATTCTTAAACTATTAATTATGTTATGGACATAGGTGATAAAATGAGATTGAAAGAGCCTCCAGAACCAAAACCACGACTAATTAGTACGTTTATACTTCATAAGGAAAGATATAAAATTGATCCTACCTATCAACGAGAAGCTGGAACGTGGAGTTTAAGTGATGAGCAATACTTTATAGATACTATCCTTAGAGGATTAGCAGTACCGCCAATATTTCTACACAAAAAAGGGGAAACCTATTTTATTGTAGATGGGCAACAAAGATTAAACACAATTTGGAAGTTCAAAGAAAATAAATTAAAATTAAACGAAAAATTTTCTGCTGATATTATTTATGATCAAAAAAACAGAGAAAAGAATAATGGTAAAGGTGCTTACACATATAACCAACTTCATGAAGAATGGCAAAATAGATTTGACAATTATCCTTTACCAATTATAGTCTTGGAAGATTACACAGATGAGGAAATAAGGGTTTTATTTAGAAGACTTCAACATGGAAAACCACTACTTCCAGGAGAGATACTAAACGCTTTTCCTGGAGAGATAGTTCTTCTAATGAGAGAATTAGCATCTCATAGATTCTTTAAAGAGGTGGTCCCAATCAAGAAAAAAAGATATAAACACTACTATATTGTCGCTCAATTATTATATCTCGAAAGTGAAGGTATTAAGGATATCAGTCCAAGATATATTTACGAATTTTTTGAAAAGAATAAACACTTAAATAAAGAATCCAAAGTTTACAAGAAAATCCACCGTGTCCTAAATTTTCTTACAGAAACCTTTCAAACTACAGCACCAGAATTAAGAAAACCTGCATGGATAATTACAGTTTATTTATTAGCTGCACATCTTCTTGAAAATTATGTAATGAAAACTCGGAAAGAAAATTTCAAAAATTTTATACAAACATTTTATCAAGATGTCAAACAAGCTCCAATGTCTGGAGATAAAGAATTAGTAGAATTTAATATTAACGTGAGTAAAGGCACAACAAGTGTAAAAAGCATAACACTGAGGTATACCCTGATTCTTAAAAGATTTTTAGAAAAATATAATCCAATGAGATTAGATGAAAACAGATTTTTTACAGAAGAACAAAAAATAGAAATTTTTAGAAAATATAACGGTAAATGTGCTCTATGTAGTAAAGAATTAAAATTTGATAGTCCCGATACACATTTTCACCATAAAGATAGATACATAGAAGGTGGGAAGACAATAGTAGAGAATGCTTTACTAGTATGTAAAGAATGTCATTTAAATAAAATTCATAGAAAAAGGTGATAGAAAATGGTAGAACCTTTACCTAAATGGCTTATGCAACGCTACTCTTTGCTTTGGGTTAAGTTTAAGGATAAAGAGTTCAATCATGAGCAAGCTACTCAAACATTGCCAGATGACGAAAGAATGGTTAGCGTTATTTTATCCGAAATGAGAAAGGTTGGTTGGCTGGAAATGAGATTGGATCCGGAGGACGCAAGAAAAAGACTTTATAAGTTGAAATCTCCTGAAGAAGTTGTTAAAGAAATAGCTAGAGGTGTAGGAAAATGAAAATTGACAACGAATTTTTGGAAATTTTTCGTGAAATAAATAGAGATGCTGCAATAGAAATGAGTTATAAACCCCGTTCATCCTATATAGCGAGATGTAAAGAACTAAATATACCATTCCCAAAACATTTTTTTGATCCTAAAATTAGAAGTATACATCCTTGGTTAGCACGAAGACCTAGGTCCATGGCAAGATTTTCAGTTTTACTAGCATGTAACTCTCAAAAAATTTCTGAATTATTTAACATGAATAAAATTCATTCAAAAGTGAAAGAAAATTATCCACCACTTATCTCATATACCTTACCAACACCTCTTAAAATACCAATAACCCTTTGTGATCCAATGGCAGGTGGTGGTTCAATTCCATTGGAAAGCGTTTTACTGGGAGCCGATACTATTGCTTTTGATTATAATCCGGTAGCTTACCTTATATTAAAAGGGACTATAGAATTTCCATTAAAGTTTAAAAGAAAGCTCTTAAACCTCTTAAAAAATGAGATTGAAAAACTCCTAGAGTTTGCTAATTTCAAACTTCGAAAATTCTATAATGAAAGTGATGATGCATATATCTTTTCGAAAATTGTAGAATGTCCGTTTTGCGGAAATCAAATAACATTAGATTTAGAAAAAAACGTTGTCAAAAAGAAAAATATTCTTAGTGTGAGATGCGATAATTGTAGAAGAAAATTTGAGAAAAATAAAAATACCTTAATAAAAGAGTGGGTCCACGAACATAAAACAATTATCTCTAAGATTATCGGAGGAATGAAAGTTAGCAAAGAAGAAATAAAGAAAGTTTATCCAATCCTATTTATAAAGGATAAAAACAGAAATTATAGAAAACCTAAAGAAGAAGACTATTTAAAACTTGTAGATGCTGCAAACTTTCTCTCCGACCACACAAGTGAATTTGATAAATTCCTCCCAAAAGAAGAAATTCTTAAAGAAAATAAAGTTTTTTCATCTTTACTTGAACATGACATCAAATATTGGTACGAGATTTTTAATCCTAGGCAACTTCTTAGTCTAGTTTTACTGACGATATATATTCGCAAAAAATCATTACAACTTATAAATGAATATGGAGAATTAGGAGCTGCCGTTTCTCTTTATCTTTCTTTTGGTTTAAGTAAAATGGTAGATTTTAATACCATTTTGACTACTTGGAACTTTACTAACAAAAGTATTAGAGATACAATAGGACAATATGCTCGTTCTAGAAAAATACAGATAAATCTAACCTTTTCTGAAGCAGTAGTACCCTTTAAGAATTTATATTGGGTTTTTGAACCAAACTCCTCTTCTACTACTGGTGGTGGTATTTTTCCAGTGGTGAATGAACTAGTAAAACAATTAGAAAACGTAAACGTGGAGTGTAAGATTTTACAATTTGACGCAAAAAGAATTAATTATTTAGGAAGGAAAACTCTAGATATAATAAATGTAGATCCACCTTATTTTGACCAACATATATATAGCGATCTTAGCGAATTCTTTTGGATTTTCCTTAGAAACTCATTAAAAGATATTTTAGAAAAGCATTTCTTTAATGAAGAGATAGACGGAAAGAAAAGTTGGGAATTTATTGGGTGGGATCCAAAACTACCATTCGTTCCGAGAAAAGATGAATTAATAGTCAAAAAGGGTAATAACTTTCAAAAAGAAGTAGAAAAATATAAGAAAAATTTTGTAGAATTTTTGAGGGCTTCATACGATGCTTTAAAGGATAATGGAAAACTTATTCTTTGGTTTACTCATAAATCATGGAATGCGTGGGAATCTATACTCTACTCTCTTTTCATTTCAGGCTTTAAAGTAGAAGGGTTTTATCCAATAGTATCTGAACATCCCACAAGAAGTGTAAGTATGTTTGGTGAACCAAAGCTTAATAGAACAATACTAATTATAGCTAACAAAAATGGAAAAGAAAAAGAATTTGATAAGGAAGAAGTTTTAAACTTTTGTAAAAAAGTAGATCTTCTATTACAAAATGCAAAAATATGCCCTCATGATGAAATTCAAGAGTGGGAAAGGTTATTGACTCTTATGGCCGCGTCATCTGCAAAATTAACTTCTTTCAACTATAAAAATTGTCAAGAGAAGAATAAATTATTTCAGCAAGTAATTTTACCCCAGGGTATAGTGTTAGGTATAGAAGCATATATAAAAATCGCTAAAAATGAGAATATATTGAATTATCTTTCACGATATTTGTCAAATCACAATAAGTGTTTAATATTTTTACATGTTTTGAAAAAGATATTTGGGTCAGTGAGCCCTAAACTAAGCACTCTTGTCTGTAAATATTTTAATATTTCATTAGTGGATCTTCGTAAGAAAAATACCATAGACACAACCAAGAATGGGTTTATTACTAAAGTAATCTTACCGCAATAGGTGAAATTTAGATTTCTTCTAATTGTAATAAATTCTTTACCTTTTCCAACAACTTTCTGACTAAAGTGATGTACAACCCTTCTTTTTCACCCGTTTCTTTTACTACTTCATTGCCTGCTTCTTCAAATATTTTTAATAATTCTTCATAAGTACCCTCTCCCAAAAAGAAATCCCAAAAATCCTTTCCTATAAGAAGTAAGTCTGCACTTTCTTTAGCTTCTCTCCCCCAAATTGGAGAAAGGCGTTGTGCCACACCATAACCAAAAGCTATTACCGTTTTACAATCTGGGTGTGTAGATTTAATTTTTTCAAAAGTTTGTTTAGTTTTACTAAGAGCAGGTCTTGTGAATCCTTCAGGACCACTTTTTAACTGAATAAAATATTTAGTACCTTCTTTTTCAAAAATAAGATCAATATCCTCTATTTTAGATTTTTCAAAGCCTAAAATCTTTAACATAGTTTCAAATACAGATTGTCCGAAAGATGTGACGAGACTCCTTTCAATCCTTTGCCGAATCCCGAATTCAAAGGCTTCCTTGGTATTTTCTTTGATTCCTAAAGCTCTAAGTAAAAATGGATTTGGATGTAATTCAGAGGGATCCAATTTAGAAAGTTCGTTGAATTTTCTTTTTACCCATTCTTTTACAAATCTTTTTATTTCGTTTTTCTTGGATTCGTCTAGCATAAGAAACTTTAGAACTCAATGTAATAAAAAGTTTATGGAAAATGTTAAATTAAATTTACCAAAAATAAATTTTAAAAGATTTTTAACAAAAAACAAAATTATAAGATGCGATATACAAAATTGGGCAAGATATTAAGGGCCTTTTCCCTAATTCTTGTGATATTCCTTCTCATTTCCATTGTTCCTGTTAATGCGTATATAATTAGGCACTATTATTATCCTTATAGAAACTCTCGATGGAAAAACACTTCTCTGACAGAAAACCCATATAGAGTGCTCCATAGATATAACATAAGCAGAAGATTCAGTCAAAATTATTACCATTCTTTTAGAACAATCTCTTACAGCAATTATTCAAAAACCACCAATGCCTCGAGCAGCTATTGGCGATCCTCTTGGGGCTGCTATAATGAATGTACATTTGGAGAAAAAAGATGCAATGGAAATTATTTAGAAACTTGTGGAAACTACGATAGCGACAGATGTCTTGAGTGGCCTTCTGGTACCGTATATGGAAACTATTTTTCTTCAGGAAGGAAATACTGCCCATATGGATGCGATCCTGTAAAAAAAGAATGTAAATCTGGATATCGTAGTTATTCCTCACCATATAGAAGAACTCCCCAGTCTAGTTATTGGTACAGAAAATACTCATGGTTGTATGGAAATACGCAAAGTGGCGGGAAAATAAGGGAGGGTGGAAAAGGTTGCAAGAACGATAGTGACTGCGAAGAAGGATTGAGATGTGTACTTGGTGTTGGACCTCTATTTGGATATGGCATAAATGATACTGTGCGTGTAAGAGTCATAGAAGAAGGAACTGCTGGAAGATCCTACGGTTCTTGTTCTCCCTATAGGCGTTCATATACTCCTTACTCCTATAGAGGAAGCTATTATAACTATCCCCCATCTATAGCAGGAGCCACAAAAATTCTTTACAAAGAGGTCAGCGGAAATTATGAAGTAATAGTGTATGCTCACTCTCACTCCTTGCCTGGGGCTGCAAAAGCATGTGGAGAACCAGCACTTAAAGCACCTACGCAACACGTAAATATAAAAGTATATGACAGGGCACAAAGAAAATGGATTGTTGAACTTCATATAGGGATCTTTTACGATACTAGAGCCAAACTATGTACATTTATATATGACTCTGCCAGTAGGATATGTAAGAAAATTTGTGATAGAGATACATACAGAATAGGAAATGAAATTAAAAAATTTTTGTGGATTGTACCTTATCAAGTAAGTCAGAAAGCTATTGAGGTGGGATTGGAAGCGTATAAAAACATTCCCCAGGATGCTGCACCGATTGCAGTGGGAACTACAACTGGGCTCTTACTATGCTTCCTCCTGTATGTGTCTTTAAGCGGGTTTGTTTTTATTGTTGCATCACCCAGTGGGTAGTAGAGTTCACAAAAAAGATGTAAATAAAGGTGCTAAAAATTTTGAGCATAGGCGAAACAAATCAGAAAAAATGGCAAAAATATTTAGATAAAGCTTTAGATGAAGGTTTTGATACCTTTATCATAGAATATGTGGAAAAAGAAAGCATTGATCCGGAATTGTTTAAATTTAAAATCTTGGAAGGAGAGATAAGGTATAAGCATTTTGGTAAAACAGGCATAAAATTTTTGAAAGGACATTTAAATGAAAAAACGAAAAAAATACTGAAAAAAGAAACCCCCTACCTGAATCCAGAGGTAGTAGCAACACATATCATAATCTATAAATCTCAAAAGAGAATATCTTTTTACGATAGCTTTGATGTAGTTAAAATTTCCTTCGGCAAAAAATAGGCGTATTATTATAAAATTTTGCTTTTCTTAAAAATTAACAACATGGTGCGAAAAAGAGCTCGAGAAGGTAAGCCGTTGCCAGATACGCCAGAAATGAAGGCATGGCGCAAGCAATACATGCAGATGAGCTTTGAAGAGCATGTAGAGAAACTTAGAGAGCTCGGCTTAAGCGAAGAGGAGATAGCGGAATTCAAGGAAGTTTGGCTCAAAGAGCGGAAGGAGCTTAAAAAAGCATAGAAAAATGGTTAGCATGTACATAAGCAATATTGAGCTTATCGCACGGCTTCTTTTAGCCACTGCTTTAGGTGCCATAATCGGCTTTGAAAGGGAAGCGAAGAACAAGCCTGCAGGCGTGAGAACGCACGCTTTGGTTTGCTTGGGCGCTTGCGTTTTCACTCTTGTTTCAATGAGCTTTGGTTCATTTGCAAATGTCGATCCCTCGCGAGTGGCAGCAGGCATAGTTACAGGCATAGGTTTCTTAGGTGCGGGCGCTATATTCAGATCGGAAACAAGAATAAGGGGCCTAACAACAGCTGCTGACCTATGGGTTGTTTCCGCTATAGGGCTTGCTGTTGCTTTGGGCGAATATATAACAGCAGTAACAACGGCGCTTATTGTATTTTTTATTCTTTACAGCGCCAGAATAGTTAACTTAAAAGAAAAGAAAAAAAGCGCTAAAAGCTAAGCATTATTTTTGCTTCTTCCGCTTTGCTGCGCTCATATTTGTTATCTCTGAGCTAGCAACCTTTCTATTTGGAATTGTTATTAGGTAGCCCTCATCGGTTACCAAGCGAATGTGCATTAGCCCTATTTCTTTAACCTTTCCTACGCTGCTGCCTATCTTAACCTTATCTCCAACAACGAATGGTTGTGAAGCGAGTAAATTTATACCACCAAATATATCTGTTATGGTTTCTTTTGCAGCAAAAGCTAAAGCTAAGCTGCCTATGCTAAGGCTTGCTACTAATGCGGTTATATCGTAACCAAACTTTTCTAAGAGCATCGAGATTGCTATTATGCCTATTGCTGCTTTTGCAACGTTCCTTGCAAACGAAATAAGCTGCTCATCGAGCTGCGTTGCTGTTTTCTTAGCAATCGGAATAAAGTAAAACTTGATTGCAGAGTCAACAAAGCGCCAGAAAAGCCAAGCTATTAGCAAGATGGCGAGTGACGAAACTATAGTATCTGCAAGCGCTAGTATGCTAGCTTGCGAGCTAAGAAATCTTATTCCAAAGTAAAAGCCAGCAAGAACAAAAAGCCAAAGCATTGGCTTAGAAAGCGTCTCAGCGATAATATCATCAAACTTGCTTTTTGTTTTTGCTGCCAGCTTGCGCACATAACGCCCAAATATGAAAACAGCGATCTTACCCAAAATAAGGAAGAGCAGTATAGTTAGGAAACAAAGCGCATAGTTGCCAAGTGCTATGCCTAAAAGCTTCTCTGCAAAGATTCCTTGCTGGAAGAATGAAGGATTGAAGCTTGCAAATATATCTGTAAAAGCCATTCAAAAACCAGAATCTTAGGTAAGATTTAAAATTGTTTCCATAGATAAAGATTAGAATAGGAAAAATTTGCTTAGCTATAAGTGTGACGATTTTTTCAGTTTAGAAGCCGAAAAGGCAGGCGATAGGGTGGAGGAGCGAAGGCATTTTCTAGTTCCAAAGCACACAATTGTGCCGAAAGAGAAGGAAGAAGAAATTCTGAAAAAGTTACATGCAACAAAAGACATGCTGCCCATAATACTTCGCTCCGACCCCGCAATAAAGAAGCTTAAGGCAAAGCCAGGCGACATAATAGAGATAGAGCGCGTTTCGCCTACAGCAGGGAAGAGCTTGTATTATAGAGTAGTAAGGTGACCTTATGGATACATGGCCTTTAATTGAATCTTTTTATAGAGGCAAAAGCATTGCCGAGCAAGATATAAAGAGCTTCAATCAATTTATAGAGGAAAAGCTGCCAGAGATTGTGAAGGAAAATCAGGTTATTGTGCCAAAGATAGAGGAGGTAAGGGTTGAAATAGATAATATTCAGGTCCTAAAGCCACGCATAGTAGAAGCCGATGGCTCGCCGAGAAGCGACTTCTGGCCCATGGAAGCGCGCATAAGAAACATGACTTATGCAGGTCCTATCTATTTGGATATGAAGCTCTTCCGCAGAGATATTGAGCAGGATTCAAGAACTGTTTACGTTGGAGATCTGCCTATAATGCTAAAGTCAAAGAAATGCTGGCTTTATGGCAAAAGTGAGGAAGAGCTTATAGAGATGGGTGAAGATCCCTGCGACTTTGGGGGTTATTTTATAATAAATGGTTCTGAAAAAGCGCTGATGTCACAGGAAGTGTTGTGCTCAGACCGTGTTATGGTTTCTGAAAAGAATGCCGCTGGCGATGTAGTTGTCGAGGTTATAAGCACAAGCGGTGCTTTTAAAGGCCGTGTGCGAATTACAAGAAAGGCAAATGGCATGCTTTATGTTACCTTCCCAAGCTCCCCGAAGAAGCTAAAGCTTTTTGTTTTAATGAAAGCTTTGGGAATGGATACGCTTGAGGAAATAAGGTCTGCTTTTACCTATAGTGAAGCGGAAGTTGAAAACGATATATTGCTGAATTGGGAAAATACGGAAATTGCTAGCGAAAGGGAAGCTCTTGATAAGATAGGAAGAAGCGTTGCTCCTGGTCAGGTTATTGACTATCGCTTGAGAAGGGCACAAGAAGTCATAGATGGTTTCTTGCTTCCGCATATAGGGCAGAGCAAAGCAGATCGCTTAGCAAAAGCTTTCTATCTTGGGATGATGGCTACAAAGGCTATAGAAACAGCATACAACCTAAGAGAAGAAGATGATAAAGATCATTACGCAAACAAAAGAGTTGAGCTTTCCGGAAAGCTTATGGAGCATCTTTTCAGGTATGCGTTTAAATATTTCATAAAAGATTTGAAATTCCAGATAGACAGAACCGTAACGAGGCGCAGGAAGCTCAATATAAGCACTATAGTGAGACCTGATGCTATAACCGAGCGCATTAGGTTTGCGATGGCAACCGGCAATTGGATAGGCAGAGCAACAGGAGTAAGCAAGTTTATGGACAGAGTTAATTACTTAAGCCCACTTACAGACATAAGAAAGGTTAAGAGCCCTTTAAACAAAAACCGCGAGCTTTATGAAGCTAGGGATGTGCATGGAACGCATTGGGGTAGATTCTGCCCCATAGAAACGCCTGATGGTCCGCAATGTGGCTTAGTAAAGAATCTTGCCCTGCTTTCAAGGGTAACTACTGACACAAAAGAGGATGCTATAATAAAGATTCTGAGGGAAAAAGGTGTGAGGTTGGATTAAAATGGCGAGAGAAAAGGCAAAAGTTTATATTAATGGAAAGCTTATCGGCTTTCATCCAAATCCGGAAGCGCTTACAAAGGAGCTTATAGAGGCCAGAAGAAATAATATTATAGATTCTCAGGTAAACATCGCTTACCATAAGCACACTAATGAAATATACATAAATTGTGACTCCGGTAGGGTACAAAGGCCTTTAATCGTTGTTGAGAATGGAAAGCCAAAGCTTACAAAGGAGCATATCGAAAAGGTCAAGAGAGGCGAGCTAAGCTGGCAGGATTTGGTTGAGCAGGGAATAATAGAATTCCTCGATGCTGAAGAGGAAGAGAACGCATTGATAGCGGAAAAAGAGGAAGATTTAACAAAAGAGCATACGCATCTTGAAATTAATCCGGCTGCAATACTGAGCATAATAACAAGCATGATTCCGTTCTTGAGCCATAATCTCAGTGGAAAAGCATTACACGGCGCGAAGATGTTTAAGCAAGCCGTTGGTTTTGGGCAAGCAAACTTCCGCATGCGAACAGACACAGAAAGCTATTTGCTCCATTATCCGCAGAAGGCTTTGGTCAAAACCAGAACAATGGATCTTATAGGGCTTGACAGAAGGCCACAAATACAAAACTTTGTTGTTGCAATCCTTCCTTACTACGGATTCAATACCCTGGATGCCGTTGTTATAAATAAAGGCGCTATAGATAGATGCTTAGGCAGGCTTTCCTATTTCAGAACCTATGAATCTACGCAGACACGCTATCCAGGTGGCCAAAAAGATAAGTTCGAAGTGCCAAGTGAGGAAACAGTGGGCTATTTAGGCGAGGAAGCATACAAAGCCCTTGGCGAGGATGGTTTAGCGGAAGTTGAATCCTATGTGAAAGGAAAGCAAGTTGTTATAGGTAAAACATCCCCGCCTAGATTTTTGGAGGAGATAGCAGAATTTGGCGTAGTACGCGAGAGACGCAGAGAGGCAAGCGTTGTTGTGCGAAAGGGCATGGATGGCTACGTCGATCGAGTTATACTTACACAAGGGCCTCAAGGCGATACTATAGTGAAGGTTAAGGTAAGGAGCGATCGCATACCGGAAGTAGGTGACAAATTCTCCTCAAGGCATGGACAAAAAGGGGTTGTTGGCGCAATAGTTCCTGAGGAAGATATGCCATTCACTGCAAGCGGGATAAAGCCTGATCTGATACTCAATCCTCACTCTATACCTAGCAGAATGACTATTGGGCATTTACTCGAGATGCTTGCTGGTAAGGCCGCTAGCATGAAAGCTGAGCAAATAGATGGCACACCGTTCAATGATGTTGACCAAGAAGAGTTAGAAAAGCTACTTATGCAACATGGCTTAAGACCTGACGGCATGGAAACATTTTATGATGGTATAAGTGGAAGGCGTATAGAAGGAAAGGTATTTACAGGTGTTATTGCTTACAGAAGGCTCTACCACATGGTAGCGCACAAGATTCAAGCAAGAGCAAGAGGCCCGGTGCAGATACTCACAAGGCAGCCAACAGAAGGTAAAGAAAAGGAAGGTGGCTTGCGCTTTGGTGAGATGGAAGGCGAAACCTTGATAGGACACGGTGCAAGCCTACTGCTACAGGAAAAAATAGTGGAGGACTCAGACAAGGTAATACAATACGTATGCGAAAAGTGCGGCATAGTAGCTGTTGATGACAAGATAAGAAACAAGAAATATTGTCCTGTTTGCGGCGGTTCAAAGGTCTATCCAGTAGAAATGAGCTATGCATTTAAGCTCTTATTGGATGAGCTAAAAGCTTTGTGCATCTATCCAAAACTAAATCTTGTAGATAAAGCGTGAGGTGCGTAAAATGCTCCAAAAGAAGATTGGCTCAATAGATTTTAGGGTTCTAAGCCCAGAGATTATAAGAAAGATGAGCGCCATAGAGATAAAAACCGCTGAAACTTACGACAAAGACGGCTACCCTATGGAAGAAGGGCTTATGGATCCACACTTAGGTGTTATAAATCCTGGTCTAAGATGCAAAACTTGCGGCCAGACAATGAAGCATTGTCCTGGACACTTTGGCTCATTAGAGCTTGTAAGGCCTGTAATTCACGCTAAGTTTTCAAAGGTTATTGAGGATATTCTCACAGCTACGTGCCAAAAATGCGGAAGAATAGTATTGCCAGAAAATGTTTTGAAAGAGTTGGAAAAGGAGCTTGATAAAAGCAAAGAGCTTGTTGCAAAGAAGATAAAAGCAAAGGTAAAGAAGGTAAAGAAATGCCCGCACTGCGGCGCTGAAAAAGGAAAAATAATGTTAGATAAGCCAACTAATTTCTATCTTGATAAGCGCAGAATATATCCAACAGAGATTAGGGAATGGTTGGAAAAGGTGCCAAATGAAGAGCTAAAATTCTTCGGCTTAGATCCAAAGATAGTTAGGCCTGAATGGTTTGTTTTGACTGTTTTGCCTATTCCGCCAATAAATATAAGACCTTCAATAACGCTTGAAAGCGGTCTTAAGTCTGAGGACGATCTGACGCATAAGCTTGTTGATATTATAAGGATTAATGAAAGGTTGCGCGAAAATATCGAAGCTGGCGCTCCACAGCTCATAATAGAGGACTTATGGGATCTGTTGCAATACCATGTGACAACTTACTTTGATAATCAAACAGCTGGTGTTCCGCCAGCAAAGCATCGTTCAGGCAGGCCCTTGCAGACATTAAGCGATAGGTTAAAAGGCAAGCGAGGACGCTTTAGATACAACCTGACAGGTAAGCGCGTGAACTATGCTGCAAGATCAACGATTACACCAGATCCTTACATTTCCATAAATGAGGTTGGTATTCCAAAGATGATTGCGGATGAACTAACAGTGCAAGAAAAGGTAACCTCATGGAATAAGAGCAGAATTAAGGAGCTTATAAAGAAGGGCAGGGTTGTTACCGTAATAAGACCTGACGGCGTTAAGAAACGCATAACAGAGGATAACAAAAAGGATATTATAAATGAAATAGATGCTGGCTATGTTGTTGAGCGCTTGCTTCAAAATGGCGATGTTGTTCTCTTCAACAGACAACCTTCCTTGCATCGCATCTCAATGATGGCTCATATTGTAAGAATAATGCCTGAAAAAACGCTGAAGATAAATCCAATTGTATGTAAGCCGTACAATGCTGATTTCGATGGAGACGAAATGAACATACACGTGCCGCAAACAGAAGAAGGACAAGCAGAAGCTCGCGAATTAATGCTTGTAGAAAAGAACGTAATAAGTCCGCGCTACGGTGCCCCTATAGTTGTGCTGGACGAAGATGGGATAAGCGGAGCTTTCATATTAACTATGGACCAGACAGAGTTCGATAAGGAAAAAGCATACCAATATTTCTATGAGATGGGCCTTGAGGAAATCCCCAAGCCAGACAGAGGCAACAAGTATTCTGGCAAGCTTATATTCAGTCAGCTTTTGCCAAAGGATTTAAACTTACACTACAAATCAAAGATGTGCGAGGTTCTGGAAAAAACCGATCCAAACTATAAGTGCAAAGGTTATGAATGTCCTTATTGCGTTACTATAGAAAATGGCAAGCTTATTAGAGGAGTAATAGATGAGAATTCTTTGGGAGAAGGCAAAGGAAAGCTCGTTGATGCTCTTGCAAGGAACTATCCGCCAGAGGTTATAAGGCGTTTCTATGACTGCATGAGCAGAATAACCTCAGATTTGCTAACAACAAAAGGCCTGACCGTTGGCTTAAGGGAGTTTGAAGTTAGCGATAGAATTAAAAAGATAGCAAATGAAGCAATAAAGGAAGCTATAAAGAAGGGTGCAGAGCTTGTGAAAAAATACAAGGAAAAGAAGCTACAGCTCGTTCCAGGAAGAAACCTTGAGGAAAGCTTTGAATACTATATGTTGCGCTTGACATCTGAGATAAAGCAGAAGGTGGAAGCGCACATATTAAATGAAAAGGTTAAAACTGTTCTGCAGGAAAACCCAGAGCTAAACTCCAACATCATGATTGTCTCTGGTTCTAGAGGGAGCAGTGCTAACCTAATGAATATAAGTGGTTTCTGGGGACAAGCCGCTGTTAGAGAAGGAAGGCCTGAAAGAGGCTATCGTAATAGAGTACTCTCATTAGAAAAAGAAGGAGATGTCGGCGTTAAAGCACGTGGCTTTATCACGCAAAACTTTATGGAAGGAATGGATGCTGAAGAATACTTCTTCCATGCAATTGGTGGCAGACAAGGTGAAGTGGACACAGGAGTAAGTACAAAGGTTTCTGGCTATCTCTATAGAAGGCTTGCTAACGCATTAAAAGATCTCTACGTTGACTATGATCTAACTGTAAGGACCAGCAGCAAGGACATTGTGCAAATCCTTTATGGTGATGATGGAGTATTCCCAATGAAAAGTAAGCTTGGCAAAGCTGTTGATGTCGAAGAATTGGTAAGAAAGGTAAGGGGTGAAAAGCGAAATGCCAAGAAAAAATGCAGAAAGTAAAGAAAAGCCAAGCGAAAAGAAAAAAACAAAGCAAGCCCTGAAAGAAAAATTTGCTGAGCTACGTGGCAACTTGCCTGAAAAGATATGGAACGAGCTATTTGAGGTTGCTGAGAGGGAAAAGCTCAGCGAAGAGGAAATAAAGAAGCTTATTGAGGAAGCTAAGAAGGAGTATGAACAAGTGCTTGTTGAGCCCTGCGAAGCAGCTGGCATAGTTGCTGCCCAATCCTTAGGTGAGCCAGGAACGCAGCTCACCTTAAGAACAAAGCACTATGCTGGTGCTTTAGAAGTTAGTGTTGGTTCAGGAATCCAAAGAGTTGAAGAGATCGTTGATGGGAGGAGCAAAACCAAGTATGCTAGCATGACGATTTACCTAAACGATGAACTAAAGCATAATAAAAGGAAGGCTGAAGCGTTTGCAAGAGATATAGTCGATGTAAGAACTGAAGATATAGCAAGAGTAAAAGAAGACTTCAAGAAAAAGACTGCTGAAATAGAGCTTATTGAGGAAAGAATCGCTGAGAGAAATTTGGATAAGGAAGTAATGTTAAGCAAGATAAGAGAAGCTATAAAGAAAGGCGAGGTGCATAAAAGAAGGGACAAGCTCATAATCCAGTTCCCTAAGGAGCTTTCTTTGCTCAAGATAAGAAATGAAGTGCTAAAGATTATGAGAAAGCGCTTGCAGGGAATAAGCGGAATTGAGAAAACCATAGTAACTGAAGAGAATGGCGAATATGTTATCAAAACCTTGGGCACGAATCTAAAAGCCGTTCTTAAGAGAAAGGAAGTCGATCCTTACAGAACAACAACAAACGATGTAATGGAAATATCCAGGGTCTTGGGCATAGAAGCCGGCAGAAGGGCTATTGTAGAAGAGCTTCACAAAACACTCACAGAGAACAGAATAAAGGTTGATTTGAGGCATTTGCTGCTTATAGCAGATCTGCTTACATTTACCGGTGAGATTAGAGGTACTGTTCGCACAGGCATTATGCGGCTCAAGCAGTCACCATTCGCAAGAGCTGCTTTTGAGGAAACTGTAAAGCACTTATTTGATTCTGCTCTACATGGCGAGCGCGAACCTTTACAGGGAGTTGTAGAAAACCTCATAGTTGGCTTGCCTGTAAAGGTTGGCACTGGCAGGGTAGAACTAATAATGAAGGAGTGAGCCAAATGGATGTGGAAAAAGAGATACGCAGGGCTGTTGATACCGGCAAAACCGTATTCGGCTTCAGGGAATGCGAAAAAAATGTTTTAAAAGGTATTGGCAAACTATTAATTGTAAGTAGCAATCTTGAAAAAGAAAAAAAAGAAAAGCTGAAGTATTTTGCAGAGCTTTCTAATATAGCGTTTTTTGAGTTCGAAAAAAGCTCTCTTGATTTAGGTGCTTTATGCGGAAGGCCCCATAGCATATCAGCAATGCTTATAATAGATCCTGGAAAGAGCAAGGTACTAGAGATAGCTAAAAGCAGTGAAAAGAAATGAAACTAACACAAGAGGAAATCTTTTATCTCAACAAGTTTGACTCTATAACAGGAGTCATGCCAAAAGATTGCTTCATAGACAACAATACAATTGCATTCCTTGTGAAACCAGAGCTTTTAGGCAAAGCCATTGGAAAAAAAGGAATCAAAGCAAAGCTTCTAGCGAAAACCTTTGGAAAGAAGGTGGAAATATACCCATACTATGAAAATGTTGATGATTTTATAAGGAATGCTCTCCCAGATATTAACATACTGGCAATAGAAAAGAAGGAAAATAATATTCAATTAAAACTTGATTCGACAGAAAGGAGAAAGATAATGGATTCCATTGGGAAATTTAAAAGGATTAAAAAAATAGCCCAAAGAAATTATAATATAGAGGATCTGAGGTTTTAGGTGAGATTTTATGGGCTATGGTGAATTTGCAGCAAGGAAGCTTGAAAAGGATAGACAAAAGTGGCGATGGAAAGACCCCAGGTATAAGAAAAGAATGCTTAGAAGTAAGAATAAGAAGCTTGATCCGCTTGAGGGAGCTCCTCAAGCAAGAGCAATAGTACTTGAAAAGCGCGGTGTTGAGGCAAGACAGCCAAATTCAGCTATAAGAAAATGTGTTCGCGTACAACTAATAAAAAATGGCAGGCAAGTTACTGCGTTTGCTCCAGGAGATGGAGCTATAAAGTATATTGACGAACACGATGAGGTACTTATTGAAGGTATTGGTGGCAGAAAAGGCGGTGCAAAAGGAGACCTCTGGGGCGTAAAATACAAGGTAATAAAGGTTAATGATCAGAGCTTGGAGATGCTTAGAACAGGAAGAATTGAAAAGATGAAGAGGTAAACACTATGGTTAAGGTTTTTGGCAGATGGGAAACAGAAGGCATTCAGGTTAGCGATCCTGGCTTAGCGCGCTACATATGCCTAAAATCAAAGGTAGTACCGCATTCCTTTGGTAGCAAAGCTAAGGAGCGTTTTGGTAAGGCAGAGGTGCCTGTAGTAGAGCGATTAATAAACAAGATTATGAGAAGCGGACAGGGAAAAAGAAAGCTCAGCGGCAAATTCATAAGAGGCAGAGGTGCTTGTGGCAAGAAGCTGCAAGCAATGCGCATAGTTGAAAAAGCATTTGAAATAGTTGAGCAGAAAACAGGGAAAAATCCCATAGAGGTTCTTATAAAGGCTATTGAAAATTCAGCTCCAAGGGAAGATGTAACAAGATTTAGAAAAGGAGGCATCTACTACACTCAAAGTGTTGATGTTGCGCCTTTAAGGCGGTTGGATGAAGCATTAAAGAACCTTGCTTTAGCTGCTTTTGCTAATTCCTTCAATAATAAGAAAAGTGCTGAAGAAGCACTGGCAGAAGAGATTATACTCGCAAGTCAAGAAGATGCCAAGAGCTATGCGGTAAAGCGCAGGAATGAAATCGAGCGCATAGCTGCAGGTAGCAGATAAGGGTGATACTATGGGCAGAAGAGAGGAAATGGTAAAACTCGCACAACAAATGATGCGAAACAAAGAAAACATAAGGAATATTGGCATAGTTGCCCATATAGACCATGGAAAAACAACAATGACAGATTCTATAATCGCTGCCGCCGGCTTAATGAGTGAAGAGCTTGCAGGAAAGCAATTGCTTATGGACTTCTATGAATTGGAGCAGGAAAGAGGAATCACCATAAACGCGGCAAACATCTCTGTTGTTTACAAGTATGAGGATCAAGCTTACCTGATTAATCTTATAGATACTCCTGGACACGTTGATTTTGGCGGCGATGTTATAAGAGCCATGCGTGCAGTTGATGGTGTAATAGTTCTTGTAGATGCTGTGGAAGGGGTAATGCCACAAACGGAAACTGTGCTTAGACAAGCGTTAAGGGAAAACTGTAAGCCGGTACTTTTTGTGAATAAAGTTGATAGATTAATAAACGAGCTCAAAGTTGATGAAAAGGAGATGCAGGAAAGATTGCTGAAAGTGATAGCAAAGGTCAATTTGCTTATAAGAAAATATGCTCCAGAGCAATTCAAGGACAAATGGCAGGTAAGAGTTGATAATGGCTCTGTTGTTTTTGGTTCAGCTCTATATAAATGGGCTGTTTCTGTACCACAAATGCAAAAAACAGGAATAGGGTTTAAAGAAGTTTATGAATACTGTAAGCAAGAGAAGCAGGATGAGCTTTCTAAGAAAAGCCCATTGTATAAGGCAATTATGGACATGGTAATAAAGCATCTGCCAAGTCCTGTAGAAGCGCAAAAATATAGAATTCCAGACATATGGTCCGGCGACTTAGAAAGCGAAACAGGAAAGGCAATGCTGAACTGTGATGAAAACGGTCCGCTAGCGATGATGGTTACTGATGTAACTGTTGACCCGCACGCTGGCGAGGTAGCAACTGGTAGGGTATTTTCTGGAACCGTGAAAAAAGGCCTCAAGGTTAAACTGATAGGCTCAAAGAGAGAAGCAAACATACAGCAGGTTTCTCTTTATATGGGCCCAGAAAGAGTAAATATTGATGAGGTGCCAGCAGGCAATATTGCTGCTTTAGTAGGGCTTAAAGATATAAAGGTTGGCGAAACAATTGCAAGCGCTGATATTCAGCCGTTTGAATCCTTCAAGAGCTCTGTTGAGCCGGTTATAACCGTAAGTATAGAAGCTAAGCGTACAGCTGATTTGCCAAAGCTCATAGAGGTGCTTAACAAAATAACAAAAGAGGATCCGAATATTGTAGTTACTATAAACCAAGAGACAGGCGAACATTTGCTTAGCGGCATGGGCGAGCTTCATTTAGAGGTAACCAAATATAGAATTGAAGTGGATAATGGGATCCCTATAGAAATGAGCAATCCATTAGTTGTATATCGCGAAACAATAACCACAAAAAGCCCTGTGCTTACAGGTAGAAGCCCTAACAAGCACAACGATTTTATGATAAGTGTTGAACCAATGAGCGAGGAGATGCTGAATAAGCTTATAGAAGCAAAAATCGAGGGCAAAATAAGGAAAAAGGATGTTGATAAAATAGCTAAGCTTGAAGAGATAGGTTTGAGCAGCGATGATGCTAAGCGTGTTTGGTGGGTTCATAATAACTGCATACTTATAGATAATACTCGCGGTGTGCAAGCAATCCAAGAAATTCAGGAGCTTGTGTGCCAAGGTTTTATCGATGCAATGAACGAAGGCCCATTAGCGAAAGAGAAATGCTTAGGTGTTATTGTAAGGTTGCAGGATGCTAGGCTTCATGAGGACGCTATCCACAGAGGTCCGGCGCAAGTATTGCCTGCTGTAACAAGAACAATCTACGCTTGTATGCTTAGCGCAAAACCCGTGCTTTTAGAACCAAGACAAAAGCTGTTTATAAATATTCCTCAAGAATATATGGGCGCTGTAACAAAAGAGCTTCAGCAGAGAAGAGCGACTATAGAGGAAATTAAAGCGGAAGGAGATGCTACTATTATAATTGCTATAGCCCCGGTAAAAGAGCTTATAGGATTTAGCTCTGCAATCAGGTCTGCAACCCAAGGTAGAGCTATCTGGACAGCAGAATTCTACGATTATAAACCATTGCCAGAGAATTTGCAAAAAGAGGTTATAAAAGAAGTAAGGACTCGAAAGGGTCTTGAACCAGAGCCCAAGAGTCCGGAATATTTCCTAAGCTAAGTGAATTAATGGTGTTAAAAAGCCTCAAAGTTAAGGATATTTAAATTTAATGGTTCCTTATATATATTCATCTTGCCTTTATATTCACAAAAATTTTTGGAGGTAATAAGTGAAGGGAGGTCATGAGCATGGCTGAGAAGAAGCATATAAATCTAATATTTATAGGCCACGTAGACCACGGAAAATCTACACTTATCGGTAGATTGCTTTATGACTCTGGAGCTATAAGTGAGCAAGAGCTGAGAAAATTAGAGGCGGAAGCTAAGGAGCTTGGCAAAAGCACCTTTGTGTTTGCCTATGTGATGGATAGGTTGAAGGAGGAAAGAAAGCGTGGCCTTACAATTGATCTTGCATATAAGAAATTCGAAGGCAAGAAGAACTTCTTCACAATTATAGATGCTCCCGGCCATAAGGACTTCGTTAAAAATATGATAACAGGAACTAGCCAAGCGGATGCAGCCGTGCTCGTTGTTGCTGCAAAAGAAGGGATAAAACCCCAAACCAAAGAGCATGCTTTTCTTGCTCAAGTGATGGGTATAAAGCAAATGGTAGTTGCCATAAACAAAATGGACGAAGTAAACTACGATAAGGGAACTTTTGAAAAGCTCAGAGATGAGCTAAAGAAGCTTTTGAATACTATTGGTTATAAGGATGAGCAGCTTAAGTTTGTTCCAGTATCTGCTTGGAAGGGAGACAATGTTGTAAAAGGTAAAGGCGCTTTGGAGTGGTGGGACGGCCCAACACTCATAGAAATTTTAGATGAGCTTGAAGCACCACCAGCACCAATAGATAAGCCCTTGAGAATTCCAATCCAAGATGTCTACAACATTAAAGGTGTTGGTACAGTGCCAGTAGGCAGAGTTGAAACAGGTGTGCTAAAGCCAGGGGACAAAGTAATAATAATGCCTCCTGGTAAGACCGGCGAAGTAAAGAGCATAGAAATGCACCACCAGCCATTGCAGCAAGCAGTTCCTGGAGACAATATTGGGTTTAACATAAGAGGTATTGGCAAAGATGATGTGGAGCGCGGCGATGTTGTAGGTCATCCAGATAATCCGCCAACAGTAGCCGAGGAATTCGTAGCACAGATAGTTGTGCTCAATCACCCAACGGCAATTACAGTAAACTATACACCAGTTTTCCACATCCACACAGCACAGCTTTCCTGTAAGATTGTGGAGATTCAGAAGAAGCTTGATCCAAAGACAGGCCAGGTTGTAGAAGAAAATCCAAAGTTCATAAAGACCGGTGATGCGGCTATAATAAAGGTAAAGCCCTTGAAACCAGTTGTTGTAGAAGAGTACAAGAAGTTCCCACAGCTTGGCAGGTTTGCTATTAGAGACATGGGCCAAACAGTGGCTGCAGGAATGGTAATAAGCGTTACACCAAAGAAGTAACGCTTCCATTCCTTTTTAATTAAATTTTTTCTACTAAAATATGCTGCAGTGAGGAGTATGCAAAAGGCACGCATAAAGCTATCAAGCCCCGATTATAAGCTGCTTCAGGAGGTAAGCAACGAAATAGTAGAGATCGCTAAGCGCGCTGGAGCAAAATTTTCTGGCCCAATACCACTACCTACAAAAAAGATTGTTATTGCTACACGCAGAGGCATGAGTGGTGGTGGAAGCGAAACATACGAAAGATGGCAGATGCGAATCCATAAGCGAATAATTGACATAAAATCTGATGAAAGAACTCTGCGCAGAATAATGCGAATCGAAGTGCCAGATAAAGTGCACGTTGAGATAGAGCTGATTGAGTAAAGTGATTTTAAGAAAAATATATATAAGGTGTTTTGCGCTATTTAGCATATGCATTTTCTGGTTAAGAAGGGTTTGAAGCAAGGAAAAAAACTTATTGGAAAAATAGAAAACTCAAAAATACCGTTTTTGTATTGGATTGGCTATTTTTATGGAATCTTCGTATTACGCGGTATTCTTGAGGGCTTTTTAGAACATTCACATCGCTTTCCAAGATTGATACATCTTCTAATTCATTGGCCCTTCTGGAATTTCAATTTTTTACTTACTGTTTCTTTTATTTTATTTTTTATCACAAGAGAGAAAGTAGAGCGGGTAACAAGGTGTGTTTTTTTGTTTTCATTTTTAATTCTGCTTGTTCCAATATTTGATTTTTTAGTTTCGAATGGAAAAGGCTTTATTTTAGGTTATGCTATGAACTTCGAAGAAGTTCTAGGTGTTCTTCTATCGTGCGGTGGGTTGTACGGGAAATCTATAATAACGCCGGGACAAAGCTTAGCCATATGGCTTGCTGTACTGCTTATTTTCTTCTATGTGTTCATCAAAAATAATTCAATTAAAAAGGCGATTGTCGCTGTATTCCTGTTTTATTTAGCTGGCACATTTTATGCTTCGTTTCCCCTTGGGATTGCTCTGCTTTTTGGCCTAGAACAATCATTCAACCACGATGTAGCGACATTAACTATTCTATTTCTTCTGTGTCTGGCTATTGTTCAGAGCATTATCTGGGTATATTTATATAACAGAAAAATTGCAAAAGCTTTCCTGAAAAATTTGAGGCTTTTACGTGCGGGGCATTATGTAGGTATAACATTGTTAAGTGGGTTGTTTGCACTTTACACCTTTCCAACTCTTTCATTTAATTTAAAATCTCTTTTTGCAGCCTTGGTTTCAATATTTTTTGCATTTGAATTCTGCCTAGTCTACAATAACATCTATGACAATCAAATCCCAAAAAGTATCAAAAAACACCGGTATGAAAATATCGGTATAGGGTTGCTACTGTTTTCACTGTTCTTTGCGGGGCTTACTAACATATTTGCAATACTTTTTTTATTTCTTGCTATAATTGTCGGATTATACTACTCAGTTCCGCCTTTTCGTCTTAAGAGACTCGGTTTTTTAAATAATATGATAATTGGGTTTGTTTCAGCACTTGCTTGTGGCATAGGGTTTTTAAGTCAAGTACCAAATATAAACAGAATCCCTCTAAATGCTGGTTTAACTATTTTTGTTACCTTTTCGCTTGCGGCAAATATTAAGGACTTGAAAGATTATGAAAAGGATAAAAAAGAAGGAATAAAAACGTTGCCTGTGTTGCTTGGAAAAGAAAGAGGACTAAAGATTGTTGCTGCGCTTACCTCTGCTTCTTTTATTATTGCACCAATGCTTTTGGGTTTTTCGTATTTGACTATTATCGGAGCGCTTTTTGGAACATTAAACTATTTGCTTTTAAATAAGATAAAAAGGGAAGAAGCGACCTTCGCGCTTTACTTTATATTTGCAATTATTTTTGGGGCTTGTCTTACCCTACAGAGCAGTTTAGGAAACTTTTGCATAAACTTTTAAATAGTTACTGGCTTCGTTGCAATTTATACACGAAATCTCAAATACTAATATCCCTTTGTCTATTTTTTCAACATTGGCTTTTGAAGCAACATCAGCAACATAGGGTGGAACAAGTAGATTCAATATAACCTCTCTGCCTGGAGAAATTGCAAATTGGGAAAGTGAATAACTAGTTCCATCCAGGCCTGGCGAGGTAACAACAAAATTAAGCACTTTATTTGAGGTATTAGCGATGGTTAAAGCCACAGAATTACTTATTATTACTAGTTCATCCAAAGAAAAACCATTTTTAGAGACTGATAACTTTTTCGAAGTTGGATTGAGGAGGTTTGCAAGTGCGACTGGTCTGCTAGCAGGGGGTCTATAACTAGGGTTATTTTTGAAATATTCTCTGATAAAGTAAGGGGTAAGCAAGATGTGCTGTCTGTTACTAGTGAACTGCGGGGATTTGCCCGAAAAAAAAGTAGCAAAAATTCCTAACACAATTACAAAAACAGTCAAGCCCAAAACACCGAGTTTTATTTTTTTATTCATAATATCACCAAGAGCAACATTAAATAAGGTCAAAAAATTTAAATAGGTTAATATTATAATATATGCAACAAAAAGGTGTCTTCAATGGTATTGAAGAACATTTGTGCACTTTTAGCTTGTTTAGTATTATCGTGTTTTATAATTTCTCCAAATGTATCTGCCCAAGAAGGATGGGGGGAAGCACCAACCATGGATAAAGATAACGACAAAGTTATTGATCCAGGTGAACAAGTGTATATAAAAAGCGATGTTCCTACCCCAGGAAGCAATTTTGATCCCAAGGCAGCAACAAATTGGGTGAACAAAGCAAAAAAAGACCCCACTGCCGCAGATTTATTCTCGGCTGCTACGGGTTACAAACTTAATCCCAACACAGAGTATGAAGTGAAACCCACTTACGATTGGGAAGGAAACGTTATAGGAATAACAATTAAAGGAAAGGGAAAGGAAGAAGAACTAGAAGAAGGACCTTTTGAGCCTCTGGAGCCAAATCCTGTAGAATGGCGTTGCTATCCTTCAGATGGGGAAAATAAAGATAAACGAAAATGGAATGGTGGCTGGATTGGGAGCCCTGTAGATTGTGGTACAAGTAGTGCTTGGAGTTCATGGGGCGCCTGGAAATGTGAGCACACTGGCACATTACCAACAAACAAATACAGGGAAAGAACACGCACTGAAAGAGGGTGTAAAAATGGTTCTTGCTACAGTAAAATAGATGTCGATAAAGAAACTTTTTATTGTAAATACGGTTGCTCCGCAGGGAATTGCTTGCCTAAAGCAGAGATTGTAACAACGCCAGAAGCGCACAGTGCAATAACTGTTGAGGAAGGCGTTGAGATAACATTCGATGGCACAAGCAGCGAGGATCCAGATGGCACAATAAATAGTTATTTTTGGGATTTCGGTGATGGAAGCACAGCTACAGGCCCTGTGGTAAAACATACCTTTTCAAATCCAAATCCAACAACCAAAACGTTTGTAGTAACACTTACCGTCACAGATGATAAAGGAGCAACATCACAAGCAACACAGCTTGTAAACGTCCTGCATGTCAATCGCCCGCCAACAGCAGTTATAATAGCTGACCCTGAAGAAGGATCCGTACCTTTAGAAGTACAGCTTGATGGCAGTAGCAGTAGTGACCCCGAGGATCCGGTAAGCGCATTATATTTTAAGTGGGAGTTTAGCGATGATGGAAGTGTGCAAGAAGGAGTAGGGCTCACAAATGTAACACACACATTTGAAGTTCCTACTGTAATGCCAGAGAATCCTGTCACGGTTACTGTGACTCTAACTGTTACCGATACCGAAGGGGTTTCAAATACCACATCAAAAGATATAATCTTGAAGAATAATGAGCCCGTGATAAACATCACTGCATTGCCCATAGAAGGCACCAGTCCACTAACAGTTAATTTTACCGCTAACGTTAGCGATCCAGATGGGCATGACATAGTTAGCTATTCCTGGGATTTCGGTGATGGAAGCACACAAAGCGGTGCTACGCTAAGTACTGTAAAGCATACGTTTAGCTCTGCTGGAAGTTATACTGTTAGTGTTACCGCTAGCGATGAGTATGGAGCTTCTTCCAGTGCAAGCGTTAATGTTAAGGTTTATGAACCTAAAGCGATTATATCACTCACAGCAAAGGACACTGTTGTTGGTAATGCTAGCGAGATAGTGGTTGATTGTACTGGTCTGGATTCTGGTGCTGGAGATTATATAAAGATTAGTGTGATTGATCCCGATGGGAGCGATGTTAGCGGTGATGTTACGCCTAGTAATATAACCTCTTCTTGTCCAGCGGTGTTTAGCTTTACTCCGGAGGAGATTGGCACTTATACAGTGATTGCAAAGTTTATTTGTAATGGTAGCGAATGTGATTCTAGAAGTGTGAAGTTTCTCGCGGAGCAGGAGTTTCCGGAAACACAAACAAGCGAGCTCGAGCCATTGGTTGTTCTGTTTATTGCTTTGGTAGTTTTGGGGGTACTAAGGAGGGGTTCTTTTTAATTGATTTTTGCAGATGTAGAGGTTCTTTAATCTTTTTATTAAGTTTT
>JAPDKC010000009.1 GCA_029258755.1 archaeon | reverse complement strand
CATAAAAGACTTAGAAAGAGAGCTAAAAAGCAGGGTGTCATATGGCAAAAATGCGAAAAGATAGAAGAATCTATGGAGAAAAATGGACAGGCTAAGGTGCTAAAATGGAAAGATTCATAAGTGTTGTTGTGCCTGCACATAATAGGCCTGAATTTTTGGTCAAAACCTTAAAACGCTTACTAACTCAGCAATACTCAAAACAAAAATATGAAATAATAGTTGTTGGCTTTAAAGGAGACGGCACAATCGCTCAAGTTAAGCAAAAATTTTCCGATAAGCGCTTGAGATTCTTTACAATAAATTCGAGATTTCCTGATAAAAAGAGAAATTTTGGAATAAAAAAAGCTAAAGGCAGCATAGTTGCTTTTACCGATGATGATTGCTTACCAGCCAAAGATTGGCTAAGCAAAATAAATGAAGCATTTGAAAAGGACAGGAGCTTGGCTGGAATAGAAGGTCTAACGTGGAACAATAACAAAAAGCTTTACTATCACGCAACCGAGAACCTAACTGGCGGCAAGTATCCTGCTTGTAACTATGCATTTAAGAAGAAGGTTTTACTTGAAGTTGGAGGCTTTGATGAGAACTACAACTTTTTCCGTGAAGATACAGACCTAGCGTTTAAGGTTCTGAGCAAAGGATACAAGATAGATTTTGTAAAAGATGTTCGTGTTTATCACCCACCTAGAAAAAGACCCTTGTATTCTCCGTTGAAAGAGCTTTTTTTGATCAAGGGAGATATAAGACTTTTTAAGAAGTTCCCAGAGCTTTATAAGAAATATTTTGGCTCTGTTTGCAGAGGTTCCTTTAAGCTCAGCACTTTTGCATGGCTCATAATTGTGCTTATAGCTGGCTCTCTTTTGTTTAGAGAGTATGTTTTGATTCCTCTTCTAATCGCATTAGTATTCCTATTTAAATTTCTTGTAGAAATGCGCAGCAAGCGGTTCAATGTGCTGGAATGCTTAGCGTTTGTTTTCTTCTCTTGTTTGCGCGATTTATTGTTTCCCTTCTTTTTTACCTATTACTGGTTTAAAATAAAAAGCTAGAGAAGCAGAAATATGCTTACTGGAATAATGTTTATCTCGCCAAGCTCGAATTCGTCCTTACTAAGCAAAATCTTGTTTTTTACATCTATTTTTGCAAAGTTCTTTTTCTGACCTTATTTTGCCATTTTACCTCAATCGCTGTATTGCCTACATAGAAGTCTATCATTTCAAGATACTCTCTTACTGTGACATGAGAACCTATTTCCGTCTCCTTAGCAATGGAACTAAGTGAAAACCTTGAGTAGTAATTTTTCAGTAGAATCCAGGTGTTTTTAAACCTGACATTCAAATATCAATAATTGCAAAAAAATTGATACTCAATATCAAAAAGTTGTAATTTTTTGACATTTTTATGTCAATTTTTTCTTTTTCTTACTCATCTCTTCCACTACGCGATTGGCTTCCATTAGCTCATCAATTGTGCCAGCATCGACCCAACGCTTCTTTAGCTTGCTTGCAACTAGCGTTTTGCGTTTTATATAGGTGTTATGAACATCCACTATTTCAAGCTCTCCGCGCTTGCTGGGCTTAAGCTTTCTTATAACCTCAAAGACATGCGGCGTATACATATATACTCCGATCGCTATCCACCTGCTTGGCGGCTTAGCTGGCTTTTCCACAACTTTAACAACGCGATTTCCTTTTAGCACAGCTACACCGCTTTTCTTGCATTGTTCTAAAGTGCCTTTCGCTAACAGTATGCGCGATTCTTCGCTTCCTTTTTCAAACGCCCTTACATAAGGCCTTATAGATTCAAAAAGTATATTGTCACCATTTATAGAAACAAACTTTTCATCGCCTACAAAATCTTCAGCTAAGCTAATAGCATGCGGAATGCCTAAAGGCTCATCTTGTACGCGATAGGTAAAGTTAACACCAAAGCGTTTGCCTGAACCTAAAAGCCTAAAGATATCTCCTGCATGCTCTTTGCCCGTTATCACCATAATATCTTTTATGCCAGCCTGTTTTAGCGTTTCTATAGGATAGTATATCATGGGTTTGTTATAGATGGGCAGCAAATGCTTATTTGTTACTTCAGTAAGTGGCCTAAGCCTAGAGCCAGTTCCGCCAGCTAAAATTATGCCCCGCAAGCAATCACCTCACTTCACAAGTGGTTTCCACCACCATTCGTTTTCTTTATACCAGTTAATAGTATAGCGCAAAGCATCCTCAAAACGCCATTTGGGCTTCCAGCCAAGAGCTTCTATTTTCTCTGTGCTCATCGCATACCTTTTATCATGCCCAGGTCTATCCTTTACAAACTCTATCATTTCTTCGCCCATATTAAGCTCTTTCAGAATCATTTTTGTTAGCTCTAAGTTTGTTAGCTCGTTGTGAGCGGCAACATTATAAGCTTCTCCAGCTTTCCCCTTCTCAAGCAAAAGCTCTATGGAAGCGCAATTATCCTCTACAAAAAGCCAGTCTCGCTTGTTTAATCCAGTTCCGTATAAAGGCACTTTTTTTCCTCTAAGCAGGTTTGTTATAAATAGAGGGATAATTTTTTCCGGGTACTGATATGGACCAAAATTGTTTGAGCCGCGATGTATGACTGTAGGAACGCCATAGGTAACGTAGTAAGCAAAAGCTAAGCGATCCGCACCTGCTTTTGAAGCGGAATAAGGCGAGCTTGGCTTTAAAGGCCATTCCTCTGTAGCGTAACCCTCATCAACCGAGCCGTAGACCTCATCGGTGCTTATATAAATAAACTTTTCAATATCGTGCTTTCGAGCCTCTTCAAGAAGCATAGCTGTACCTATAGTATCTGTTTTAAGAAAAGATAGAGGATCCTCTATGGAGCGATCAACATGCGATTCTGCAGCAAAATGCACAACAGCTTGCACATCTTGCATAGCTTTTTTCACATCGCTGGCATTGCAGACGTCCCCCTTAATAAAGGTGTAGTTTTTGTTATCTGCGATATCCTGCAAATTTTCCAATCTGCCCGCATACGTTAGCTTATCTAGGTTCACTATTTCAACATCAGGATGCCTTTTCATATAATAACGTATAAAATTTGATCCTATAAACCCACAACCACCCGTGACAAGCAAACGCATATTAAAACACCCTAAATGTTTTTTACACCTCAGTTTTTAAAAGGGAATTGGTACGAACCTAAACCTTACCTCTCCTCTATAAACCCAACATCTTTCAAGAATTTCTTATAGTCCCGTAAAACTTCTTCATAATCTGCTGCAGGAACCCATTTTTCTTGAGTAAATACTCTTACAATCCGCCTCATTTTTTCCACTTTGGTTTCAAGTATTAGGTCACAATAGGATTTCAACTCACTTACTATAGGGTCTGGAAGTGTTCCTTCCTCTATGGTAAATATAAGCGGCGTACCATTTTTCATACACAACCTTGTAGCCGAGTCAAAAAAACTTCTGGCCTGTTGGGGGTTTTTGCTGAACATTTCATCTAGCATAGTGAACATAACTATGCCGTGATCCTTGACAAGAGATGTAAATACTTCCAAATCCTTAATAATGCTCTCTGGAGAGGAAAAATACTCACAGTTCCTTTTAGGGGCGCTGTATTTTGGAATGTTTGCTAATTTAAGTTTCAGTTCTGAAAGACGTTTTTTGTACTCATCTTCACCAATGACCCTCCGCATAAAAAGATACTCTAACATTCTCAGCTGATTTTCTATTATGCCTTGAGGTTTAAATATCGAAATCATTACATTAGGCTTTCTTCTAAATTTACTTAAATCGCGTTCTTTTATGGTTAAGAATATGGGTTTATCTTCAAAAAGAAAAAGGAGTTTTGTAAACAAGTTAAAATACCCTGTAAGGTTTCTCCCTTTAAAAAGTACTATTCCTGCAGTAATTTTTGTTTCCCTTCTTTTTTTGTTTAGTTCATTAAGCCTTGGTGGAATTAGAAGTTCTAGGCCATCCACTCCCTTAAATTGAATAAGCTCTACAGATTTGGCTTTTTCCTGAGAGAAAAGCCTGGGGGGTTTAAGTATTTCCAATACTTTTATTACGCTCTCATTGTTCAATATTTTGTTTGCTATGCGACCCATATAACAAACAACAAGGCTTCCTAATACGAGACCGCCTATAAACCAAACAATTTCCATCATTGAATAAAAAAATATAGAAGCAATTTAAAAAATTTTGCAATAAGATTTTGCTGTAAAAACGCTCCCGGTTTCTATAACTGGCAGCAAGCCGGATAATTAAGAGCTAGAGCCAGTTGTTTAAAATGTTCTGTCAGAATATCTTCTATAGATGCTCTGTAAGATTTGCAAAAAAGAGAAACCTATTGCTGGCTTTTTAGGGCTCTGTAGGGAATGTATAATAGAGAAGTTTGATGAATCGCTAGCTATAATAAGAGAGGCGCATAAAATAGCAAGAGAAGCTTATCGCTTACCTGCATTTCCACCTAAAGCAAAAAATGGCTTAGCATGCAATACTTGTGGAAACGAATGTAAAATACCTAAAAATTCATTTGGCTATTGTGGTTTGGTAAAGAATTCAAACAACAAACTAATTAGGCTTGCAGGAACACCTGAAAAAGGACTGCTTGAATACTATTATGATCCACTGCCCACCAATTGCGTAGCCAGCCACTTCTGCCCAGCGAGCTCTGAGAGAGGTTATAACCTGGCTGTTTTCTATGGCGCATGCAACTTCAATTGTTTGTTCTGCCAGAACTGGTTCTTTAAGAATCTCACAAAAAAGCTTGGGCCTTTAGTTTCTGCTAGCTCACTTGCAGAAGCCGCCATGAGAAGCGATGTAAATTGTGTATGCTTCTTTGGTGGCACGCCGGATGTGCAAATAATGCATGCAATTAAGGCAAGCGAGCTTATGATAGAGCTTAAAAAACCTGTTTTAAGGATTTGTATGGAAAGCAATGGGAACGCTAATCCAGCACTTCTAAAAAGATTTGCTGAGTTAAGCATGCAGAGTGGAGGTTGCATAAAGATAGATCTAAAGTTTTGGGATGAAAGGCTAAACATTGCGATAACTGGCATATCAAATAAGGTAAGCTATAAAAACTTCGAGATGCTTGCAGAGTTTCATAAAGAAAGAAGGGAGCCTTACTTTCTGTATGCATCAACCTTGCTAGTGCCACACTATGTAACCTTGGAAGAGATAAAGAATATCGCCAGCTTTATAGCAAGCTTAGATGAATCAATTCCTTACATACTGTTGGCGTTTCATCCAGAGTATAAGTTCAGCGATATGGGTTTTACATCAAAAGAATTCGCATTAAAGTGCCTGCAGGTATGCAAAAAAGCCGGCTTAGAAAACGTTGAGATAGGAAACAAGCATTTGCTTGTTTAACTAACTTGTGGATTACAAATCCATAAATGGATCTAAAAGAGATTACAGAAGAATATATAGGTGCTTTAAAATATGTAAAAGAAATAAAAAGAGAAATCTCCTTAAGACAAGCACCGGATATTGTGGCTCTTTTAGGGCCAAGGCGCGTGGGAAAAACTTTTTTAATGCTCAAAAAAGTTAAAACCCTTCTGGAAAATCGGAAGCAAGCTCTTTATATATCTTTTGATGAACCCGGGTTTAGAGAGGTTAAAGCAAGAAAACTTGCTGAACTAGCGAAAAAAGCATACCCTGAAGGAAGAATAAATCTTTTCCTTGATGAAGTGCAAGAATGGAAAGATTGGGATGCCAACCTCAGATGGTTGCACGATGTTAAAGATTTTTATATTTTTGTTTCAGGTTCTTCTTCTGCGTTATATTCCTCAGAGATTCCTTATAGGTTAAGGGGGAGATATCTTTCCAAGCTCGTTCTTCCCATATCCTTTGGAGAAATTATTAATTTTGAGTTGAAAACTTTCAGAGAGAGGGGCAAGATGTTCAATCTTTTAGAGAAGTATTTGCGTTGGGGAGGTTTTCCAGAGGTGTGGCTTTATAAATCTAGGGAAAAAATTGTATCTATTTTGGAAACTGTGTTTTACAGGGATATCGCCGAGAAATTCAGAGTCAAAGGCCTAGAGGACTTGCAGGAGGTTTTCTATTTTGTTTTGGCAAACTATTCAAACAGAATGACCTATAATTCTCTAAAAAGAACATTTAGCTCTTTAGGGGTGAACATCGATACCAAAACTATTATAAAATATATTCGTGCTATCGAAAGCTCGTTCTTAGCTTTTGTTGTAGAGAAGTTTTCTTATTCGGTGAAAGAGAGAATGGTTTCCCCAAAAAAGATATATTTAATTGATACATGTTTTGCTCATCTATTTGAAAAAACCCTTGATATAGGTAGAAAAATGGAAAATATAGTATTCATCGAGCTTCTGCGCAGAGGATTTAAGGTAAATTATTATATGGATAAGAAAGGGAATGAGATAGATTTTTTAGCATCTAAAAATGGTGAAAAACATCTGCTTGAAGTTACGTATGAAGATACGGAAGAAAAGAAAAAAACCTTGCGAGAGGCGATGAAAAGATTTAAAATTAGAACACCAACCATTGTTACTTGGGATACAGAAGAAACAATTAGAGATGATGGAAGAATAATAAAAGTTATTCCTCTATGGAAATGGCTCCTACATAAAACCTGAGTCTTGTACCAAACCGTTTTTTAAATCGCGGTTAGAATAGATTATTATGCGCGTTCTTATGCATTACAATGGTGCTTATTCTAAAAGTGCTGGCGTAAGCAGAGTTGTGCTCTCCTTAGGCAAAGCTCTTGAAGAAAAAGGTGTGCAAGTAGATTATGCTTTTGGCTATGATGCGCCGCAAGCGATGTTTAATTATCTCCAGCCTTTAAAAGGCACGTTGCATTTTTTACATCACACACCATTAACAGCTTTGTTTTTCGCCAATTTTATCAAAGATAAGGATTATGATATTGTGCATTCGCATACACCAGAAGCAGCTTTTGATGCTGTGATAGCTCGTCTATTATTGCGCAAAAAATACAAGATAGTAGTGCACTTACACGGCCTAGATAAAGCGATCTATGAAGAATGGAAGAAAGAGCTAAAGTTAAAAAGAACAAGCTTTAGCCTCACTACATTCCTTTATCTTAAAGCTTCAATCTTTAAGAATTGGTTTGCTATAAAGCTGGCTGATACCTTTACATGCGTTTCAAAGACCGTTAAAAAAGAAGCCAAAAAGTTTTATGGCATTGATGCTGTAGTAGTACCAAATGCTGTTGATTGCAAGGAATTCAAAAAGTTTAATAAAATTGCAGTAAGGAAACAGCTCGGCTTTAACGCGAGCGATTTTATTGTGCTTTGGGTTGGCAACTCTGCTTGGCTAAAAGGTTTGAGCTATTTAACTGAGGCGTTATGCAAGTTACCTGAAGCAAAATTAATTGTAGTGGGTTTAAATACACAAACTGAAACGCTTGCAAAACTTCCCAATAGAGTTATGTTTACAGGTTATCTTAATAGACATAAACTGACAAAATACTATAGTATGGCAGATATATTATGTGTGCCTTCCCTTTATGAGGGTTTTGGTTTAGTATATGCGGAAGCCTGCTGCTTTGGCTTGCCCTGTATTGCGTGCAAAGGAACTGGAGCAGAGGAAATAATTGAAAATGGTTTCAATGGGTTTTTGGTGAGGAAAAGAAGTGTTAAAGAGCTAAAAGAAGCTCTGGGAAAACTAAAGGATAGAAAGCTAAGAGCAAGATTTAGTAAAAATGCAAAGCTAAAAGCTAAACAGCTCTGCTGGAAAAGAAGCGCAGAGAAGGTTTTAAAGATATATAATGAATTAATTAAATGAGGTTTTTAGCATGATTCTTGTTACCGGCTGTGCAGGCTTTATAGGTTCGCACCTAACCGAACGCTTATTAGCTAACGGTCATGAAGTTATTGGCGTGGATGATTTTAACGATTATTATGATCCTGCAATAAAGAGAGAAAATATTTCACAGGCACTTAAAGATGAGCGGTTTACTCTTATAGAGGCTGATATAAGAGATAAAAAGGAGATGAAAAAAATTTTTGAAGAATACAATGTAGAGAAAATTGTTCATTTAGCTGCACGTGCAGGCGTTCGAGCCTCATTTGAACAAGCAGAACTTTATTTTGACGTAAATGTTTTAGGCACGCTTAATCTGCTCGCGCTAGCTAAAGCACATAATGTTGAACAGTTTGTTTTTACTTCTTCTTCTAGCGTATATGGCTTAAATAAACCGCCTTTTAGCGAGGAGCAAGCAATAGCTAATATTATTTCCCCTTACGCTGCTTCAAAGCGCTCTGCAGAACTATTATGCCAAGTTTATGCTTGCAATTATGCTATACCAACTACTTGCTTGAGGCTTTTTACTGTTTATGGGCCTCGTGGCAGACCAGATATGGCTGTTTACAAATTTACAGACAAAATTGCAAAAGGTTTAGCGATCGAACGCTATGGAAAAGGCAATATGCAAAGAGATTTCACCTATGTTGATGATATAGTAGAAGGGATAATGCTTGCGCTAGAAAGGCCTTTAGATTTTGAGATAATAAATCTTGGCAACAGCAGGCCAGTTCAGTTAAATAAGCTTATAGAGCTCATTGAGCAGAATCTTGGCAAGAAAGCAAAGATTATTGAAAAGCCTGTTCCAAAAGGGGATGTGCCAATTACGTATGCAGATATAAGCAAAGCTAAACGCCTGCTTGGTTGGGAACCAAAAGTAAGTATCGAGGAAGGAATAAAGCAGTTTATTGAGTGGTATAAGAAAAACAGACAGGATCAAAAATGAAGATCGCAATAGTAACGCCTTATGCCGATCCCGAAAGGGGAGCAGCAGTAATAAGAGTAAATGCATTTAGAGATTATTTTGAAGAAAAGGGCTGTAAGGTAAAAATTTTTGCTCCTAAGCGGGCAGGAGTTAAAAAAGTAAAAGGGATTTACCGGTACGGTAGTATATTTGAGCTAATAAAGCGCATTTTCGCTGGTAATTTCGATGTTGTTTTAGGCACATCACCACCATTGACCCATAATTTCTTTGTTCTCGTTGCATGTAAGCTTTCAGGTAAAAGATTTGTTTTGGACGCAAAGGATGACCCTTTTGTATTCGAACCTTTGCCAAGCCTATTCTCAATAAAAGGAATAAAAAGAAGAATTTATTTTTTGCTGAGGGCATTCACATATAAGCATGCCGATTTACTTTTTTTCTTGACTGAGTGGGATAGAAAGTTAGAAATAAAACGTTATAATCTGAATCCGAAAAAATGTATTTTAGTTCCAAATGGTTCTGACTCAAATATCATTTATTACTCTGAAAAAGCGAGAAAAGAAACGAGAAAAGAATTGGGCATTCCAGCAAATGCAACCGTGCTTATATATGCTGGTAGCGTTGGAGATGAAGAAATAGACAAACTGATTAAAGCTTTTGATAAGCTCAATAAAAAAGATGTTTTCCTTTTGCTAGTGATTTCTATTGAGAAAGCAAACGAATGGCAGTTAGAAGAAATGTTAAAAAAAGCAAAGAAGCGCGAAAGAATACGGGTTGTTAAAAATGTTCCTTATAATAGGATGTATCGCTATCTTTCCGCAGGCGATATAGGCATTGTTCCTTGGCCTGAAAAATATTATACAAGTTTGCCCGTAAAGATTTTTGATTATTTGGCTTGTGGACTTTGGGTACTTATAAAAGGGCCTAGAAAAGGAGCGTTAAGGGAGTTTTATAGAAAGAATTCTTTTATAGGGGCTTATGCTTATAGTTGGTATAAATTTCAACGTATTTTAGCGCACAGCATACAAAACATTAAAAAGCTAAGGAAAAGTCGTAAAATGAGACAAGAGTTTATAAAGAGAAGATATGAAAGGAACTTGCTTCTAAAAAGAGCGCTTAAATTAATAAAGGGTTTGGGTGGTGTTAATGAAATGGGCGGAGTATAATAAGTATAGGCAAGAAGTCTTGGATTGGCTTGATTTCCGAAAAGTCCCCCTTACAAACAAAAAATCGCTTGAATTGGCTTTAGAAATAATTCCAGAAAAGGCTAAAGTTTTGGATATTGGTGCTGGAAATCGCTGGTTTGGAAAAGAGTTAAAGGCTAAAAAATGCGTTTATAAATCTATGGACGTAGACAAAACATATAAGCATGATTATTATGATATACACAAAATAAATGAAAAATTTGATTGGGTTGTTATGTTTGCAGTGATTGAGCATTTATCTTTGGATGAAGCGCTGAGCTATTTTAAAAAAATCGCCACCATAACAAACAACTTTATTCTTACAACAAATAACCCCTTTTTCCCGATAGGATTCTTTTTTGATGATGTTACGCATAAGCAAGCGTATACACCAAGAACATTATATGCGTTACTAAAGCTCTCTGGCTTTAAGAAGATTGATGTCCTAAGAATTTCGCCAAGTAAGTTTAATATATTCAAAAAATTTATTTCCTACTTCACTAACTTGGATTTTGCCCCAGAACTATTTGTGATTGCTCGTAAATAAAAAACTAGAAGAACTTTGCACCAACATGTTTTTAATACTGGAAGTGTCTTTTTATTGAGTGATCTCATGCTAGCGGAGACTTCCTGGTTATTTTTTAAAAGTAGTGTGTACTCTTATAGTAAAAGGCTAGCTCTGCTTATATTTGGTTTTCTTTACACATATATAGTTGCTAATGCTCTAGGACCTGCAAAATATGGCTTAGCTATGTTTGTGCTGGCGTTTGTAGGCAATCTTGTTTACCTTTTTGGTACGGAGCCTTTAGGAAATACCTTAATCGTTTTTGTTCCTAAGTATAGAGCAAAGAAGCTTTTTGTTAAATTTATAAAGATTCTGTTAGGACTTTTTTTCATCCTTTTTGCGCTGTTCTTTTTCTTTCCCCAATGGATTTTTTTATTGCTTAAAAAAGGAAATCTGGCTATTTTTAGGTATGCTGCTTTTTTGTTCCTTGTATTTCCCCTGTTTTTACTCTTCGAAGCCCTTTTTAAAGGATTAAAAAGCTTCGGTAAAGTGCTCAAAGTTTCACTTGTTGAAAGTTTTGCAAATTTGAGCTTAGCGTCATTTTTTGTTCTTATATTGCATCAAGGAGTGGAAGCTTTAATAATTGCCAAAGTGTTTTCACTAGCGCTAGCTTCTTTGCTCTACCTTTATTATTTTTTCCATAGCTGCGCGTTTGAGGATAAAAAAGTTGCTGGCAAAGAAGTGAAGAAATATGTGAAAAACATATTTGTGGTTAGCTTGCTGAAGAAGCTTAATATGCAGGTGCTTCTCTTCTATATGGCTCTTTTTGTTTCTAATGTGCTAATAGGTCTGTATTATATTGCTGAGCGTATTGTTTCATATGCTGTGGAGATGCCTATCGCCGCTCTAAGCGAAACTATGCTTCCTTTTGCAAGCGAGAAAGCAAGCAATAAAAAAGCTTTAAGTAGGCTTGTTTCACTGAGCATTAAATTCTCGCTTATATTGGGTTTGCTTTTGGGCTTGGTAATTTTGGTTATTGGAAAAATATTGTTGATCGTTCTTTTCCCAAATTTTATTAACGCCTATCCCTTACTTCCTTTATTCATAGTCCTTTTCCTTAGCTCTAGTATTCAGTTCTTAAATAACGCATACAGAAGCATTAATAGAGCTGACATGATTGCAAAAAGTTTATTTCTAACGTTTTTTGTTACACTTTCGTTTGGTTATTTTTTGATAGCAAATTATTCCATTTATGGCTTGCTTATAGTGCGCGTAATAACCAATTTGCTTGCTGGAGCCTTCCTCTACTTTAAACAGAGAAGTGTTGGCTTACAAATAGAAATAATTCCGCGCTTTAAGGATTTGCGATTTTTTGCCTCTGTTTTTAAGAGAGCTGTGAAGAGAATTGTGTTAGGGGTTTGTTCTAGGGGCGGAAAATATTAAAAATATTGTATTTGATAATTTAAGTTATGATAAATAAAATTATCATAATTAGAAACACGGAAATACGCAAACTATCCGAGCTTCCTAGGAGGATTCTCATATATGGGCGAAGGAAAACGGGGAAGACTTTTTTGGTTAAAAATTATTTCAAAAAAGCCCATTATTTTTTTGTAAAAAGAGGCGGTGGCGTATTCTATGAGAATGCTAAAAAAAGCCTGGATTATGATGTTTTCATCGCAATTCTGGATAGACTCATAGAAGAAAAAAGAATTGTTGTGGTGGATGAATTCCACAGATTGCCAGATGAGTTTTTAGATTTTCTCCATTACAGGAGCCCGGAGAAGATTATTTTGGTTACCTCTACACTTCATCTTGCAAAAAAAATAATGGGACGAAAATCACCTATTCTTGGCCTCGTACATGAACTCAGAATAAATCCCATTGATGAAAGGGATATTTTAGTAAATTTAAGCAAATATATAAAAGACCCAAAAAAGCTTGTCGAATATTCCGTTTATCTCAGAGAGCCGATTTTGCTAGGTTTTTTGGGCAGAAACTTGGCAAATATAATTAACGAATTTAAGCTGACTGTTCCGAGCTTGGTTGGGGAAATATTTGAAGAAGAAGAGAGAACTCTGAGCGAAAAGTATGAGGGTATTATTAGAGCCATTGCCGTGGGAAAGCGGCATATAGGGAAAATAGCTGATTTTTTACACTCCAAAAACATCATTAAAACAAGCGAGCACGGAAAGATAACCCCTTATATCAAAACTCTTTTGGACATGGGTTTAATAAAGAGAATCCCAGAATACGGAAGCAGAAGATACTCCTATTTTGTATCATCTCCTATGATTGATCTGTACTACTACCTAGATGAAAAATATAACTTTTCTGAAAGTGAATTGGATGAGAAATACTTTTTTGAAAAACTGCCTTTCCATATCGAAAACTTTTTTAGAGAGCTTTTATCCAAGCTATACAAAAAAAGATGTTTTATTATAAATAAACCGCATTTGGAGGTTGATATTGCACTTGGAGATTTCAAAAAGCTTACTTTGGTTGCTGAGGTGAAATGGAAAAATAAATTGGGAAAGAAGGAGCTGTATGCAATTGAGGAGAAAATGGCGAATTTTAAGAGGTGCGAAAAAGTGCTCATTGTACCAGACAAGAAAATCGTTCCAGAAAAGCCAAAAAACATGAAGGTTTTCGGAGTAAAAGAGATACTCGCAATGTGCGAGAAAAAGAATAAAACCGCATATTCATTATAATTGCATTGTTATTGCAATTCAAACATAAGTTATTTAAAGTGTTTGCATTTAATTCCTCTTATGGTAAAGGAAAAGGTAACTATTACTATTCCAAAAGAGCTTTATGAGCAGATAAAGGAGGAAATAAAAGGAACGGGCTTTTCAAGCCCTAGCGAATGGATACGGTATGTTTTGAGGCAGGCAATCGCTAGTGCAAAAACAGGCAAAGCTATTGTTACGCTGCCCTATTTAGCTGGCAAGAAGTAGGTGCTATTATGAAAAGGTTTGCAGTAATTGGTATAGATGGCGCAGAGCCAAGTATAGTGGATAAATTGCTTAAAGAAGGGAATCTGCCAACGTTAGCGGAGCTAAAAGATAAGGGAGCATATTCAAAGCTTAACACAACTTTGGTATCGCAAAGCCCTGTTGCTTGGAGCTCTTTTCAAACTGGTTTAACACCAGCGAAGCATTACATATTTGACTTCATTGTTCGTGATCCAGAAACAATGCAGCTTGATATAGGAATGGTTAATGAAAAAATTGTTTCCGGCAAAAAAGTTTTTGAAAAGAGGATCAAAGGAAAGGCTTGCTGGCATTACCTAAGCGAAGCTAAGCTTTTTTCGCTAGCGCTTTTCATCCCAGTTACATTTCCAGCTGAAGAAATAAAGGGGGTTGTGCTTAGCGGCATGGGTACGCCTGATTTGAGGGGCACGCAAGGCTTGCCTACAATATATTCAACCGCAAGCGATGAACAAAAGGCAGATGTTAAGAAAATAGAACTTGCAGAAAGAATTGTTGTGGCAATAGAAGGGCCGGATAATGAAACAGTACAAGCAGTTTTGGAAAGAAAAGGAGAGAAGATTGTAATAGAATTACAAGGACAGAAAGATATGCTGAAAGAAGGTTGCTGGAGCAAATGGTTTAGAGTTAAGTTTGCTAATGTAGAAGGAGTTTGCAGATTTAAGATCCTTAAAAACAATGAAAACGAGCTAACTGTTTATCTTTCACCAATAGCTTATTCTCCTTTTAACCCGGCAGCTAGCATAGCCTATCCTGAAACACTTGCTAAAAAGCTTGCAGAACAATTTGGTGTATTTAAAAGCTTAAGCTTTGAGTCGGATGTTTATGGGCTGAAAGAAGAGCTTATTGATGAACAAACCTGGCTTGAGGATATGCGCTATACATTCGAAACAAGATTTAGGATAGCGAAGCACCTACTCCAAAAAACTAAATGGAACTACTTTGCAATAGATTTCTTTCCAGTGGATCGCGTGCAGCATTTATTTTGGCGTTTTATAGATAAAGAGCATGCGATGTATGAAGAAAGTGACTATGCTGAACTAATTGAAAAAACATATATTTGGCTTGATGAAAAGCTTGCTGAATTAATGCCTCTGCTTAGCGATGCTTTGCTTTTTGTAATCTCTGATCATGGGTTCCAAACTTACAGAAAAAGCGTACAGGTTAATAAAATACTGCTTGAGGAAGGATTTTTAGCATTTAAAGATAAAGCTGAATGTGGCAGCTTTGCGGATATCGATTGGAGTCGCACTCAAGCGTATGCTTTAGGATTCGGTTCCATTTATATCAATTTAAAAGGCAGGGAAAGATACGGCATAGTAAGCGAAAAGGATGCGGAAAGCATTAAGGAAGACATTAAGCAAGCATTACTGAAATTCAGCTTCGATCATATGAAACCATTTATTGATGTGAAAACCAACGAGGAAGCTTATGAAGGTAATAAAGATATGCCGGATTTAGTGCCTATATATAGGCCAGGCTTCAGAGCATCGAGAGAAACAGCTATCGCTAGCGTTTCTTCAAATGAAATTATTTATGACAATAAAAACAAATGGAGCGCTGACCATATTGGCCCATTTTTGCCTGAACATAACGCTGGTATAATATTCTGCTCAGAGCCGCTAGCTCTAAAAAACGCTAGCATCCTTGACTTAACGCCAACAGCTTTGCATTACTTTAATATTCCTTTCGAACAGCTTGATGGAACATCCTTGCTTAGGTGATAGCATGGATTATTTGGATGAGCTGGAAAGCAAGAGCATATATATAATTAGAGAAGCATATGAAAGATTTAAGCGCATAGCAATGCTTTGGAGTGTTGGCAAGGATTCAACAACCTTGCTTTATCTTTGCAGAAAAGCGTTTTATGGCGAAATACCTTTCCCAGTTCTTCATATAGATACAACCTTTAAATTTAAGGAAATGTATGAGTTTAGAGATCGCTTAGCGAAAGAGTGGAACCTGAATCTTATTGTAGCTAGGAATGAAGAGGCTCTGAAGCAAGGTATGAATCCGAGCAAAGGAAAGCTTGCCTGTTGTACAGCACTAAAAACAGAAGCGCTTAAGCAAGCAATAAAAAAGTATGGATTTAAGGCTTTGCTTCTTGGTATAAGAAGAGATGAGCATGGCATTAGAGCTAAGGAAAGGTATTTCAGCCCTAGGGATGCAAGCTTTAGGTGGAACTATAAAGAACAGCCTGCAGAACTCTGGGATCAGTTTAATACTCAAGCCGATGGCGAAACACATATAAGAGTGCATCCAATGTTGCATTGGACAGAGCTCAATATATGGGAATATATAAAGCGCGAGCAGATTCCTGTGAATCCAATGTATTTCGCTAAGAATGGCAAGCGTTATAGAAGCCTTGGCTGTATGCCTTGTACAAAGCCAATAGAATCTAATGCTAGCACAATAGATGAGATTATTGAAGAGTTAAAGCACACTAAGGAAGCTGAGCGCGCAGGCAGAGCTCAAGATAAAGAACAAGCTTATATGATGCAAAAGTTGCGTTCTTTAGGTTATATGTAGGTGTTTGAAATGAAAAGCATGCCTATAGTAATTGTAGGCCATGTAGATCATGGGAAATCCACGCTTATAGGTAGACTCCTCTATGATACAGGTTCATTACCGAAAGAAAGGATAGAAGAAATCAAAGAGACATGCAAAAAGCTTGGTAAAACTTTTGAGTATGCGTTTGTGATGGACCATCTTAAAGAAGAACGCGAACAGGAAATGACTATTGATACAGCACAGCTTTTTTTCAAAACTCCAAAAGCTTGCTATACTATAATCGATGCTCCCGGGCACAAAGAATTTATCCGCAATATGATTACAGGCGCTGCGCAAGCGCAAGCGGCAGTACTCATAATAGATGTAAGTAAAGGTGTTGAGGAACAAACAAAAAGGCACGCTTATATGTTAGCGATGCTTGGACTAAAGAACATAATAGTTGCTCTAAATAAAATGGATTTAGTCTCATACAAAAAAGAAAAGTATGTTGAAGTACTAGGGGAAACTAAAAACCTACTTTCAAAGCTGGGGCTGCATGCAAGCTACTATATTCCAATATCTGCAAAGCTTGGAGATAATGTAGTGAAATCCTCTGAAAACATGACTTGGTTTGAAGGCCCTACTTTGCTTGAAGCGTTGGATTCTTTGCAAGTTTCGGAGACGCTTGCAGATAAAAGCTTGAGATATGCTGTGCAAGGCGTTTTAGAAAGAGCGGGCAAAAAAATTTTTATAGGAAGAGTTGAATCAGGTACGATTTTTGCAGGTCAACAAGTAACATTTTATCCCTCAGGCATAGAGGCAAAAATACTTTCTATAGAGGTTTTCGGTAAAACGCAAAGCAAAGCAGTTGCTGGCGAAAGCATAGGCGTAACAACTAACGCAAGCGTTTCTAGAGGCGAAATTGCTTGCTCAGGAAAGAAGCCAGAAATAAAAAAGGAATTTGTTGCAAACATATTTTGGCTTGCCAGAGAGCCTTTACAGATTAATAAAGAGCTTTGCTTAAGATGTGCAACCCAGGAAAGAGTATGCAAAATAAAGCGCATTTATGAACGCATAGATTCAGCTGATTTAAGAGTAATAGAAAAAGAGGCCAAAACGCTTAACGAAACGGAGGTTGGCAAAGTGCTTATAGAATGTGACAAAGCATTAGTGCTAGAAAACTTTAATGAGATACCTCCTTTGGGCAGGTTCGTTTTGCTTAGGGAAGAAAACGTTTGCGCAGGCGGAATTTATGTCTATTAAGTTGAGGAATATTGATAAAGTTTTACTAAAAATAGTTTTCTGGTTTTTAGTATTTACTGGTGTTGTTGTTGTTTCTTCAGTTTGGCTAGGTCTGTTTTTTCTAAACACGCCTATAATTCTCATCACTTCGTGTGTTATTTCTTATTTTTTAATTAAAAACTTTTTAGGCAAAATTGAAAAACCGTGCGGGGAAGTTTTTTTGCTTTCAATTATTGTTGCAATGCTCTGTGCACATCCCTTGCTTTTGCTCCACCCCTTTTACCCAGCTTCAAATGATGCTTTTCACACAATTATGGTGCGTGTCCTTCAGATGAACGAGAAAATACCTCAAACATTTGAGCCGTATTCAGGAATATCGTTCACCTACAATTTTGGTTTTCATTTGTTTGCAAAGCTTTTTGTAGATATATTTTTCTTTGTTCCAGATTATTTAGTGCTTTGGTTTTTTGGTGTTTTCTTCGCATCACTACAAGTTATTTTAATTTATTTTTTTGCAAGGGAACTTTTTGCCTCTGAAAAAGCTGGGCTTTATTCAGCATTGCTCTTTGTTGGCACCAAGATGGTTTATCAAGAAATGTTTTTTGGTATTTGGCCAAGACTGCTAGCAACAACCTTGTTTTTCTTTTATTTTATTTTCTTTTTAAGGAAAAATAAGCTCTGTTTGCTTTTCCTGCCAGCGCTCGCTATAGTACATGCAGGCATATTTTTCAATGCTGCAATTTTTTCCCTGATTTATATTTTGTTCTATAGGGAAAAGTTTATTCCAATATTGAAAACTCTGCCAGCGCTCGTGTTAGCGGTACCTTCCTTTATGATAGTTTATTCTGTTTCTTTTTCAGGTCTTTTTGCTCAAAGCAAGCTTGCTGAAGTAACGCTAACCCTCTTATGTAAAGAATTAATTTCTGTCGCTTTATGGCTTGGTTGGGTTCCGCTGGCTGTTGTTGTTATTGGGTTCTTTTGGATGCTTAATAAAAGGAATTACTCAAAGCAAAAATTGTTTGCGTTAACAATAATTATTGTTTTTATACTACTTTATTTCTACCTTTTCCTAAAGAAGTATCCTTCTTCCAATGTTCCAATGGAGTTTGCTGGTTTGGGTGCAGTCCTGTTTGGTGGCTTAACTCTTTCCGAAATTCAATTCAAAACCAAAGAATTTGAGAAGTGGGTAAAAGTACTTATTGTTATTCTTTGTTTGCTTGCGTTTTTTTCTTCTGGCTATCTCACTAAACTTAGATTTGGAAGCAAGATTTCAGCAGAGCAGGCTAGCTTTGCTTTTAGATTTAAGGAGTACGACGTAGCTCTTAAGGAAACGCTTTTCCTTACGACAGGCTCTTCAAAGATAGCAGAATTTTCCAATAAGATTCCATTTGATGTTACTCGTGGTTTCTTTTTGCCAGCTGTTAAGCATATCGTTTGGCATAATGCAGCTTGGCAAGAAGTGCTGAGAAAAAAACAATTACGTGAAAAAATCCTGCAAACGAAATGTGTGGAATGCATATATGATTTGAATGTAGAATACGTGGTAATTGACGAGAAATATTTCCCAGTTAAGTTAAAAGAAAAGCCAGTACTTGAGTATGGAAGTATAAAGCTCTATAAGATTCGATAGCATGGCATTGGTTCTTAAAATTGTGTTATAGTTTTTTATTACTTTTTCTAATGGATATTATATGGCTCGAATAGCTAAGCAAAATTTAGAAAAAAAGCTATTTATTTCTTGGGAAAAGCTAGATAAGCTTTGCAAAAAGCTTGTTGAGCAACTGCAAAAAGATCGCTTTGAGCCGGATGTTATTGTTGCTGTTAGTAGGGGCGGCTTAGTGCCTGCACAAATAATTTCACATGCACTAAAGAACAACGAATTGTATGTGATAAAAGTTGAATACTATAAAGATGATGTTGCTAAAGCGGATATGAAAAAGAATGCAAAGCCCAAAATTGTGCAGAAATTGGATAAAAGTATAGAAGGTAAGCGCGTGCTTGTTGTGGATGAAGTGACGGATAGCGGTGCTACCGGCTTAGCTGTTAAAAAGTACATAGAATCGCTTAAGCCAAAGGAAGCTCGCTTTTTGACAGTGCATTATAAACCATGGTCGAAGTTTAAGCCCGATTATTATGCTGAAATAGCTGACGGCTGGGTTGTTTATCCTTGGTCCAGTGTAGGAAAATAGTTTAAGTGGAGAGCGCGTTTAGAATTCTCATGAGCTTTTTCCTGTTTCTTTCAAATGTTTTATCATCAACAATGCCAAAGCATCCTTGCAAAGAATCTCTGAATCGCTTTTCGTTAATTGCCTTTTTTATTTTCTTCAGATTCTCTTTCAGCTTTTTCTTATTCACTTTTTCCAAATGTTTTTTTATTATCTCCAGTCGCACCTTCGTACCTGCTAACATAAATACATCTCTTATATCCACATTTCTAGCAGAGTTTATCTTTAATGCGATCAGCAACTCTGCATCAGCTACGCGCGCTCTGACACGTTCAGACATGCCTATAATGTTTCTCACCCTGCTGTATTTTTTCAAATATTCGTAAGAATAGCTCGCTCCGGTTTGCCTGCTTGCTACCTCTCCGATAAGCAAATCTACCGAAATGCTGCCAGTTTCCAGCTTTTTCTCAAATCTTTCAAAAGTTCCTTTATAAGGAAGTTCCTTAAACTCCGCTACTTTTGAAAAACCCTTCTCTCTCAAAAACTTTCGAAAAAATGCAGAATCTTCTTTATCGACAACGATATCCAGATCAAGAGAAAATCTTGGCTGGGTGAATGCATTTACCGCATAGCCACCAATTACAACAAAACTTTTTCTTTTTACAATCTCTTTCAAAAGCTTCATTATTTCTTTTTCTCTTTTCAAAAGCCCCAGAAACAAACGCATCACCTATTAATATAGCTATATTGCTTTGCTAAACGCATGCGATACTTCTTGCTTAAATATTCTAACACTGGTTCAAATAAGTACTTGTTTCTTTTGCAGAATTCGATAGTTTTTTTCAAGGGCATTACTGAATAAGCCCCTCTTTTTTCCGCTTCAACCTCTTTTACAGGCCTTAAAATATACACAGTGCCAACAAATGTTTCCTTAGGTTTTTCACCCTCAACAAAATATTCAGCACGATTTTTCTTAAAAAATTCCTGCCATTTTTTCAAATCCCTTTGCCTTACCTCAATAATAATTGGCAAAAAACCTGCTTTAAAACCTGTCCAGTAGTAGCCATTGCTCCAGATAACAACAGCATCCTTATCAGCAAATGCATATGGTAAATTGCTTTTGTTTGGCAAATCGTATGGGTTTTTTTGGCAGATTAAATTGTTTAAAAACTCAACAGGTTTTGCCGCTTTGTAATGTCCTCTGCCTACCCTTATAACAAACCCTTCTTTACACAAATCACATAATGTTTTTCTCGCATTTGGGGCATAGAATGCCTGTTCAAACTCTCTTATTGAAAATACTTCATCTGCAAACAATTTCCACAAGTAGGCATATATTTTCAACTTTTTATTCATGTAACTATTTTAGTTACAAAAAATTTAAAAAATATTTGTAACTATTTTAGTTACAAATTTTTCGAAAAGCTTGTAAAAGAAATGCTATTCCCATTCCATCGTAGCTGGCGGCTTATTTGTGATATCATAAAGTACGCGATTCACTTCAGCTATCTCATTGGTAATTCTAGTAGAGATTCTTTCTAGCACGCTGAAAGGAAGCTTGGCGAAGTTTGCAGTCATAGCATCTTCAGAGCAAACAATCCTTACTACAACCGCATACTTATAAGTTCTTGCGTCTCCTTGGATACCAACGCTTTTAACGGGCAAAAGAATCGCGAAGCCCATCCAGACCTTATCATAAAGCTTTGCTTTTTTGAGTTCTTCCTCTACTATATAGCTTGCTTTTCTCACTATGGCTACTTTTTTCGGTGTTACTTCACCAGCTACACGAATAGCTAAACCAGGACCGGGAAAAACATGCCTTTTTATAAGCTCTTTAGGTAGGCCAAGCTTTTTTGCTATCCTCCTTACCTCATCTTTGTACAGATTTCTTAACGGTTCATAAAGCTTTAAGCGCATGCGCTTTGGTAAAGCAGCAACGTTATGATGGCTCTTTATCCTTGCTGAATACTTTGTTATGCCACTCTCTATGCGGTCGGAATATATAGTGCCTTGTACCAAAAATTCGGCTTTTTCTTTTTTGGCGATTTCCTCAAATATCTTAATGAAAAGCTTTCCTATAATGTGCCTTTTTCTTTCCGGATTTTTCACATTTTTTAACGCAGCGAAGAATCGTTTTTTTGCGTTCACGATACGCAAATTTAGCCCAAGCTTGCTAAACACTCTTTTCACAAGCTCTGTTTCGCGATAGCGCATTAGACCGGTGTCAATATAAACAGCAAGCAAATTTTTTCCAATAGCTTTGTGTACAAGCATTGCTGCTGTGGATGAATCTATACCAGAGGATAAGCCAATTATGGCTTTTTTGTTTCCTATTGTTTGCTTTGCTTCTTCTACAATTTTATTTATTATATCCTTTTCTTTGTAAGATGGTTCCGCCTTACAAATATTGAAAACGAAGTTTGCTAATATCCTTTTACCTTTGATGGTATGGCTTACCTCCGGATGGAATTGCAAGCCATATAATCCTTTTTCTCTGTTTTCGAAAGCTGCAATTTTGCAGTTTTGTGTTGATGCCAATATATTGAAGCTTGAAGGCAGCTTTACAACAGTATCTCTATGGTTCATCCAAACAATCTCTCTTTCTTTAAGTCCAGCTAGCAACAAGCTTTTATTTAGAACTTTAAGCTCTGTTTTCCCATATTCGGCATTTTTCCCTTTAGCTACCTTTCCGCCAGAAAGCTTCGCTAACAATTGGTGGCCATAGCAGATGCCAAGAATCGGCACATGCAATTTTAGTATTTCCCTATCGATTTTAGGGGCATTTTTGTCGCTAGCGGAAGCTGGACCGCCAGAAAGAACAATCCCTTTGAGCCCTTGTATTTCGGCAAGCTTTTCTTTTTTACAATCCCCTTCTATAACAAAGGAATAAACGCCAAGCTCCCTAATCTTCCTTGCGATGAGATGTGCGTACTGGCCCCCAAAATCTAAAACAGCTATAGCGTGCATATAAATTGCAAGAGGGTTAAAATTTTATACATTGCTTGTTAAGATTCCTGATTAGGTCGAGGCAAAAATATTTAGTTCTATTTTTTCGCTCATAAAAAGCGGTATTCCTAAAGCAGCTACAACAAGAGAGGAAAAGAAGAAAAGTAGCGAGAACGCTAACGCTTGTTCTGCTGCAATTCCAATAAGTGAAAACAGAAGTATTGTGCTAGCGTCCCTTGTGCCTATTCCTGAAATACTTATCGGAATCAATATAACAAGCATAACGACTGGGATTACAAGGAAGAGAAAGCTTAAAGAAACATTTAGGTTTAGAGCTAGGGCTATTAGGTAAGCAGCATAGATTGAGAGCGCCCAAGAAGCGAAGCTTATTGCTACCACAGCAATTATCAACCTCTTTGATTTCAGAATCGAATAACTCGTTTCCATAAAGGAACCAAAGCCCTGCTTTAACTGCCCCTTAAATCTTGCAGGAACTAGGTAGTTATAGAACGGTTTGAGGAGCTTCTTTAAGAGAGGTTCGTTGAGGAAAATGTAAGCTGCAAGGCAGAACAGCACAATGAGCAGCAGGAGCATTGCAGAGGAAAAGATTTCGATGCCGAAATAAAGGGAGAAAAGCATGCTAGCAAATATTCCTGTAAAAAATAATACGCCTATATCCGCTAAGCGATCTACAAGCACGCAAGCGAAAACCTTTGCTAAGCCATGCTCTTTCAGGTAAAGCGCTTTTATAAAATCCCCTATGCGCCCAGGCGTGAACGTGCCTAAAACAATCCCAATGTAATAATATTTGAACGCCTTCCAGAAGCTAAGCTCAATGCCCTGTTGCCTCAGTATTAAAAACCATTTTGCGCATCTGATCGCGATGGTTAAGATCAAAATAAATACTGCAAAAGCAATAAGCGTTAGATCCGCTTTCGATAGAAACGCTAGCATTTTATTCAAATCTATACTGAGCAAAATAAGTGCAAACAAAGCTATGCCAACAAGCGCTAACAGCTTCTTCATCAAGAAAACCATTTAAGGAAATGATTAAAAATGAAGAGTTTTTGGTGAACAATCCTCTATGCGAAATACTTATACACCTGGCTGTATAAACCTTTATAAATATTTATACATTACAATGTACAGTGCTGTGTTGCATAACTCTCACGAGCGTTAACTTTTTATTTAAAGAATGAGTGTAATATGGTTGGAGATACTGCTGGGAAAAGGAATAATTGTGCAATACAGCAAAAAGCGGTGGTTTTTTATGTCTAAAGATACAGCCTTTAACCGACTGCCCCTTTCAATTAAGTTTTGCTTTTTTTGGATTGCGTTTAGTTTGGGTTGGGTATTATATTCATCCGATTTCAGTTCTGAAAGCACTATCTTTGTGTTAGGTCAGATAGTTTCTGGCCAAATGGCGGTTTTAATATTTTTAATACAAATTGCTGTTGCGGTGATTCTCTTATACCTAATATACCGATGTCACAGCTGGGCATGGAAATTTGGTATCGCTTTTTGTACATTCGTCTTTATAGATAAGCTGCTTTTGATACCTTTTGCCATAAGGTTGGTCAACGAGTTGGAATCTGCACTGGGTGCTAACCCCATCTTTTATTTTTTAGTGGGATTTCCAATCTTCAACTTAGCCCTTTCCCTTATTTTCATACTGATGTTTTATAAACACAGGGGATTTTTCGAAAAAGAATCTTTTAAAAGGACATAATTGTGCTTTTCTTACAAATAAGAAAATCTTATTAACTTTTCTATTTAGCATCATATAGGTGATTCGATGGTGGTTGTGGAAACTACAAAAATGAGTACTCGCGGCCAGGTGGTGATTCCCAAGCGGATACGCGAGTTTCTAAATGTAAATGAAGATAGTATTTTTACAGTTGTGGCTCTTGATAGGGAAACAATCGTTTTGAGAAAATTGAGTAAAGAAAAAATTCTTGCCGATTTTGCTAAAATAAGGAAGAAAGTAAAGAAGGCAGGGCTCACGAGGAAGGATGTGGAAAAAGCGATAGCAGAAATTCGAGCAGAGTGATGTAATGAAGGTCGTTTTAGACACCAATGTTATGATCTCTGCAATGTTCTGGAGAGGGAATGAATACAGGTTGTTAAGACACATTTTAGAGGGAAAAATTGTAGCATATACAAGTATGGAAATATTAAAGGAATTAAAACTCGTTCTTGAGCGAAAATTCCAAAATAAAATTGGAAAAGAGGAGATTGAGAACGCTCTACTAGATTGGTGTTTAATTACCCGCGTTGTTGTGCCTAAAGAAAAAAATTACAATAATTAAAGATGACCCAGCAGATAACAAGGTTTTAGAATGTGCAATAGCCGCTGGCGCAGAGTTTATCATAACTGGAGATAAGCATCTGCTGAAGTTGAAGAAATTTAGAGGAATTCCAATTATAACTGCGAAGGAATTTTTACAGAAATTATAAAGACAGCTATTGCTTTACCGCAACCACACACATATTTTCTTGCAAGCATTGTGGTAAAAACCTATGCAAGAGTTTTCTTAAAAAGAAAAGCTTTTTATGCCTTGAGCCAGAGCTACTTTCTTCAGTATAAGGAAAGCATACGAACTTAACCACTTTAAATCCACTCTTTTTTAGCATTTGGAAGAGCTCTTCCTTGGAAAATAAAGAGTAGTGCAAAGGTGCTTCATAAGAATGAAAGAGCCTATTTATTAAGCTGTTTTTGTTGGGGGTAGTGATTATAAGAGTACCCCCTTCCTTAAGCACGCGTTTGGCTTCCTGTACAAAAAGTTCGGGCTTCTCAAGATGCTCTATTAGTTCGCCTGCAACAATGCAATCAAAGGCCTCATTCTTAAACGGCATTGCCTGTGCATCTGCCTTTACATAGTTTCCTCTATAATGCTTTTCAATCACTATATCTATGCCAAAAACCTTGCTCTTCCCAAACCTCTTCAAAATCTTTTCGTGAAGAGAGCAAGCATTAAAACCTACATCGAGGATTTTTCCGCGAGCATTGGTTAAGACAAATTCAACCCTGTCCATCCATGATACCTAAAGAAGATATTATTCAAAACGCTACTTCTTAAATAGGAGGCTTAAAAACGGCTTCTTTTTTTTCTTAGGCAACGCTTTCTTTACTGGCTTTTCTTCTTTTTTTACTGATACTTCTATTTTTTCTGCTTTACGCATTGCTCTCTTAGAAGCTTTACTTCTTCTTTTCCTAGCGCCCACATAAAGCTTGCCAAATCGCCATATGTCCTGCTTTTTGAACCATTTTGCTGCTAGAGAGCCATCCCTCTCAAAAAATACCAAAGTGGCTTCACGTTCTTTTATTGTATACCTGCTTGATTCATACTCGCAAGGAAATAGAGCGCTTACCATGGGCATTTTCGCGCCTTGCGGGATAAGCTCTGTCAAATATTCAAATGCTAAGGCATTCCAACAGGGACATGGTAAAACATCCTGCCAGCGTTTCTCTTTGGCTTTAGCACTCTCAGTTTTTTCGAAGATGTTATAGTATGTATTAAATGATGGCAAGGCACCATTTGAATATTGGCAAGAAAGGACGCTTTTCAACACTTCATCAGCTGCCTCAAATTTGGACTTATAGTTCGAGAACTCTTTAAGTACAGAAGCTATAACGGCGCTTTGAGCTACGTAGAGGGGAAACCTCAAGAAGCGCTCTCCACGATAGCCATAGTAGAAAAGCTTCTCTTTTGGGTGCATCTTGCGGGAGATAAAAGCAGCAGCATCCCTAGCATTCACAAACAGTTTTTCATCTTTTGTTATTCTATATAACTCCATAAGTCCCCTTATGGTCAATGCACAGTGGAATAGTGGGGCTATCTCGTCCCTTTCATCGTATGTGAAGCAACCGTTTTTGTACTGGAAGCGCAGTATTTGGTAGGCGGCAGGTTTGCAGTAGCGTTCTATTAAAGAATCGTTTTCAATGAGCTTTGCATATTCAATTAGTGCTCTTATAGCAAAGCTCGCCGAACTTAGGTTAAAAACCTGCTTTCCATAGCTGTATTCTAAAAAGCTTTTCTTATCGTCCCAGCACTTTCCCATTATGAAGCGCTCTATGTTATTTTTTGCAACATTAAAGAAGGTAGTGTAAGTGATGTCTTTTCCTTTAAGAATTCTACATAATCTGAATAGGGCAAGCGTTGCATAAGCATTGCCGAATAGCGTTGTATACGCTTCTCTGCCTGCTGGCTTTTGCTCAAAGCAGGAGTTGTGATAGAAACTTACTTCCCACAAATAGTTATTTACAAGGTATTCCGCCTCTTTCATAGCTTCTTCCAAATACTTATTGTTAGAGGTTTTCTCATAGAGGTTTAGATGACCCATTATAAGCGCTGCCTGTGAAACACTGTCGGGAGCTATTACGGCAAGTTCCATACAGCGCGGTGTAATTATGTAAGTGTGGAGTCCATGAGCAAAGTCTTTCCATGAGTTGAGATAATGCTCTAAATTAACTATTGCTTGTTTAAGATCTGCTGGCATAAGAATCTTACAACAAATAGTTTAAACTTTTTTTAATTCTAACGTTTTCGGAACAATGCCAAGTTATTGCTAGGGAATTCTTTATACGCTAAAAGCCGTCGTTTTTAAAAATTAAAACATTATAGATTTAAAGCCCTAATAACTTGACAGCAACGCTTAACCGAAAGGTTTAAATAGTAGAAAAGCAACAGTTAATTATATAAAGGTATCTTTTTTTCTCAGGCAAAAAAATGGCGAGAGGCTTGCTCTTTGCATCTAAATTTTTAGTTAGGGAGGGTGGTTTTTATGAATGTGGCTAAATGCCCAGAATGTGGTTCCAAAAAGCTTAGAAAAGATTCTTCTAGAGGTGAGATTGTCTGTGAAAAATGCGGTCTAGTAATTACAGAAGATATGGTGGATTTGGGCAAAGAATGGCGCTCTTTTGATTCTGAACAGTTTGAGCAGCGTGCCAGAACGGGTTCACCTAAGAAGTATGTAAAGCTTAACAAAGGCCTAGTAACCATGATAGATCGCAAAGGTCGTGACTTGCGCGGAAATAAGCTTTCAAATACGGGCAAGGCGCAGATGTACAGGCTTATAAAGTGGCATAAGAGAGCCTCTGTAAGCTCTTCAATGGAAAGAAACCTGAGCATAGCGCTTACGGAAATGCGCAGAATAGCTAGCTATTTGAACATTCCTGAGTCCCTGGTAGAAGCAGCGGCTTTGCTTTACAGAAAAACAGTTGAGAAAGGCCTTATTAGAGGCAGGCTTATTGAAGCGGTTGTAGCCGCAATACTGTATGCCGTGTGCAGAACTTACCAAGTGCCTAGAACCCTCAATGAGATGGCAGAAGCTTCCGGGCTTACGAAGAAAGAGATTGGCAGAACTTACAGGTTCTTGGTAAGAGAGCTAAAGCTTGATGTGCCGCTTACAAATCCGATACACTACATTCCAAGGTTTGCAACCGAGCTTAACTTGAGCGGCGAGGTGCAGGAAAAAGGCAGAGAGATTATAGAGAAGGCAATAAAGAAAGGTCTTATAAGTGGCAGAGGTCCAACAGGTGTTGCTGCAGCGGCTGTCTATATAGCTAGCTTGCTTATGGGCGAGCGCAGAACCCAGAAAGAGGTAGCAAATGTTGCCGGCGTTACAGAAGTAACAATTCGTAACAGATACCGCGAGCTTAAGAAGGAACTTGGTATAGATGTAGCAGCTTAAAGCTGCTACCTTTTTATTCTTTTAATTAATAAGTAATCTTATGGAAAATATCGCTGAACAGTTGGTTATGCAGGCAAAACGTAAATGCTTGCTCTGCTTTGGCCGCAAAGACCTATTTGAAGGAAATGAAAAAAGCCAGGTGCAAGAAATTCTAGAAAAGCTAATAGCTCATTATGAAAACCTTTATAACGAGCTTAGGGCTAAGAATGCTCAAGCAAGCGATATTAAAAAAGCCCTTGAGCTTAAGAGATTTTGCATGGACCTGAAGCAAAAATGCAACGCTTGCAATAAGGAAGTGGATATAGTAAATAGGGCGTTTCCTCACAGAATCTGAACTTTTGAGCCAATGGCTTGGCCAGGCAAGCCCTTTGAAAAGCGTGCCCTCACAGCACCACTATTGCCATGAGCTGCTGTTATTTTTCCGGTTATTATTTTGCCACTAGGCGTTTTGTATTGTACTTTTTTTCCTATAAGCGAAAATGCCTTGGCTCTGCTATCAACGCCGGGGATTTCTATTATCGCTTGCTTCGTATTTTGCGTATGCCTACCTCTTCTATAATTTTTTATAACCCCTTCCACAACAATCACCAAAAGCAGTTTAAAATAATTCTTTAATGAAGCATTTTTAAATTTATTCTAATTGAAGTTTTTCGATGGAGAAAATATTTTTAGCAGGCATTGATGAAGCCGGCAGGGGCTCCGCTTTAGGCCCTTTGGTTATGGCTGCTGTTTTAGCAGATAAGGAGCAAGAAGAACAGCTAATGGAGCTTGGCGTAAAGGATTCAAAGGAGCTGAGCAAAAAGGAACGTTTGCGCTTAGCTAAAGAGATAGAAAACATTGCCGAAAAGTGCGCTGTAGAAAAGATCGAAGTGAACGAGCTAAACGAACTTATGCCAAGGAAATCGTTAAATGAGATTGAAGCAATGAAAGCAGCTAAGCTTATCCAAAAGCTCGAAAAAAAGCCAGCTTTGCTTATAGTTGACTCACCAGACATTATCGCAAACAACTTCGCACAAAGAATTAAAAAATATCTTCCCTTCAACCTAATTATTAGGGCTCAGCATTTCGCTGATAAAGAGCATGCAATAGTAAGTGCTGCATCAATTATAGCAAAAGTTGCTCGCGATGCAGAGATAGAAAAACTAAAGAAAAAATATGGCGAGCTAGGCTCTGGCTATTGGCACGATCCGCTAACCCAAAGATTTGTGCAAAAATGGGTGGCAGAGCATTCAAAACTGCCAGAATGTGCAAGAATATACTGGCAGCCAAATATTAAAGCGCTCGATAAGATGTTGCAAAAAACTTTGGGTGATTTTTAGTGCATCGCAAAAGGAAGAAAACAAATAATATGGAAAAGTTCCAGCGAAAGCTTGCAAATATAATAAATGAATTTTTCCTAGATATGCCTGAGCTACAGAATGCTTTGCATCATTCAAAGCCATTCGCTATGGGCTTTACGATAAAGTTTGGACCTGGTAGAAAACCCAGAAAAAGCAGGCCTTGTAGAAAGAGAATTCGTTTTGGGGTAAAGCCCTTCTATGAGGTGAGATACGAAAAGGATTGCGTTCATATTTTAGCGATGCTTCCTGGCGTAAAGGAAGAAAGCATTATTGTTGATGTAAGGCCTGATTGGGTTAGAATTGCTGCCGATGAAGATTATGCTAGGTACTATAAAGAGATTCCTCTAAAATGCACCGTAAAGCCAGAATCGACGAAAAGAAGCTTCAATAACGGCGTGCTAGAACTCATCATTGAAAAAAGCAAAGCTAAATGAAGTGGTGCTTAGCGTTATAGGGCTTCTTCTTTGGCTGTTTCTTTGCCGCTTCTTCAAGATGTTTGAGTAGTTCATCTTTAAGTGCGCGAACATGCCTCAAAGAACCTGTATTTAAATACTCTGCAATCTCCCTTATCAAAACATTCGAGCCCGCGGCTTCTGGCATACATACAAAATCGGCACCGTTTTCATAAAGCTGTTTTGCTTCCTCATATGTATGCGCTCTTGCAAATATCGCAAGCTTTGGATTAAGCTGCCTTGCATAGTTAAGCAAGCGCATGGTTGCTTCAAACTGAGGTATCGCTAACACAAGCATCTTTGCTTCCTTCAGATTGAGCTTGCTCCAAAGTGTCTTATTTTCAGCTTCACCATAGACAGAATTAAAACCTTCCTTTCTTAGCATGGCAACAACATCGGGATCATGGTCAACTATTATAAGTGGCTCGCCCTTCAAAAACCTTGCAATGGAAGCGCCTACTACGCCACCGCCAACAATAACTATATGGCCCTTTTGCTCTGCAACTTCTTCCAATGGCTTAACCTTTTTATTGAAGAACTCTTTCTTCAGCTTTATTGGAACCATTGCCGCAAACCTTTCCCCCAAATCAAGGAAAACCTCCCTATACTTGAAAAAGTACGGAGTAACAACCATAGAAAGGCCTATTACGAAGATAACTGTGGAGTAAAAGTTTTGCGATACCATCTGCTGAGCTAAGCCCTGACCAACCAAAAGAAATGAAAACTCAGAAACCTGGCTTAGGCCTAAAGCAACCATAAGTGAAATATTTCTCCCGTAGCCAGCAAGCAAACATAAGAGGTAAAAGATAAGCGGCTTTATGAAGAAAACTATCAAAAGCGAGATAGCTAAGAGTGCAAAGTTGTTTGAAAGTTGGAATATGTTTAGCTGCATTCCTAATGTGACAAAGAATATCGTAACAAAGAAGTCGCGCACGCCACGAATTTCATCATATATTTCAAAGTTATAGGGCAGAACAGATAGGCTTAAGCCAGCTATAAATGCACCTATCGCTATGGAAATACCTAAATAATCAGCCAAAAACATAAAGATGAAACATATTGAAAGTGAACCTAAAAAGAGCATCTCTGTACCTTTTGCTGAAAAGCCAAATATCTTAGGGTATAAAAACCTGCTTGCTAACAAAGCAAGAATCATAAGCGAAGCGCCGGCAACTGCAAAGTTCAACAAGCTATGCACGTCCAATATAAAACTAAGCTTGGCAAGTATAGGCATAACCAGAACAACAAGAACATCCTGCACCAAGAGGAAGCCGAGCATTATTCTGCCGTGCAGCGTATCTATAGTAAAGCTATCTGAAAGAAGCTTAACGACAATCATTGTGGAGGAAAAGGCAAGTATCGCTGACAGATATATCGCTTCGGTAAAGTTGAGTATTCCTGTGTAAAAAGACAGAACATAGGTAAAAAGTGCGGTAAGGGCTACTTGCAAGCAGCCGCCTAAAACAGCGAGCTTACCAAAGTCCTTAAGCTTCAAAAAATCCGATTCTATGCCAACAGAAAAGAGGAGGAAAGCTACGCCTAAGTTTGATAGCAAACCTATGTCACGCGTATTTGCTATACTCAAAAAGGTAAGATCTATTGAGAATTGAGTGGAAAGAAAATCCAAAAAGTGGGGGCTTATCACTATGCCCGCGATTATATAGGCTAAAAGAGTGGGCTGCCTCAATCTTTTTGCAATATAATTGAATATTGCAGCAACAACTATAATTAACCCAAGCTCCCAAACTAGGTTGAACGAAATGTTGTTCAGCACACTCATAGAGCTCAAATTGAATAGGAAATTTTAATTTATAATTGTTATGCTTTTTGACATCAAATATTTTTGCAGAGCTTCCAATACAAGGGCTGTTGTAAGCTCTTCAGAACCATATTCATATCTTCCCGGGTCTATAAAGAATACTCCTCTGGCCCATGAGCCATCCGCCTTCTGGGTTCTAAGCAGATATTTAATGGAATCTCCAAGATTTCTATAATTAGAATCCAAATTGTATATGATATTAATTGCTAGGGCAGTGTTGAGTTCATCGCCAAACGAACCGTCTTTTTTCATACGCTTAAGCGTGTCCTTAATTATTTTCTCTTTGCTTTCTTTTAAACAGGTTGTCCCATTTGCATAGGCCCTTGAAACCATATAGTAAAACACAAGACGATTCGGATAATAAACGGAACAGTCAAGCTCTTTTTTAATGGCATCATTAATGAATTTGCATGCTGCTGCAGTTTCTGGCCTATCTCCTAAATAGAGTAAAACATTGGCGTTTACTACACAATCTGTATCATTAGAGCGGATTTTAGAATCAGCCCATAACCAGGTTTGAAATAGCCCCTTTTCATCACGATTGTTCAGAAAAACATTAAGATTGTCTTCAAAATAATGTCTATAGTGTTTTAGAATGAATGATGCAACTGCAGTATCATCTAAATCAGGAGGCAATGTTTTGCTATTATGCGAGCTCCAATAACGCCATATTCCACCAGGCTCTTTTTCGCTTAATAGAAAGGAGACCCCCTTACTAATCATACGCCTTGCTTTATAGTGGTTTATATCTTTAAGAGAGTACAGAACGAAGGTAGTAACAAATGGTGAGCTATCAAAATAGCAATAGTTTTGCTTGCATCTGTAAGTGGCAAATTCCCCCCAAAAACGTTGTTTGAGGTACAAGAAATTTAACCCTTTTCTAATCGCATATTCAACATAGCTCTTTGAAGGCTGCAAATCGTAAAGAGTGTTGCGCTCTATCATGATAGAGCATAAAGTAATTCCGAATATTATGAGAAAAAGCAGTACTTGTTGTTCGTTCATACTTTTCGCCATTTAGTACCTTGTGGAGTATCTATAAGGATAATTCCTTGCTGCGCCAGTTGCTCTCTTATCTTGTCGGCTTCCTCAAACTTCTTTTCCCTCCGCAATTGTTCTCTCAGTTTAATAAGCTTCTCCTGTTCAGCGGTAAGCTTTTGCTCAGGTTTTTTGAAGGAAAGCACGTCAAAGACGGAATCAATCTTCTTTAAAAATTCTATAACAGCTTGCGCAGCTTCTCTAGTCATCTTATTTTCGTTCATGAGTTTGTTTACTTCTGTTTCCAGCTTAAAGATTGCGCTCCAAGCCGCAGGTGCATTGAAGTCGTTATCCATGGCTTTTTCAAACGAAACCTTAGTTTCGCTTAAAATTGGCTCAACAACGCTTGCGTTGCCTTGAAGCTCAACTTCATATAAGCGCTGAATAAACTCATCCAAGCGTTTTAAACTATTTTTCGCTTGCTCCATCGCTTCCTCTGAAAAATCTATTTGGCTTCTGTAATGTTTAGTTACGATAAAGAATCTGAACACTCTGGCATCATACTTTTGCAATAATTCTGGAACTGTTATAAAGTTGCCTAAGGACTTGCTCATCTTCTGACCGCGAATGGTAAGAAAGCCAGTATGCATCCAATACTTCACAAAAGGTTTAATTCCGTATGCAGCTTCGCTTTGAGCTATCTCATTTTCATGATGCGGGAATATAAGATCTACCGCGCCGCCATGTATATCTATAGGCAAGCCTAAATATTTTGTGCTCATTGTCGAGCATTCTATATGCCAGCCGGGTCTTCCATCGCCCCAGGGACTAGGCCAATATGGTTCATTTGGCTTTGCCTTCTTCCAAAGTGCGAAGTCCTGCGCTTTCTTCTTCTCATACTTATCAGTATCAACTCTAGTGCCTGTAATGCTTTTGTTTGGCTTTATACCAGAAAGCTTTCCATACTCGGGAAATTTGCTTATATCGTAGTAGACACCATCATTGGTTTCATAAGCAAAGCCTTTTTCGTAAAGAAGCTTTATTGTTTCTATTATAGCATCAATCTCCTTTGTTACCCTTGGGTAAGCACTTGCTGGCTTTACACGTAAAGCTTTCATATCCTCAAAAAAGCGTTTTGTATAACGATCTCCTAATTCAAAAATAGTTGTATTTAGCTTATTTGCTTCTTCTATCATATCATCGTGCACATCTGTGATATTTATAACAAGCTTTACCTCAAATCCTTTATACTCGAAGTATCGTCTTATTACATCAAATGCTATATAAGTTCTAGCATGCCCTATATGCGCAGGCCCATATACAGTAGGGCCACAGACATACATGCGCACTAAGCCTTTTTTTTCAGGCACAAATTCTTGCTTCTTATCGCCAAGGGTGTTGTGAATTACTACCATTGCTAACCCTTATAATATTTGGCACGGTTTTAAATAAAAAAGATTTGCTTTGGGAATTATCTTTTTAAACTCTTCCCGGTTTTTGTGCTATGAAAGGTGTTTTTGATGCGTATGAAAAAGCACCGAATGCATCTTGAAGCTCTAAAAGAAGTTGATCCAAAGCTTTATTCTCTCATAATTCAAGAAAAGGAAAGGCAAATGCAGGGTGTAGAGCTTATTCCAAGCGAAAATCTTGTAAGTCAAGCGGTTCTTGAAGCTTTGGCAACGGTGCCAACAAATAAATACAGCGAGGGCTATGCAGGCAAGCGCTACTATGGTGGTAATGAAATAATAGATAAAATAGAATTGTTGGCAATAAACAGGTTAAAAAAGCTTTTTGAGGCAGAACATGCAAACGTTCAGCCACTAAGCGGTTCGCCAGCAAACATGGCTGCTTTGTTTGCGTTCCTAAAGCCGGGAGAAAAATTTATGGCTATGCGCCTCGATATGGGCGGCCATCTAACGCATGGCCACAAAGTGAATTTTTCTGGGGTGCTTTTCAAAGTTGTGCATTATGGTGTCGATCCCAAAACTGAGCTATTGGATTATGACGCAATCGAAAGGCTTGCTAAAAAGGAAAAGCCCTCCTTGCTTCTTTCTGGCTATACCGCTTACCCTAGAGCAATAGATTTTAAGCGATTTAGGGAAATTGCTGATTCTGTCGGTGCTTACGCCATGGCAGACATAGCACATATAGCCGGCTTATGCTGTACCGGCATGCACGAAAACCCTGTGCCATACTTCGATGTTGTCACAACCACAACACACAAAACGCTTCGCGGCCCGAGAGGTGCTGCAATAATGTGCAAGAAGGAATTTGCTGAGGCAATCGATAAAGCTGTGTTTCCTTTCTTGCAGGGTGGCCCGCACGAAAATGTGATCGCTGCACAAGCAGTTGCTTTTAAAGAAGCTTTGCAACCAAGCTTTAAGCGTTATGCAAAGCAAGTTGTAAAGAACGCTCGCGTACTTGCTGAAGAGCTCGCTTCTTTAGGGAACAGAATAGTTTCCAACGGCACGGATACGCATCTATTGCTTGTTGATGTTACTTCCAAAGGGACAACGGGGCTTGAAGCAGAAAAAGCTTTGGAAAAGGCAGGAATATATTGCAATAAAAACACGATTCCTTATGATAAGAGAAAGCCCTGGGATCCTAGCGGAATCCGCTTAGGGACGCCGGCAGTGACAACACGAGGCATGAAAGAATCTGAGATGGTATTTCTTGCATATCTCATAAATCGCATAATTGAAAACCCAAAGAGCAAAGCAGTGATAGAAAAGGTTAAAGCTGAAATCAAAGAACTTTGCAAGCAGTTTCCATTCTACGAATAGCGTTTTAAAACAAATCAGCATTAGTTTTAGATTATGGTCAAAGAAACGCTGTATAGATATAAGGATATTATTCCTGATTTTGATACATTTTTACAAGCAATAAAAAGCAGGCGCATAACCACTGTTCGTTGGAATCCTCATAAAGTAGCTAGAAAGGAGCTTATAGAAGAGCTAAAAGAATGCTTTGCCCATGTTGAATCAATTTCTTGGTATAAAGATGGCTTTCGCTTAGGTTATGTTGAAAAGCCAGGAAAAACCCTTTACCATGCTCTAGGCCACTATTATATTCAAGAAGAGTCAGCGATGGCTGCTGCTCTTGCCTTAGCGCCTAAAAAGCATTCGCTTGTTTTGGACATGTGCGCAGCTCCTGGTGGGAAAACAACACAGCTTAGCGCTCTTATGGAAAATACCGGCACCGTTGTTGCTAACGATAAAGCAATAGCAAGGCTCAAAAGCTTAGTTGCTAACGTTTCGCGCTTAGCTTGCGTAAACGTTATTGTAAGCTGGAATGATGCAACCAAGTTGGATACCTCAGAGCGATTTGATTATGTGCTTGTTGATGCTCCGTGCACGGCTGAAGGAAACTTGCAAAACAAAATAACACTAATGCCCAGAGAAACTAGGGAAACGCTAAGCAGTTTGCAGAAAGCTTTGCTGAAAAAAGCTTGCGAGCTGACAAAGCCGAATGGAACAATAGTTTATTGCACATGCACGTTTGCTCCAGAAGAGAACGAGAGGGTCGTTGCTGCTATATTAGAAGAACAGGAAGTAAAGATTGAAAAAATAGGTATTAGCGTGCCGCATGAGAAAGGGCTCGAAAGCTTTGGAAAGGAATTCTATGGAGAAGAACTAAAAAAAGCCATAAGGATTTATCCTCATCACCTAAATTCGGGAGGTGCCTTTATTGCAAAACTTAAGAAAAAAGGTTGAGGAATACTTTGCTCAATTCGGCATTCCAAAGAAAGCCTTCAAGCACTTTGAGTTTTTGGAGAGAGGTAGCTCTATATGGCTTGTTTCAAAAGACCTTAAAAAAGTAGAGGGATTTAACATCCAAACGTTCGGCTTAAGAATCTTACATACTACAAAGTGGGGGCTTAAACCAACAAGCTTTGCATTACAGTTTTTTGCACCTTATATAAAAAAACGCATATGTTCGGTAAATGAAAGAGAACTTTTGGATTTAATAAAAGGCAAACCCTTAGAAAAAAGTATGGAAGCTGGCTATGTTGCTTTAAAGTTTAGAGGAAAGATAATCGGCTGTGCCCTATCTGATGGCAAAATGATACGCTCGCAGTTGCCAAAGCTTCTTATGCAAATATTTACCGAGCTTCTAGAGACAACCGATAAGATTTAATAATACCTTTTAGTTTTCATTATTATGGTTTTTATGCTTCGCTCTGCAACATTCCTTCTAGCTTGTTTGGTGCTTTTGTATGCTGTGCATGCTCAATATTCCATAACGGATATGAATATCTCTCTTCTAAATGGCATGCCTAGAGTGTATGTTGAATGCTATGATGCCTCTGGCAACCCAAGCTCTGGAACAGTGAATCTAACTCTCTATGACTGGGAAACTGAGCCAAAGACCCAGATAGGCTCTTCTCTCATAAATGTGCACTGCAACACTATTCAAAGTTTCTCTCTTTCGCAGCCCCTTTCTCCTGGAAAATATGCTGTTTTGGCCGAAATTTCTTCAAGCTGCGATCCAAGCGGTACTTGCAGACTAATACGCTTCTTTGTTGTTCCAAGGGATATTAGCGGAGTTAATATAGATGAGCTTCCTCCGAGCTTTATTATCTTAGTTGCTTTCGGAATTTTGGCCATAATCCGAAGAAAACCTTAGAAGAGCTTAAAAGGAGCCGAAATAGTATAAAGCGTTACTGTGCCAGCAATGATATATAAAATAAATACCGCTGCAGACCCTTTTTTCACCAAAAGTTTAAGGGTTATAAATGGATAAAGGAAGAGCATATAAAATAGAAGGATTGTGCCAGAAATAAAACCAAAGGCACTTATATTATTTATGGTAGCTACTTCTTCTTTCGTAAGCATATATTTGCTCAGATCCGTTCTTATATCGTGCACCTTCTCAAAGTTTTCTAGGGCCTCTGAGTCATTTCTGGTGAGGATGTTGTACAAGGTTTCTACTTCATCTGCGGTAAGCGACTTTTTCCTAACTATTTGCTGAATCTCGATAAATTTGGGCGAACCCATTAAAAGCAGGAAGGAAACAAGCATCATTATAGCCAAAAAAATCCAAAGATATGAAAGAGCACACATTATAGAAAGGAACTTCCCTTTAATGGTTTTTCCAGCAACAAGAAATGCAAAGAAATAAAACACCGAGCTTGCGATAATCCAGCTTAGGTAATGTAGGCCAGCATGCCTGGCTACAGTGAACATATCAAGCTTGAGCCCTGCTAACAGATTGAAGGATACAAAAAGGATTGTGGGAATCATGACTATAAAGAAGGCTTTGTTAAAATCCGGTTTTTCTATAGCATCCTGAAGCGTTTTCACCGGGTGTGCAAATATGAATAATGGATTAATCTGCATGTGTTCACCAATTAAGTTTTTAACTTTACATCTATTTAAACTTAACTCTTATAATTTAAAAAGTGATGAAAAGAGAAAAACTTGTGATGGCTTTTGGTTGCTTTGACATATTGCATTTGGGGCATATCTATTATCTTAAAAAAGCAAAGGCGCTTGGCAATAAGCTTCTGGTTGTGGTTGCAAGGGATGAAAATGTTTTGAAGGAAAAGGGGAGCTTGCCATTAAAAGATGAAAGGCAAAGAGTAGCGATAATAAACTCCTTAAAATTTGTGGACAAAGCAATTCTTGGCTCGAAGAAGGATAAACTTGCAGTGATTCTTAAGTATAAGCCCGATATTGTCGCTTTGGGCTATGATCACAATATCAGCAAAAAAACATTGGAGCGATTTCTTAAGGAGCATTCTGTAAAGGCGAAGGTGGTTCGCTTAAGAGCATATATGCCTAAAAGGTTTAAAAGCTCCTTGATAAAGAAGCGCTTAGCCATAGATCTTGGTATAGAAGAAATTTAGCTATCTTATCCTTTTCATCAGAAGGATTAGGTCTTTGTATACGCCTTCTTTCTTCCAACCGTCCTTTAATCTTCCATAAACCTCAAAGCCGAGCTTGGAAAAAAGGGCTAAAGATGCCTTATTATCGTGCTGAACCTGGGCATTAACGATCTCTATGTGCTTGGGCATGTTTTTAATTGCGTATTTTATAAGTTCTGTGGCTATGCCCTTGCGCCTGTAATCAGGATGGACTACTAAAGAGTAAAAAGTTGCTATGTGGCTCTGCCATCCTGCACCAAATCTTACAAGCAGGTGCGCTACAACTTTGTCTTCTATCTCTGCAACGTACCTTGCTTCGCGCTTGCTTTTTGGGGCTCTTTCAACTCTTTTTTTTGTTATCTCTGCGTCCCAGTGAGGAAATAATGCGGCTAAAGCGCTTGCATCCTCATTTTTTACTTTTCTTATTTTTATCTTCAACATTTTGCAAAACATCCTTCTTTATATCATCAAGTTTGAATCCATTGTGCGTTTTTCCTATATCCACAACAAAGCCATCATGCAAAACATCCCTGCCAACAAGCACCGCATACCGCATGCCTAAGCGATCAGCAAGCGTAAAATGAACCTTCTTTCTTATGCCTGCTATCTCTATCTCTCCCAAAACAACAGCTCTTCTGGTGTAGCCCTTTGGCTCTGTTTTGCTTTTCACCCTAGCAACCCTTGTTATGGGGCCTAAGCCGGCTTTTGCAGCTATTTTCAGATCAACACTTGAGCGTGTTGCTCCAGTATCTAATAAAGCCAAGGTTTCAACAGTACGTTTCTTTCCGATTATTTTTACGGGCTCTACCAAGCCAACTATCTTTTTTTCTTGCAGGGCCTTGAGTAAGGCCCTTTTTTGCGACATAACAAAAGTTGGAAAAATCAAAAAATTTTTAAAGAAGAGGTCTTATGTTATTATCCTATCGGGGGTTTGGATGGAAAAATTAATAATGGCTGTTGAAGGCGAGAAGAAACGCTTTGGTTTGCTGAAGGATGCCTTCAAGGAAAGGGGCTTTGATGTTAAAACGATTCATGTGAGGGAGCTAACACTTTTCAGCGATATGTCTGGCTCAAGAATTAAAAATTCGGGCTTGGCTCTTACCAAAACAAAAGCCGTCTATCTGGAAACACCGCTGGAGCTAACGCAGTTCGTTGAGCCCCTGTTAGATGAAATCGAAAGGCGCGGTATATACTGTCAGCTGAAAAAGGGCTCTTTTTATATCGGAAGCAACGAACTTCTTCAGATAAGCGTATTGAATGAATACAATATAAAAGTACCGCGAACAATGATAGTAGGAAGCCCCGAGCAGATTAAAGCAGCTGCTGAAAAGTTTAGCTATCCCGTGCTTGTTAAGTTTTACGTTAAAGGGAAAAAGATCCATAGCTTCATAGCAAAGGATGAAAAAACATTGCTTTCCCTGTCAGAAGGAATACAAGCTGATAATGCGCTTATAAGGGATTATATAGTTGGCGAAGTAGACCACTGCGCTGTTATAGGGGAAAAGGTTTATAACTTGAGAAGGTTGGTCAAAGAAGACGGCAGCTTGCAGCCATTGAAAAAAGCTTTGCCAGCAAAATTGTCTAAAGCGGAGGAAGAGTTAGCTATACAAGCTGCAAGCGTATGCGGCTGCGATATTGCCATGGTAAAGATGTGCAAAGGATTTGTGCTTAAAGTAAAGCCCTATGTGAACATGCTTACATTCACGAAAAGAACTGGGCAGAACCTTTTTGAGGAGGTAGCCGAACTATTTAAGGAAAAAATCTCTGGTGCTTGAGATGGCAAGTATTGCTATAATTGCAGCTACGCGATACCATAAGGCAAACAATAGATTGCTTCTCAAAGAAGCGGAGAAGCTCTTTGATAAAGTGCTTTTTGTTCCGATAAATAAGCTCCGCATAGTACATGAAAGCGGTTCATCGAAAATACTCTACAAAGATACAAACATACTTGATTTTGATGCTTGCTATCCAAGATTTGGTTCGAGCGATTTCTTTATGGGAGAAGCCGTGCTTAGAATTTTGGATAGCGCAAAAATTTATACACCAGTTTCTCTTAGAGGCTACCAAATCTCAAACCATAAGTATTATACCATAAAAAGGCTCGCTGAAAATAAGATCCCTTGCTTGCTTACATCGCTTAGCGCATCCCCTCAAGCAACAGAAAGCATTGTAAAAGCTTTCGGCTTCCCGGTTGTGTTAAAGCTTATAAGCGGATTTGCTGGAAAAGGAGTGATGCTTGTAAGGGACAAAAAACAGCTTCTTTCCATTCTCGATACTGTGCATCTTTTCGAGGATTATATTGCTGCACAGCGCTTTGTTCCTGGAAGGAATACCGATATAAGGTGCTATGTTTTTGGAGATGAGGTGCTTAGCGTAAGAAGAACTGGCAAGCCAGGTGATTGGCGTGCAAACATAAGCAGGGGTGGCAAAGCAGAGATAATCGAAGGAAACGAGAAGATGGAAAAGTGTGCTGTGAAAGCTGCTCGCGTTTTAGGGTTTGATATATGCGCGATAGATTTCATAGAAACGAACCTAACAAAGCAGGGCTTTGCGGTTATTGAGGCAAACTTTCAGCCGGGACCTTTCAGAAAATTCTTAGGCAATATCGTGCCAAAAAAGATGATGGAATTTATCCTAAGCAAGGTTTCTGGATAGGTGGCGTGAAAGCAATGGGTGTGGCTTTGTGTCATAATTATTTTTCCTAACAAAATTTCCAGTTTCACTCTGCTTTCATAATGCGCAACAACAAGCTGCATGAAATTGTGCAGAACAATCCTTGCAAGAACCTCCTGCCTTCTTCCAGCAAGTTTTATGCGTCAAAGGCTTTACAAATAACTTTGCACAGATTTTCGGTTCTATTTTTCTAACCTCACCACCCTAAAACTATGCGAATATTTAATCCTTATTTAGGTAGCTATGAGTAGCTGCGATTTTGATGCAAAGCCGCACAATTTTCTGAAAAAATTTCCAGCAGAAAAAGTGATGGATTTATTCATAGGAATGGCTTCTCTGCCTGTTGTGGCCATAATTTCAACCCTTTTCATGACTGTTATTCTATTTTCTCTTGGTTCAGTCATTTTAATATTGTTCTAACTTTTGTATTTGAACATCTTCTCTTAAAATACAAATTTAAATTCCCTCGGAAACGAGCCGTTATTCTTTCATTGCTCCCGGCTACTCTATCAAACCCCCTTCTATCTATGATGATGAACCCTTTCCTTCTCTACCCCTTTCTTTTTAGTTGATGTTGTTGTTATCAACCAATTCGCAATATATGCCAGTATTGGAGTGCCGTATAGTGGTGATGTTGTTATGGATAGTATTTCTGATTTTATGATAGTTAGTGGTCGATTCCAGCTATGATAATTTTATGGCTCCTTAGCCCTTGTCTTATCCCGCGCTGGTAAACAATAAAAAGATTGCTGAGAGCACAAACACAATCAAAGCAATTGTAAGCCACAAAAGGGCCTGTTTGCTTTTTTCAGGTTGCTTTTCTTTTTTCCACAGATGGTAAAGAACTGCTGCTGCTAGAATGACTATGAGTAGGCCAAACAAAACCATTGCTATATTCACCTGAAACTGCACACTCAAGGATTCCAAAACAGTTATTCCGAGTATGGGATTGGCTAGCAAACCGAGCGACAGAGCTAGAATTCCTGCGTTTTTTATAGTTGTTTTTCTTGCCAGATAATTGAATTCAAGGATAACAATAGGTAAAGCACAGAAAAGGTAAGAGAAAAATGCTGGTTCCAAATTCAAGCCACCAAGCACACAGATGGCGTCTCCCACAAGCCCGAAGAAGGTAATCATTGCAAGAAGGTTTAAAATTTCAGAGAAATGCATTTTAGAAAGAAAGTCCTTTAGGAAAATTCTCTGGATAGAAAAGACCACTAATAGGTTCCATGCAAAATTTACAAAGAGAAAAAAGAATGTGATCAGGGGAAAATCAATTAAATAGTTGGGGCCAATCAGGTCTGCAAAAGCAACAGGCATCATAATCAGTAACAAAAAAAGAAACGTGACAGTCCTTTTTACGCTGGACATCACAGAAAAAAAGTTTTTTATTTATTTAAAACTTTCGCAAGGGTCTGTTTAGAAAACTATAAAGAAGAAGGTTTCAGAGTAAAAGAAACGAAAACAATTTAAATAGCCAGCCAATCTATGTTTTTATGCCTTTGCGCTTGTCGAAGTCCAGATTAGCATTTCACAAAAAAAGTTGCAAGAACCGTCACAAAAGCAGCTTTTAATAGGTTCTTAAATCTCCGTGAGCGAAGAGAACTTTTACGCTTAGGCACAAAACCAAAGGTACACTACTATTTAATGCTTGATATACTTGAAAACTTTGTACGCGAGAAGGGGGGCAAATTCAAACGTAAAGAATCTGTAAAAGCGCTAAGCCTTATCTATACATGGATGCGAGCATTTGACGATGAAGCTGAGAAGCTTGTGAGGGAAAAGAAACTTGAGAAGCTTAGACAACTAAAAGAGAATGAAAAAGCAAAACAAGCGGCAGAAAGATTTACCTCCTTCGTTGTTAGAATGCCTTTGGACAAAAAAACAAAGAAGCGAATTATAAAAATTTTTGCTGAGATGAGAAGGGCGGTATTTAAAGAGTATTTAGAGGAAATGAAGCTTGGTTATTTTGCAGCTCCAGAAAAAGTTATTGCATGGAAGGAAAATACCACGGGAAGGGCATTTGAAGATTTTGGTAATATTATAGCTCTTTTGAATGGTCTTTCAGAAAAAGATGCAGAACTTGCAGGCAAAGCACTACGTAATTGGGCATTAGCTGCCCAAATAGCAGATGATATTCGAGACCTTCACCTGGATTATGGCCGGAATTTGAACTTTTTTGTTTCTTTTCTAACAAAATATCCTGAAGAAAAAAAGCTCATTGAAAAAGATTTGAAAAACAGGAGGGTTTCTTTGAAATGGCTTGAGAAAAGGGCTCCAAGAACCCTAAGTGAAATCAAAAATCTGTTTTACAAATATCTTAACCAAATCGGGAAGGAGAGCGAATCTTTTAGTTTTCTACGAGAGTTGGAAAAAACATTCTTTGAATCCAGGGTTTTAATGCGTTTTTATAGGTAACAAGAAAGCATGGCTTCAAAGGCAAAACTTGAACAAAACCTTTAAATTAGAAAAACTCTTCTTTATTTGGTGGGTTAAGATGCCTAAGATGAAGAAATGCTTTATAATGTTGGAAGAAAACCTTGTTAAAAGATTGGAAGTTGCGGCTAAGGTGGAAGATAAAAAAAGAGACGAATTTATAAACGAAATACTTAAAGATTCATTTGATCGAATTATAGAGGAAAGAAATATAGATAAAAAAGCCCTAGACAAATTTATTGAAGATAAGCTTAGCTTTGAAGAACTCGCAAAAATTATCGGCTATGAAAAAGCACGTGCTGCCCGCGTTACAAAGCGCATTGGAGCGAAAGGGAAAGAACTGCTAAAAAGTTTGTAGGGCTGGCATAGAAGCCAGCCAACCCTCTTAGCAGCCGATAATATCTTTTTTGCTTTTTTCCTTAAAATTCGTTTTGTTGATTTATTTGTAAAAAACCTTTTAAGCAAACTTAAAAACTTTTATTTATTTTTCGAACAATTAAAGTACATTTAAAAACATTCCTTTATTTTATTTCTTAAGGTGTTTTCTCATGGCAAAGAAGGAGAACAAAGAAGCAAAGAAAAAAGCACTAAAAATAAATTTTGCTCAAAATAAAGTCCTTACAGCGCTTTTTTTGATGCTTTCCTGCCTCTTTGGCGTGATGTTGGGAATTATAATAATGCTTTCCTTCTATCCGACTCAACTTGTAGGTGAGAAACAACCCTCTGCTGAAGCACCAAGTATAAAACCTTCGGGAGAAGCTACAGGCATGGTTTGTATGGAACCTTTAAGTAAAGACAAGGTTAGGGAAAAAGTTAGAAAGTTCCTCTATGAAACCTATGATAGCTATCTTAAAAGCATAAATGTAGAACTCAAGGATTTGAAGATAAACAAAGTAGAGTCATATGATGATTGTCTATATTCAATAGAGGCGGAAGTAACTACTGATCAGGGAAAGCTTCCTTCATCACCTATATATGCTACAAAGGATGGAAAGAAGATAATATTTGGCCCTATTTACGATCTGAACGAGCCCCTCAAGTTTGAAAAGCCCAAAGAGCCTGCAAAAGAATATCCAAAAAGCGACAGGCCTAAAGTTCTTATGTTTGTTATGAGCTTCTGCCCGTTTGGTCAGCAAGCTGAGAAGGGGCTCAAACCAGCTGTAGAGCTTCTTGGAGATAAGATAGATTTCGAGCCCCACTATGTAATATACTCTGGGAAATATGGTTATACATATCCAGATTACTGCATAGATGAAAATGCCAACTACTGCTCGATGCACGGCATAGCTGAGCTACGCGAAGATGTGAGGCAGCTATGCATATGGAAATATGAGCCAGATAAGTTTTGGCCCTATGTTGAGAAAATCTATCAGGGAAACTGTAATTTAAACAATATAGACACGTGCTGGAAGGAACAAGCGGAAGCAGTGGGCATAGATGTTGCAAAAATAGAGGAATGCTTCAACAATGAAGCAATAGCTTTGCTTGAAAAGGAGGTTGAACTAAACGAAAAGTATGGTGTTAGAGGTTCGCCAACAATTTTCATAAACGATGTGGAATATTCAGGCAATAGATCGCCTGAAAGTTTTAAGAAGGCGATATGTTCTGCGTTTAAAGAAGCACCTGAAGAATGCTCTGAGGAGCTGAGCTCCGAAACAGGGGCTGGAAGCGGGCAATGTTAAAAAACTACGGAGCGTGATGGGATGAAGGTTGTGCACGAGGTTGAAAAATGCATTGGTTGTGGCACTTGCGCAGCTTTATGTCCGGCTCTTTTCGAAATGGAAGGTGCTAAAGCAAAGCTAAAAGGAGCTGCTGCTGAAGGCAGCAACATGGTGCTCGAAAAGGAGTTTACCGCCGAAGAGCAAGAATGCGCAAAGCAAGCTGAAGGAAATTGTCCAGTAAACTGTATACATATTAAAGAGTAGTTTTTATGATTGAAGAAAAAGCAGTATGGAAAGCTTTAGCCAGCGTTACAGATCCTGAGATAGGTCTCAGTGTAGTGGATTTAGGACTCATCTATGAAGTGAAGATTAAAGGCTCAGAAGTCGTAGTAAAGATGACTTTGACAAATCCCCAATGTCCTCTCCAAGGATATTTAAAATCCCAGGTTGAAGAGACTGTTTCTAAGCTACCAGATGTGCAAAAATGCAGGGTTGAGCTTGTTTTTGAGCCTGCTTGGACGCCAGAAAGAATAAGTGCTGAAGCGAGAAAAAAATTAGGAATTGAATTGTAACTTCCTTTTGCATTTTTATCAGCATTTTCTAAATGCAGGGGGGCGGATTCGAACCGCCGAAGGCACTAAGCCACCAGGTCTTGAGCCTGGTCCGTTTGGCCGCTTCGGTACCCCTGCTTTAGGTTATTCTATCTGCAAAACTTCCCCTGGCTGCAAGCGCAAACCTTTGGTATTTATGAATATTGCTCCAGAATCGCCCTCGTTTAACATACACACCTTTCTGTTGTTCATCCAGAGCTCCGCAATCTTAATCTTCTTGCCGCCAATTAAGAGTTTATCCTTATTTGTTACAATCCCTTTAAGGACGTTTCCTTTTATTATTGCAAACTCATGTATTTGGAAGTATTCTGTGACCTCAAAGCTCGCATCACCGCTCGCTTTTATCTTAGGCTCTTTTTTTGAAAGTTCTTCTATTCTTCTTTTTTGATGCTCTGGGATACAAACACCAAGGGGCTTCTTCTCCTTTCTTTCCAGTAATTTCAATATTCCCATAATCTTATTTCTATTTGAAAAAGGATTAAAAAAATATCAAATTCTTTTACCTTGGCTTTGGACTCCTTCGTTTAGCTCTTTTCTGCCCAGTTATCGAAGGCCTAAGCTTTAAAGAAAGTCGTAGAAAACCTTCGAATGTTTTGCATGGGTGAATGAGCAGGTGTGGCTTCCTCCTAAGCAAAGCTTTTATCTTCTCTTGAGGTACTCCATACCTTACACCTATAGCGAAGATTCTTCCTATTTTCTCTTTGAGATCCCTCGCTGTTTTTAGGCGAAGCCTCCCGTGTAAGTCAGCTCTTAATACCACGGGAAACAATGAACCCAGCTTGTAACGAGATAGCACATCTTTCAATCCTTGAAATCTTCGAACATCTAATAAGCGAAGCCATTCTGAGCCTTTAGGTGTCCTAAGAAGCGTTAGAATTTCACTCTCTCTAAAACTATGCTGGCGCAAAAAATCATATTTTTTACCAAGCAGTTTTTTTGCAGCAAGAATTTTTGCTTTAGGCAGCCGATGCAATAGGAAAAAAGTGAGATTATCTAGCACAAAAGCCCCTCTTAGGCCTTCTGGAAGTTTCCATTCTCGTGCAACTTCGCCGGCTTGTAGTACTGCTGATTCGAGTTCTTCTGGTTTTGGTACAGCTCTGCCTCTTTTTTCTTTGTATTCTTTTTGAAATTTTGGATGGGCGAGTTTGCCAAGAAGAATACGAGCTCCTTCTTCGCCCAAATGTCTTTTTGCATACGAAATTATCTCTTCCAACTGTCTTGAATCAATCCTTAAAATTACATTCCAGCCAGGTTGCTTAGCTCTGCGTGCGATCTGTGCTTCAGTAAAACCTATCTCCTTTAGCTTTTGTTTGTTTTTCTCTGAAAGAAGATCGCTTTCTTTGCCTCGCTTGTGCATTCTCATTGTATGAAGTATGTATGTAAGCTTGTATTTATTTTTTTCGTTTCTGTCAAAAAAGCGAATTAGTTGGTTTATTATTAAAAACTCGAAAGCGGTGGGGCCGGGATTCGAACCCGGGCGGGCATTACGCCCAGCAGCTTAGCAGGCTGCCGCCGTGGACCACTGGGCCACCCCACCAGCTATATAAAAACTCCTCTAAGAAGGTTTAAAAATTAAACATTTTAAATGTTTTACTAACTTATTTTAATAAGCGTCTGGGGATACAAATGCCTAAAAGTATGCTTTTGCGGAAGATATATTCCGGAGACAGAACCCTGGCTTTTAGAGATTGGACGGTTACTATAAGCGCTAATGTAAAGCTTAATGAAGAAGAATGCAAAAAAATAATTAAGAAGCTTATTCGCAAAGGAGAGAGGCCGGTAAGGCTTATAATGAGTTTATGCCCTGCCTGTGCTGAAGAAAAAAGATGGCAAGCAATGCTTATTCCGGCGCTTGTATTTGAAAAGGACGGAAAGATCTCTTTGCGCAAAGAATGCCCGAGGCATGGTTTATGGGTTGATCACTACTGGGAAGATGCGAATTATTACTTCAAGCAGATGAAGTTTGCTTCTCCAGGTATAGAACTTGAAAATCCGCAGGTGGAAAAAGAGCTAAACGAAATTGTTTGTCCAAATGATTGCGGCTTGTGCAAGCAGCACAAGAGCCACACAGCGTTGGCAAACATAGTTGTAACCAATCGCTGCGATCTTTCGTGCTGGTACTGCTTCTTCTATCAAAAAAGAGATGAGCCAGTATATGAGCCAAGTTTGGAGCAAATAAGGGAAATGCTAAGGATGCTTAAAAATGAAAGGCCAGTAGCATGCAATGCTGTTCAGCTTACAGGAGGGGAACCTTCAATAAGGGATGATATTGTAGAGATTATAAAAATGTGCCGCGAAGAAGGCTTTGAGCACGTTCAATTTAACACGAATGGCATAAGATTTAGCCGGGATCCTGAGCTTGTAAAAAGAATTGTGGAAGCTGGCGCTAACGTAATCTATATGAGCTTTGATGGCGTTACACCGGAAACGAATCCAAAAAATTTTTGGGAAGTCCCAAAAGCCATAGAGAATGTAAGAAAAACGCGCAAAGCAGGCATAGTTTTAGTGCCAACAGTGATAGGCAGCTACAATACACATGAGCTTGGCGATATTATAAGGTATGCCGCCTACAATATTGACGTTGTTAGAGGCGTGAACTTCCAGCCAGTTTCTTTGGTAGGCATGATGCCAAGAAAGGAAAGGGAAAAGCAAAGAGTTACTATCCCAAAGGTTATAAAGTGTATTGAGGAACAGACAGATGGGCAAATTGCTTTAGAGGATTTCTATTGTGTTCCTTGCGTAAGCGCTATAAGCGATTTTGTTGAAGCTATAAAGGGAAGGCCGCAATATAGGTTTTCTACCCACTTTGCATGCGGTGCTGCTACTTATATTTTCTTAGATGGTAAGCGCTTTGTTCCAATAACACGCTTTGTAGATGTTGAGGGTTTGTTTGAATACTTAGAGGAACTTGCTATGGAGATAAAAAACAGCAGAGTTAAAAAACTAAAGACAATAATAAGTGCTGGCAAGCTTTTGGCAAAGCTCGATTCTTTTATCTACAAAGATAAGCAACCTAAAGGGCTCAATTTAGCTAGAATGATTAGGCAGGCGCTTATAAGCGGCTCTTACGACGGCTTAAAAGAGTTCCATTATCGCTCGCTCTTTATAGGTATGATGCACTTCATGGATACTTACAACTATGATGTTGACCGCGTTGAGCGCTGCTGTATTCATTATGCGATGCCTAACGGCAAGATAGTTCCATTTTGCGCATTTAATGTTATTCCTGAGCTTTACAGAGATTCAGTACAGCGCGAATATTCTATTCCTGCCCGTGAATGGGAAAAGCGCACAGGAAAAAAGCTAAGCGATGATAAATATGAGAGAAAGCTTTCCAAAGAAGAACAAGCTAAAATAATTGAGCACTATAGAAAGGCTATAGAGGCTTTTAAATAAGCTAGCGGTGCCCTGCTTGCAATATATATTTCTATTTGGAAGAAACCCAAAGCTTTCTTATTTGGAATTAGTAAGCTATTTTAAGGCCAGAAACATGGGCTTCAAGCCATTGATATGGTTCAGGGAAGGGGTTATTGCAAGAGTAGAAACAATAGATGCTAGCGAAGTTATAAATGAGCTTGCAGGTACTGTCAAAATCGCAAAGGTATTATTTAGATGCAAAGCTGAAGAGCTAAAACGAAAACTCGCTCAGGAAGAGCTCTATGAAAGCAGCTCGAATAAACTTATTTACTCTATAAGCACCTACAACACTAATGAAGCAGAAATAAGAGGAACTCTAAAGAAAATATTTAAGGATTATCGACTGAAAGCCGTGCGCAAGAGATTAGCGCCGCATACTTTGGCTAAAAGATTGCATAACTGCTTAGATATAATTGCAGTGAAAGAGCAAAAATATTGGATTGGCAAAACTATTGCTTGTTCAGATCCGTACAAATTCAAGGAGCGTGATGAATGCAGACCATTTAAAGAGCCAGAAATAATGAGCTCTATAAGAATTGCAAGAATATTAGTAAATTTAAGTTGTGTTAGACCAAAGGCAACTATGCTGGATCCTTTTTGTGGTATAGGCACTATTTTGCAAGAAGCGATGCTGAGCGGTTTTAATGTTAAAGGATTAGAGATTAGTGAAGCAAGAGTAAGAAAAAGCATCGCAAACCTAGAATGGGTAAAGAAAAAATATGGGATAAAACAAAGCTTTGAGATAAAGAAAGGCGATGCTACAAAGCTTTCGAAGTATTTTGGAAGAGAAAGCTTCGATGCTATCGTTACTGAGCCAGAACTTGGGCCGCTGCTAAAGTCGTTACCTACGGAAAAAGAAGCAAAATATATATGCAATAAGCTACAAACCCTCTACGAAAAATTTTTCAATGAGGCAAGGTTTGTTTTAAAGGAAAACGGAAAGATTGTAATTGTTATCCCTCAATTTAGAACGAAAAGCTCAAGAGTTTTTACAATCGATATGAACAAAATAATGAAAAAGCATGGTTTTAGAATTTTTAATGCAACTGAAGCTTTGCCTATAGGTGTAAGCGTTCCTTTTCTTTACAAAGAAGAATGGCACAAAATCGAGCGCCTGATATATGTTCTTGAGCCTCTCTGAAAGTAATTATTTTTTAAACCTTGCACCTAACTTATAATTTATTAAGCTGTGCCCAGGTAGTCTAAGGGTTAGGATGCAGCCCTGTCGAAATAAGGACCTCCAGCGGGTCCTTATTATCCCCAGCAACCCGCTGCTAATATTCAGCAAATTGCAGGAAGGCTGCGATCCGGGTTCGAATCCCGGCCTGGGCGTTGGCTTTTTTGTTCGGCGCCCTCCGCCTCTTGCCTTTTTAAATTTTTCGGTGCAGGAGGGCGTAGTTAAATGTATGAAAAATTCCACGATTATAAGAAGCTTTTAGATAAGGAAATAGAATCCATTAAAAAATCCAAAAAGATATCGAAGCACAACAAAGAGCTGATTCTCAAATTCCACGACTACAACTTTGCCAGAGATCTCAGTGTTGCGAGAATATCAAGACAAACAAATATTCTGAAAATTGTTGCTATCGCTTTGGGTAAAGACTTTGATAAAGCCACAAAGGAAGATTACATGAAATTCATAGCAGAGCTCAAGAGAAGGGGGCTATCTCAAGAAACCGTGCACACCTACATCAAGGTCCTTAAAGTGTTCCACAAGTGGCTCAACGGCAACAACGAGTACCCAGAATGTGTTGCTTGGATGCGTGTCAAGGAAAACCGAATCAAGAAGCTTCCTGAGGAGCTGCTCACACCAGAGGATGTAAAGCTTCTTCTCAAATTCTGCGAGAACAAACGGGACAAAGCGCTTGTTGCGGTCCTCTGGGAATCCGGTGCGAGAGCTGGCGAAATCGGAACAATGAAAATAAAGCATGTCGCCTTTGATGAATTTGGCTGTAAGATCACAATAAACGGAAAAACAGGCATGCGAAGAATCCGCCTGGTTAGTGCTGCTCTTTACCTTCTGGAGTGGATAAACCACCATCCCAGAAGAGAGGATCCGGAAGCGCCTCTCTGGGTCAGCACAAATGTGGACAAAGTTTCTTTGATGACTTATGATGCACTAAGGCTCCAGCTTCACAAAATTGCAAGAAGGGTAGGCCTGAAAAAACCTGTGAACCCGCACAACTTCAGACACTCCAGAGCAACCTACTTGGCGCAGTTCTTGACGGAAGCGCAGATGAAAGAATACTTTGGATGGGTCCGCGATTCGGATATGGCAGCTCGCTATGTGCACTTGAGCGGCAAGCAGATGGACGATGCAATCCTGAAACTCTACGGTCTGAAGAAGGAGGAAAAGAAAGAAGATATTCTGAAGCCTTTGAAGTGCCCCCGCTGTAGCCATGTAAACGATGTCACCTTTGAATACTGCGAGAAGTGCTGGCTTCCATTGAAACCTTCAGCCCAATACGAAGTGGACGAGATAAAGCATCTGGATGAGAAAAGCTCAATTGTTCTGGTTCAGCTGTTAGATATGGTCAAGAGCCTTTCAAAGGCGAATCCTGACAGAGTTCAGCAGATTTTGGCTTCAATGCAGCAGCAGTTACTTTTAGATGGGCAAAATAGGGAACTTTAAGGATTTGTTGCAGGATTCTGTGTGAGATAATTAAATATTAAATGTTTTGGTAGCCCGTTATTGTTATGAGCGAAACTGAGAGTCTTTTAAATGATGAGCGACTTTATGCAATAAAAAATAATAAAAAATTGATTGAAAATTTAAAGAGGCGACCTAGACAAACACTTCCCGAAGTTAAGGTTGGGTTCTTTTTCATAGATAAAGGTGCGGATGAGATTGAATACGAACCTTCTTTAGAGCACACGAGCAAGACTCCTGACTACAGGATAATTTTAGATGGCACTGAATTTTTTGTTGAAGTTAAAACCGTTTCCCTCGAAGAACTAAAGATAGATAAGAAACCGTCTGGTTTGAAGACCTTATGTTGGGAATTTGGGAAACATGATTGGAATGCCCTGTACGATGCTTTAAGGAGGGCAAAAAAAGGAATAGTTGGGCCATATATCGTCTTTTTAGAGATAAATGTAAGTGAAAAAATAACACTCAGTTTGAGGTATTTTGAAGAAGGGCGAGATTCGGCAAAATTTTTCTTTGTAAAAGATGGCGGTGACGAGAGTTTACAGCCTAAATGGATCAAGACCTATAAAACGTTGTCGCGCAGAGATGGCAAATTTGCGGAGATATCTGCCGTATATGTTTTTTCAAAAGATATAAACAACGGCGATTTCGTGGTATCCCCAAGCTTGCCCTTTGAGGATAAAAAGTTCATTGAAAAAATCCTTGCTCCCAACTATGCAACTAAAGAATTTAAAGCAGACCTGCTTGAAAAGCTACGCGCAAATTCTACCCCCTATCTTTCAAAAAAAGCTTTTTACTACGCAGGTCTTAAGGCAGCAAGTATCTTGCAGAAAGAGAGGGAGGGTAAAGAACCTAGCAAGAGTGACATTGAAATTTTAAGCCAACTTATTACTACTTCCCTTTCTTTCTCTGGAAGAATAACTGAGGAGGAAACAATCGAGAACATTCATGACGATAGACTACGTAAGTTTATGAAGTCTTTAGAAGAAAAGAGGGAGACACTTGAAAAAATTGATGAAGAAATTTTAAAAATTTTTATTTTTAGGTTGCTTAAAATCCTGTTAGGGGATTGGATTTCGCAGTTTTGGATAAAATCTATCGAGGACATTATTAAAGATAATTTAAAAATAATTCGGCCAGATATCGGCAGTGAAATATGCACTGAGGTCAGTGATGACAGGGTAGCCCCTGCAATTTTTTCCATGTTAGGTTTGAACTTAATAAAAGAAACCGTCGCTGTCCTCGCAACAGATCTTCCAAGATTTGTAAGCTTATACAAGAAAAAGATAAAAACAAGGCAACAGCTTTATCAAATGGAAAATAATCTGACTAAAAAACCCGTGAGAGTGAGAGGTTATCAAAAAGTTCAAGGCAAGAGGCAAAGGAAATCTACTAAACAAAAAAGCACATTATTCAAAGGACGTTATGAGCATCGTAGACCCCCGGGGTTTTAAAAGATTACCAACTGTGCCAATGCAATTTAAAACAGGCGTTTACCCGAACCTTTTTCACGTATTCGACTTATTCTCCAGCTCGCTTATTCTGCTCATCCCTTCAATTATAAGCTGGTCCAATTCCCTCAACCTGTGCTCCAAAGAGTCAATCCTCTCCTGAATTTTTATGTAGTTTGCCTGCGGATTATTTGAGTTGAATCTCCTCCGGCTCAGATCCCTCATCAGATCCCCTCATGAATTTATCCAGCTCTTCAAGGAGATACACAAACAGCTTTCCGTGCACCTGTTCGAAGTGCTTCAGATCCTTGTACTCCAACACCACCACCCCGTGCTTTTAACATTCTGTACTTTTCAAGCTCCTCAAAAACAAACTTCAGCTCCTTTCTGTTCCTCAACATGAACTCCAGAAGCTTTGCTGTTATTTCAGAATCCGATAGAGAGTCCTCTTTTGCATGCATACAACCAGCCCCCATAAATTAATCCCTCTTTTTCAGCTATTTAAACGTGTGGTGAAAAAAGTCAGCGGAAATTCTCTACCATTGCTTTTAAATAAGTTAGAGTACCAGGAATTCTTTAACGGCTAAGCGTATCCAGAGGTTTTCCCATGGGCTGGCTTAACTATGTTTGCATAGATGAGAGCGGTGATCTGGGAAAGTTCGGCTCAAAGTATTTCACAGTTGCTGCTGTTTTGGTTGATGAGCCGAAGAAATTAGCAAGAATAATCAAAAGGCTGAGACAGATAAAGCTGAAGAAAACCATAAAGCAAATGCCTGAAATCAAAGCGAACAAGTCTAACCAACGGATAAGAGAATATGTGCTAGAAAGAATTAAGAGAACAGACTGCCGCATTTTTGCCATAGTTGTTGAGAAAAACAAGATTAAAGATTATCTTTTCGATGTGAAGAACAAGCTTTACAATTACCTGTGTGGCATACTGCTAAACGAGCTCAATTTGGACAAAGGAAAAGTGATAATCACAATAGATAAAAAACATACAAACACTCTTGTGAGAGAGGACTTCAATGGCTATATTAAGAGGAAGCTGAAAAGAAAGTGCAAGGAGTTGGATATAGAGATATTCCACAAGCCATCTTTTGCCAGCAACGAGCTGCAGGTGGTGGATTTTGTTGCATGGAGCATAAACAGAAAATTCAACGCCGGCGATGATCACTACTTCAGAATAATTGAAGAGAAAATTGAGAACAAAGAAAACATGATATTATGGAAATAGAAATTGTGGACCCAAGCCAGCCTATTGGCAAAGTGCACCATCCGGTACACGAGCTGGCTTGGACTTACCCACTATAATAATTATACGCTTTGTAGTGTTTATAAATTTTATGGCTAGTAAAAGAAGCGCCTAAACAGCTTGTTTTTCGCTTTAAAGCTAAAGTAGGGGTTTTTTCGAATTTTTCGCCTTAAAAAATTCTATTTTTAATTTTGCCCGCTTTATAATACAATGTTGGAAAAATTAATGTTTATTTTGCAGACTTCTATTTCGGTAAATAATAAAGAAAGATGAATTGGACATATTTGCCCCTTATTTTCTTGTTAGCTCTCTTTTAAAATACTTCTATTTCGTTTAAGCCTTGGAGGAACAAGGTAATGTTAACTAAGTAGGGATGTGGAACTTTTGCATGTACCAAACATCCATATTCTTAAATTAAAAAGCCAAACAGATATGAGATCCCAAATAAGTTAACAGCAACGAGGAACAAAAAGAATTAATAAAGATAAAGTCGTTATAAAATAGAGTAAAATGGGGAAAACAAAAAGAAAAACCAGGAAGAGTAAAAAACTGAAAAGGAGAATTAAAGTTAGTTTTAAAACAAGGGACGGCAAAAGAGTGTCTTTCTATATTAGGAGGAGGAAATAATTTGCCTCCAGTAAAAAAGGTTGGAGGAAATGCAAGAATTGTGATAAAATCTTTAATTGATTCAAATGTAATTGCTAACTGGCTGATTTTTCATTCGTTGCTTGCACAAAAACAAACAACAAAAGAAAAGAATGACTTTATTGAACAACAAAGGACTAATAGTAACAAATACATAAAAACTTTTTATCAGTCGTATGAATTCGTTGAACACTTTGTCTGCCGTGAAAACAAAGGTTTCGAATTTTATTATTCGCCTCTGGTCATGACCGAAGTTCTAAGTGTCCTTTTTGAAAAATACATTTTAAGATATATGGATAGAAATTTTATTCCCATTGAAGAGTTTTATAGATTAAGAAAAGAAAAATTTCCCAAAGGAACTTATCTTGATATTTATCTTAAAAACAAAGAATACTTTAATAAACTTAAAAAACATGCAAAAATAGCAAGAGAAAGTAAAGAATTATTTGGAATAGCAGGGGTTTTTATTTCAGAACACGGTTTATTATGCAATGATGCTCATCTGCTTGCCCAAGCAGTTTACCAAGGTTGTAAGTATTTTATCACTAATGATTCTGAATTATTAGAAAAATTTGGCAAAAGTACTGGGGATATTAAACCACCCATTATTGCAGTTTCTCCCGCGAGATTTATTAACGAAAACAGGAAAAAATGGCCGTCTAGACGTTAATTTTACTATTTTTGGCCGCCCACATTGAAAAATCTGTACTCTGCCGCTTTCCGCTTAACCTCTCTGCAACTTTTTCGCTCGCCACCTCCAGTTTTTTCTTTCCGGCCTGGCTTTTGCTGGTTTAAACCTTTTGCTTGCAAGCAAGCACGCTCCGCGCCTTTCGGAAAGGATTTAATACCACCAAAATCCACAAACCGCCTCCAGAAAAAACTTTTAGGAGGTGGCTCGCTTGCAAAAAAGTTTTTTCAATTCGGTTAAGCTCAGCGAAAAGCAGAGCTATGACTACCTGCTTCCTGAGCCTGTTCGCTGGGCTGAAGCGCTTGACTGGCGCTGCAGAAACCAATACAAAGGAGGTGATCGCAGGTGAAGCTTAAAGAGCTCACAGTAAGCGTTTCCAGAAAGATCAACCTTGGCAACTATGAAAGCAAAGGCATACTCATTGGTGCTACTGTTGCGCTTGAAGAAACCGATGACATGCTCGAGGTAAAGCAGGAATTAACAAACAGACTTAATCAGTTCCTTGAGTTCGAAGTGAAGCGCATAAGAAACAACGGGAGTGGCCAGAAAACGGCCGCTCCTTCTCCAGAAGAATTCTTCGGCGAAGTGATTGACAGCTATCCGCTTGAGCAGGCGATTGAAGATGGTGTTCTGGTAAAGGTAGGTGAATTTGCTAATGGAAAGCCAATAGTTTTCACAATGAACCTATTCGAAGAAGTAAAGGACAATTACAAGGAAATTGTAAAGAAAGGAATTGAGCTTCTTAAGAAGCCGGATCCAGAAGATACAGAATATATGAGATTACGAGTGATTGAAAAGGGCAGAATATGGGTTGTGCTTGATGGTTGCAGCTGTACATTTATGAAGCCGGAGGATTATTAAAATTCTACTTCTTTATCTTTCCTTTTTCTTCTTCTAGCTGTTTAAGGTAAGAGTGCATCCTCCAGATACACTCTCCGTAGATTCGTTCCAATTCTTTGTTATCTATTATTTCCTTTTTTAAATACGGTTTGCACCCTTTTTCGAATGCTTCATTGAGCAGATTTCTTAGTTGGGGTTCTTCTTTAAGAAACTCAACTAATTCTCCCTTTTTAAGCTTTTTCTTTTCGCTGGCCAGCAGATCATCTATACACAAAAATTTTAGTACTGCCTTTATTAGAGCATCACGATCTAAAGGTTCTTTATACACTTAAAGTTCCCCCTATTTCTTCCCAATAATATGTTTCTATTTTTCTAAACATATCTTCCTTCCTTCTCGCACTTTCTATACTCTCAAATATGCCCCGTTCCACGAGCAGAGCAAGGGCCCTATCAGATTCGCCATTTTCAATTGCATCAAAAATTTCCTTGAGGTCATTAATTTTTTCTATAACCTTAATACATACATATAGTTGCGGGCTAATTTGTGCTACGCCTGCTTCAATCAAACGAGCCTCAAGAAATTTAATTGTGCGGTCTAGAATGATTGTATTATAAGCCTCATCTTTTTTCTTACATATCCTGAAACTTTTACGGTTGGTGTTGCTTTTGACAAGTAGTACTTCTTCCCTGCCCAGTATTTTTTTTGACAACGTCTAGGCATTTCCCTAAGTTTTTTTCTAGCCATAATACATCTATTATTAATAAAAAATAAAATCCTATTGATTGCCCTCTTAATATAAATAACGCCAAGGGTCCTTTTTTCTGCTTTACTTTAAACAATAAATTTTATGAAGAACTCTAAACATTGTCTTTGTTTGGATTCAAAAAAATGGTATGAGTACGCCAAGAGAGACTTAGAAATGGCCAAGTATGCCTACGCTCACAGATATTACCCACAGGCATTATTTGCTCTTCAACAATCTGTAGAGAAAGCCAGCAAAGGAGCGATTGTAGACATAGGCCTTTTATGGCCTCAAGAAGTGTTTTCAAACGAGAATGAAGAGCTTTTACGTAGATTTGGTTTAGAAAAATTCAAAGTTAACTCTTTAAAAGAGTTTGGCCATGACTGGGTAGATCAATTAATTAAAATGCTCAAACCATTTAGGGATAAATGGCTTTCCAATTTAAGTTCTTTGGAAAGCTACACGTTAAAAATCGCTGGATGTGATAAAAGTGCTATCAAAAAGGTGAAAAATTACCTTAAAAGCCTAAATCTTAATAAAATTTCTTTGAAAAGCTCTGAAGATGAAACTATTGCAAACTTGATTGAGGAGTATCCTAAATTAATTAAAAGTATCAAAAAAATGGCCAAGATAGACTCTATTCAACTTTTAGCGATACAGTCTTCCATATTTTCCTCAAGTCGCTTGCTGAAAGAAGCTAAGTTAGCTAATAAGAAAAGATTTAATTTTAACTTTCTATACAAAACACTGAAAAAGACGTATATTCTTTTGCTCATATTTAGTGTTCTGTCAATGGTGCTTGTTAAATATGTTGGTGCACGTTATCCCGATTTTAAGGAAACAGAAGAAGCTCTCCGAAAAAAGATTATAGTAGGCAGATTTTTGGAAGTATCTGAGCTAATAGAAAAAACAATAGCCTATTTAGAAAAATAATATTTTTTACACTCTTTTTATTTTATAGTCGCCCTTTTCCACAGACTCTTTTCACCCTTCTTTTTAATATATTTTCGGTTCAGCACAGCACCTTAATTAACCTTGGAGGTGCTGCTATGAAAGAAGCTTTAATTCCTCTTTTGGTCCCGACTTTGATTTTCTTTATGCTTTCAGCTGCGCCTTTTGTGCACGCAGCTGATACCAGCGATGAGAACCTGCAAAAAATAAAGGAGCCATTGGAGCGCATATACACGGTTGTGCAAACACTAATTTCCATTGTTGCTGTCTTGGTTATTACATTTGCAGGCTTCCGCTTCATGGCTTCCGGCGAGAACATACAGGCAAGAGAAAGCGCCAAGCAGATGCTTTCTTATGCAGTAATGGGCCTGCTCATAATCTGGATCGCTCCATACTTGGTTAACTTCTTAACAGCAGCTTAAGGAGATTCCATGAAAGGCTTTGTTGCTTTGTTTTGCATACTGTTGATTACCTCGGCTTACTCAGCAATACTGCCAGCCAACTGCGATCATCTCAACGGCTGGAAAAAGTCAGAGTGCGAGAACATCCTTGCAGATGAATCCCTCAGCGTTGAGCAAAAAGAGGATCTGTATCTCAACCTTCTAAGCAAGCAGGGCGTACTGCCGGATTATGCTTTCATTTGGAATTGGAACAACTCGCTCAATTTCAGCGAAGCGCCCGCTAACTTGCAGCAGCACAGCTCAGGCATAATAAAAAACGCTTGGCTGAAGATAATTGCTATTGATAGATCTTTCTTTGATCTCGATTCCAACCAATGGTATGCTGAGCCAAGCGGCAGGGTGCTAGTGGCAGGCAATTTTGAAATTGTATTGCCAAAAGACACAGCAGAGCACGACTGCAAAACAGAGCGCTCCTACAAAGTGCTTGCAGACAATCTTAGCGTTTTCCTCAATGGCTCAAAAATAGGCTCGCAAAAAGTTTCAAGCTACTCGGCAGGCAAAGAAAAAGATCTGAATTTTTCAGCAGAGCTGTTCATAAAAGCAAAGCTCATTGAAAAGCATTTTCGAAAGCAGTCGCATTGCGCGCAGTTCTGCAATGAGGTATGCACAATCTACTGCTGGACCTCATGCGACTACTACAAAACAACAGAGCGAACAGATTCCTTAAAGCTGAGCGATGAGTTCAGAGCAAAGGCTTATTTCTTTGACTTCAATCTCGCGAGCGCTGTTGAGCTCAAAGATGGCATAAGTGAAGCCCGCTACATGATTGAATCAACCATGCCGGTAAATGAGTTCACAGTTTCTTTTGGCAAGAACAGCTTTTCCTTTTCCGAAGAAAACTTCGACATTGCTTCAACACTCAAGCCTTACGGTGTTCTTTTCGTGGTCCGCAAAAGCGCTCTTGGAAAATCAGCGCGCGGCTTAATAGATCTTAATTCCAATCTCAGCCCAAAAAGAAAGCTCATTAAGCTTGGCTTTGCGAAAGCCCCTGCCTGCAAAATGAAGCTTTATTCCGCATTCGAAGAGTTCGATCTGAGCAATAAGTGTTTAATTGAAGCAAAGCCCGCAGAGCTCTCACTTTCTCTCAATTCCGGCAGCTTTTCAGAGAACGATTATGTACTTGCAACCGCTGTTCTCACCTCAAACGGAAAACCCTTGCAAATAAGGAAATAGTTTTCTTCAACGGCAGGCAGAGAATAAAAGCGCTAACCGATGAAAACGGCGTAGCGAAAACCGAATTCCTGAGTTCGGATTCTGAAGGGTCCATACGCGCAGAGTTCGGTTGCTTTGAGTATATCCGAACCACCAAAGCAAAGCACTTTCTCGTTTACTCTCAAAAAAGCTGGAAAAACCGCTTTCGATGGAAGCATATTTGTTTCGCTCTACTTCGCAACACTTTTTGCAGCAAAAAAAGTACTGGGTGGTCTGCTGTGAGAGCTCGTTTCTTAATGCCGCTTTTGTTTCTTGTGCTTTTGCTCTCAAACGCGAGCGCAGGCCTCTGGGATTCCGTTTCGAACCTGCCTGCAACGTTGCAAATGCGATTCTGGACTCCTTCAAAGGCACAGTTGTTTCCTTTGTAGCTCCGATCCTCGATTTCATAAAAGCAATGGTTCTGAACAACATAAACCCTTACGATTTTCAGGATCTGTGGCTCGTGATTGTTTCAGTAATCTCTTGCTTTTACCTTTTGCTGTTCGTTTTTGCAGGTTTGAAGTTTCTTCTTGGTTCGTACGATGCTGTGCAGAGGAAAAGCGCAAAGGAGTGGCTGAAAAACGCTGTTGTTATTGTGGTTGCTGTCAACGCCTCTCTTCTGCTCTATTCTCTTATGCTCCAGCTCAGCTCTGCTGTTGCTCTGACAATCTGGACTGAAAAGCTCGATTCGCTGTTTGATATAGCTCAGCTCGATGCCCTGAATTTGCTCTGGATTGTTTTTTACGCTTTTGGAGCACTCTTGCTTGCAATAACCCTTTTACTGCGCCAGCTCTTTTTGATTTTGGGTGTGATTTTCATCCCAATAGGAATTTTCCTCTACTTCATAATTCCTTTGCGCGCTTGGGATTCTGTGATTCTGAACTTCTTCGGTGCAATCGTGTTCATGCAGGTTATCGATGCCGCTTTGCTTTTAGGCATTTCCATGCTCACAACTCAGTTTGCATCGCTTGAGTACTTTGGAACATTCGCGCTTGCTGTGGGCTTCATTGTTGCGGCTGTTGTGAATGCGGCAATTTTGGTTATTGCAATATTGAAAGGCCTATCCTCGGTTGCATCTCAGAACCCCGAGCTTGTGGTTGTTGCAAAAGCTGTTACAGGAGCCGTGATATAATGGCCTATCAAAAATACTTCCAAAACGAAAGAACAAAAACCGGCGCCGCTACTTCAAATGCGCCCATAAAAGCAAATAAATTACCGCAAATGGCCATTACTGCTGTCAACAGCCTGATGCGGTCCTTTTCAGCCTTTCTAAGCTCTAAAATCAACCCCACAACCCCCAAAGCTAGCCCTATCAAAGAGACTACAAGCACAGCTGGAACCAAAATGGACTGCGTGATAATAACAAATAAGACTAATAATTCCCTATTTGCCCCTTTGAAGAATCCTCTAATAAAAAAGGGGAACGCAGTAACCCAAAGCGCGACAGCGGAAAAGATCACGGCTAAAGCAGAATTTTTAACCCAGTCAAATTTCCCTTTGGATTCTTCCCCTGATGGTTTTGCAATATTTTTTATCATACTTAAAACTATCTTTCAGGAATATTTAAACCTTTCTGCGAGGTCTTGCAATGGCTTATGAGATTCCAAAAGAGCTTAAGTATGAGGAAAAGATCCTCTTCGGGCTCAGCCTTCCGCAGCTTTTCTGGTTAGGCTTATTTACCGGCATTGCAGCAGTAATATTCTTCAAAACTGCAATGCTTTTTGAGCTAAAAGTCGGGCTTTCCCTTGTTTTGATCTCTCTCGGCGTTTCCTTTGCATTCTTCAACCTCTTTGAAAAGCTCAAAGCTATCGTTTCGTTCAAGCTCTCAGGCACAAAAGCAGGTTACTTCGATGAGAAAGCTAGGCGTTTTGTAGGGGTTTCGAGAGTTGAAAGGGATGCGATAATCCTCGATGATGGCAAAGCCTGCGCTGTTCTGCAGGTGGTGCCGATAAGCTTTTCCATGCTCTCCGCAATGGAGCAGAAAGCAGTAATAAGTGCTTTCCGCGACTTTCTCAATGCATTGAGCTTCCCGATTCAGATAGTTGTGAGAACCGTGAACCTCTCGCTCAATGAGTATCTGGCTGATCTGGGGCTTGAAGTTGAGAAGAGAAAGTCGAAAAAATTATGGGAGCAGTTCCAGGCTTTCAAAAGGTTCGTTCAGGATTTCATTGAGGAAAACGCTGTTAGGAACAGGCTATTCTACATCGTCGTTCCATGCAATACCAAAGCATTCAAAGACAAAGAAACTGCATTGAATCAGCTGGACATAAGGGCAGAGCTCTGCATGAGGAAGCTGAAGCGCTGCAACCTTCTTTCAAGCGAGGTCAAAACCGCAAAGCAGATAATGGACGAAACCGGCATCTGCAAGGCAACTGTTTACGCTGTTCTGAAGGAGCTCATAAACTGCGGATTGGTAAGATGCTCAAACACAACGCCGAGAAACTACTTCATCCTCGATCCTGTTAAGGTGTTCACCCAGAAAGTGGAGGAGCAGAAGAGGAAACTGCTGAAGCGGTTGAGGAAGCTCGAGAAGTTCGAAGAGAATGGAAACGGCGAGGCTGAAGAGGAGTTCTTGATCAAAATCGGAAGAGGCAAGCAAACAAAGCTGATAAACCTCAAAACGAAGGAGCAGATAAAGAGCATAGATGAAGCGCTGCAGGTTAAAAGGTATCTGGAAGAGTTCATAAGGGAGATCCCGGAAAAGAGGAGAGAATACACGGGTTTTAGGGTTTGCTGATGAAAATTAGCCAAGTAGCGCCGGCGTTACTAAACATTAATTATTTAAATAGCAGTTATCATTTAATTTAAAAAATAAGATGGTGAAAGATGGAAGAAAAGTTTAATGAAGACAAAAAAGTCTTTTTAATTACTGGTGGCGCAAATGGAATTGGGCGGGCTTTAGCTTTTAAACTTTTTAATTTGGGTAATTTGGTAGCTGTTTTTGATATCGACGAACGTGGTTTGAGAGATATAAAAAGGCAAATAACAGAAACTCCAGAGAGGCCGTTTTTTATCAGAAAAGTAGATGTTTCGAAGAAAAAACAAGTGGACGTTGGTGTAAAAGAAGTTATGAAAAAGTTTGGTCGTATTGATGTGTTAATAAATAATGCTGCAATCGTTCCTTATCATAAGTTCCTTGATTATCCTGAAGATCTATGGGATAGAACCATTAATACCAACTTAAAAGGCTACTTTTTGTGTGGTCAACGAGTTGCAAGGGAAATGATAAAAATACGGAAAGGCAAAATAATCAATATAAGTTCCATTTCCGGAGAATTTGCCATAGAGGGGCAATGTGCTTATGCATGTTCCAAAGGGGGCATAAATATGCTAACTAAGATTATGGCGCTTGAGCTGGCTAAGTATAATATCTGTGTGAACGCAATTGCTCCTGGAACAATAGTGGTTGAGCGAAATAGAAAAAAATTTAAAAGCCAGAGATATTTAAAGGAATTTTCCAAAAGAGCAGTCAGATTATATCACAGGTCAGATAATATATGTTGATGGTGGATTAAGCGTTAAAGGTCCTTAAGGTGATGGTATGAGTGGAAGAGTTAAATTTTTCCAAAGGTGCAAACAATGCGGCCGTGTTTTCCCAGGCACCCAAAGGCTTAACAATTGTGAATGTGGAGGTCCACTGGAATTTATATACAAAGGAATTGAGAGCTTTGAAAAATTGCTTCGAGATAGAGAAGATATCTGGAGATATTTTGAATTACTTCCAGTAGAAAAAGAAGAAAATATTATTTCTTTGGGTGAAGGTTTTACCCGGATAGAAAGAATAGAGTGTTTAGAAGAATATCTTAATGGTGCTGAGTTTTATGCTAAGGTGGATTCTGAAAATCCAACCGGGACATTCAAGAGTAGAGAGGGCTCAGTAATTATTAGCAGAAATGAAGAACTGGGGCATAATGGGTTGGTATATCATTCAACAGGGAATACTGGTGCAGCCTATACTGCATACGCTATAGAAGCTGGAATTCAATCTTTTTGTTTTATTCCCAAACATTCTTTTTATAAAATAAATCCTGACTTAATCACAAGCAACAACCATTTTATAGCAGTAGATGGGCCTTTTCCTACGATATCTGCAATAGCAAAAAATTTTGCAAAAAAGAACAATTTAACATTTGTTACAACATTTCATGAAAAGATTGAACCTTATACAACCTTGGCTTACGAACAATTCGAACAGCTACCGGATGCAACAATGTATGTTCAGACGGTGTCTAGTGGTTACGGGGCAATAGGCTTTTTTAAGGGCCACCAGAGGCTTGTAGAAAATAATTTGGAAAAAAGATCCGATATTCCCAAAATCGTTTGTGTTCAATCGCAAGATAATAATTATTTCGTGGAAACTTATAACTTGGGAAAATCTGCAAAGCCAGAACGCAAAAGTTCAGCAGCCCCCTTTGAGCCTACTTTACAAAGCTCCAATCCAGCCAAAAATTACCCATTCATTGAAGAGATATTAAATGCTACGCAGGGCCTTGTAACAGATGCCGGTCCGAAAGAGGTAGAAGAAATCAAGGATGTTTTTGAAGATTCTTTAGAGGAATTTAAAATCAAACTTTCTCATGAACTTGAAAAAGCTCCTTATATCGGATTCGCCGGATTGGTAAAGTTGGCTAAAGAGAAAAAAATTAGTAAGAAGGACAAAATCTTCTTTATTATAACTGGCCGAGCCTTCGAAAAATTTGAGAAACCAGCACCTAGCGCGATTGTAAGACCCAAGGGCAAGGCGGGCGAGTATGAGGTAGTATCAATTAGTGAAAAGGCAGACATTTTACATGAATTATTGTAGTACACTCAAATATAATCTACCACTTTTTAGGGGTGAGTTAATTGAAAATTGGATTGGGTTGTGATAAAGCAGGGATTGAACTTAAAGAAGTTATAAAAAAATACTTGGTGGAGAAAGGCCATGAAATAGTTGACTTCACTCCCGAAGGGGAAGAAGATTATCCAGATGCAGCTATAAAGGTAGCACTCGCTATTAAGAAGAAAACGTGTGAAAGGGGAATCCTTATCTGTGGCACTGGTATGGGGATGGCCATTTCTGCAAATAAAGTTCGAGGAGTAAGGGCAACAGTGTGCCATGATCCCTACTCGGCCTTTAAGTCTAGGGCTAGTAATAACGCCCAAATAATGACAATGGGGGCGCTTATCGTGGGGACAGAACTGGCGAAAACTTTGCTAGATATCTGGCTAGACGCGGAGTTTAAAGGAGGACATTCAGCAAGAAAACTTGAAAAGATTGAGGAAATAGAGGCTAAATATTTATAGATAGCGCATTATAACAAAGGATAGAATAAAAGTATCGGGTGAGAGGCATCTTTTCCGAAGTTTTCACTCAAGCAAAAGAAATTTTCAAAGAAGGAAACTTTAATGGCCTCAAAGAAGCTCATAATGTGACAGAAAATGCACTATCTCATTTATCTAAAGCTTTTAGGGGATCTTTTAAGGATGTTAAAGGAGCTCTGTTTGCATGGGGGGCTACCGGTCGCTATGAGATGGGTCCAAGGTCAGACCTAGATATAATCGTTGTAACAAATCTCAACGAAATGTCCCTAAAAGGCCGACTCAAATTTAAAGCCGCTTTAAAAAAGTTTATTAGAGAAATTAAGAAACAGCTCCCTCACAATAAGATTGATCTTCTAGTTTGGCACGATATAGACAATCTTATCTCGGCTGCAAGAACCAATGGCATCGATAGACAAGCAGTCGCTTTAGCTCATTTTGTCTGTGGAGATGAAGAAGTTCGAGATAAATTTTTCAAAACACGAGAAGCCAATATAACGCTAGATAGATACGGTAATGTTAGAGAACTAGCTCAGATTTTTACAACAAATAAATGGAGAGCTCAGAGGGCTCTGAAGGGAGATAAAGACTTTAAATTTGTTTATGGGGGCTTAAGAGCTTCTCACTTTTTGTTTCAATTTGCAAAATACTACTTTGACTTCGATCCAAGATTAGTAACAATTGAGGATGCGGCAAAAAAGTTAGCTGAGGCAGGGGTGATTAGTAAAAAGGAATGCTTGGACATTATTCGTGCTACTGATGTACTTTTGTGGTTTAGGTTAAGAGGGCAAACAATACAAAAAACTCCGTTCCCAAAAATTACTTCTTCTTTAATAAAAGAGATCGCTAAAAGAGAAAAAATAAAGGAAGAGGTTTTGAGAACTCTCTTGAATCTTTCTAGGCAAAGGATTTTTTCTATTTTGGGGCGTGTCGAACAAAAATTTATTATTCCAGAAATAGTGAGGACATCAAGGCATAAAAATAAGAAATTGATCAAAAAGTTATTGGATTATTCAACATCTGTTACTAAAGAAGTGGAAGTTGAAGCCATGAAGAGTTCTGACCAAATTGTTAAGATGCTTTGTGGAGCAAGAACTAAAGATCCAAATGTGTTAGATTTTATTGCCACTAACAACCCTGGAGATTGGTATGTTTTGTATAGAGTGGCCACAAATCCTAATGCGGCCCCTGAAACCTTGCATAAACTTGTAGTGCCTCCTTCTAATCTTCCCGAACATTTAAAAAAACTTTACCGCGGCCAAGAGTGGAGAAATATTCGGTTATATGTTGTTCGAAATCCTAACGTCTCTGCAAGAACTCTGAAGGTAATAAAAAAATATAGGAGCCTATGGGGCATGGATAGGAAAGAAAGTATCGAAAAATTGCGCAAAATTAAACAGGGGGGAAGATTGCGCCATAAGTTATTTCGTCGGATGCTGAGAAAGTGAATTCTTTATTTGCTTGCCTTCAATTTTAAAAATTTTTTAACTTCCCATTTTCCCCCTTTTTTTACAAGCACAGCTACTTCTGAAACAATAAAACTTTTTTTGATTCCCATATTTTTCAGTTTTTTTTCATTTTTTTTAATCATGCTAGGTTTTGCCTCGTAGGCAAGGGTTAAATGAGGCAGATAATATTCTAAGCAGTATGGGTATCCATGCTGTTGCACATAACCCTTTTGTTTCTTTGGAAGTTGTTGCAGATTTTTCAAGTATTTTGGCTGAATGTAATCAGTTCTGTATTTGTCTACAAGTTTGAGTATGATTTCGTGGAATCGCTGCAATTTTTTAGTTTTTATAAATACAAGCGCAATTGTGTTCGGACCCAACCTTTGAACCTTTTTTGGAGTCATCCTGAAAGGGGTGAATTTTTTACATATCTGGGTGAGCTCATGAATGAGCTTATCTACTTTTTCTGTTTCAAACGTTTCTCTTATTGAAATGTGAACAGGAATTGCCTTTTTCTTTCCTTTGCAAAGCGTGGTGATTTGCTCTTTAAGAGCTTCAAACTGTGCTCTGTTTGTACCTTTGGGAATAAAAGCAATTGAATAAATTCCCATTTCGCTCACTACCAAAATTAATATTTACAATTATTTATAGAACAAAAGAATTAAATATGAGTTTAGCACTATTAGTAATCGCACCGGAATAATAAAGGCTTGGGGCGGAGATTTCCAAAGGTCTGGCACGGCCTGGGCGTGCTAATTCTTCTGTGTCTATACCCGCTTGCAGGCTCAGAACGCTACAAACATTTTTTATACTGTTTTTTCACAAAAATATTAAGCAGAATCTTAGCGAGGTAGCGTGGTGCTAAAAATGAAAAATAATAAAAAGAAACGTTTGTATCGATCGCGAGATGATAGAATCCTCGGCGGAGTTTGTGGAGGAATTGCTAAATATCTTGATGTCGATTCCTCCATTATCAGATTACTTTGGGTTTTAGGATGCTTGGTTTGGGGTGCTGGTATCCTTCTTTATCTAGCGGCTTGGATAATTGTTCCAGAAGAGCCCGGAAATAAATAACCAAAACTGTCTTTTAAGCGATATCCGCAAGAAATAAATTTACTCATGCTCTATTTTTTACCATGCCATTAAAAAGAGAGCTCTCATTGCTTGAACTAACGCTTTGCGGAGTTGGCATAATCGTTGGCGCAGGCATATATGCAATTATTGGTAAAGGAGCTGCTTTAGCAGGAAATGCTTTGTGGCTTTCTTTTGCTTTAGCAGCTGTCATTGCAGCTACAACAGGGCTTAGCTATGCTGAGCTCTCCTCTATGTATCCTAAAGCAGGAGCAGAATACGACTTTGCAAAGCATGCATTTGGAAATAAAGCAGCATTTATTGTTGGCTGGCTTGTAATATTTGCTTCCATAGTTGGAGCAGCAACTGTTGCTATTGGTTTCGGGAATTACTTGGAAAAGTTTTTAGGGATAAACTGGCTTTACGGAGCAATACTAATCATCGTACTTTCCACCACAGTTATGCTTGCTGGTATAAAGCTTTCCGCAAGCGTAGCTTCTTTTATAACCTTAATTGAAGTTGCTGGCCTGCTTTTTATTATATTTATAGGCGTGCCCAGCATAGGCAATGTAAACTTGCTTGAGGCAAATTCGATAAATGGCATACTTGGAGCAGCTGCTTTAGTGTTTTTTGCTTTTATAGGTTTTGAAGAAATCGCAAGACTTGCGGAGGAAACAAAGCAAGCTAGCAAAGTCGTGCCCAAAGCATTACTCCTTTCCATAGCAATAACAACCTTGCTTTATATCCTTGTTTCAATATCTGCAGTAAGCTTGGTCGGCTGGGAAGCACTAGCGAAAGCGAAAAACCCGCTTGCAATAGTTGCAAGCAAGGCAGCTGGCAGCTTTGCGTTTTCAGCGCTTTCCATTATTGCGCTTTTCTCAACCGCCAACACCGTGCTTTTAGTTATGCTTGCAGCTTCGCGTATAATGTATGGGATGAGCCAAGAGCATGCACTGCCAAATGTTCTGCATCGCTTAGCAAAAGGCGTGCCTTACGTTTCTATTATTGTTACAGGTGTTCTTTCACTGGCCATGCTTTCTTTCGGCTCCATAGAGTTTGTAGCAAAAGCCGTTGATTTCGCGCTTTTTATCGTATTTATTATAATAAATCTTTCTTTGATAAAGCTTCGCTACGAAAAGCCAGAAGCAGAAAGGCCGTTTAGAGTTCCTTTTTCTTTTGGGCGTATGCCTTTAATCCCTGTTGCAGGCATATTATTTACCCTTGTATTAGCTACTAGCGTAGAGCTTGAGGTTATGGTATTTGGAATTGCGGTAACGATAGCTGGGCTTATAATTGCAATTCTTTATGAATGATTTGCCTTTCTTTCCAGCAGGAAAACTAGGGAAAAGCCCGCAATGCCTACTATTATTAAGAATGCAAGCTCCTCTTTGCTGCTCGTAGCAACTTCTATAAGTGGTAAGCGTAAAGAACCAAATAAGAGACCTGCAAGAAAAGCTAACGTAGCATGCCTGTAATGTTTTATGAGATAGGCAAGTATTCGTGAAAATGTTATAAGGCCGAAAAAAGCACCTGCTAAAAAAGTGAAAATCGGCACAAGCTCGAGGTTTTTTAGCGCTGCCAGCATATACTCATACTGACCTAAAAATAGCAAAATAAACGCTCCAGAAATGCCTGGCAAGAGCATAGCAGATATCGCTACAAAACCTGAAAAGAATATTGTAAGTATGCTATGATCCGCTTTTAATGGATTTAAAGCAACAAAAAAGAAGCCAAAAAGAAAACCAAAGAGCAAGAAAAAAGCATAGCTCTTATTTCTGACAGGGATTTGCTTGTGAATAACCCTTGCCGAACCTAAAATAAGCCCAAAAAAGAACGCATAGCTAAACGAGCGCATCTCAGAAAGGGCTAGATGAATAACGTTTGAGAGGAGAAAAAAAGCAAGCGCTATGCCACACAAAAGTGGCACAAAAAATTCAAAATCTATGCTAGCGATGCTTCGCTTAGCTTCTTTTAAGCGCCCTCTCAGAAGAAAAATAATGAACCTGAAATCAATATTCTTAATCCCTAGGATCAATCGCTCATATATTCCTGTAATAAAAGCTATTGTGCCGCCAGAAATACCCGGCAGAATATCCGCAAAACCCATAAGCATTCCTTTAAGAAATATCGCAAAAAACTCGCGAACACGCATATCGTTCATTAAACCCTAAAAACCGCTCATTTTTTAAACACTTGCCCCCACAATAGCTATACAAAAACTTGAAGGAAGTGAAGTTAGAAAAAGCTAATTTTTTCCTTAAGAGCTAAACTTTGGAGAGCTGATTCTTATGTTAAAAACTAAAAGGAGTGAGAGAAATGCAGGATAAGTTCGGTAGAACTCTCTACAAAGCGGTATGCAGCGATTGTGGCAAAGAGTGCGAGGTTCCATTTCAACCGGATGGTACAAGGCCTGTTTACTGTAGGGAGTGCTACCTCAAAAGAAGAGGAAAAAGAAGGTTTGGAAGGAGAAGGGAATAGTTCCCATGCTTTCTCTTCTCCCCCCTTTATTTTTTCTTCGGGTTAAAACAAACTTTTAAAAAACATTTGTATAATAATGCAAATATGAAGATTTTCAAGTGCTTGGCAAGCGATAGCAGATTAGAACTTCTTAAAACCTTGCTGGATAAAAAACTATGTTGCAAAGATGTTACAAAGCATGCAAAACTTGATTTTTCCACAGTTTCAAGGCATCTACACAAGCTTATGGAAGCTAACCTTGTGGAAATGAAAAAAAGCGGAAAGTGTGTAATATGCAAGGTAAAAAATCCTGCCAAGGTAAAAAAGCTGTTAAAGCTCGCTGAACAAATAGAGGGGTCAGCATGAATTCGGAACTTGAAGAAATAAAGAAAAGGAAGGTAAAGAAGCTTATGGAAAAAGCAAAAAAGCCAAAGGTAATTGTTTATTCAACACCAGTATGTCCTTATTGTGAGCTTGCAAAGAGATTTCTTAAAGAAAATGGAATTGAATATATAGAATACAATGTTGCTGCAGACAGAGAAAAGGCAAAGGAAATGTATATGAAAAGCGGTCAGCTTGGTGTGCCAGTGCTAGATATAAATGGAGAAATAATCGTTGGTTTCAATAAGGAAGCGATAGCAAGAGCACTTGGGCTTAAGCAATGTTAGTCTCTTTGAAGCATTATTAATTTTTCGGTTAATAATCTTCTCTATGGATTTTATTCAAGCGATTGTTTTAGGCATCTTGCAAGGGATATTTGAATGGCTTCCTATAAGCTCCCAAGGGCAAATAATGGCGCTTGCAATAGCTTTTTTTAGTTTGAAGCCTGAAACTGCTTTGCAGTATGCTGTTTTTTTGCATTTGGGCACGGTGCTTGCAGCTTTGCTTTATTTTAGAAAGGAGCTTATTTCGCTTTTAAAGCTTCAAAACAAAAATTTTGGCAAATTCTTGCTTATAGCATTAATCTCAACACCTATAACAGCTTTACCAACTTATCTTTTTCTTAAAACGATACTTGCTTCTGGTTCTTTGATGATTCTTCTTCTCATAGGATTGTTTTTAATACTCACGGGGTTTTTGCAAAGCAAACGATTTTTGCCTAAAGCTGCGGCTTTGAACGAAAAGAATGCTTTCCTGCTAGGGCTTGCTCAGGGATTGAGCGTTTTGCCAGGGATAAGCAGAAGTGGTATTACTACAGCAATGCTTCTTTTTGAAGGATTTAAGCCAGAGCAAGCATTCAAGATTTCTTTTATCCTTTCTGTGCCAAGTGTAGGTTTGGCATCTCTATTTTTCGTTTTTGCTAATGGGTTCGAGATAAGCACAAGCGCTATGCTAAGTTTGTTTGCTGCATTTTTGGCAGGGTTTGCTTCAATAGATTTTTTGCTTAAAATCGCTAAGCGTATAAGCTTTTCAAAATTCTGCATCGGCTTTGGCTTGCTTTATATACTTATTGCGATTGCTGAAGGATTTGTATATGTTTAGCTTGCTTTAATGCATCTTCCACCATCTTCCCAACATCCAAATTTTTTTCTTCTTCTAAGACCCTGTGCAACCTTGCTTTTGTTACCGGGTGCTTCGGGCCTAAAACATCGCAAAGCTCAGGCCCCTTGCTTATTTCAAAAGTACCTATTTGTTCAGCTATTTTTATTGTTTCCTCTTTTTCGAATCCGAGCAACGGTCTTGCAACAGGAAACTTTATTGCCTGCGATATTGCTGCTAAGTTGGCTAGCGTTTGGCTTGATACCTGGGCAAGGGATTCGCCGGTAACAATAAAATCGCATTTTTGTTCTTTAGCAAGCGCTTCAGCTATTCTATACATCAAACGACGCATCAGAACAAAGTAGTATGCGTGCTTACACTTGCTTGCGATATCTGCAAGCTGCTTACTTATATCAACAACAATTAATCTGCTTATTCCAAGTATTTTGCATATTTCCTTTGATTTCTCGATTGATTCCTTGCCTGTAATCTTTTCGCTTGAAAAATGTAAAGCGATAAGCTCAGCTTTTTTCTTAGCCAAATAACCTGCTACAGGGCTATCTATGCCACCGCTAAGCAAAAGCAATCCTTTTGGCTTCAACATAGTATAAAAAAATGATTAAGAATATTTTAATTCCTTGCATGTTCTAACCGTAAAATTTAAAAAGAGCAAAAAGATAATTTTACAAATGCCTAAAAGAAAAGCTTCTAAGGTTGGAAGAAAGATTCAAACAATAAGGGCGGTAGGTAAAAGAAGAAAGCTTAAGAGAAGGCGGCTTGAGCAACGGCTCGATAGGGAGTATCCCGCCCCTGAAAAGCTTGGCTTTAAAACACTGCTAAGACGATTTTTATGGAAAAACCTAAATAAATTAGGTTCACTACGCCGTAAGCCGCCCACAAGAACATCTGACTATAAAAGATTCTACCAATGGGTTATATTAAAAACAGCAAAAAAATTGCTTGAAACTGGAGGGAAAAGGCCTGTTGTAATTATGATAGGCGGTATAGCGGGAGCTGGAAAAACAACGCTTTCGGATAGATTGGCTTATACCTTTACCGAAATATTTCGTCCTTTAGGGGTGAGGGTTGCTACTATTTCTTTAGATGGTTACTTCAAGCCCAGAGAAAAAATACCAGTAGTGGACAAAAGAACGGGGGAAGTAGTAAAAGTAATTTCAAAGATCGGGGGAAAGGTTATTCCTGGGGAGTATGACAATCCAGCAGCATCCGATCTCAGAAGAGCTAAGAGAGATATTGAAAAAATCCGAAGCGGGCAAGAAGTTGTTCTTAATCTAAGAGATGTTAAAACTGGAAAATTTAGAAAGGTAAGGATTCCCGCCGGTGTTGATATCGTTATTATTGAAGGCCTTTACACGCTCCACAAACCGCTTGCTGAGCTAGGAGATATAAAAATAGGGCTAATGGCTTCTTTAGGAGATCAGTTTAAGGTTAGGGCTACAAGAGATATTATTGAAAGAGCACGCGAGCCCACTGATGTTGCAAGGAAGTTTGTCAGCAGAGAAATACTTCAAAGGGACTTTGTTTTACCCACGCTTAAAAATGCCGATATAATACTTGATAGAGCTGCAAAGCCTCTGGGTGGCATAGACCTTGAGACATGGCTTTTAGCTGTTCCTGGCAATCCTAATTTCCTTAAGTTTTTGAGAGAACTAGGCATAGAAAAGATGGAAACCGTCAGGCAATTGAAAGAAAAAGAGAAAGCTTCGTAACTTATAGGTTTTGCATCAAAATTACACTTGCTTATAGCTAGCTAGACAAGGATTAAATATTTGCATAGCTTTAGGGCGATGGGGCTAAAAAATAGAACCAAAAATCTGTGTAAAGTTATTTGTAAGGTCTTTGAAGCATAAAACTTGCCGGAAGAAGGCAGGAGGTTCTTGCAAGGATTGTTCTGCATAATTTCATGCAGCTCGTTGTTGCGCATTACGAAGGTAGAGTGGAACTGGAAATTTATTAGGAAAAATAATTATGACGCAAAGCCCATATAAAGGAAAGATTTAAATAGGGTGACAAATATTATGGGGTTATGGATAAGAAAAAGAAGCATATCATAATAGCTCTTGTTTTAGGTATTATTGTGCTGTATTTCGTAAACTACTGGGCTGGTAAAACGAGTGCTGAAACAGCACACAATGCAACTGTTTACTTCTGTGAACGTTCTATTAAAAATCAGCTTGTATTCAAAGAGGATATTGAAAAATCCATTGAAAAACTGCAAGAGGGAACCGCAAAAAATGACAAAATCAAACTACAAAAAATGAAATGGGCTCTTTCGATGAGTGATGTTATGGGTAAGGATATTAATTTTATGTGCAATAAAGAAAACAACTGTTACAAGCAGAAAATAAACTCTCTAAATTATTTCGACATGGAAGAGATTATGGCAACAGGCGTGGGTTCGTTACAAGCCTTGAAGGTGGTTCTTATTCTAGATACGCTCTCAAGCTATTATATTGCAAAGGCTGGAGACTCCAACGATCAGCAAGAAGCACTTTTCCCAGAAGAGTTTGATGTTAACATTGCATACGCATCCAAAATCGATCTTGAAAAGATAAATTATAGCGGATTGTGCAAATCGCTTAACAAGGAACCCCCAATAGATTTAAAAAAAGCATTAAATGACCCAATGTTTACAATACAATACATGCGAGTAAAACCAGCTATTTACGACAAATGCGCAATTATATTGAAAGAATACGCTTATTATTTAAAAGATAGAATGGAAAGCGAAGATCCTTATATTAAGGCATTGTGTGCTCTAAAACTAATGGCTTTAGAGCGCATTAATAATGATGCTGAATCAGCACTGAAAATACCAAGTTAAAACTCTTTTTAAAACTTTATTTCTTTAATTTAAATCTGATTGGTATGACAGAGCTTCTTTACCTTAAAGATTCCTACCTGAAAGAATTTAATGCTAAGGTAACTGAAGTTCAGGGCAATAAGGTTGTGTTGGATAGAACTGCTTTCTATGTGCTTGGCGGTGGCCAGCCTGCAGACACTGGCAAGCTTTTGCGTAGCGATGAAGAATTTAAAGTTCTGGATGTCCGCAGGGAACAAGGCAAAATCTGGCATATTCTAGATGGAGAAGGTTTGCAAGCAGGTGATGAGGTAAAAGGCGTTATTGATTGGGATAGGCGTTACAGATTAATGCGAATGCATACAGCCGCTCACATTATTATGATCGCTATACAGGAACTATTTCCAGATGTTAAGGTTACCGGCGGCCAGCTCGGCTTAGAGGAATCAAGAGATGATTATAATTTACCAGAGCTTAATGAGGGAATCATAAGAAAGATTGAGGAAAGGGCAAATGAGATCGTGCAAGCAGCACTGCCCGTTGAAATACACGAGCTGCCAAGGGAAGAAGCTTTTAAAATTCCGCAACTGTTCAAGCTAAGAGATGTTCTGCCGCCAAAATTGCCCAAAATACGCTTCACAAAAATCGCTAACGATGTAAACGCTTGTGGCGGAACACACGTAAAAAATACAAAAGAGGTCGGAAGGATAAAAATAACTAGGACTAAAAGCAAGGGAAAGGACAACAAAAGAATATATTTTACTGTAGAGCCGTGATATTAATGCCAAAGCGTATGCCCAAAAGACCAAGAAGAAAAGTTAGTGAGGACACTATAAAAAGAATCCTCGAGTTAAACAGACAACCATTAACCATTAAACAAATAGCTAAAATAGTTGGGTTGTCTGAAGGAAGAGTGAGGAATATAATTAGAGAGTATGCCGGCGGAAGACCTAAAGAAGTCATTGGAGAAATAGTAAGGAGTGCAAGAGCTAGAGCAAAACCACCTAGAAGAGTTACAGAAAAAAGAACTCTTCTGGACGAGATATATTATACAACATTAAGAAATTATGTAAGAAGTACTACAAAAGAGATAAGGGAAAGGTTAGAGTATTTAAGAGAAGAGCTCGAAAAATTGGATAAAAAAATTATGGAAAGCAGTAAGCCCATGCATGAACAACCTAAAGAAATTATCGCTAAAAGAAATAACCTTCTTATGGAAATAAGAGCATTGGAGGATATTTTAAAAATAAGGGGGAAGAGGAGCTAAACATGGTTTTAGATGTTATAAAAAAACGTGCATCTGTAAGGGCTTATGATAAGAGCAAAAAGGTTTCGAAGGAGCAGATAAAGGAGATACTTAAAGCTGCTTCGTTAGCTCCATCAGCAAGAAACACACAGCCGTGGAAATTTTACATTGCAGAAAGTGAAGGGGAAAAAAGCAAAATAATGCGTGCGATGAGCGAGCACAATGCTTGGGCAAGCGAAGCAAGCATACTTATAGTGATCTTGGCTGATTTAAGAAACGCGTATCGTGTAGATGAAAAGAAATACTATGTGGACATAGGCCTATGTCTTGAAAACCTATTGCTTGAGATAACAAATCAGCGCTTAGCTGCTTGTCCTTGCGCCGCTTTTGACAGAGAAAAGCTTTCCAAGCTGTTAGATTTGCCAGCGTATTTAGAGCCTGTTGTTGTGGTGCCAATAGGCTATGAAGCAAAAGGAAGTGTTTTAGCTGGACTTAGGGAAAAATATGGAAAAGTTATAGAAAGAAGTGAGCACAAAATAGGCGGCACAAAAGATCTTAAAGAGTTGATAGTGGGCTGGAGATGAGCATGCTTTATTTACGAAGAACCTTTGAACTAGAGCATAGTATTGCTAAAGCAAATGTTGTGTTGGTGGGGATTCCTTTTAGCACTACGGAGATTGGCCTGGAGGTTAAACATGGACCTGTTTTTATAAGAGAGGCCATAAAAACCCTGCCAGGATATGATGAAAAATTGAAGATAAATATTTTTACAAAGTTAAAATTTTGTGATGCTGGCGATGTTGATATTGTTCCAGGGAGCTGGAAACTGACTGAAGAGAGGATTGTTGATAGCATTCGCTGGCTTCTCGAACAAAACGAAAGGGCTTTTTTTGTTTTTTTAGGGGGTGAACATCTGATTACGCTCGGAATTTTAAAAGCGCTTAAGGAAAGGTACAAAAAGCTCGCTTTGCTTCACTTTGATGCCCATGCTGATCTGCTTAAAGAGTATGCAGGCCTTAAATATTCCCACATCACCTGGGCCTATTATGCGGCAAAACTCGGTGTTAAGATATTTCAATATGGAATTCGCTCAACAAGTGCTGAGGAAGAAAAAAACGCAAGGGAGCTCAAAGTTTCCAGGAATATCGAAGAAGCAAGCAAGTTCAAAGGAAAATTTTATTTAAGCGTAGATTTGGATGTTTTGGATCCTAGTGTGGCTAGCGAAGTAGGCACAAAAGAACCCCTTGGCATAACACTTAGCGAACTTTTTGAAGTGTTTAAAAAAATTCCGATGGAAAGGGTGATCGCAGCAGACATCGTCGAATGTGCTGCTAAAAGCGTGAATTCAAACAGCGCAAATGTGGCAGCAAATATTTTCAAAAGAATTGTTGGGTTAAAGCTTATAAGAGGGGGTTTTGAACATGCGAAAAGTTGAGGATATGTACGTAAATGCAAATACTACAATCGCTGAGCTGCTTTTGGAGTATGAAAAGGCTGGTGGCTTTGTCGCAAAGAAAGTTGCAATAGCGGCAAGCATTTTGGAAGAGATGTTTGAAAAAGCAGAGATAAGGATTCTTTCGTTTCCAGCATGCATTGTTGCAACTGGAACGAGAGGACTCATAGCACATGCGTTACGCAAAAAGCTTTTTAATATGGTGATCACTACCTGCGGTACTTTAGACCATGATTTTGCAAGATGCTATAAAAGCTACTACCACGGCGTATTTGAAGCGGATGATGCTGAGCTGAGCAACAAAGGCGTGCATCGCTTGGGAAATATATTTATCCCGTGCAAAAACCACGGAGAGATTATCGAAAAAAAGCTCCAGCCGATGCTTGAAGAACTATATGCTTCTGGGAAAAGAGAGCTAGCAAGCTACGAACTTGTCTGGGAGATTGGCAAAAGGGTGAAGAAAGAGGGAAGCATAATTTACCAAGCTTATAAGAATAAGATTCCTGTAATTGTGCCGGGCATTACTGATGGTGCTTTTGGAACGCAGCTTTTTATGTTTATGCAGAAGCACAGAGATTTCAGAATAGATGTCTTCAAAGATGAGCAGCTATTGGCTGAAAAGCTTTTTACCAGTGTAAAATCAGGTGCGCTAATAATTGGCGGCGGAATAAGCAAGCATCACACAATCTGGTGGAACCAGTTTAAAGGTGGTTTAGAGTATGCTGTGTATATTACAACGGCTCCTGAATGGGACGGCAGCTTATCAGGAGCGCGCACAAGGGAAGCAATAAGCTGGAATAAGCTCAAGAGGAAAGCAAAGCATATCACTGTTGAAGGCGATGCAACCGTTTTGCTTGCTCTTGTTTTAGGCAAGTTTTTGTAGTATTTTGGAGGTGCGAATATGATTGAAGCTAAAAAGGCGTTATGGCTTCTTAGTCCAAGGCTTTTGGGTCTTGTAACAACGATGAACAAAGAAGGAAAGGTAAATGCTGCGCCCTATTCGTTTATAGGCCCTATAAGCATAAATCCTCCTTTATGCTTTGTTAGTGTTGGCAAAGAAAATAAGGATACAGAAGCTTTCGCTCGCGAGCTAAAGCAATTTGTTATAAATCTAGTAAGTGAGGATTTCGCCCAGCAAGCAGTAAACTGCGAAGCTGATCTTCCAAGAGGGGAAAACGAGTTGCAAGCATTTGGTTTGCACATGCAGGCAAGCAAAAAAGTTGTTGTTCCAAGCGTTAAAGAAGCACCCGCAACAGTAGAATGCTCGCTTAACGAAGTGATAGATCCCAAAGATTCTGATCATATATTGCTTATAGGAAAAGTGCTTTGCGGTACATGCAAATTCATGAAAAATAACAAACCAGATATGGATGCTATGAGGCTTGTAATGCATGTTGCAGGCACCCATTTTAGGCTTGTTGGCAAACGAATAGATTTGGAAAGGCGGTATTAAATGAAAAAGGCCCTGATGTTTTCCAGAAGCTTTATGTTTGAAAGATGGCTTAGAAGAATACAACTTAAGAAAGGTGTTCTGGCTAAGGATGAATATAAAGAATTTATACATGAAGCGCCTAGGTGGTATAAGCTTCTAAGGGCGCGAAAGAAGGATTTGAAAATTTCTTCTATGGACAAAAAAGCTCTAAAAAGGCTTGTTACCGAAAATAAAGTTCTGCTTAAGGAAAGATTCAGAAAGCATTTTCCAGTAAGAACGCCTGAAAAACTTTACAACGAGGCCTTTAAAAATTTGGTTGAAGCCAGAAGGTTTCGAAAAGAAGCTTTGGACAAATTAAAAAGAAGGTATAATATACATACAGGCCTTTATGAAGGCGAAAGGCCTTTTAGCATCATAAGTGTATTTGTGCCTGAAAACCTTTCAAAGTTCCAGATACGCGACGCTTTTATGGAAGCGGATAAAGCCTTAAAAAAGTACAGAGTATTGCTTCAGAGGGCAAGAGCCAGAATCATAGAACTGGAGCTTTCTTACGAGCTTGTTGAAAACCCCTCACAAATCGAGCGTATTATCAAGAGAAACTTTGGCAAGGAATTTTTTGAGAAGGTTGAAAGATTCTCCAGGAATAAGAAGTACGTGGAACGGCTTGATAGATTTATTGCGGAGCTCGATAACCTGTGGTCTCTTGTTGTTGCTCAAAGCAAGGGTGCATTTGAGCTTGAAGCTATTAGAGATAAATTGGCTGAACTTGCAGGAGCAAATTAATGCTTATGAACAGAGCAAAAGCATTGAAAATATTAGAGCTTTTGGAAAAGCACTATCCAAACGCGAACATAAGGTTAGCTAGAAATAAATTTCAGCTTTTAATAGCCACTGTGCTGTCCGCGCAGACAGCAGATAAACAGACAATAAAAGCTGCTAAAAAACTGTTTCGGAAATATGCAACGCCTAAAAAGCTTGCTGAAGCTAGTTTGAAGGATATAGAAAGCGCTATAAGAGAAATAGGATTGTACAAAATAAAAGCTAAGCGAATAAAAGCTATAGCGAAAATAATCAATGAGCGCTATAAAGGCGAAGTACCTGCCAGCATGGAAGAGCTGCTCAAATTGCCTGGCGTTGGCAGAAAAACCGCAAACATTGTTTTAGGCAAAGGTTTTGGCATAGCAGAAGGCATAGCAATAGACACGCATGCTTTTAGAATAAGTAAACGCTTAGGGTTAAGCAATGCGAAAACGCCAGCCAGCATGGAAAAGGATTTAATGCGCATCATCCCTAAGAAATACTGGATTAGCTTTACAGATATGCTAATAATGCATGGAAGAAATATTTGCAAAGCTCAAAGTCCTAGGTGCAATGAATGCTTTTTAGAAAATCTTTGCGAATGGAAAAAGGATTAAATTTGTTTAAAAGATTCAAATTTTATAGTTTCTATTTCTAAAGGAATTTTATGGAAAGGCTCATAGCAACCTGCACACCTGGCTTAGAAGACGTAAGTATAGAAGAGCTCAAAAAAGATTTTAGATTTAAAGCAAAGAGAATTGCTCAAGGACTTGTTGCAATAAACGCTAAAGTTAGCGATATCTTTAAGCTAAATTATTGTTCAAAATCTTTACATAAAATAATCGTTCTTTTAGCCAGTGCTAGGTTTCATACTTTGCGAGAACTTTATGAGATCGCTTATGAAATACAATATGCTGATTTTGTAAAAGCCAACCAAAGTTTTGCGGTGAGGGTATCGCGTGTAGGCAAACACATCTTTACTTCAATAGATGCTGAGCGCGAGATTGGGCAAGCGATAATCGATTCGTATAAAAAAGAAAAAGGAATTAAATTAAAAGTTGATTTGGATGAGCCAGAGGTTTTGTTTAGAGGGTATGTTAGAGAGGGTGAATTCTGGTTAGGTATAGATACAACCGGCATTTCCTTACATAAAAGAGGGTATCGCATTTATCAGCATGCAGCTCCCCTAAAACCAACTATAGCACACTGCTTAATTCGCTTAGCTAAGTGGCGCGCTAATGAAAGCCTGTATGATCCCTTCTGTGGTTCTGGCACGATTCCAATAGAAGCTGCTCTATATGCATGCAGAATACCAAACCATTGGCGCTGGGAAGAATTTCGCCTATGGAAACTTTCTTTTTTGGAAAAAGAAAAGTTTTTGAGAGAGAAAGAAAAAATTGATTCTAAAATAAAAACCTTGGATTTAGAGCTGTATGGAAGCGATCTATTTAGAAAGCATATAGAAGGTGCGAAAAGAAATGCAAGCAGAGCCGGAGTAAAAGTAAACTTTTTCCAATGCGATATAAAAGATGCTGTTTTTGAGCATGATGTTATTGTTTGCAACCCGCCTTATGGAAAGCGTATAGGACACATAGGCAAAGCACTTTACGCAAACAGGATGTTCGAGAAAAAGCTAAAGGAAGGAAGCTGGAAAAAAGCCGTTGTTATAACTGCTGAAAAGCGCAACTTAGAAAGCTATTGCGAAAAGAGGCAGATAATGTATGGTGACCTGCCCACTTGGATTTTTGTGTATAAAAGGTAGCTCTTTTTTAATATTTTCTACGCAACCTTTATGAAAAATTTGGGGGTGGTCGCTTGCTTAAGGGTAGAGATCTGCTCACTCTAATTGATTATAAGCCAGATGAGATAAAAGAAATTATTGAGCTCGGAATTGAAGTAAAGAAGAATCCTGAAAAATATTGTAATGCGTTAAAACACAAGACGTTAGCGATGCTTTTTATGAAAACCTCCACACGCACGCGAATAAGCTTCGAAGCTGGGATGACGCAGCTTGGTGGACATGCTATCTATCTGGACTGGCGGACAACAAACCTAACGAGAGGCAGATTAGAGGAAGAGATCCGTTGTATAGATCGATATGTGGATATTATAATGGCTCGTGTTTACAAGCATGAAGAAATAAAAGCAATCGCTGAAGCTGCAGAAAAACCTGTGATAAATGGGTTATGTAACCTATTCCATCCATGTCAAGCGTTAGCTGATTTAATGACTATAATAGAACATAAGGGAAACGCTAACGTAAAGATCGCTTATGTGGGTGATGGAAACAATGTTTGTAATTCTCTAATGATTTGTGGAGCAAAGCTCGGAGCAGAAATTTCAATTGGTGTGCCTAAAGGTTATGAGCCACTAGAAAGAGCTGTGGGAGAAGCAAAAAAGTATTCAGAAGTTAGTATCTGTAATACTGCTGAGGAAGCTGTGAAAGATGCTGATGTTGTTTATACTGATACTTGGGTTTCGATGGGACAGGAGGCAGAAACAGAAAAGCGCTTGAAAATATTTCCACCTTTTCAGCTGAATATGAAACTCCTCAAGCTCGCGAAGCCAGACGCATTGGTAATGCACTGCCTGCCAGCGCATATAGGCCAAGAAATAACTGCTGATGTGATTTATAGCAAAAATTCGGTGATTTTCGATCAGGCAGAAAATCGAATGCACGTGCAGAAAGCACTTATGCTAAAGCTGCTGGGAAAAGCATAGCTTTTTTGACCTAGAATTTAAAAAATGTTCTATGCTAAATGTAAAGCAATGTCCAACAAAATAAAATCAATAAACCCCTCTACCGAAGAGGTAATTGGTGAAGTTCAAGCTTCATCAGGTGCAGATATAAGAAACGCTGTTTCTGTCGCAAGAGAAAGTTTTGTTTCTTGGAAGAATACTCCCTTAGAAGAAAGAATCAAATTGTTGAAAAAACTCTCAGAACTTTTAGAAAAAGAAAAAGCTGAGCTTACCAAACTAATCATGAAAGAGGTGGGAAAACCGAGGATAGAAGCAGAAACAGAAGTCTTAGACTCTCAAGCAGGCATAGATTATTATTGTGAAAAAATCAAAGAGATTAAAGAAAAAAGCATTCACTTTGATCAAGAATTTTTCCCAGAAACACAAGGCAGCGTAAAGTTTGTTCCTTATGGAGTAATTGGGCTCATAACACCGTGGAATTATCCCCTGAGTTTGCCGATGTGGACGATTGTTCCAGCACTATTAACTGGAAATACTATGGTTTTTAAGCCATCTGAAAATTCTATTTTGGTCGGACAGAAAATAGATGAACTGATTAACAAAATTTTCCCTAAAGGAGTTTTTAACACAGTTTATGGCGATGCAGAAGTGGGAAAACTTTTAGTAAAATCAGATATAGATAAACTGTTTTTTACAGGAAGTGTAGAAGCTGGCAAGGACATAATAAAAAATATTGGTTTAAAACCTGTTGCTCTGGAATTAGGCGGAAAGGATTCAGCAATTGTCTGTGAAGATGCAGACCTGAGTTTAGCAGTTAAAGGTGTTGTTTGGGGTGCCATAAATAATGCGGGACAGGTTTGTACTTCCACAGAAAAGGTTTATGTTCACGAAAAAATTGCTGATGAATTTATAAGAGAAGTTGTTGAAGAAGTGAAAAGGTTAAGGGCTGGTATTGACTATGGGCCCTTAATAAGCAAGGAGCAGCTAACTAAAGTTGAAAGCCATGTTAAAGAAGCTATTGCCAAGGGGGCAGAAGTTTTAGTAGGGGGTAAAAGAATCGGGAAAAAAGGCTTCTTTTTTGAACCCACAGTTTTAATTAATGTGGATGAAAATATGAAGATAATGTGCGAGGAAACGTTTGGGCCAATAATACCAATTAAGGTTGTGAAAAGCGAAGATGAAGCAATAGAATTAACCAATAGATCGGAGTATGGACTTGGCGTCACTATCTGGACTAACAATATTGAAAAAGGAAAGCAGTTGGGCAATAAGATCGATGTAGGAATGGTTTGGATAAACGAAGTAAACCTCCCGCTCCCTGGCGGAGATTACTGGGGAGGAATGAAGAAAAGTGGATTAAGATGTTCTGAAAGCAAATTAATGCAGTGTCTTAGAGCTAAAGCATTTATCATTTATTCAGGCAGAGAAAAAAGAGACTGGTGGTATCCGTACTAAAAAGATTGCCGCTTTTGTATAATGCACATAGTTATTATATATTTATATACATTTTGTATACGAAAGTATACTTATGGCTACCACTACCATTAGAATCAGCACACAAACAAAAAAGAAACTCGAAAAATTGAAGATTTTTGAGCGCGAGTCATATGAGGATGTTATTGAAAGGCTTATCAATATTGCTAGAGATGAGCCATTAAGTGATGAGGAAATAAGGCAGATCGAGAAATCACTTAGGGATATAAAAGAGGGTCGTGTTCTTTCTTTGGAGGAAGCAGAAAAGAAGTGGGGCATCTAATTGTTCGAGATATGCCTCACCAAAACATTTGCACGCGAATTTAAAAAATTTGGAAAAAAAGAAAGAGAACGGATTAGGGAAAAACTTTTTTCTTCAGCAAAAAACCCATTACACTTTTTTGAAAAACTTACTGACTATGAGCTATTCAAATTGCGCATAGGAAAATATAGAATAATAGCTCAAATAAATTTTTCCAAGAGGAAAATAATTTTATTGAGTATAAAACACAGAAAGAAAGTTTACAGGAAACTTTAGATGCTCTCCATTAGTACCTTTCAAGCAATACAATTCTTGAGTCAGTTCTTTCATCTTTTATTTTATAGTTGGAGTTTTCTTCAATTACTTTCGCAAATTCCCTTATCTTTTCCATTGAAGGCATATGCTGCTCTGTTAACCTATCCTTTGAATAACCAACGTGCATATATGCCTTGCATTCAACGTATTTTGCCCTCGCCTTTTCTATATGTGGAATAAATTCGTTTGGATTTTCTGTGTTCAAGCCGTTTATCATTGTGATTCTTATTACGGTATTTGTTTTCATCTTGCTCATTATTTCAAGCGATTTTTGCAAGCGAAGCCAACCATCTTTTATAAGCGGATTACAAAGCTTTTTGTACATTTCAGGATTGCTTGCGGTAAGTGAGATGTAAAGGTTTGTGGGCAACTTTCTCAAGCTTTCCAAAGCTTCTGGAACAGTTCCATTGGTAACTAGATACACCGATTCGAAACCAAAACTAAAAAATTCTTCTATTAAATCCGCTATCCTTGGATACAAACAGGGCTCACCTGTAAGCGAAATTGCAGCATGCACAGGCTGCATGGCTCTTTCAAGAACCTCCGAATTAACCTTTTTGTTTCCTTTAAACCCTATGAGCAATTTTTTCCTTTCCTCAATGCAACCCTTTATTATCTCCTTTGGCTCATCTACAGGACCTTTCCATTCTGGTTCTGAAAATATGGTTATATCACGCCAGCAATGCAGGCAGCGCTGATTGCATGTTAAGGCCGGTGTCATCTCTAAGCATTGCAAGGTTTTTATCCCATAAAATGTTTGTTTATAGCAGGGAGCACGCCCACGAATAGCTTCCTTTGTCCAGTGACATATCTTTACAGCAGAGTGATTGCCGACTACGCGGTATTGGGATTTATATAAACGAGCCAGTTTCCATTCTTCAATCATAAAAATTTAGCTTAGGAGAAATGTTTAAAAACAGCCACAACTCTAATTATAGAAAAGTTGTAAGTTAGAATAGGGGATTAGTGTGAACATCGAAGAAAAGGAAAAAATAGCAGATCTTTCTAAAGGCTGGCAACAATTTATCCTTGGTGCAATACTATTCTTTTTCTCGTTTGGTTTTGTAAGCTATCTTGCGATGGGCTCAATGATGTCTGCATACTTTGGCTATGGAACAGGTATGATAACTCAACCTAGCGTTCTAATATCAAAAACGCTCAGTTCAACATTCATATTTATCCTTGCTTTAGGTTATCTCTTCGGAGTAATCTTTTTTGTGGTAAAGTTTATAAAGAGGGCTAGTGTGAGTTCTACCAGCGATTTGGCGTTGAGTGTAAGCATTATTGCTGGTTCCCTACTACTTGCAACAGTACTTGCTTTCAATCTATTCAGGGATGTTATCTCACTTGCTTTACGGGCAGGAAACAACGAGCTCTTAGGTAAACAAGCTGTTCAAATGCTCGTTAAGGCTTTAGGCGCTATTGCATTTTATAGTGGTATAGGTTACGGATTAACTACTTTAGGAGATCGCCTTGGCATCAAAAGTTTCTCACTAGAACAAACACTTGAGCTACTTGTAGCACCATCGCTTGTGATAAGTGGTGCTTTTTATATAGGAGTGCTTGCAAATTCATTAATAGGAAATATTTCCCACTTATCTAACGCGAACTGGAATATGCTTGCAACTTATTTAATTCTTTCTGCAATGTTCCTTGGGAGTTATATATGTATTACAACACTATTTTCTCTTAGAAAAGAGTTTACCTCTATTGCTTTTCGCATTGCTGGCGGAACCTTTTTTGCAGTTGTGCTTGTTTCTCTTCTCCAGTTTTCTCCTTTACTTAGTAGTAACCTTCAAACAGCAAGCTTTTTGGATGTGTTAGCTCAGTTCTTTGAATGGCTGTTTAATCTGCTTGCGTTTTCTGTTTTAGGGTATATAATGTTTCGCATGAGTGAAAAACCTGAATTAAGCAGTAGTTTGTTTAAAAAGCCGCCAGTAAGCTTTGAAACTACAGCACCTAGCGATAAACCTTCAGCAAAAGAAAAGGAGCTTGAGGAAATATTAAGAAGAATAAGAACTGCGCCGGAGAAAAATACGATTCATTCTACCGAAGAAGATATTCAAAAATATTACCGCTTATAAACTTCGTATTCTTCTTGTAATTCCTCCTGAGGTTCGCTTTCTTCGTATCCTTCGTACTCATAAGCTTCGTATCCCTCTGTTTTTTCTTGAACAGGTTCTTCAGGTTCGCTGACTATGGCTTCGCTCTTATAAGGTCTTTTTCTCTTTCCTATTCGCGTGCTAAATTGCCAGACAGCGAAGAAGAAAAGAGCTAACAAAGCTGTTGCAAAAATAGCGCGAACGAAAAGTGCAAAGCTAAATTGAATATCTCTTGCAATATAAGCACCGACAATCGAGCCAATAGTTGTGGCTATAACGAGTTCAATAAAGCGCTTGGCGGAATCTTCAGCCATAGAGAAAATAAAAACTTAACAAATTAAAACCTTTTTCCTGAAAACTTTAATGGTTTTTATGCAAGAATACGAGGTAGTTATTATTGGTTCTGGGCCTGCAGGCATGTTTGCAGCCAATGAGCTAGCTGGAAAAGCGAATGTTCTCGTTGTTGATATGGGGAAGGAGCCCTTAGCAAGAAATCCAAAAAAGAATGCTAGTGAAGCTATTTTTGGCGTTGGTGGCGCAGGTACATATTCAGATGGAAAACTTAACCTTACCTACAAAATAGGAGGCAGCCCTGAAGAGCTTAAAAGGAATGCTTCAGAAATTCAAGTACTCATTGAAAAGGTTGATTCCATTCTAATGCGATTTGGAGCCCCAACAGAATGCTCCGGCACAAATGGTGCTGAGTTACAAGAACTTAAGAAGAAAGCAAACAGAGCTGGCATAGAATTTGTTGCTGGAAAGCAGAAGCATGTTGGTACAGATCGTTTACCAAAGATTATAGACGCCTTCTACAAAGATTTGAAAGCTAAAGGAGTAAACTTCCTGCTAGAAACTGAAGTGAAGAAAATAACGAAAAAGGGTAAAGGCTTCTCTCTTGAGACAAATAAGGGCAAGCTACAATGTAAATACCTTATTTGTGCTCCTGGAAGAGGTAGAGCTTATTGGCTTAGAGAACAGCTGCATAATTTAGGAGTTAAAACAAAGTTTGGCCCTATAGATGTCGGCGTTCGCGTAGAGTTTCCTGCAGAACTTTATGAAAGTGTTGAGAGGGTAATGTATGACGCGAAATTCAAACTCTATACGGAAACCTATGATGATATGGTCAGAACATTCTGCACAAACCCGAGGGGCTTTGTTGTCGCTGAGCGCTATGCTGATTTTGTTTTAGTAAACGGGCATGCGGAAAAAGAACATAAGTCGGCAAACACAAATCTAGCTTTGCTTACTCGTATCCATCTCACAGATCCTGTTGAAGACACAACTCAATATGGTAGAAGCATTGCTCGTTTAGCCACAACTATAGGCGGCGGCAAACCAATACTGCAGCGCTACAAGGATTTGAAAAAAGGCAGAAGAAGCACTTGGGAACGCATCCAAAAAGCACCAATAACACCAACTCTACTTAATGTTACTCCTGGAGATATCTCAATGGCCCTACCACAGAGAATAGTGCAAAATATAATTGAAGCTTTGGAAAAGCTTGATGCTGTGATTCCTGGAATTGCTTCAGATACAACACTTTTATATGCTCCTGAGATTAAATTTTACGATACTCGCTATGAAACAGATAAATGGCTTGAAACAAACATAGAGAATTTATTTGTTGCGGGTGATGCAAGCGGCTTTTCCAGAGGCATAGTTTATGCTGCTGTAACAGGAATTATCGCTGCAGAGGGGATAAAGAGGAAATTATAAACTGCAAGTTTGCGATTTACCTTTACCCAATGGTTTCTTTTTGTTCTTCTCGAATTTTTTGATAAAAGCTTGCTCCAGATCTATATTTAGATGGGATGCAAGCTTTAAGGTTTGCCAAAATATGTCAGCAAGTTCTTCTTCAAGCTCAGCTGGTTCGGAGCAGTGAAACTTACTTCTCTCTGTGCTTTTATGCAATAAAGCCCTTGCTGTTTCTCCTATTTCCTCGACTAGATGGATAAAAGCATGCTCGGCATTGGTTTCAATATTAGCATAACCTATTTCTTTAAGATAGGAAAAGACTTTTTGCTGAGCTTCCCTTATATGCATGCTTTTAATTTAATGTAACGGTATATTTAAAAAGCTGCAGAACTAAATTCTATTGATGCTCATAAGAAGGTATGAAAAGGTTTTATTGCTTGATTACGATGGTGTGCTAGCAAAAGATCTGAAGTTAGATGAGAGAACTATAGTAAGATTGAAAGAGCTCCTAAACCAGGGATTTAAGATTGCGATAATAACCGGCAGAACTCCTTCGAGAACCGAAGAGCTTGTAAATGCGTTAGAAAGGCATGGCATTGCTGACAAAATAAGCATATTCTGCGAACGCGGCTGTATTGAATTAAAGCGCTTACAGACTGGTTGGCATGCACATCTTAATGAAAAAGTGAGGAAGTTTAAACTTGAAGAGTGGGGAAAGACAAGCCGAATTCTGTACAAGCTTGCGGAGAGGTTTGGAATAGCCAAAGCTTTAACAAGCAACATCGTTTCCTTTTATTTCTCCAGTAAAAAAGCTGGTCTTAAGCTTTCTGAGCTACAAAACATAGTGCATAAAATAGTGGATGAAATAAATCGCTCTGGAAGGATTAAAACAAAGCTTATAGCAATACCTACGCAACATGGCATGGAGATTTTACCTTGGCAGGCGACAAAAGCTTTGGCAGCGCAAGCGTTTCTAAGCAGGATTAAAAGACCTTATTATGGCTTTGCTCTTGGCGATATGTTCGCTGATCGCAAAATGGCTTTGGGCTCAAAGATAAAATTCTTGCCTGTAAAAAGCCCTGAAGAATTTTTGAAAATAAGCAGAGCTTTGCCCAAGCTTATTGTTGAGCGTAGAAAAAGGTTAGCGAAGCTCCTGCTCAAACGAAAGTTTAAAGCCAAATCAAGAAAGCTTAAGAGAAGACTTAGAAGGGTTTAGCATGCCTGCCAAAAATTTATTGGCTAGGTGGGTTACATTTGAGCCGAATCTTAAGCATGCAATACACAATTGGTTTTATTTTAAGGAGGGCTTTGCAAAAGAGCTTGTGGAATGGCTTATAGATGAATATAGCATGGAAGAACCTATTTATGATCCTTTTTGTGGTGCTGGTACAACCTTGCTTGTAGCTAAGCAATTGGGCTTTGATTCGGTAGGCATAGACGTTATGCCGCTAGCGGTTTTTTTGAGCAAGGTCAAAACAAGGAATTATGACGTAAGCAAGCTTAAAGAAACGCTAGCTCTACTTTCTTCAGAAAGGATTGCTGAAGCAAAGCAAAGCCCAAAAGCATTTAAGAGATATTTCAGGGGAAAAAGCTTGCGCGAGATTTTAGGGCTTAAAGAAAGGCTTGAACAGCTAAGCGATCATAAGCTAAGGGATTTCTTTATGCTAGCGCTTATCTGTGCAGCAAACAAAATTGCTTTGGTAAAGAAGCAAGGCAGAAGCTTGCGCAGGGTAAAAAAGCCTTATATTCCAGCGAAAAAGGTTTTTTTGAAGAAAGCTGCAGCTATGATAAAAGATTTAGAAAAGGTAAAACTCTCAAAAAAAGAGCCAGAGGTTTTTGAAGCAGATGCTAGCGAATTTTATCTCAAGAAAAAGGCAGCAAGTATAATATGTTCGCCTCCCTACTTAAACAAAGAAGAATATACAAGCGTTTACAAGCTAGAGCATGGATTATTTTTTGGTTACGAAACAACAAAACTAAAAAAATACCTTGGCAAAGAAAGAGAGCTCAAGCAAGATAAATATGCAAAGCTACCTATTAAAGCGCAGCTTTACTTTGCAGATATGGAAAAGGTTTTGGAAAATATGTATAAAAGTCTTAAAGAAAATGGCTTAGCGGCTGTGGTAATTAATGGAGGTTGCTTCTCCCACACAATAGTTAAAACAAGCGAACTATTTGAAGATTTAGCAAAAGAGAAAGGCTTTAATGTGGTTGAAAGAATTTTAGCAAGGCGCGTTCCTTGCATGAGAAATAGAAGCAAGCTTGTTGGCTTCATGCACGAGGATATCTTGATTTTGGAAAAATAACTTTTTAAATGTATGTTTAAACGTATGTTTATTATGGCGGTTAAAACTATTACTATAAAAAGAGAGGTTTATGAAAAGCTTGTAAGTCTTAAAGGAGCTAATGAAAGCTTTAGCACTCTCCTTGAAAGGCTTTTAAGCGGAAATTCTTCTTTAGATGTGCTTTCTAAATTGAAAGGAAGTGTGGATTGGAAAAATAAACGAAAATTGGTTAAGGAAATCTATTCAAAAAGGTTTGAGAAAAGATGATAATCCTTGACACGGATGTTCTAATAGAGATCATGCAAAAAGGTTCTAAGAAAGGGGATCAGATTTTCAGAATTTTAAAGAATTCCCATGAAGAAATAGCAACAACTTCTTTAAATCTGCATGAAATAGTTTATGGGTTAATAAAAAATCAGAGTTTAAACATTATGGCAGAATTAGCGGGAACACAAGGCATTTTAAAAGATTTGAGAAATTTGGGTTAAAGCTGTTGAAGATCTCTCAATAAGTTGCTAATTTTTAATTACATACCTTTTAGAAACATTTAAAAATAGTTTTGAACATATGTTCATTATATGCCAAGGCCAAAAAAACACAGGATTGTGGAAATAGAGCCAAACGCAACATACTTCAAGCCAAGAGCCATTCCGCTAAGCGAACTTGAAGAAATTTCGCTCACTGTGGAAGAGGTCGAAGCATTGCGCTTAAGATTCTTGCAAGGCCTTTCACAAGAGCAGGCAGCAAAGCGCATGCATGTTTCAAGGCCAACGTTTGGCAGGATATTATATTCAGCTGGCAAAAAGGTTAGCGATGCTTTAATAAATGGAAAAGCTATCAAAATCTCCGGCGGAATTTATAAAGTAAAAAGGAGGTGATTGCATGCCTTTTGGATTTGGCAGAGGTTTTAGATGGATGTACTATGCCACTGGCATGCCTGGTTGGATGCGCTACAGCGCTGGCTATGGCAACTACTGGCGCTGCTGGCGTTTCCCCTGGTTGCCCCGCGGCTGGTGGACAGGGATTTATGGACCTATAGAATGGACCCCTCAAGGACCGCAGATAGTAAGCGATAAAAGCGAGCTTGAACAGCTTCAGGAGCAAGCAAAATTACTTGAGCAAGAAATAGCAAGCTTGCAGCAAGAGCTTGCAGAGATAAGAAAGAGGATTGAGGAGCTGAGCAAAGGAGGTCAATAAAAATGCCTTTTGCGAGAAGAGGCAGAATGGGCTATTTTGGCCTAGGGCCAGGTGGCTATTGCATCTGCCCCAACTGCGGCCACAAAGTGCCACATCAGAGGGGTTTGCCTTGTGTACAGGTAAAATGCCCTAAATGTGGCTCTACAATGGTGAGAGAACGTTGAACAAGCTCGAAAGAACGGCAATCCTATCAACGCTTGCAAATATTTTTCTTTCTGTAATTAAGTTAGTTACTGGTATGGTTTTTGGCTCTATCGCATTAATCGCAGATGCTATGCATTCCTTTACAGACATTGTTGGTTCCTTAGCCGTGCTTTTTGGAATAAAGTTTTCGACAATAAAATCAAAGAGATTTCCCTACGGTCTTTACAAGCTTGAGAATCTTATAAGCCTCTTCATATCTTTGCTCATATTCTATGTGGCATTTGAAATAGCTAGCGAAGCTTTAGTTTCTTTGCATGCAGCAAACCAAATAACCAGCATATTGCCCAGCTTGGTTGCTCTTTTTAGCTTTATTTTTGTTTTTATTCTTGCAAAATACAAAGAAAAAATAGGCAGAGCTGAGAATTCGCCAAGCATGCTTGCTGAGGCGAAGCATTCGTTAAGTGATGCCGCTAGCTCATTAGCAGTTGTAGCTGGTGTTACACTTAGCTTTTTAGGCATGCCTTTTTTTGATCCTATTATTGCCTTTGCTGTCGCCTTGCTTGTATTTAAATCTGGTGCCGAGATCCTTTTGGACTCCGCAAAGGTTTTGCTCGATGCGTCTCTCGATTATGCGACAATGCGCAGGATTGAAGAGCTTGCATCAAAACAGAAGAACGTTAGGGTAAAAGAAATAATCGCTAGAAATTCAGGAAGGTTCGTCTTTGTTGAACTCAAGCTTGAAACAAATCTAAAGGACTTGAAAGCCGTGAGCAAGTTGCAGAAGGAATGCGAGGAAAAAATAAAGAAAGAAATACCGAAAATAGACCGCATTACAATTGAAATCGAGTACAAAAAGAAGCCAGTGATCTGCTATGCTGTTCCTCTTGAAAGCAATTCGCTGAAAAGCAGAGTGGCGCAAGAATTTGGGTTAGCGAAGTATTTTGGTTTATTTAAGGTTGATACTAAAAAGCACAAGGTGGTTGAATACAGCATTATTGAGAATCCAAACTGGAATGCTGAGCATAGACGCGGCATCCTTGCGGCTGAGCTCTTAGCAAAGCATAATGTTGATGTTTTATTAAATAAAGGTACTTTGCATAAAGGCGGAGCATATTACGCATTGCAAGATAATTTCATTGAGATAAAACATACAAAAGCCAAAACATTTGAAGAGCTCATTAAAAAGCATGGAGGCGTTGTGAAATGAAGGTGGCAATAAGCGCAAATTCAGCTGATCTAAATAGTTTAGTAAGCCCTGTTTTTGGAAGGTGCGCGGGTTTTATTATTGCAGAGGTGGAGAATGGAGAGATAAAAAGCAGCGAGTTCATTTCAAACCCAGCGCTAAATGCATTTAGAGGCGCGGGCATCCAGGCAGCACAGCTTGTGCTTAGCAAAAATGTGCAGGCAGTGATAAGCGGAAACCTTGGCCCGAATGCGTTTGCTGTTCTGCAACAAGCTGGTGTTAAGGTCTACCAAGCGTTTGGCTTAAGCATAAAAGACGCTATCAAAAAGCTTAGCGCTGGCGAACTACCTGAAATGCAGGCGTTTGGACCCGGCTTTCGCTACCGTGGAAGGGGCTTTGGCATGCGAAGGAGGGGCTTTAGAGGTGCTTTCGGAGGTGCGCCATATTGAAAATAACCATCGTTGTAGACAATGAAGCAGAGAATAATCTGAAAAAGGAATGGGGGTTTGCATGCTTGGTCGAAAACAATGAAAAAGTGCTATTCGATACAGGCGCTAGCAAGGAGGTTCTTGCTTATAACGCAGAAAAGCTTGGTGTAAAGCCAGAAAGCATATCAAAGCTAGTTATTTCGCATGACCATTGGGATCATACGGGTGGCTTGGGCTGGGCCTTACAAAACAGAAAACTTAAGGTTTACATCCTTGAAGCCTTTTCCCCACAATTGAAACAAAAGCTAAGCGGCTTTGAAGTGATTGAAGTAAGGGAACTTACTGAAATAAGCAAAGGAATTTACTCAAGCGGCCCGATTGAAAGCGCAGATAAATATAAGCTTTATGAGCAAGCCCTTTTGCTTAAAACCGCTAACGGCATAGTAGTAGTTACTGGCTGTGCACATCCAGGGCTTGAAAGAATAATTGAAAAAGCTAAGCAGTTAGGCAAAGTGCGAGCTGTTATTGGTGGCTTTCACGGGTTTGATAAGCTCGAAGCGTTATGCGGAATAGAACTTATTGTGCCTTGCCATTGCACCGTTCGCAAAAAAGAGCTGGCTAAAGCTTTTCCAGATAAAACGCTTATATGTAAAGCTGGCTTAACACTTGAATTTTGAGGTGTTTGCATGCGAGTAGCTGTTGCTTGCGATTCTGGAAAAGTTGCCCTGCATTTCGGCAGATGTGAATGCTATGTGATATTTGATATCGAAAATGGTAAAATTGTAAAAAAGGAGATTGTTCCTAATCCAGGGCATAAGCCAGGTTTTTTGCCGGAATTCTTAGCGAAAAAAGGCGTACAAAAGGTTATCTGCTGCGGAATAGGGCCGAGAGCAGTACAATTATTCGAAAGCTTTGGCATAGAAGTTATCGCTGGTGCTGAAGGAGATGTAAACGAAATAATTAGAAAGTTCCTTGCGGGAAGGCTAAAGAGCGATTTCTCAAGATGCGAGCATTTCCAGTGAGCAAAATGAAAGGAAGCTATTGTTTAATTGTAAAGGTTTCGAATGATTTTGAAGAAAGCATAGGCTCTTTAGGAAAGATCCATTTCGAGCGAGGTTATTATGCCTACATTGGCTCTGCCATGAATTCACTTGAGAAAAGGATTGAAAGACACTTAAAAAGAGAGAAGAAAAAACATTGGCATATAGATTATTTGCTCGCGAAAAAGCAAGCAAAAATCTTAAGCGTTTTTATAAAGAAGAGCAAGACAAAGGAAGAATGCAGTTTTGCAAAAAAGGTAGCAAAAATCGCTAAGCCCATAAAAGGTTTTGGCTGTAGCGATTGTAAATGTGAGGCGCATTTATTTAAGACAAGCAAACGCAAGCTTGAAGAACTGCTTAAAAAGGAGGGCTTTACAAGATGGCTCTAATTGCAGTAACTGGCGGCAAAGGAGGCACAGGAAAAAGCACTGTTGCTTGCTCGCTGGCTTATGAGCTAGGTAAAAGAAATAATGTCTTGCTTGTCGATGCTGACGTAGATTGTCCAAACGATCACTTAATACTTTCAATAAAGAGGAAGAAAGTAAAAGATGTTACAACATTTTTGCCCAAGTTTGACTTTGAAAAATGCGTTGCTTGTGGCAGTTGCGCTAAAGCATGCAGAGCTAATGCAATAGTTAGCGTTCCGGGGAAAAAACCCTTATTTGTAGAACAGCAATGCATAGGATGCAAAGCATGTATGCTTGTCTGCCCAACAAAGGCAATAGGCGAATCCAGAAGAAAGATTGGAAGTATTTATGCTGGTAAAAAAGGAAAAATAGAGTTTTTCGGTGCAGAGCTTCTTCCTGGATTTGAAGAAAGCTCGCCAGTGGTAAATGAGCTTAAAAAGGTTGCTATGAAAAAAGCCAGCAAGTACAAATACATAATTATTGATACCGCTGCTGGAACTCACTGCAATGTGATTTCTGCGCTGCTTGGCTGCGATTTTGCATTGGCGGTAACAGAACCTACACCTCTAGGCAAGCATGACTTAGAGCTTATACTTGAGCTGCTTTCAATATTGCATATCAAAGCAGGTATTGTGATAAACAGAAGCGATATAGCGGATGCTAAGCTCATAGAAGAATCTGCTAAGCATTTCAACGTACCTATTATGGCAAGAATTCCTTATAGCAAGAGCATAGAAGAAAACTATGCCAAGGGCAGACCAATTGAGAATAAAGCAATAAAAAAGCTTGCTAGCTTTTTGGAGGCCTCGCTATGAAAATCTTAACAATACTTTCAGGGAAGGGAGGCGTAGGAAAAACCATGCTTTCAAGCTCGCTAGCGGTTCTATTTGCAAAGCAAGCTAAAATAGTAGCTTGCGACTGCGATGTTGATGCAAGCAATTTGGGGTTGGCTTTAGGCCTTAGGGAAAATGCATTTAAATGGCAGGATGTTGAAACAAGCGAAAAAGCAGTATTGATTGAAGAAAAATGTGACGGCTGCAAGATGTGCCTACAAAATTGCGTCTTCTCCGCAATACATTGGAACGAAGAAAAAGATAAACCTGAATTTGATTCCTTTCTCTGCGAGGGTTGTGGCGCTTGCTCTTTAGCATGCCCTAAAAGCGCTATCAAGATCGTGAAGGTTAAAAACGGCAAAGTCGGTTATGCCAGAACTAAATATGGCTTTACAATTGTTGCCGGTCAATTAAAAATGGGGGAATCAGGTTCTGGAAAGATAGTTGACTATCTCAAGAAAAAAGCATTAGCGATAGCCGAAGAAGAAGGGGCAAAGCTTGTTGTATGCGATTCCGCGGCTGGCATAAGTTGTCCCGTTATCGCTTCCTTGCGCGGAAGTGATTTTGTAATAGCAATAACTGAACCTAGCCCAGCATCATTCAGGGATTTGAAAAGAGTTCTTTGCATAGTGAAACACTTTAGGATTCCCTATGGAATCGTAATAAACAAATGGAATTTAAACAAACCATTAAGCAAGCGTATAGAGAGGTTTGCAGGCAAAAAGCTTCTTGGCAAAATTTCTTACGATAGAGAAGTGGTTAATGCTATAGTTAACCTAACGCCGGTAGTTGAAAAGAAGTGTAAAGCAGCTAATGAGATTATAAAAATAAAGGAAAGGTTAAGCAAATGCAAGAGCTTGTGGGGGAACACTAAAAGCAATTCGTATTCTTTCGAGGGCTAATTTTGCATATCTGCTTTTCCCTTGTTTACTAAATAAAATATCGTAAACAGAACGGGTATCTCAATAACTCCCAAGGTAAGAAAACTAATCTTAAATCCTGCCAAGGAAAATGTAAAAACGTTTTCTGCTTCCCAAGCAAGATAAATGCCTATTAGTACCATAACTATGCCTGCGATTAAATGTAAGTACCTTATATTCCTTGCTCGCCATTCAGAAACGTTTTCAACCAGAAGTAAACCAGCGTAAAGGCCAAAAGTTATTGTAAGCATTGGAGAGACAAAGATTATATTGTAAAGCAAGAGCCAAGGCAAGGCATTTATTATACCAAGCTTCATAAGTAAAACGCATGCTGTAACCAAAGGCCCTGCAGTACATGGAAGCAAAAAAAGAGTGACAAAAAGCCCTACCAGAAAAGCACCTTTAACGCTTGCTACGCCGCTAAGTATTTTTTTAATTCTGGGGCGCCAGCTCATAGGCATCTCTCTCATAAAGCCGCCTGGCTTATACCAGAGAAAATCCTTTACGTTAAAGCAACCGAGAGCTATAGCAAACAGACTGAAAAATCCGTAAACAAAGCCCTCAATATTTCCAAACATTTCAGTGCTTGTGTGCAAAAGGCCTATTAGCACTACGGCATAAAAAAGGTAAAGCATATAAACAGCTGATGTGAAAGCCAAGCCTGCAAAAAGTGCTTTCTTTTTTTCCTGAGGGTTGTGAGTCAAAAAGGCGATAAGCATAAACGTTAGTACTGCTAGCGCACAGGGATTTATAGCATCCACCGCGGCAAGAGAAACAATTGCTGGAACCGTCAGCTCCAATCCCATCTTCTCACCTATTTTTTAGTGATTACTATTAGCACTATTACTACTACAGCGGCTATTATAATTGCTACTATTCCCATAAAAATAAATATATCTGTGTTTATATCTTTTATATCTGTGTTTGGTTTTGGTTCTTTTCCATTTCCTTCTTGCCCGTTAACATTGTTTTCTAAAGAGAACCCGTTAATATCATCGTTGCATTTTAATATCCAACTGTCAGCAATCTTAAACGCTTTTTTAAATTCTATTTCTCCGTAAGAGATTGGTGCAGGTTCGGCTTTTATTTCGACAATTTTATAAGGGGCTTTTTTAAGAATCCCTTCTAAATCGTCTGTAAAAAGGAGCTCTCGCAGAAAATCGCTGGAAACGTCGCTCTTTTTAAGTCTTACAAGAAGTCTGCCGTTAGCCCATATCTTTGGCTTGGCCGGCAGCTCGTTAAGATTTAGCTCTGAGAAAGGAACATTCTTTTCAAGCAAGCGGCAGCTTGAACCATCAAGCTTTGCCTCTATATCGAAGACAGGTGGCAGGCCAACAGCTTGCTCCTTTTCAAGAATAAATGCAGGCACAGCGCTTTGAAATCCAAAGTTTAACGCATACTCGCCGAGAAGCGAAGCGTTTTCGCTTGTCCATTTCTCAAAAACATACTCTATTATCACAAGTCCCTTGTGCTTTAGAGGCCATTCGCCCAAAACAACAGGATCGGTTTTCGCACATACCGGACAGCCAATTTTGGTAAAGTATATTGCGCATATTAAATCTTCTTTTGCATATCCAACAGTGAGCAAACAAGCTATTGCTATAAAAACTACTATAGCAGCACGTAAGCGAAAGGGCATAAAAACACCACGCAACAACACTATTAAGAATAAATTAAAACTGAAACAATATAAATACTTTTGTTTCAAAAAATGAAATTGTGGTAAAATGAGCGATGTAAAGCTTAAAGATATTGCACTTGTTTTAACACTTATTACGGGTTTCGTTTTTATGATATCGCTTGCATCCTTTTATACCTATGCTCTATTACAGCACGGTGACTTTTGCACATGCACTGAACAAATACCGTTGATTATAATAATTGTTGCTTCTTCCGGGCTTTTTGTAGGTTCTTTTGCCTATTATCTTCTGATAGATAGAATTGTGAGAAGATACCGCACAAAGAAGGATTTGGAAAGCGCATTAAAGCCCATAGTACAAGCTTTGGGCAGAGATGAGGCCTTGTTGCTTAGGGTGCTAATTCAAAAGAAAGAGCTTAGGCAGTCAGAGCTTTGCAAGCTTACAGGACTGAGTAGGGTAAAGGTCACGCGCTTGTTAAAAAAGCTTGAAGGCAAAGGCGTTATAGAAAGAAGAAGGATTGGAAAAATAAAAATAGTTAGGCTTTCCAGTAGTGCTTGATGAGGTTTTAAAAATGCATATAAGCAAAGCTTAACCTCAGGTTAAAATTTTTATCATTAACATAAATCCTGAACCCAGCAAAAACAAAAGGAACGACACTATGCTTCTCCTCAGATTTTCCTCTTTATGAAGTTCTGGAATTAGATCTGAAGCCGCAATATAAATGAAGCCGCCTGCAGCAAATGGAAGCAGAAGGAATATTGTTTCACTTGTTCTAAGCGTAGCATATGTTATCAAAGCACCAAAAACGCATGCTACCTGAGAAACAAAATTGAAAATAAGCGCCCTCTTCTTTTCAAATCCAGAGTATACTAATACGGCAAAGTCGCCAAGCTCTTGAGGGATCTCATGGGCTATTATGATGAGCGTGGTTATAATGCCAAAAGGCACGCTTATGAGAAAGCTCGTTGCAATGACGGCTCCGTCTATAAAGTTATGGATTCCATCCCCTATTAAAATAAGCCAGCTTACCGGATGAACGTTACATAAACCTTTGTGGCAATGGTGCCAATGCAGAATTCTTTCTATAATGAAAAAGGCACAAAAGCCCAAAACAACTATTATAAAGGCACTCATCGCTTGTATTCTTTCCAAAGATTCTGGAATCATATGGAAAAAAGCCCCTGCAAGCAGGGTTCCCGCAGCAAAAGAAACCAAAGCAAAAATAAGCTTTTCAAAGACCCCTTTCTTCAAAAGTAAAGACATAGCACCAACAAACGCAAGCAAGCTATCTATCAGCGAAGCGGCCAATATCCAGAGGAAAACCATATAAAACTGTTAGACCAAAAGGCATTTATTCAGTAACCCGCCTTATTTAACTAACCTTGATTCTTTTAGGTTTGGGCTTAAGTATTAGAGCAAGCACCATTCCTGCTATAAAACCACCTATGTGGGCAAAAAAAGCAATGCCTGCTTGCATTCCAAGTGTTGCAATTCCATAAAGGAGCTGAAAGGCAAACCATATAAATGCGTAAAGGAAAGCTGGCAAATGACCGCTGATGAAATATCCATAATACACATGTACTCTTGCTCTTGGAAATAAAATCATATAAGCTCCTAATATACCAGAAATTGCTCCTGAAGCACCGACTAAAGGTACTGACGAGCCAGGATTAATAATTATGTGAGCAAGCAGAGCGGCTATTCCGGAGAGAAAGTAAAGTAAAAGAAACCTTGCTTTGCCAAGCCTATCTTCAACATTATCTCCGAATATCCAGAAAAACCACATATTGCCAAAAAGGTGAAATATGTCCGCATGCAAAAACATATGAGCAAAGATAGCAAGCAATGTTGGTTTGCTTGGGATGAACGCAAGTTTCAAAATAATTTGCTCAGGCAGATTTAGCGCATAGAAGAAAACGAATATGTTCGCTATAATCAGGATTAAAGTAATAGCAGGAAATGTTTTCGTTCTTGCCGAGTCGCCTATTGGAAAGAAGCCACGCTCGTTCAGCATCAAAAATTAAAATAGGATTCACTCTTTTAATCTTTTTGCATTTTTATTACCTTAAATATGCTTCAGTTGCTTATCAGATTCATAGAAAGTTTGTCCACAACGCTTAGGCAGAGGAAAACACTTCTTTATGCAAGCGTTTATATGGTTATTCTGTGGCTTGTGGCAGCTTTAGCTTTTCACTTCCTCGAAAAAGCAAGCTTATTTGATTCATTTTATTGGGTTGTGACAACCACAACAACTGTTGGCTATGGCGACATCGTTGCTAAAACACTTGCTGGCAAGCTGCTTGCGATCTTTGTTATGCTTAGCGGTATCGGCGTACTTGGTGTTTTCTTAGCAAGCTTTGCAGATATTCTGATCGAGAAAAGCTTAAAAAGAAAGCCAAAGGCAAAATCATATATGCAAGGCCATGTTATTATATGCGGTTGGAATCCAAAGCTTGAGATCGCTGTAAAAGAATTGTTGGCTGAAAATAAGCAAATAGTTGTGGTCGCAAACGTAGATAGCTTGCCCTTGGAGCACAGAAACCTTGTTTTTATTAGAGGCGATCCAAGCGATGAAGAAAATTTGAAGAGAGCAGGCATAGAAAAAGCAAGCCATGCTTTAATAGCTTGCAACGATGACACGGAAACTCTATTAGCGGCAATTGCTGTGGAAAAGCTTAACAAAAATGTGCATAGCACTTGCATAGTTTCTGATGCTAAGGTAGTGCGAGCACTAAAAAAGATTGGTGTTGATCAGGTACTTTCAAGCAACGAATTTTTTGGCTTGGTATTGGCACGCTCAATCTTCGTGCCAAAAATATCGCTTTTCCTCAAAGAATTGATGGATGTTGAGGGAATGGACCTATTCCAAGAGAAAATACCCGAGCTATTCGAAGGAAAAAGATTCGGAGAGCTTATGAAAGAATTAAAAGAAAAATATGATGCGTTGGCGCTTGGCGTAGTAAGAGATGCTAAGCTAATTGTAAATCCTGCAAACGATTTTATGCTCGAAAAAGGAGACAATGTCCTTTATGTTGCTGAGGAAAAGATAAAAAGCTTCAAAAATTAAAAACTTAAAAAAATCAAGTGATGGCCTTTATGTTAAGGGAAATAGAATGTAAATGTCAGGTTGTCAAGAATTTCGCACCATCTTGGTTTGCAAGTGTTATGGGTACAGGAATATTGGCCATAACTAGCTTATTTTATGCACAGTATATTCCCTTTCTAAAAAACCTAGCTTATGTCTTGTTCTACTTTAACATTCTCCTGTTTTTTATTTTGTTAGTTCCATGGACTCTTAGATGGATTCTCTTCAGAAAAGAGGCATTAAAGGATTTAGAACATCCTGTGCTTTCAAACTTCTATGCCACGATAGCAATAGGAATGCTTGTTTTAGCAGCGGATTTCATCGTGATAGGAAAAAATATAGCGATAGGGGCAATTTTCTGGTTTGTAGGAACGCTGGCCACAATTTTCTTTGGTATACTCACACCGTATTTAATGTTTAGAGGAGAGCATGTTAAACTTGATCACATAAACCCCGCATGGTTTATTCCACCGGTTGGGTTGATTGTAATTCCTATCGCGGGAAGCTTAATTATCCCGCATGTTTCAGGGGTGGCACAAGAGATTGTTATATTCCTTAACTATTTTGGGTGGGGAGCGGGCTTTTTCATCTATCTTGCTCTATTAGCCATAGCAATGTATCGTTTTATTCTCCATCACCCCTTGCCAAACACTCTAGCTCCGACCATATGGATAAACTTAGGCCCTATTGGAGCAGGAACCGTTGCATTAGTTAACCTAATTAAAAACTCATCGTTCATAAGCGTGCGAGAGCCCTTCTTCATATTTGGATTCCTTTTCTGGGGGTTTGGCATATGGTGGGCTATAATGGCCTTTGCATTAACCTTGCACTACATAAAAAGATTGAAGCTTCCGTATGCAATGTCCTGGTGGGCTTTCACATTCCCTCTTGGCGCATACGTTGCAGCAAGCCATACAATATCATCGCTATTTGAAATTCAACTAATAGATTACATTGGTTTTGCTTTATATTGGCTTTTAGTCGTTTTCTGGCTGGTTACTTTTGTAAAAACTTTTATATATGCGTATCGTGGAACGCTATTTAAGGATTGATAATCCGCGAATTAACAATTGCTGGGTTGATATTTGGTTCAATTTAAAATTATAAAAATGCATAGAAGGGTTGGATGGAAAAAGCGGCAGGTCGTCCGGGGGAGGATTCGAACCTCCGACCTGCCGGTTAACAGCCGGCTGCTCCACCACTGAGCTACCCGGACAAACTTAAAGCAAATATTAAAGGGAAAGTATTTTAAATTATGTTAATTAACACTTCATTTGAAAAATTTCTTTAAGGTTTATCCATGAGAAGAAGAATTCGTAAAAGGAAAATATTTAATGAGCTGCTTCTTGTTGTGCATCCAAATTGGTTGGAAAAGTGGCTGGAATACGTTAGGGGTCAACCAGAACATGTTATAAGAACGAGCTCATACGTGGCAAAAAAGCCGGTCCTTGTTGAGAGAGGAACAAAAAGGCTAGTAAGCGATATTATGGACTGGAAAAGATATAGAAAAGCGATGTTTGATAGGTATGGGAGAGCCATTATAGATGCCTCTAAGAGAGAGGATGTTATCGTAGCTTTTTTGTTAACTCCCGAGGAATATAAAGAATACAGAAAAGCCGTCAGAAGCAAAATCAAGAGAAGAAAGCTAAGTGCTGCCGCTAGGCTCACTCTTTTTGCAAGGAAGCATCTTAAAGAAAGGCTCTTTGTGTTAGCTGCACCAGAGCTTGTGAGGGTTTATGATATAATAAACAACCTCTACTCAAGGGTAACCCATAAAGGGATACGGTTCTCTGAAAACTTGGTAATAAGGGGCATAGGTGAGATGAGTAACAGATGCGTTGCTCGGGCAGTAAAGGAGGCGCAAATCATATTTGGAGCTAAAGAAGCTTATGTAGACAAGGTATATTGCGGGGATGTGCTAAAAGGTGTGCACCCAAGAAGAATAAGGAAACATATCGTGCATAGCCCCAAAACATATAGAAGATTGGCAAAGAAGTAAAATTTTTGCTTTTCTGATTCTAAAAAGCTTTTGAAAAACTCACATTTGTAAAAGAAGGTTTTTTAACGCCTTTTAAGCAAATAGAGGAAAAAAACCATGTTTTTGATAAAATTTTTACATAAAAAGATTAATAAGTAAGAAAAATTAAGTTATTTTGGACTTTTTGGTTGTTTTTCTAACCTATTTTCTTATACATAATTAATTTTTTCATTAACAATTCTTGTGGAATTGTAAAAAGCGTTAATTTTGCTCTATTTTTGAAACAAAATGTATTTAAAAGAGTTTGGGCACAATATATAGTGTATAAGCCTTTATTAAATGGAAGAGGTGGTATCTTTGAAAAGCATTGTGGAAAACGCTATCGAGAAGAGAAGCATTGCTGAAGATACATTGGAAGAGTTTGGAACACCAAAGATAATGGTTGTAGGCACAGGCGGTGCTGGCTGCAATGCTGTGAATCGCTTAGCTCATATGGGCATCGCTGGTGCTCGCTTGGTTGCTGTTAATACCGACAGACAGCATCTCTCGTTAATAACAGACGATGTGACAAAAATACTAATTGGCAAAAGCGTTACTCGCGGCTTAGGCGCAGGCGGCTATCCTGAAATAGGTGCTAAAGCTGCCGAAGTATCAAGGAATGCTCTTGAAGAGGTTCTTGCTGGAGTAGATATGCTATTTCTAACAGCCGGTATGGGCGGTGGCACTGGCACAGGAAGCGCACCTATAATAGCTGAAATCGCTAAAGAGCAAGGAGCTATAGTAATTTCTATGGTTACCTATCCTTTCGCTCTTGAAAAAGCAAGGCTGGAAAAAGCTGAAGAAGGAATAGTAAGATTGCAAGAGACATCGGATACTGTTATTGTAATAGATAACAATCGCTTGGTTGAGCTCGTGCCAAATCTGCCAATTCAGGATGCCTTTAAGGTGGCGGATGAAGTTATTGCTAGAACAGTTCGTGGGATCACAGAAACTATAACGCAACCTTCGCTAATAAACCTCGATTACGCGGATGTCAGGGCTGTGATGAGCAACAAAGGGCTTAGCGTCATAGCTGTTGGCGAATCCAAATCAGTAGATAAGGTAAACGAAGTTGTTGAAGATACACTAAAGAATGCGCTGCTTGATGTAAACATAGAAGGTGCCACAGGTGCTTTGATCCATATCACAGGTGGTCCAGAGCTAACACTTGGTGAAGCAAATGCCGTTGGCGAATTGCTCACAGAGCGCATAGATCCTAAAGCGCAAGTGATATGGGGTGCTCGCGTTGATCCAACATTTGAAAACAAGATGGAAGTAATAAGCATCTTTACAGGTGTTACTTCGCCTTATATAAAAGGGCCTGCTTCAACAATGCGAGCAGCGAGAGGTGCTAGCAGCGCTTTGAAGGACCTAGACATAGAATTTGTTAAGTAACACCACCTCTTCCTTTTTTCTCTATTTTTGTATTAATTATACATAAACAGTTACACGAAAAACGGCAATATATTAACGAACATTATTGCGAGGAAGAAATAAAGCAAGGCTTCCTCTACCTTCTTTCTTTTTTTAGCGGAGAGCTTTCCGAAATAGAGTATGCTTGCTATCCTTCCGCCATCTAAAGGAGTTATAGGCAATAGATTGAACAAAGCGAGCGCCAAAGAAAGTAAGAAGCATATTAGAATAAAACCGTATATGTTTGCGATAATTATTAATGCTTGTTTCAGTCTCTCATCAATTTTTGCACCTTCCCTTAGAACATCTCTGACATTTATACCAAATCGCCCTAGCTCTGGATCTGGCTTTAGTTTGAATCTTTTTATACTTCCGTCAGTATCCCTCACCTCAAATACCTTTTCTTTGAAAGGATTTTTAGCCAAAACTTCTTTTAAATCCAGCGTGCTTCTTATTCTAGTTCCATCTACAGCAATTATTTCCATTCCCGGTTTTAATATTCCGTAAGCGGGTGCTTTAGGATTTCCGCAATAAGGCAGTCTTTCATCAACAGATTCTATCACGACCTTTTCTACAAGGGAGATATAAGCTTGTTTGTAATCCTCCATCATTGGATAATAAAATGCTGAGAAGAATGCAATGCCTAAAAACCAAAAAAGAACCGTGGCAGCGAGGTTTGCGGCAGGGCCTGCGGAATAAACAAGCAAGGCCTTTATAGGCCTTGTTCTTTCCAATTCTTCTTCATCGGGCTTAACAAAGGCGCCTAATGGAAAAAGCCCTAGCAAGATTATACCTGCGCTTTTAAATTTGAGCTTTTTTTTCAAAAGCATTATGCCATGCGCTCCCTCGTGAGCAACTATAGCAAGTGCCAGCGCCAGCCAACCGTACCAAGGAATGAAAATAGGTACTTTTGGAATCTTCACGCCCGGGATCAAAGGAGCCACACCTGGGCATGCCGCTTTGCCAACAAATACATTTTGGATTATGTGAAATGAATTCACAAGCAATAAAAGTGTTCCAAAAATAGCTATCCCAAAGAACGAAAAGGCAAAAGCAAAAAGCGATGCATAATCTTTGGTAATTGGGGCTATGGAAAAAGGATACGCGAAAGTCGCTGTATAAAGTGCAAAAAGCGCAATCGATGTAATTGCTGCTATAACCAAGCGCTGCGCTATGCTTTTACCTTTTCCGAATAAAAAATCGCTTGCAAATATGCCAAAGCCTACAATTAGGCCGAGCTTTGCAATAAACTCTATTGGTTGCTGAAGAAATTTTGCTCTTTCAATAAGCCTTTTGAATCTTTTACTGTACCATATAGAATAAACATAATGGGTTTCTACTCCGGGAAACCTCTTCAAAATATATGTTGAGCCAAAGAGAAAAATCGCAATAAGAATAATCGCATTAAGCATAAACCAAAAATCCATCACTATCACTGCTCTCTGAGAGTAATGCCAAGTGTTTTCTCAAGCTTTAACACAAGCTCGTTGCTTGGCTCCAATTCATTTGCTTCTATGCGCTGAATAACAGATTCCTTTTCGAAAAGCTTTTTTGCAAGTTGCTCGCGTGTTAAGCCAAGCTTTTCTCTTGCCTTTCTTATGAGCTCGCCGTAATTCTCAACAAGAACAAAAGGTTCTTCAAGCTTATAATCGTATTTTATATTGCTTGTCTTAGGCGCTTGTGAATCGCGCAAGATTTTTCCCAAAGAAGCGCATTTGCTGCATACAAGAAGCTCGGCTCCTTCAATTTCTACCCTCATAAGCTTTGCTTCCCTGCCACAAACCTCACAGCGCATAGCAAAAACACCTAATCAAAAAAGAAAGATAGCTTTTTTATAATTAGCGTACCTGAAGCTGCTCAACAAACAAATAAGAAAAAAGAGAGGGGAAGACAAGCTTCCCAAGGGCAAGCGCCGAACTAGCTGAGAAGACGGGATAGGCTCACCAAGCTAGTTCGAGCGTAATAATAAATAGTACATAAGGTTATATTTAAACCTTTTGGTTATATTTTGTTGTTTTTCCTTCTATCTACATAACCCAAAAGCCATAGCAAAAAATAGGAATTAGGAAAAAGATCTTATACATAAATAGTTTATCTACTCAGACCCCCTTACGCCCTGATTTCCTAATTATTTTCCTCTGCTTCTTCACAATTTCTTCTGGTGATGGGAAAACTCTTTGCAAACCGCCTTTTATGGTTCTGCCCCTCAATCTTCCAAAAAGAGCTAAAATTCTCTGTTTGGTAGTAAAAATAATATTGCCATGTACATCAACCAAGAAGAAAGGGTATTTTACTCGTAAGGCGCTTATTTTTGGATCATTCGAGTCTCTTATAAGCCGCTCTAGGGTTTTCATGTGTTTTCTAATCTGAGTATTTGAAGCCAGATAATCTATTCCACCATAGATAGCCGCACTTATGACCCCTATATGCTTTTCTGAACCAGGAGCACTTGCCATATCATATGCTGCGCCTGCTCCTGCAAAAGCCGCCCCTCTTATTCTTCCAGCCCTTGCTTTCTTAATTTTATCAACAACCCTTTTAATTTCTATAGGTAGCTCTTCATATCTTATGCCGCGTTCTTCTATCACTTTCTGCCTGCGAGTTCTTTTTGCTGCTCGCAAGCGCTTAGTTCCTGCTTTTGTCCTTCGCGCTTTCATAGGATCACCTGCTTATAAGCTTCTTTATCAACCTTATATAATCAAGCAGGTGCCTTGTAATCAAAAAGTTCTTTTTCACATGTGCTTTTCCGTATTTTCCTATAAGCTTTGCTTTTTCAGGATTTTTTAGCAGGAAAAGGATCTTAGCTGCACATTCCTCAACGGAATTTACCAAGAAGCCATTCTTTCCATTTATAATCTGCAGAGGTATGCCTCCAGCGTTGCCTGCAACAACCGCTTTTCCTTTCCAAAGCGCTTCGCTGACAGTCAAACCAAAACCTTCTCTTATGGATTTCTGAACAACAACTGCGGAAGCCCTCTGCAAAGCGTTCACCAAAAGATCGTTATGCTCAAGTATTATATGCACATCCTGCATCTTTGCTGATTCTTTCAACACCTTTTTGTAAAGAAGTTCGCCTTCGGGGTCATCGCTTGCCAAATTGCCAAGCAAAACAAGCTGACAGTCAAACCTTTTCCTCACAAGCTTAAATGCTCTTAGCACGCCAATAGGGTCTTTCCAAGGATCAAATCGAGATATTTGCGAAACTATAGGCTTATCTAATGCTATGCCCCTAGCGTTAAGCATGCTCTCTATCTCTTTTTTCTTTAACGGCATATTTTTTGGACTTAGTGGATCAATACTTGGGTAAATTATTGTGTAAGGCTTTATTCGCTTGATATTTTTAGCAAACTTTTCATTCGAAATAACCACATGATCATAAAAAGCGATAAATTGCTTAAGGAAGTTGAAGACGCTTGCATTTGGCTTTGATAGATCTATATGGCATCGCCATACCCAAGGGGAAAATCTTCTGTAAAATTTTATGCATGCCAAGGGCTGCGGATCGTGAATTACAACAAAATTGTAACGTTCAAGCCTTGTTGTTTTGGCAAACTCTTTATTTGTTCTTAGATAAATTTTCTTTGCTTTATTACTGAGCTTTAATCTTTGCCCTTGTAAAGCATTATGGAAGCTTTTAGTTACGTTAAAGAATTCGTTGTCAGCGCGCAAAACGCGCCATTCCGCTTCTATGCCAACATCGTTCATTAAATAGGTTAAAGAAGCTAAAATTTCAGCAACACCGCCGCCATAAAGGGTTGAATTCACATGGGCAAGAGTTAAGCCATTTAGTTCCTTTGCTTCTTCCTTTAGCTCTTTTACCTTGCGCTTTCCTATTACCTTTGTATATTCGCGCAAACTATGGGGCATGCCGAAATCTGTTTAAATTGAAAAATTTTTAAACTGTTTGGAAAATTCAAATTACGCTAGCTTCTGATGGCCTTCCACACAGAAAGAAGCTGTTTATCAAAACTTGCTGGCTCTAGGCCTTCGATAAGCGAAAAATAAATTACGCATGCATCAAAGAAAGCTATCTTTTTTGAGAGCGAAAGGTAAAAATTAACAAGCTTGTTAAAATCTTCCGAAACTATCTCGAATACTTCCGAATTTGAAATAAACTCCCATACTTCCCTCATTTTAGCGTAACCTAATTTGTATGTAATAACAGTGAGCGTTTCTTTTATTATATCTACTGGTACAAAGAACTTATCCTCGCTTTCAAAAATTTTTACAGCTTCTTTGTGGTGTTTATCCATTGGGATAAAAAGAGAAACTAAGAAAGATGTATCAGCAACCTTCATTTTTTTACACCATAAAGAATCTCATCCACGCGTTCGCTTATGTTTTCCTTTCTTTTGTGACCAAGCTGCCTTTCAACCTTTTTTATCCAATTTAACACGTCTTTTTTTGCATATCTCTTAACAGAATGTCTCTCAATAAGAGATAATATTGCCTTGCTAAAACTACGGTCCTTCTTTATCTCCTTCAGTTTCCTGTATGCATCATCAGATATTGTTATAACCTTTGGCATAGAGGAAATAAATGCATGTAAATGTATTTAAAACTTGTTATAGAGTATACATGCGGTTATACCAATTTCTTAAAAAAGTAGGTAGGCTCGAAAGGCCCTTTCGATTTTTTATAACCACGCTTTCTTATGGTTGCATACTAGCTACATAATCCTTTGAATTTTAAAAATCGTATTGGGATCTCTACTTAACTCTTTCGCAAGAATCTCTGGATATTTTTTAAATGAGCAAAGCACCTCTAAGCACAGCTCTGGATTCTTTTTATTTCTAAGCCTTCTGCGCAAGCGCAAAGCAGTTACCAGCTTTTTAACCCTACCTATTCCAGGCATACTCGAAATAAGCGCTTGCAGATTAAAAAAGTTTTGCTGCTCTCAAACATTCCTTAACAACCAAACGGATTTTTAAGCATTCTCCAAAAAGAATTCTCTACATTGAAGCAAGGAAATACAATTCTGCGCAGCCCAGAATCTTATTTAAAGAAAAATTTTTATATTAGGAAATTGCTTATTGTAACATGCCTCGTATTCCAACATGGATTAGTAGATTTGTTAGGAGAAAACCTAAAGCTCCTAAAAAACCGGCAGCTATGCATAAACCTAAAGGACCAGTAAAATCTGGGAAAGTATCTAGAGAGCTAAAAAAAGAGGTTCAAAGGCTTATTTACCAAGAAGGCAGGAGAAGAATTAAAGAATTGGCGGATAAGGCTTCTAGGGGGGAATTAGATTATTCAAGTGTTATGCGCAAAATAGCAAATTTATATGCTGAGTTTGCAGAAAATCTAGCTTTAAAGGCTAAAGCTGACAAAAAAGTGGTTGATAGCATTAGGAATGCTTATAGTATTGCAGCAAATGCCCTTTTCGTAGAGTTTCTTTCTCTCAAAAGAAAGCCAGCTCCCACCAAAACATTGATCGATATTATAGATTCTGTTCTTAAAAGAGGATACAATAAGCTTAAAGAAATGGATGAAAAAATAAGAGCAGGTAGAGCTTCTCCTTCAGAAGTTGAAGATAGATCGCTTCTAGAAGCAACGATAAGAGCATTTGAAGAGTTTAGGTTGAATTTTATATCGCGTGATCCAACAAAAGAGCATAGCTTATCTGTGCACCCAGAGACTGCCAGAGCATTAAAATGGGGTGCTATCAAAGTGAAAGATCTTGAGCTTTCTAGTGCTGCTGATCCAAAATTATCACAATTATTCGGGTTTTACGATGAAAAATTTTTCAAAGCGCTTAGGGAAGATTATAGGAAAGTTTTTCAAGAGGAAAAGTAAGAATGTAGCTAGCACAAAGCGGTGATATCATTATGAAAATCTCCGATAGCAAGGATTTCATCTGGAAATTCAACAAGGAGGAAAACGTTTTTGTTGGAATAAATCCTGATTTATGCAGCAAGGAGCTTGGAATCTATCACATAAGAATAAAGCCCAAAGAAGAGCTAAGAAAGCACTACCACGAGCGCCCAAATAATGGAAAGGAAATATTCTTCTTTTATAAAGGAGGTCACTTTTTGTTTGAAATAAACGGCAAAACATATGAGCACAATTCTACAGAACCTTTATATTTATGCCTAGAAAGCGGTGAAATACACGGGATAAAGAATCTAAGCAACGATGTTTTGGAGTTTCAGGCAGTCTATTGCCCAGATTTTGAGGAAGGAGAAGTACGCGGAGAAATTGTTAATAGAAAAAATTAAATATAAGTACTCATTATTCTTTTAGAGAAGCCGGGGGGAGAGTATGCAAAACAGAATGGAAGAAGCTTTTCTGATAGCTTGTTTGGTAGCTATTTTCACTTCATGTGTGCATGCGGCGGCTTTTATCACTTTGCAAGCGGATGGTTTTCCTTTCACAGTTGATGAAAACATCTTATTCCACGGCGATTTGAATGGAAACAACATTGATGTAAACTTCTGGATTGTGGACTCTGATGGAAATATGGAATATAATATTTATTTGGGCGATAGAAACGGAAGTTTTTCGGTCACTTATACCCCTTCTTCTGAAGGAGATTATAACGCCTATGCCCGCGACTTGGATCATGAGATTCAGGCAGTAATGCCTTTTAAAGTGAGTAATATCGCAAATGTCACTATTACATACGACACAGTAAGCCCTCCATTCGATGCATCGGATGTAAACAGAGTGTATGTGACATTTACCGCCTACGATGTAAATGGAAACGTCCTTCCAAATGAAGAGATTAGCGTGAAGCTTATTAGAGCAATCGATGCGAACACGCTAGACACGAATAGTGGAACAACAAGCTCAGATGGAAATGTTCAGCTTAGCTTTGACCTTAGTAGCTTACAGCCAGGCGACTATTATTTTTCGGTAAATGACGGCCTGGCTGTTTTCCCATTTTCAATATATTCATTTAGGGTATTTCCCTATCTCCTTAACCCAGATACAAATAAACCGCAAAATGTATTTGCTCCAAGCGCAAACGCAGTACTTGCTGTTGATGTTACAAACTATTCTGGAACACAATATCTAAGCGGAGCCACTGTGGTTGCCAAAATATATAACTCCAACAATACACAGGTTGGAAGCACACTTCAGCTCTCTGGAAGTGGTTCCTACACAAAGCTTTTCTCTGTTCCGAGCACAACAGGCGAATATCGCATAGATGTTAATGTTACCTATAGCGGCAATTCACAGATTTTAAGATTGGATTTCTTTGTACAGCAATACAAAATGGAAATCTTTGCTGGCGAATTTGGTGGAAGAGAAAAAGAAAAGATGCCGGCTGTTTTTCCAACAGGAAGTCCAGCAAGATTAGAGTTGCATTTCCTACAGCTTAGCGGTTCTGAGATAGCCGGCACAACATTGCAACATATTTGTAATAACGGTGCAGAGAACGATCACAACTTCTTGCTTTATTACAAAAAGGTAACTGAAACAAACTGGGAGCGCATACTTGACAAGCAAGACATAAATGTTGTTGCACGCAGTAATTATTGTGAATTAACATTTGTTACTCCTAATGTGGCTTCCCCCTACTTTATAATGGTTAAAGGTATAGACCTAAACATCGATGGAAACATAGTTACGCTTTCCGCAAAAGCAATGATAACTGTGCAAGATTATATCGTCTTTTTAGAGCCCGTAGATCCAAACTCTTGCGATACCTCCGCTAGCGATGTTGCTTCAAGCTGTGGGTTCAAGTTTTCGTTTTCCCAAGGCGAGCTTATAGGACTAAGAGCTGATATAATAGACCTCAAGCAACAGGGCGGAGTAATCGAAATAGGCAAAGTAAGTGGTGCACATGTGTTCCATGCAGGCAATGAAACAGTTTTAACTGCTCCAGCGGATGTTAATTACAGAACAGATCTGAATATTTTAGTGATAAATCCTTCAGGGCCTAATGTCGCTAATCTGAGCGGTGGCTTTTATATAGGCGGTTTTTTGGTGGATATTAATAAAGACGGCAATACTGCTCAGCAAAATGTTACAGCATTTGGTTTCTTTACGCTAAAAGTTTTAAATGTTACTACGCAGCTTGTGGATGAAAACGGAAATGCATTGCAAACAAGAGGACCGCCTATATACTCCAGCGATAAAAACGTTAACATAAAAGTAACCGTAAAGAGTTCCGATGGCACAACAGCCATTCAAGGTGCTATTGTGAGTGTTAGCAGGATTACTAACTTCGAAAGAAAAGCAAATTATAATGCATCGCTGATCGATTCTAATACAACAAATTCAAGCGGTGAAGCGATAATTAGAATCGATAAAGACAAGTTGCAACTGACTTCAGGTTTCTACGAGATTGTGCTAGATATAAACGCTCCTACTATTAATAAAACAGATACTGTTATGATTCATTTCGAAAGAAGAAACTACTTCGTAGAGGCCTATCCAGCAAGCAAAACTAAATGCACGCCAGAGCCCTTTGTAGCTCCTGACCAAAACATAGTGATATTTATCGAGGCCAGAGATGCGTTTAGCTGGAATGAATATAAGCCTAGCTCATTTACGATCTCAAATGTTAAGGTATACTATGAAGGTTCTCCTGAAAAGCCACTGGCTACTCCCATTCTCGTTCAGAATGGTAACGCGTACCCATCCATATGTTCCTGCCAAGATAGAAACTACAAATGCCTCGAGGTTGTGCCTTTGAGCTCCCAGTGGCAGACGGGCTTTTATAGGATTGCATTTGATGTGAATCGTAAAGGTGTTATGGAAAACGGTTATGCTTTTGCCAAGGTGCTTCCTTTTTATATCTCAGTAGCTCCCGCTCATCCAGGAACCCCTATGGAAGAATATGCCGCTCCTGGCTCACAGTGGGAGTTCAATATCTACTCTAGCTTAGACGTGAATATAACCGCCAAGCTAATAAGTGCAAAGGACTGGCGTGTGTTTGCATCTGATCTGAATATGTATATAGGCAACAAATGCATAGCAGGTAACGCTCCGGGCTGTTCGAACACAGATACAGATATAAGCGCTCTTACGCTTTATACCGTAGATGTCAACATTCCTATTAATTTGCCTCTGGCCAGAGAAGATTTCGATGGATATGTATTGCAGATAGATGCAAATAGTAACGGCACAGTAGCATCTGTGGAGCTGTTTATAATTCCAAAGAAATGGCAGCTTTATCTAGGTAAAGAAACAACAGAGATGATGATGCTAAGCGATTCTGGCGAGCCAGGTCCATATTATTTCAACATTCGCGAAAGTGGAAGAAGACAGCTGCTTAAAGATAACAACGTAGAAGACAACTGCTTGAGTCTATGTCACCAGTACGGTATCAATGCATATTGCCACCCTGATGATAACGGCCTGCAATATTCACGTGTTATAATGCCTTTCAACGAAAATGGGCCGACAGATTTTACCAGAATAGTTTTGCTCGATCCTGAGAATGAACTTGCTTATGTAGATAGGGATAACGATTGTAACTTTAGCGATGGAGACAATATCCCTATTTTCGTTGGACAGCTTGCTGCTGGCTTGGACATGAATAAAATTGCTTATAGTATAGATCCTGATTCGTTGGAATTGCTAATCGTGCCTAATCCAAGAAATGGTCCTGTGATATTCACTACCATAGGCAAAAGCAAGGTCAGCTATATAACCACAAAATTAGCGGCAGATCTCAACTATTCTTCCGCAGGCAAAATGAAAGATCCATTTATGGGAAGTGCCGAAGCAGATAGAAATATAGGCATTCCTGTGATTGTGCGCAATTTAGATGATACGCCTGCTTCCAATGTAACTGTCCAGATAGCATCTGTTATGAGGGTTGATACTACTGGAGGCACGCCAGAACAGCTACAGGAAGGAATAGATTACAATGCTGTGCCAGCGGTTACTGATGCTAACGGCATAGCAGTTCCAAAGATTTCTGTTAATAAAGCGGGAATAATAGTAGTTGGTTTTAGACTTAGCGATGAAACTGTTACGCAGCATATAATGCCATGGGAAGGTGCAGCTATGCAGGTTAATTCCTATACCGTTACTTTGAACTTTGCATTGCAGGATCTCAACATACAGTTTGATGTAAATGTTTGCGATTCAAACATTATTACCATTAATCTTCCGCAATCATGCTTCAATCCCTGCGATACCAATATAGCTGTGCTTGACGAAGAGGACTTTTTCAGTATCAACGAATCCGCGAAATATTATGAAGGAGATGTGATTAGAGGGCTTATTGGCAGAGGCTCTTTCGAGCATAGGTCTTTAGAGATTGTAGTGGATAGTATATACTATGAGTCTGCCACAAGCCAGTATGTGGCCAATTTTAAAATCTTCTACAACGGTTCCTTATTAGATAGTGCTGTTGCAGGTAGTGGAACATATCTGCAAAATGTGTTTACAGACAGCAATGGGCGCTATATACTTAAAACAAGAGTGTTTGTGCATTCTGTGGGTGTGGAGCAAGATACTAATAAGGAATATATAATTGTTTCAAAGGGCAAAAAAGTTAATTTCGATAACGACTATCAGGATCCGTCCAATCCGATAGTCAGAGAGCGCTGGTATTTCATTCCGCTGACGGGCGATGCTAGCTGTCCAGATGCAAACTTTGCATCTGTTCCAGGGCAAAAAGCAACCTTACTCATAGATGATGATAATTACATAGATATTTCCACTCCTGACTATGCAGAACCTGAAAAAGATTTAACGATCCTTGTGGCAGGAACTTCTCACGAAGACTTGAATGAATTGTTTATAGGTGATGCTTCTGCATTTCCAATATGCTTATATGGTGTT
>JAPDKC010000010.1 GCA_029258755.1 archaeon | reverse complement strand
ACTATAACACGAGCATAGATATAAACGCTGACTTGCATTTAGGGCCTGGATATCATACACTAATAGTTGAAAATCAGGGAACTGTGAATGATAAAGTTGTGATCAGTATAGAGAGGAGCTAAAACAAACCTTGCTTGTTTATCGGAAACAAGCTTTAGAACTCTTTTTTAAATCGATTGCAAAAACTAATAATTATGCAAAGCGACTTCAGAAACTTTAGTATGCAAACTATTGAGGAAGCAGCACGGCTTATAAAAGAAGGCAGCGAAAAAAGAAAGGCCCTTGCAGAAAAAATTGTAAGATCCTTGAAAGATGCCTCCTTAGGAGAAAGCAAAGAGGGCTTAGTCATTCCTGTAGAAAGCATAAAGCTTAATTCAACTATAGCCGGTATAGATTCTGGCTTTATGAGCGAAAGCATGCTTAATGTTGAGATTGTTTTTGTTAGAGCGATAGCGGCTATCTTTAGCTATGAGAACGGAAAACTTTCTAAAGCGAGCTATTGGCCAGAGCTAGCGCCATATCCAGAAGCAATAATAACAACACGTGCAATGCAGAATGAAGATGTAAGCACACACAGAAGCCTGCAGCGCTTACTAAAAGAGGTAAAGCTCGCGATAGATGTTATAGAGCGCTTTAAACCAAATTATTGCCTCCTTGATGGTTCAATAATACCTCAGCATGCAGACAAGCCGAGGAACAACTCAAAGGTAAAGCCGCTTTATAGGGATGTTATAGGCGCTTTCGAAAACCTCTTTGAGATTTCCCATAAAAATAATTGCACGCTTGTTGCATGTGTTGAAGATTCCAGGGGAACGAGGCTTAAAGAAATCCTCTCAGAGCATGCCAATGAGCTTAAAGAGATGGAATGTTATGATATATCGCTTCTGAACTATATTCTTAGTAAAGGCGAACGTACATTTGCTTTTAGTTACGCAAAAGACATAAATGAACATCCGATTCTAAAGGATTTCGATAAGAAATTCTCTTCAAGTATATACGCATTTTACCTCAGAGCAAGCAACTACGATGTGCCTCTAAGAGTAGAGTTCCTTTCTCTCTCTAAAAAACTCTCCGAAAAAGCCAGCGAGATAGCTAATGTTATTTACTCGCTGAGCAATGCGCATCGCGAGTATAGTTATCCTTCTGTGCTTATAGAAGCCGACCTAAGAGCAAGATTGAAGCCAAATGAAGTAGAAGTCATAAGGAATAAGCTTTTCAACAAGCTTCAGCTAAGCACAGGTTTTATAATAAAGCGCAGATCAAGAAGACCGTTTTAGGTGAACAAGATGGAAAAAACTTATGTAGGAACGGTAATTTCAACCATAAATTCGCCAAGCCCTTCAAGTGTGGATTTCGTTGTAACAAATGAAACAGTCCATAGAGGCCAGTTTGTTGAGATGGAGCATGAGCACGGAATAATGCTAGCGCTTATAACGAACGTTGTAAAAACAAACAAATATTTTGAAAGAGCAGATTCCGTAAAAGAATTCGAAGCTAGCGGAAAGGCAATACTTGAACAGTTTCCAACCGCTGAATGGGAATACATCGTTGCAAACACCAGACCGCTAGGCATATTCACAGAGAGTGGTATTAAAAGACCTAGTGTGCCACCATCACCAGGAACGAAGGTTTATCTTGCGAGAGAATCTCTGCTGAAAAAATTCTATGGGTTTGATGATAACGGGGTTTATCTGGGCAGATTGGAGTTCCATGACCTTGATGTAAAGCTGAATATGACAAAGTTGCTCAAAAAGCATCTAGCGGTTTTAAGTATAAGTGGTGCTGGCAAGTCGCATACTGTTGCTTGCATAATTGAGGAACTTCTCGAGAGGAAAAAGGAGCAGGGTAGAATAGCTTGCATAGTTTTTGATCCTCATGGCGAATATTCAAGCTTTGCAGAACCGGCAAAACAGGGCTATGTTGATTATAGCGATAAAACACTGCTGATTCAAGGTAAGCAGATAAGGATAGGCGTTCCAAATTTAAACGTTGGCATGCTTGCAGGCATAATTCCAGGCATAAGTTTAGCTCAAAGAAGGGAGCTTAGCAGAATACTTTCAGAACTTAAAAAAGAGATGCGCTCAGGCAATGGCCCATTCGATCTTTCAAAGCTTAAAGATGCAATCGCAAGCGACTCTGAGATAAAGACAAATACAAAATCTGCTTTGCTTGCCTGGCTTTCTGAGTTAGAAAGCTTGCATCTATTTGGCAAAACAGACCTGCCTAGTATAAGAGATATAGTTATGCCAGGAAAGCTTGCCGTTATAGATCTTTCCGATATTATTGACCTTAGAAAGAAGCAGATAATCGTGAGCTATTTCGCACATAAACTTTTCAACGAACGAAGGAAACAACGCATAGCTCCATTCCTTCTTGTTGTAGAGGAAGCACATCAGTTCACCCCAGAAAAAGCTTCGGAAGAGCAAGCAGTTTCTAGAGAAATACTGCGTACTATTGCAAGAGAAGGCAGAAAATTCGGTGCGTCGCTTTGCTTAATCTCGCAAAGACCTGTTCAGCTTGATACAACAACGCTCAGCCAATGCAATACAAAACTCATATTGAGAATAACAAATCCTTATGACTTGGACCACATTGCAAAATCCGCAGAAGCTATAGACAAAAGAAGCCTTGATATGATAACATCCTTGCAAGTTGGTGAAGCGTTGCTTATAGGGGAAGCTGTTGGCTATCCTCTTTTCTTTAAGGTTAGGCAACGCAAATCAATGCCTTCTAAGCATGAAATGACCCTAGAGGAAGCAGCAATACAATTTGAGGAAAGTGTTGCTAAAAAGAATTCTGAAAGCAAAGCGTATCTTTAGCGGTTCACCGGAACTTAGGTGTTTCAACCCATTTTTAAAGCCAGAAAACGTGCTAATTGTATGTCTGGTTTGTTCCTTTCCGATGCAAAATATAGAGAAGGTAAAGGGATAATTACATTATTCTTCCAAGGCGAAGATGATAGAATAAAAAAATCCTACCGCTTTCTGCCAAGTTTTGCGTTTAGGTGTGGCGAAAAGGAAGCTAAGGCATGTAAAAAACTTTTAGAAGGGTTTGATGTAAGCTTCTCTGAAGGTAATGGTGTGCTTAGAATTTTTTCCAAAAGCTTTAAAGAACTAAAAAGCGCGCATGCGTTTATTTGCAACACAACCCAAATAAAGCCTGTGCTTTTAGAACCAGAGCGTCAGTTTCTCATACTAAAGAACTGGAGCTATTATGACGCTTTTACAGAAAATAAATGCTTGCAAAGAATAGAAGCATTGGCTTATGTGCCAGAGCATGCAGAAGATGTATCAAGCGTGTGCTTATCCAATATACTTAGAATAAGAAAGGAAGAACTTTTTGAATCAACATATAAGCAGAGATTTGCCTTCCTTGAAAACGCTTTATTTGCTTCAGGAATGCAACTTACAAGCGCACAAAATGGGCATTCCTCTAAAACCCGCTTGCAAAATGAGCAAGCATTAAGGTATGCTTTAACAATAATAAAGAATAACATAGGTTTCGATACTGTTAATTGCAAATGTTGCAGACCTTCATCCCTAAACGATAAAAATGTATTGCCCAGCTCTCTTGTATTAGCGAGCTTTTTCCAGAACGGATTCTATTTCAATTCCCTCTCAAAAGCTTTCGCTGAGCACTATCATCGCACACATGAGAATAAAGCTTCCAGAGAGATTCGAAAGCAAGAGTTTGTTTTGCCTTCGTATCCTGTAGGCCCTCTTTTTACAAATTCTATGGAAGCGATCCCTCTGGCAGATGCTATGCGTTTACAGCAAAAAGGCTTAGCAAAAATCCATAAACCGATTTGCTTGCACTGGGTCTGCAAAAAGAAGCCCTCAAAACTTGCTTTAGAGCTTGCAAATCTAATAGGGAAGATGTTCCTTGCTCACACTTCGCTAAGAGAAGCAGAAAGGCATGCGTTAATAACCAAAGGGCTTATGGCTTATATAGAGGATAACTTAACCCTTTACCTAGGAACGTATTTAAATATAGGCTATGAAATACTTAAGCTTTCCATAGAAAGCCTTCTTAGCACAAGCTCGGCATTTTTCAACTACTCTTTAGCTAGCTCTGTGGAATGTGCGGCTGAGAAAGGTGTTTATTCAATTGAAAAAGCCGCTTTACTTGTGGCTAAACAAAGCATAAGCCCAAAACAGGCTAAAATATAAGCTTTTTAATTCTTTCCTTCCACTTTCCTTATTATTGTAAATTTTTAATCGCGCTTTTTCTTTGGTGGCCAATCATGGCGGCGCTAACAAGGTTTGAGATAGCAAGGATAATAGGTGCAAGAGCTTTGCAATTAGCTTTAGGTGCACCGCCCTTAACAAAACCGGAAAAGGATGATACGCCATATACGCTTGCTAAAAAAGAGTTTGAAGCAAAGCTACTGCCAATATCTGTGCTGCGTGTCTATGCAGATGGCACAGTTGAGCGTGTAGAGCTTAGTTAGGTGGTTATATGGGCAAAGCGGTTCCTAAGATCATAAAGCATAGAGCAAAGATACTGATGGAGAAATTTCCAGATAAGTTTAGTGATGACTTTGAGAAGAACAAGCAGTTTCTCAAGAGCTTGAACCTTCCTTTCTCTAAGCTTGAAATAAATCTGATGGCGGGTTTTATAGCCAGAGTGCTTGATGGCAAAAAATCTTAATCCTTTATTGAGAGGAGCTCAACTCTTGTTATGCCGTCAGTGCTTTTATCTCTATCTAATCTATACAAGGTTCCGCTAGCTGCTTTTTCCATCTCTTTGTTGTGAGTTATTAAAAATATCTGCTCAACCAAACCTGGCAAAACATTCTTTATCATATCAGCCAAAACGCTTACAGTTCTTTCATCTAAGTTGTGCGTTGGTTCATCAAGAATAAGCATACTCAAATTTCTTGCAAGCACTAAGGAAAAAGCTATTCTAAGCGTTAAAGCAGCAGCGCTTCTTTCACCGCCACTAAGCGTGCCCTCAACCGCCAACCATCTTGAACCAGATTTAACCAAAAGATCATAGGTTTCAGCTGCCCGCAATTTTAATGCTGTATAGTCGCCATAGGGGTAGATTTTAGGCCATAGCTCTGCCATTGCTTGGTTAATACTTTCTATAAGATTTTCTCTGAGCTCCGATTGCGTTGCCTTAAGTGCATTTATGAAGATTCCAAGCTTTTCCACAAGGTTTTCCAAATGCTTTATATCTGTTTCTAAACTTTCTATAAGCTCCTTTTTCCTTTTTAGTTCTGCAAGTCTTGAATCCTTTTCTTTAATTAAAGCTCTTAAGCCAGCTATCTTTTCCTCAAGCGTTTTTATACTTCCTCTAGTTTTTTCTAATTCTGCGCTAGCTTCCCTAACCTTTTGTTCATCAAACGCTAGCTCTCTTAGCGCTTTTTCAAGAGAGGCAAGCTTTTGCTCATTAGAGTTTAGCGTAGCTATCTTTGCTATGGCTTCCAATTCTTTGTTTGCTCTTTCTAATTCCGCTTGCGCCTTTTTTATCTCATCAGGCAAGCTAGCTAGTCTGCTTTCTTGCTCTTCCAACCCCTTTAGTTTTACTGAAAATTCCTGCAAACGCTTTTTATTTTCCTCGACCCTTTCAAGGGCCTGCTTAGTATTTATAATAGTCATCTTTATTTCCAGAATCTCGTTATAATTTTTTTCTAAAGCTTCCTTCTTTTTGCTTAGTTCCTCTATGTTTTCAAGCAGTCTTTTTTCGCTTTCTTCAAAGTTTTTTATGTTAGCGCTTGAAGAAGCTATGCTAGATTTAAACTCCTTAAGAAGCTTTTCTTTATGCTCTTCCGTAAGCTTTCTCTTACAAAGAGGGCATAAAGCTTTAGCTTTTTCCATTTCTTCTAAGCGTACTTTAAGCTCAGCTATTTTACTCCTTTCAACAGCGATCTTTTTTCTAACCTCGGTTAGCTCCTTTTCATAAGCTTTTCTTATCTCCTCATTTTTTTCCTTTTCCTTTATAAGCTCAGCAAGCTTTGCTTCTATTCGCTTTAGTTCTTCGCTAATCTTCTCATAGCTAAGCTTTATCCTTAAGCGTGCAATTATTGAGCTATTTTCCTCTTCTATTTGTGATATTTTTGCTTTGAGTTCTCTTATGCTTGCTTGTAGTTCTTTTAGCTCTTTTTCCTTTTCCTCAAGCTCCGCAAGCTTTTTCTCAGCGTCTCTTTTTGCTTGTTCCGCAAGCTCCTTTTCATTAGCTTTTACCTCTTTCCCTAACTCTTCAAAAATTTTTGTTAATTGTTCCTTCAGTGTTGCTATACTTCCTTTTAGCTGAAGCATAGCGTTGTTAAGCTTGCGATACTCTTCCTGCTTTTTTGTTAGCTCGCTTAGCTTTTCCTCAGCTTCCCTAAGCTTTTCGGCATGCTCCTTAAGCTCAGCTTCCCTAAGCTTTATTTCTTCATTTAATTTGGTAAGCTCTTCTTGAAGTTTACTGAGCTCTTCAGTAGAGAAGCTCTTTTTCTGTTCGTTAAGTATGCCTCTTTGGCTTTCAAGCAATGCTCTAAGGGAATTTCGCAAGGTTACAGCATTTTTTCTTACCTTTTCATAACGCTCTATATCAAGCAGCTCATCAAATTTTGTTTTTCTTTCGCTTGGATTAAGCTTCAAAAAATAATCTATCTGATTCTGCTCAGAATAAACTGCTCTTGAAAAGAGCTCATAATCTATTTCGAGTATCTCCTCAATTCGTTTGTTTACATCGCTCACTTTAGGGCCTGCAATAAGCCTATTATTCTTGTATAGCTTTGCTTCATTCGTTTTATTCCCTGCATAGATAACTCTTTCAACTCTGTAGACATCATTGTTATGTATAAATTCGAGTTCGACCTTAGCAAAGTTCTGCTTTGTTGGCCTATCGGTTATAATGTTGCTTAGCGTTGCTTCCCTTCTTTGTAGCTCTGGAAACGTCCCAAAAAGCGCAAAGCAAATAGCATTTATAACGCTGCTCTTGCCTGCGCCCATCTTACCAACAAGTACATTACTTCCTCTCTCAAATTCGAGCTCTGTGCTCTTATGCGAACGCCAGTTAATTAGCTTAATCCGCTTTATCATAATATATAATCTTTTGCAACATAAGGTTAAAAATCAGATATTCAGCACTTCTTCGTTGCATAACTTTAGTTTCCAAAAAGTTTTAAATATATTCTGCTATATTGTTCTATAGGTGACTATAATGTCAGAGATTACAACAATTCAGATACAGAAAAGCTTAAAGAAAGAGCTCGATTCTCTACGGGAATATAGGCGTGAAACTTATGCGGATATAATAAAAAAGCTTATTGAAAGATTTAAGGAGCAAGAAAAATCGGAATTGGAACTTTCTGAGGATGCTCTGAAAGCCATCAAAGAAGCCAGAGAAGATGTCAGAAAGGGCAAGGTTTATTCCACAAAGCAAATAAAAGAAACCTTGGGTCTCTAAATGCCTTTTGAGATAATCTGGTCAAATAGAGCAAAAAAAGACCTTGCGAAACTAGAAAAGCATGTTGCCAAGCGAATAATTAATAAAATTGTGGCTTTATCTCGGAAAGAGAAACCTCTGCTTGAGAAGGTCAAGGGCAAGGACTTTTTCAAATACAGAGTTGATGACTACCGAGTGTTTATAGATCGCTATCCTCTCAAAAAGAAACTTGTGATTTTAACAATAATGCATAGGAAAAAAGCCTATAAGAACATCTGAGCAAGCAAAAAATCAAATTCTGGTTATGTGCTCTAACCTTACATCGCTCACTTTAGGTAAGGCTTTTCTCTCTTCTTCAGGCAGAAAGCTTTTTTTAGTTTTGTTACCAATAAAATTTGGAACAAACCAAAGTTCATTTTTTTGGGCGGGGGTGTTGATATGAAAAAACCTCTTTTTGTTTTCGCATTGCTCTCTTTTGTTTTTCTTAGCGCATGTGTTGAGAAATCTCTCTGGGTAGAATCCGAAGGGCGTATACATCCGAAAACCTATGATAGGTTCGTGATTACAAATGATGGAAAGGTTGGTATCGGTACAAAGGAACCAGAAGCAGGTTTACATATAGTTTCAGATACCATAATAATTGATGAACCTTCAACGGGCAACCCACAATTGATAATCCGCAGAAATGCTCCTGGACTTGCTGGAAGCGGAGGTTTTATCCGTTTTGAAACGAGGAATGCAGCAGGAACATTGCTTGATGGTGCTCAGTTAAATGGCGGATTGGAGGTGATTACTCCAGGAAATGAACAGGGAGTTTTGGATGTGATTATTTATAAGGATGGATCTCCTAAAGTTATCTCCTTTAATGGTGCTCTTGCTTCGTTCACACCAGCCGATACTGGAGTCTTTGCATTGGGAACAAGTACTAGACGGTGGACAACAGCTTATTTACAGAGGTTAGATATCCAGACAGCTATTAGTAAACCTGATGTGTTTGTGATTAGGGATGCTTCAGATAAAGAAGAGCTTTTAGTTTTTAATAGTGCTATTCCTATGTTAAAATCGTCTGCAAGAGTCGCCTTCGATACTTTGGGTGAATACTATGATTTTGGAAGCAGATATCAATTTGTTGATTCTAACTTAAACCCAACAGGTGTTTATCACTCATTTTTAATTCATACTACTGGACTAGGCGATAATGCTACTAAAAAAGGTGTAACCGGCTTGCGAGTTTATGTACGGGACCACCCTTCCGTTACAGCTGCTACAAAAGGAATCCTTTATGGAATCCATGTGGCTTTGGATCCAAAAATAGATCGAGATAATGTCCCTTACGATGATGTTACAGGTATAGCAATTTCCAATGAGGGAGATCATAAAGGGACAGATGCTCTCTACTTTAGCAACAGAAGAAATGAGTCAGAGTGGCTTACAGCGATAACCATTGATACCTGGGCAGACTGGGGAATAAACTTTGGCGGCACGTTTGCTAACTATGGAATAGATATGTATGGGATAAACGGTAGTGCTAGATATACCAGCGGTAAGGCGATAAGAATACCAAACAATGTAGCTATTGTTGCACGAAACGCTTCGGGAACAGCTGACATACCACTACTTAAACTAAATACGCTAGATCAAGCAGAGATAGGCACGGATTTGCGTGTTAGAGGAAAAATTCGAGCTGAAGGTTTTGATACTGAAGATATAATATTTAGAGATTCAGGAAGCGGAGAACCTCTCTGGCGAATGTTTGAGGATGAAAATGGATTATATCTAGAAAACAAGAAAACAGGCAAAGTTTACAAGTTTGTTTTACAGGAAATCAAAAAATAGCACAATTTCTGAAATCTAGGCAAAAGTCAAAAGGTAAATTTCAAATCCTACTCACATGCTCTAAGCGTACGTCGCTTACCTTTGGTATTGTTTTTATTTCCTCTTCAAGCTTTTCAATAAGCCCTTCCTGCTCCTGCATTACGAATGCCGCTATAACTGCATTCAAACCAAAAGCGAAGGGCTCAATTCTAACATCCTTTAAAGAAGCGCTCTTTATTTTACCTAATGCTTCTTTTATGCTTTGCTCTGCTCCTGGTTCTTCAGGCATTATTCTAAACACTGCCATAAGCTCAGCCATAAGATCACCTAAGGGCCTACAAAGCCGCATTCCGGACATTTGTATTCCTTGCCAGAGCGCCTGCATTTATCGCATCTTATTATAGTGGCCTTTAAGCAGTTTGGACACTTGAATTCAACATAGTCATTCGTAACTATGGTATTACAGGTAATACACTTCTTCATAGCAACACCAAAAGCAATTTTTAAAACAACAAAGCAGTATTAATTTTTTATAAGGGTATATTTTTAAACCTAATATTGGCCCCGTAGCTCAATAGGACAGAGCAGCCGGCTTCGGAAATAAGGGGGGCTAGCCCCCTTATCAACCCCATTAGTTAACAAATATTGGTACGGATGGGTTGATAAGAGGCGTGCTCCCTTATATTGGAGCGACCGGCAGGTTGAGGGTTCGAGTCCCTCCGGGGTCATTGCAAAAAGCTCTCTTTGGAGCTCAGAAACTCGCTAAGTACTCTAGCGAAGCCTTCTTTCCTACAACTTCTAATAATTTCCTTACCTTCCAAAACTTTAGCCTTTTTTAGCAATGCCTTTAGAGGCATCTTCCCGTTGCTAGCTATAAATTTCACAAGTTTTCTGATAGCGTCATTAGCTTCCCTAAGCTTCCGTCTTTCAAGCACTACAACACGCTCATTTTCAATCCAAGGGCCTGCGATTGCTTTGCTATGTCTCTCAATAAATGCTTTGAAGTTCCTCTCATCAAAAACAGGCGGTCCTAAAACCTTTGAAAACTCACTAAGCTTTGCATTTTCCAGCTCAACAAAATAGCAAAAGCTCTTTTCAAGCTCAAATATTTTGATATTGAATACCTTAAAACCAAGCTTTTCAAGCTCGTTTTCAAGAAAGCTCTTGAAACGCTTTAGCTGCCCATAGATGATATCTTTAGCAACCTTTTCCTTCTTCGGAAGCTCTATCGCAATGACACTTCTTTCCCTAAGTTCTTTTTTCAGCTTTTCTAATCTCATTGGTTTAGTTTTTTTAGGAAAGAAAAACTCTAAGCTGGGCTTTGCAAGAAATGCTCTGCAAGCAACAACAAATCTTGCAAATTGTTCCAAGCTTAGAGCGCTTGCTACATTCCTTTTAGGGTCTGTTGGGTCTGGAAACACTAGTGGAGCAGAGCATTTACATTTTTTTAGATGCGAGTCCTTCAGCGCGATCTTTGTGCCAGGTTTCCATTTGGAAGCATTCTTTATACACTCAATAAACGAGCCGTACTTAAGTATTAAAAGCTCTACTAAGTAGCCGGAAAAGCCCTCGTTAGCGATATCAGCACCATAGCATTTAATACCTTTAATAAATGCTTTAAGCAAGCGAACTTCTTTTTTATGCTCTTCTTTCAAATGCCTCTTCAAGAAGCGTGCATGAAATGGCGATCTATCCACAGAACTTTTGAGCTTGCTAGCTTTTTTTACTTTGTATGAAGGCACTATTTCAACTTCGAAGCCCTCTATAATTCCCTTGATGTAAGGATGCTCGCTATATTCCATCCAGTGCTCATGCCCTTTAAATACAGCTTTCCCTATGCGCAAGCCTTCTTTTTCGAACTCCTCTCTTGATAAGCTCTCATCAAAAAGCACAAATATATCAAGGTCCTTCTCATTGCGTAAATGCGTGTCTCTTGCAACTGAACCACAAAGTATCACACTTACATGCTTTCCTTCAATCGCTTTTATTCTTTTTATTATCTTTTTTGCCAGCTCTAGTTCTTTCTTTTTTTCTTCTTCGCTTGGCGTAACTCTTGCAAGAACCTCATTTAATACGCTAGCCAAATTTTGCAATTACATCACCACAACTTTTTAATATAACATATGCCCTTCTAATTATTAAAATTGTTTGTAACCACTTTGTTGCTAGGTGTTAGCTTGCAAGCCGAAGGAATTCCGCAAGTGAAAGGCAAACTTCTTGAAGCATACGAAAACGTGCAGATATTTGATGGTTTTCCATACAAGCTATATGAAGTTAAGGTAATTCCTTTCACAGAAAGGCAACGCGAGTTTATAGATCTATTAATAAATGCAATAAAGCGCGTTTATTCTATCGAAGAGCTTGAGAGAACATTGCCCTTAAAAAGAGCAGGCGAGTTCGCAGAGCTTTTCAATAGCGAGATTGTGCAAACCGTTGAAGTTCATCAGCTGCTTAAGGTGCTTCCTTCCTCAACAATTTATGAATCCCTAAAGCATTCTTTCCTTAAGCTTCTTAACGAATTCCTGCCCGAGCTCGAGGACAAAGAAAAGGTAGTTGCAACAGTGTTAGGCGAAGCAATAGGTTATGGAATAATAGAGCCGCTTATAAGAGATAATAATCTGGAAGAGATAATGATAAATGGACCAAAAAAGCCGATATTCGTTTTTCACAAAAGGCACGGCTTATGTAAAACAAACTTAAGCATAGATAACGAGAGAAAGCTTTACAGAATTATAGCAAGAATTGCCTATACGGTTGGCAAAAAATTTGATGAAGACAATGCCTTGCTTGATGCTCGCTTGCCAGATGGCTCAAGAGTAAACGCAACTTATAAAAGCGCTTCGCCATTTGGCTATACGCTCACAATAAGAAAATTCAATAAAACGCCTCTTTCAATAGTTGAGCTCATAAAAAACAGAACAATAAGCTCAGAAGCTGCAGCTTTTCTTTGGTTGGCGGTAGAAGGACTCAAGATAAATCCTATGAATATAATAGTTAGCGGTGGCGCAAGCTCAGGTAAAACAACGCTGCTGAATGCTTTAGGTGCATTCATAAGATATGAGGATCGCATAATTACAATTGAAGATACCTTGGAGCTTGATTTAGGCAAACGTGAGAATTGGATTCAGCTTGAGGCAAGACCTAAGATTCAAGAAGCAAAAGAGATTTCAATGAACGATCTGCTTAAGAATGCCTTGCGTATGAGGCCTGATAGGATAATTGTTGGTGAAGTTCGCGGTGAGGAAGCGCAAACGATGTTTGTTGCTATGGATACTGGCCATAGAGGCATGCTCGGCACGCTGCATTCAAACACAGCTCGCGAGATGATTTTGCGCTTAAAAAGTGCTCCGATGAGCGTGCCAATACACATGATTCCCTTGCTCGATATAGCAGTCATAATGTTTAGAATGTATGATAGACGCATTGGCATAATAAGACGCGTTCGTGAGATAGCAGAGATTGATAGAATGGAAGACAAGATACTGCTAAGCAATGTTTACGAATGGAACCAAAGGAAAGATACTATTGAGAAAACAGATATTCCTGCAAGAACATTTGATAAGCTTGCAGAAACAACAAGCTTAACAAAGAACGAGGTCAAAGAAGAGTTTCTGGTAAGAAAGCGTATTCTCGAATGGATGCTCGAAAATAATATACTGGAATGGCCAAAAGTAGAAGCGATAATACAGCAATATTATTTCGATCCAGAGAGCTTAATAGATAAAATATTCAAGCGTTAGCCAATTTTATTTCAGCAAGCTTTTTATAAATAGGGCCTTTGCTTGTAAGGATAGATTCCATTATATCTACACTTTTTACATTAAAGCTTTTTTCAAATTCTACCTTTTTAAGCGTCTCCACAAGCTCCATGAAGCTAGCGTATTTAAGGGTTTTGTTTCTAGCAAGCGTTACATGAGCAACAAAGCGCTCATCTTTAACGTTAAGTAGATTGCAAATACTTTTATTGAGCTCGACTATCTTTTCAGCGTTTTTTTGCACACCCAACCAGAGAACCCTTGAGCCGAAACAACCTATGCCTTTTAAGGTTGCTTCAAACTGCTTAAATTCGCTTAGCTTGCTCAATATTCTCTTGAGCTTCTCAATATGGGATTCAGTAACATAACCTATAAAGAAGAGCGTAACATGCAAGTTTTCTTTTTCCACGGGCTTTAATCCTTCCTTCGGAAGCTTCTTAAGGAAAGCATACTCTATAGCTTCCTTTACTTCTTCTGGCAGATTTATTGCTAAAAAAACACGCTTGCTGTTCAACTCAGATCAGCCCGCAAAATTTCTTCAAATTTTTTGAGTCGCAAAAAATTTGCTTCCAATTTTTCGTTTGCCTTTTTCACAACCTCTTTCAAAAACCTCTTGCTCACAATTATTTTTCCACCAAGCTTTACGGGCAATGCTATTGCTTCTGTGCCTACAAGCTCAAGCAAAAATTTACCTGGCTTTGCCACTATTATTCCGCCACGCTTAACACCTGCCTTGTTTTTTATATCGAGTAATTTGCAAGCCCTTTTGAGAGAATTTGTGCCTATATGAATTATAAAGGGTTCCATCTTAAACCACAGTTCTTTAGCTCTGGCTTTCTCTATGCCTTGCCATACTTCCTCAAAGCTCACTGTGCGATGCCATTTTCTGTGGAAGCTTGCGTCACGTTTGGTTTTGCCGCTCACTTTAAGCAATATTATTCTTCCACTGCAACTTGAAGAGGTGAAGAAATGCTTTCTACTATTTACGAATTCGCATAGCGGAACCATCGCTTCATCTACTTCATGTTTTTCTACTGCCTGCTTGAATCTTTTCATATGCCTATTTTTAACCATCCCGAACCTTATGTTTGCTATGCTCATAGCTTTACCTTCTTCACACTTATTTTCGCTTCTTTAAGCTCTATGAGAAATGCTTGGCCGTTCTTTACTGCGGCAACGTTTATGCATGTGGTGCTTCCAAGCTTTATTTTTCCGCTTGCTTCATGTACATGTCCGCATATGTGAAGCAAAGGCTTCTTTTCCAGTATTATATTCCTTATGGCATTGCTCCCTATATGCTCGCTAGCGGTTTCATCCAGCTTGGTGTTTTTTGGTGGCAGATGCGTAACAAGTATTGAGTTAGCATCAACAAGCTTTCTCAATTTTTCTTCAATCTCAAGCTCTGAAAAAAGCAAGCTGCCTGCAGAGCCGATAAGGCCGCCTCCAAAGCCGCAGAATTTATACTTAAATAAGCTAGCGCATCTGCCATGTAAGCTTATTTTTCTTTCCTCTAAGGCGTTTAGCACGTCTTTTGTGTCCATATTGCCTGGAACAGCTAACACATGCCTAAAAGGAAGCTTGCTTAACACCTCGCTTGCGTCGCTTGCGTCACCATAGTTGGTTAGATCGCCTGCGATTATAGCTAGCTCTATAGGTTCATTAGCTACCTTTTCCATAAGCTTTTCTAGGCTTTCAATTCTTTGGTGGATATCGCTCATTGCAAGCACGAGCATGCAAAGCACCATTAAGTATTTTTTTACTTTGCACTAAAATTATTACAGTGGTCTATATGTTAAAAAGATTTAGTTTTGTGCTTTTCTTAATCCTTTTACTTCTCAATGTAAATGCTTACATCTATTTGCTTAGCCCGTATGAAAAAAAGCTTACCTTTGATGAAACGCTTGTGCTAAAATATGTTCAGCCGGGCGAAACCTTGGTTTTGCAAATAGATAGGGAAAATGGCATAAGCAAGTGGAGCTCTGCGAAAATCACTTCTAAGTGGCAAAGCACATATGAGCTTACTGATAAAACGCTTGTGATAAAGCTCAAAATTGATCCGAAAGAAACACAAACATTGCAAAATGTTAGAATAACACTAAGCGACCCTTCAGGCTATGAAGAAGGCTTCGATGTTGCGGTATTCATTAAAAAGGATCTAATTAAAGCAAGCTTAAAGAGCAATTTCAATGAATGCAAGGTTGGTGAAACAGCTAGCTATGAAATAGTACTTGTTAATGAGAGCTTAGCAGAGCATTCAGTTAGAATCACAAGTTCATTACCTAAAACATGGTTTGACAAGCTTGATGTTGTGCTTAAGCCAAAGCAAACAAAGATAGTTTCGCTAACCATAAACGCAAACTCCTCTGGAAAGAGAGATATTTGCTTTTATGTGGATTCCTTGCTCTTTGATAAAAGGTTCGCTAACCTAAATGCGGAGCTTGCAGTATTTCCTACTCTGCCAGGAAAATTTACAGCAAGCTATTTCGGCTTGCCATTTTTTACGCTCAATATGCTGCCAAGTTATATGCTTAATGCTTTGCTTATTGTTTTTAGCTAATGATGCTTATGTCGCTTGCTGATTACTGTAAAGAAATAATAGCTCTTATAGAAGCCGGGAAGATAAAGGATAAAAAGCAACTAAATGCAATAAAGACCAAGCTAGCGCGCAAGTATTCGCTAGCTAAGATGCCTAGCAACCCAACTATAATGCGCTTTGCTAAACGTAAAACTGAAAAGCTTAAGAAACTGCTTACTATAAAACCGGTTAGATCTCTTTCAGGAATAAATGTTATTGCTATAATGGCAAAGCCCTATAAATGCCCTGGACAATGCATCTATTGTCCAAGCAGCCAGATAGGCATACCAACGCCAAAAAGCTATACTGGCAAGGAGCCAGCAACAATGCGAGCTTTGCAAGCAAACTTTGATGCCACCAAGCAGGTGTTAGATAGGATAAGGCAGTTAGAGGAAACAGGACACAACGCAAACAAGATAGAGCTTATTATAATGGGCGGAACATTTTTAGCAACGCCAATCTCTTATCAACGCAAGTTTGTTAAGGAAGCTATTGATGCCATAACAGGTAAAAAGTCAAAATCTCTTAAGGAAGCAAAGTTAAATGCTGAAACTGCAAAGAGACGCATAATAGGTATAACATTTGAGACAAGGCCGGATTACTGCAAAAAGGAACATGTAAATAGGATGCTTGCCCTTGCTGGTACAAGGTGCGAGCTTGGCGTACAGATTCTGAATGATAGGGTTTATAAGATGATAAATAGAGGGCATACTGTAAAGGATGTTGAAGAGGCAACGCGCTTACTAAAAGATGCCGGCTTTAAGGTATGCTATCATTGCATGCCTGGCCTGCCTTACACAAAGCCGAAGGATGATCTCGAATCCTTTAAGCTGATGTTCTATGATGAGCGCTTCAAACCTGATAACCTTAAGCTTTATCCTTGCTTAGTTTTGCAGGGGACAAAGCTTTATGAGGAATACCTTAAAGGCAACTATGAGCCTCTGGATACTAAAAAAGCCATAAAGCTCATTGCTAAGGTAAAGGAGATTATTCCTTATTGGGTTAGAATAATGCGCGTGCAGAGAGACATTCCAACACAGCTTATAGAGGCAGGCGTAAAGATGAGCAACCTAAGGCAGCTTGTAAGCGAATATATGAGGAAAAAAGGCAAAAGATGTAACTGCATTAGATGCAGGGAAGCAGCGCTAAGAAAAGCAAAGGAAGGAATTGATTATGAGCTGAGCGATGCTAAGCTTTTTATTGATGAGTACAGAGCCAGCAAAGGCACAGAGCTTTTCTTGTCGCTTGAGGATGAGAAAAGGGAGCTGCTCTTTGCTTACTGCAGACTCAGAATACCTGAAGATTCATTTAGGCGAGAGATAAGGGATAAGAACGCTATAATTCGCGAGTTGCGTGTTTTAGGTGAGCCCTTGCTTTTAGGTGAAAGAAAAAAAGATGCTTTGCAGCATCAGGGCTTAGGCGCAAGGCTTTTAAGAGAAGCTGAGAGAATAGCTAAAGAAGTGTTCGATAAAAAAGGAATGATTATAATTTCTGGATTAGGTGTAAAAGAATACTATCGGAAGAAGTTTGGCTACAAAGACAAAGGCCCGTACGTATATAAAAAGCTTTAATAAAAGTTTTGGTTGCTGGAGGTAATAGGAACGCAAGCTTTCTACACAAAAAGCTTTAATAAGCGCAGTTGTTTTATTTTATTGACTTCTATGGAAAGAACCGAACTGGAAAGAACAAGTGTTGCTGATCCTTATGCTGAGCTGATGCGGTTTGTTGAGAAGCACCCGTTATGCTATTACATAATGCGCTCCGCAATATTCCTTCAAGTGCTAAAATCGTTAATTAACGCGAAGAGCGTCGTAAAGCTAAAAATAGCTTTCCCCTATGTGGAAGAAAGCGATCTTGAGCAAATATTAGAGGTGCTTATCAAAGCAAATTTAGTTTCGCGTTTTAGAGCAGGCAGCAAAGAATTTTATTACGCTACGCAACTAGGAAAAAAATTCTTAGAGCTTTATGAAAAGACAAAAAGCAAGTTCCTAGGGGCAACCTAAATTTTAAAGGTTTTTGTGCCTATAGGGAAAAAACGCATGGTTTTACTATTAGATAAAATTTTTTAGATTTCTGAGACAATTTCACTATGCTGGAATTAACAATAGCTTTACTGATAATAATAGCGATGCTTTCTTTTCTTGTAATCGTTTTTTACAGACGACTGATCTCTTTAGAACAAAAGATAGCAGAGCTTGCCTCTGAAAAGCAGTCGCAAAGCGTTAAATATGGAATGCTCGTAGAACAATTAGTGCCTTTAAGCGATAGCTTTCCTTTTAATCCTGAAAACTTTCGCTTTATTGGCTCGCCGATAGACGGCATTGCATTCGAGCAGGATCGTATAATATTTTGCGAGTTTAAGCTCGCTAATTCGAAGCTTAGCGGAAAGGAAAAACGTATAAAAGAACTTGTTGAACGCAAGAAGGTTGAGTGGTTAGAGCTTAGAATACGCTAACCAACTTTATATCTTAAAAATGCTGCAATGCCACCTAATGCCTCAAGCTTTTTGCCTGGTTCATGCTCTGAGTTGAATATATGCACTTTGCCATTTGCTTTCTCAACAAGTTCCATTAATTTTTCCACAGATTCTCTTTCTTCAACAAGTTTTTTATCCAATACAAGAAGCTCAGCTACTGCATGCATGCTTGCAGCTTTCTCTACTTCCTCGCTGCCATAAGTAGCTAAACCATCTTTCGCTATTTCTTTAAGAAGCTTTTCAATAAGCATAGCTTCCTTAACGATTTCAGCATCTTCTGTTATTTTTGCCAGGGCATGGCTTTTCATTATTTCATTTATTCCAGCTTCACCAGCATGGCTGGAGCTTTCTATGTATAGCTTACCTCTAAAATCATGCTCTTTTAAAAACTCAGCAAATTCATTCTTTATAAATCCAGGACCAGCTACTATTAGCGTGTCTGTAGGATTTTCTGCTAATACCTTCATAAGCTTATTGAAGTATGCGGGCTTCCAATCGCTCTCTTCCAATAGCTTGCCACTTTTTCCAGAGCGTATGTTGCTTTTTATTTCATAGCCGAATTCCTTCAAGATTGCTATGCTCGCAAGTTCATCATCCAAGCATACAATCGCAATAGGTGCTTTCCTTGTTGCTTTTTCTGCCTTTTTCAGCCTTTCTATCTGATGTTTTTTTATCGAGCTTTTTATTATAGTGTACTCCTTATTCAACATTATTTCTATAGATTGCGCAGCACCCAAAGGCACGGAATCATCGCTTGCCTTTTTCACTATTCCACTTACTCTCAACACACTTCCTTCTTTTTGGAAGGAAACCTTTTCGACCTCTATTTCCACAAATATGCTTCTTCTTTCAGCAGATCTGCTTTCATCCCCTTTTATTTTCCTGGAAGCTATGCCTCTAACCCTATCTCCTTTTTCGATGATTTGGCTTAAATGCCATAAATCATCTTCTATCTGAGGAACAACCTTAAGCAAGCAGTGTTTTTTATCAAGCTTTAGTATACGCATAAAATAAAAGCATGCTGAAACAATTAAAACACTTTCATAAATTGGGTTTTTTATGCAAAAGGAAAAACAGATAAGGATAGCTGTCATAGATTTCAACAAATGTCACGCTGAGAAGTGTGATTATTTATGTAAGCGGGTATGTCCACTAAATAGAAGTGGAAAGGAATGCATAACTATAGCTAGCGATTCTAAACCAAGAATCTCTGAACAGCTTTGCACCGCTTGCAGAATCTGCGTTCATAAATGTCCTTTTAATGCAATAAGTATAGTAAATCTCACAGGAAAATTCGCTAATATAGTGCATTGTTATGGCGAGAATAAGTTTAGGCTTTACGGTCTGCCAATTCCAATGCAAGGAAAGGTTGTTGGGCTTATAGGCAGAAATGGTATAGGTAAAACAACAGCTTTGAAGATTCTTGCAGGGAAGCTTGTGCCAAAGCCAGATTGTGCTAATGAAAGCTATGAAGCACTTATAGAAATGTTTAAGGGGAAGGAGCTTCAGGCATACTTTGAAAAGCTGTCAAATGAAGGCATAAAGGTATCATTCAAGCCGCAAGATATAAACAAGATAGCTGAGGCATTCAAAGGAACTGTGCAAGAGCTTCTAAACCATTTCGATGAGCGTAATAACGCTAAGGAAATCGCAAACCAATTAGATCTTGGCAAGGTAATGAAAAGAAAACTAACTGAGCTCAGCGGTGGCGAACTCCAAAAGATTGCTATAGCATGTGCCTTGCTGAAGGACGCTAACCTATACTTCTTCGATGAGCCTTCCTCCTATTTGGATGTGCAAGAGCGCTTAAGGATAGCAAAGATAATAAGAAAGCTTGCAGAAAGCCAAAAGTATGTACTGGTTGTAGAACATGATCTAGCTGTTTTGGATTATTTAAGTGATTTTGTACATGTTCTCTTTGGTTCTAAAGGAGTTTATGGTATAGTTAGTTCGCGTTTAAGCGTACTAAACGGAATAAATCAGTACTTGGAAGGCTACTTAAAGAACGAAAACGTAAGATTTCGCGATAAAGAATTAAGCTTTGCAAAGATAGCGCATGAAGCAAAAAAGAGCGAGCAGTATATAGCTTATCCCTCATTCACAAAAACTTATGAAAACTTTAAGCTTGAAGCATCAGCAGGCGAAATAATGAAGTGCGAAATTATAGGTATACTTGGCCCTAATGCTATAGGCAAAACAACATTTGTTAAGGTGCTCGCAGGCATAATTGATTCTGATAAAGGAAAGGTAAATTTAGGGCTAAAGCTTGCGCTAAAACCGCAGTATCTAAAACCAGAAGCTGATGTAACAGTTGAGCGGCTTGTTGCAAGCAGCTCTATAGACAAGGAACTATTTGAAACCGAAGCTAACAAACGCTTTGCTATAAGCGAATTATACGAAAGAAAACTAACTGAGCTCAGCGGTGGCGAACTCCAAAAGATTTCTTTAGCTATAACAATGTGCAAGCAAGCAGATCTTTATTTACTCGATGAGCCCTCAGCGTTTCTTGATGTTGAAGAAAGGCTTAATGCTGCAGCATTTATAAAATCTGTTATTGAAAAAACTGAAAAGGCATGCATAGTTGTTGATCATGATCTGTTATTCCAAGATTATTTGTGCGATAGGCTCATTGTTTTTGAGGGCACGCCAGCAAAACACGGTGTTGCAAATAAGCCTATGGAAAAAGAAGAAGCTATGAACAAGTTTTTAAAAGCCCTTGATATAACCTTTAGGCGTGATCCACAAACAGGCAGACCCAGAGCAAACAAACCCGGCTCGGTAAAAGACCAAGAACAAAAGAAGCAAGGAAAATATTACTATTTGTAGCTACCAGCAGCTCATTACGGTGTATGTGAGGGTTATTTCGCTATCGGCCTCTACAGGTACATCGAATTCATAGGTATAGGCATCCTTTTGCCTATACTTGTGGCTTGAGCTAATTATTTTGCTTTCACCCCATGCTTTTTGCACAACTATTACAACAACGTCTTCATCCTTGTGGTTTTTAATGTTTACCTCATAGCTTTTTCTTACGCATTTGTCTCCTATATGTTCCTCCTTTGTGGTTTTCTTTTCTGCAACTATATCGAACGCATACCCTAAGAAAAGCCTTACTTCCTCATCTTTCGGTGTATGCTCTATAGAATCCTCCCCTACAAACTGAAGCATCCCTTTGGAATCTTCCTTATAGACGCGCACTGTTCCTTTGGGAAGCGGTATGCCTAAACCGTTTTCTTCAGCGTTCTTGAAAGAGAGCATCACTTTTACTTTGTTGCTTCCATTCCTTTGCCAGTAGTAGCTTGTATCAGCATCAAAAACATACTCCTTCTTTAGCGGTATGTTTTTGGCCTTAAGCAAACTTATCTGCTTCGTTTCGTTGTTCTTTATATCTGTTTTCCTTTCTAAAGTGTACATATGGTATTCAAACAATGCCTCCTCTTCAAACTGCTCGGGGCTTGGCGTTTCCCCAACTTCAGGATATGCTACCTTTCTGTATGCGATTTCATATTTTGGACTAATTAAATGCAGCTCACCAGCTATGAGCTTGAGCGTGGTGTTTGGGTAGCTCGTTCCAGATTTGTTGGTTATGGTTACCCAACCTGCTAATTCTGCCATGCTATCGCTAGCGTTTACTTTCGCAACATAGCTTGCTTCCCAAGAGATTCCAGATGTTAGATAGCTTGTTTGTGTTTTGTGCAGACCTGATTGCTCGGTATAAAGCTTCCACACAAGCGTGGGTTTTGTGAGCAATCCTTCGGGCAACTCTGGAAACTCAATTCGCTTAGCATCTTTTATTGCGATTATTTTTCCCTCGCTTTCAAGCACAAGCTCGGAGCTATCGTAGCTTAAAAGCCTTCCAGTAAAGACATTATTATCGGCATCTTCTACTGTTATAACCTTGTCTATGTATTTCTGAAGTAATTTCTCCAAACTGACCAAATCATACTCATAGTTTTGCTCAACAACAAAGGCGTTAGGATCCGTTAGGTCTGTAAAAAGCACACTATCTGCCTTGATATGCTTTGCGATATCTTCATAGCGCACTAGGTTTAATCCTTTTTCGAGTTCAAGGTTACGAAATTCTTTCACCAGGGCGAGATTTTGATTGTATATCGTGAGTTCTGTGCCTTCCTTATCGCTTGAGCTTTCGCCTGCAAAGCTTACAACAATCTCAGCGGGCTTCTTTGAGGTAACAACCGAAACAACATTTGCTATGTTCACTTCGGGTTGTTTTATTAGCGTATCTTCAGAATTGGTTTTTGCGGGTTTTTGTTCGTGCTCTGCAGAAGGAAAAGGGGAATAGTAAACAAAAACACAAGCAAAAAGTATTAATATTGCAAGAATAATCGCGGGAGCAACCAATTCATTTCTCCTTAGCATACTATTATGAACGTTAAATTTCGTTAAAAACCTTTTGTTTTTGTTAGGTTTTTTCCGAATTTTTTAAAACAAGCTTCTTTAGTATTTTTCCCTCTATAGTAAAATATGCTTGATTTCAAAGATAGGGTAAAAATAGAAGCACTCAGAGCAAAAGTGCCAAAAACATATTCAATAGGGGCTCTTAAAGAAGCTTTTTTACATGCTGTGGAGAGAAGCACCGCTAACTTAGAAAAGTGCGCAATACTTTTTTCTGGCGGGATAGATTCAACAATAGTTGCTTATGCCGTTTCTTCAAGGATTAAAAACACTGTGCTTTACTGCTGCGGACTTCCTGAGGCAAGCAGTATTAAGAGGGCATCTCATGCAGCAAAAAAGCTCAATCTTAAGCTCAAGATAATAGAAATAGATAGGCAGGAAATTCCTGAATTGGTGAAAAAAATAACAGAGGTTATAGGTACGGCAGATAAGCTACAGGTGCAAATCGCATTGCCTGAGTTTATAACTATGCGCGAGATTAGGAAAGATTCCTTTGATGTTGTTTTTTGCGGCCAAGGTGCTGATGAGCTATTTGCTGGTTACAATGAATTCCGCCATGTTCTGAAAGAAAGAGGTTACGCAGGCGTTCAAGAGCTTATTTGGCAGAAGCTCTTTGAGATGTATGAAAGAAACTTAAAGCGAGATTTGGCTATTGCAAATTATTTTGGTTTAGAGTTGAAGGCACCTTTCCTTGAGGAAGAATTTATTCTCCAAGCGCTTGCATTCCCGCCGCAGACAAAGATCCGTTCAGCAGATGATCTAATAAGAAAGCATGCATTGCGAGAGCTTGCACAGGCGCTGGGCATACCAAAAGAGTTATGCTATGAAAGAAAGAAAGCAATACAATACGACAGCGGCTTGGCTAAAGAGGTTGAAAGGATTCTAAACGATTAAGCACTTTGCGTAATATCTATTTCATTAGATTGCCTGTCTACAACCGTAACCTCACAGCCAGCGGCGGTATTTACATTAACTTCTTTTTCAAATACCGCCTCCTTTTCATAATCAATTTTTAGCTCCCCTGTATCTAGGCTGCATTTTACACTTGCTTCTATTCTTGGTTGGTTGGGCTGTAAGCCAGCAGGAATGGCATAGCTAAAATTCTCCAACGTGCAGGAGATTGTGCCCAATTCTGCCGAAATGCCAGAAAGTGCATTTTCTATATAGGTTTTTGCCCTATTCTCCGCTTCGGCATTGTTTACATTGTTACTACAGCTTCCTGTACTGCTATATCTGACAATCACATAATCTGCTAAAGCTTCGCTAACGGTTTTATCTAACACGAAGCGTGCATTTTGCCAGACCCTTTTCACTTCCAACATCCTGCTGGAGTAATCAGAAGCTTTGTATTCTCCTACTATAGCAATACTTGAATATATGACTAAAGCCAAAACAGCGAATGCAAGCACTGCTATGATTCCAACATACAGTCCAGCTCTTTCATTCATCAGCTCACCACGGTTGTTGTAATGCATTTGTTATATCTGCTGACATTTGTTTGAGTTGTTGTTGTATTTGGTTCAAGCTTAAAATACTTTTTACAAACAAAGGTGGCCCCTACGATATTTGGTGTTGGATCGTTTGCCAAATCATTTGTGTAGAGTGCAACAACACCCTTATCTCTAGCAATCTTTTCCATGAAGATATATTGTGATCTTTCGCTCGTTTTAATTCTTGGCACAGCCGGTACAAGAAAAATGAGGATAATGGCAATTGTGACGCATGCGAGGGAATCTATAGTGAACATAAAACCTTTTCTTTGCACCTTATCGCCTCCATACATATATTGTTATTGTCTCTTCTGTGCAAGTCGATCCTGAAAAGCATGCTTCTAAATCGCTTTTCGTTAAACCCCCTGGCTTTATTATAACAACCCTTTTTTCCGAATAGATGGTTTTGTCTGTGGGCACTGGATTGCCAATACTTCCTGCAGACCACTCTATTCTTGCATCGAATCTGCTTGTATCTATTCCTAACTTGTCAAAACTGAAGGTTGCTGAGCTTAGCTTTGCGGTATCAATACAGTTTGTTATATGGAAATTTTCTCCAGTAAGCGTTGTTACCTCGCAGGTGGTTTCAGGTACTGTAACAAGCAACTCTGCAGCAGCGCTTCCAACGGCCTTTGTTTCATACGTTAACTCTTCTTGTTTCAACACATAAAAGTTTGTTTCAGCAACTCTAAATGCGTAAGCTAAAGCAAATGTTAGCAAAACTAGTGAGAGTACTACATCCAAGCTTATAAGCTGGCCTCTTTTATCCATCCCTGATCACGTATATTGCAATATTATCTTTTGTGTGCACTTATTTCCGCTTATGGATAAATTTAGGGGTTTTTTTATGAACGCCCTTTCAGTAATCTCCTTTCCATAAGCGTTCACTTTTATCTCTATATAATTATTTGTTATTGTTATGTCGCACGGCATTGGCTGCGTTTTATACAGATAATATATGCCAGGAACACGGAATTCTATTCGCGCTAAACCGTCACTCAAAGAGGCGCTGCTAGCGATAATGTTTGCTAGCTCATACGCTATGCGCTTTTCCTGAGCCCTTATTGTTATTTCATTCTGGTTGGCGATAAAGCTGTCCTTTATCGCAAACAATGTTACGATAATCACGAGTATATATATGAATGAGATAAAAAAATCTATGGTGAGCTGCCCTCTCGCAAATTTTTTACAAGGCATATCATACGATAAATAAAAAAAGAAGTATTTAAATTTACCTTTTGTTTTGGACAGAAAAGTAGCTAGTAGCTATGAGCCGATCATCTCAGCCCTTGCTGTTAGGTTGAGTATTTCATTCATTAGCTCTAGGCCTGAATTGAATCTATAATATCCATTTATGCATGAACGCTCTTCAAACTTGCTTACTGAATCACTCCTAACGCTAGGGCCTGCTATTAGCACAGGGACAGCGTCCCCTGAATGGTCCTTCATACAGCAAGGTGTTGAGTGATCGGCTGTTATCACTATGAGCGTATCCTTTAGTTTAAGCAAGGGTTTTAACGCTGAATCGATGCGCTCTATAAATTTCTTTTTGCCGCTAGCGTCACCGTCATGCCCAAATATGTCACAGCCTTTTATGTGCAAGAAAACAAAGTCGTATGTTTGCAATGCTTTTATAGCTGCATTAACCTTTGCCTTAATATCAGTATTTGCTTTGCCAGTAGCTCCTTTTACTTCAAGCACATCCATGCCTAAGAAACGTGCAATCCCTTTGTATAGGCCTGCACCAGCAATGCAGCAGGCTTTCATACCAAAGCGCTCCTCAAACGATTGTACTGGTTTGAACATGCCAGCGCCTCTAACAAGTACTATATTTGCTTCTGGCAATCCTTTCTTCTTCCTCTCTTTGTTTAAGGGATGTGCTGAGAGCACACTATGGGCTTTTTTCAAAAACTCGTTTAATACGCTAGCGCTAAACCTTGCTTCTTTTGAGTCATCAAGAGCTCTTACTGCAAGCGGCCTAACCCCTGTTTTATGCGGATCAGAATCGCTTATGTTAGCGCTTAGGCCTTTACCGCGCATTACTATTGCCAAGCGATGAGCTGTGCCAGGTTTTACAATAAATTTTACTCCCTTTATTTCCATTCCATCCAAAGCTTTAGCTAGTTCGCTTGCATCATCGATTCTGCCTGCGCGCCTATCAACAATAATTCCTTCTTTATCAACAGTTGCTACGTTTGCCCTAAAGGCAACATCACCTTGTTTTAATTGAACTTTTATGCCAAGAGCTTCTAAAGGGCCCCTGCCTTGATAATATCTTTTCATGTTATAGCCTAATATGTTTAGGTGTGCTGTATCAGAGCCGGCTCTTATGCCAGGACCCAAAGGATACATTAGTCCACAAGCACCTTTCTTTGCCAGAGCGTTTAGGTTTGGCTTCTTGGCAGCTTCAAGAGGTGTTTTGAATCCTAACTGCTTGCAAGGCCTGTCGCCTAAGCCATCACAGATTATAAGCAAAACATTCTTTGGCAGGCTCATTCAATCACCTTCCATTCTAGCTCTTTGCCAGCGTTATCAAAAACTTTAATAGTATCTATATTGAACGGCCATGCAATTATTAAATGTATTCTTCCAAACCTTGGAAAGTTATGCAAATCTGTATTGCTTGGCTTATTCCAAGCAGCAGGATGCGAATGCACGGAACCTATTACGCGAGCATCTATAGGAATCAAATGTGCTTTTACTAAAGTGTGTCCTTGGCCGTAGATAGCTGGTACAATTATAACCTCATCAATTGTTTTTCCATTAGGGCTTCCAAGCAGGGCGAAAAACTCTTTTGGATAGCAACGCTTTGAAGCTTCTATTATAGTTTCCACAACATTCCTTTTTATTGCAATCATTAAGAATCACCATGCTATGTAAAAAAGAATTGTCGGCACCATTAAAAAAGCCATACAGTTGCTCCTTCTTACGTTATTTAAAGAGGCGTAAATAGCTAAGAAACAAGCCGTTAGAGATGCTAATAGGCCAATAAAGCCAGAGATTACATAAACAAAAACAAGAACGCAAGCTAAAATTGCAAGATTCATTCTTCTATAAGGGATTCTGTGAATGTTATGCATTGCGTATTTCCCAAGGAGCTTTAGAGCAACAACAGAAAAAGCTATCGCTAGCAGAGAGCATCCTGAAAGCAAAAGTAAATGATGTGCTTGCAAGTCAATGTTACTTATCGCAAGCGCGATTCCACTGCGCACCTTACCTAAAGCATAGAGAACAAATAGGGAAAAGATTAGGTTTGCGGTATTTATGCCGCCAAGCATAGCTAAATAAGTTTTTTCATCCATCTTACCAAAAAATTTGCTCAAAATAAAGGCAGCTTGTCCCGGACCTATGCTTGGCATTATTGCTATTGTAGAGGAGCCAAAAAGCGCTAAAAAAGAACCTCTTATAGCATTTCCACTTATAGGCGTGCGCTCTATTCTTTGCTTAAAAATCTTAGGATCTCTAAGCAAAGATAAGGTTAGCATACTAAGCGAAAAGAAGCCGATTATTAAGGACGAAAGCCCATTTTCTACAGCAAGATTTTTCAGTACTACTACTCCTAAAGCGGAAGAAAGCGCTACAACAGTTAGCGAGCTTTTCCGATTCTTGGAAAACAAAATCATAGAAACCAAAAGAGCAAACAAAGCGAGCGGAATTATTCTTGGAAGAAAGCTAGAGATGCTTGGAAGAGCAAGGATAAAAAGTGGGGCAAAAATTATTGCAAACATGCCAGCGATAGCACCGCTAGCAATTGTTATAAGAAGGGCTTCATAGCCATGTCCTTGAAGAAGCATTCTGTGTGCTGGTAAAATGCTAAGATATGTTTCGCTATCTGGCACGCCGAAAAGAATACTCGGCAAGAAGTCAAAGAAGGTATGCGTAACTGCCATTGCAACTATAAGCGCTATTATGTTTGGGGGCATTACAGGAAAAAACAACAAAAGTAAGAGCGCTAGGTTATTAACATGCAGCCCTGGAAGAGAGCCCGTGAGCGTTCCGAGTAAGCATCCAACAAAAATAAATACTAAAAGTTCAATCAAGCAGATTCACCTTCTCGGCAACAATCTCTAAGTTGCCTTTGTATAGCTTTATCTTTCCGATAACCTCAATCAGATTTCCCTTTCGAATAATGATGCGCTCCCTTATTTCAGGATTGAAATAGATGCATTTTATCTTTGCCCCGTCATTCAGCCCAAAGATTATGAAGTTTTCTCCCGACTTTGAAAAATAGACAATTCCTTTTACCCTTACTTTTGCACCAAGTTTGTGGTGTCCTATTTCTTCTATGCTAAGCTCTTCTGGGGCATCCAAATAAGAATAGGCTAATAAAAGCGCTATACCAAAGAAGCTGCAAAGCAAAGCTAAGCGGTTCAGCCAATACTCTCTTAGCAGCATCTAAAAATTATTGCAATAAAATCTTTTTATCCATTATTCTATAATTCTTTCTGGAACCTTTTTAAACATCTTCTGTGCTATTTTCACCTTCACTTTTGTTCCTTTAGCGATCTTTCTATCGGTTTTAACTACATACATTCCTTTCTGCATGCCCGCAAAAAAGTCAAAAGGTAGCTCAACAACAGCTATTTTATTGTCGCTGAGAAGTACCTTGCCTTCAAGTACATTCTTGCCGAATAAGAAGCGAAATCCCATATTTATGATAAGCAAAGCAGCAATAACAGCCACAAACAAATCTATTCTAGGGCCTAAAGCTTCGCTAAATACAAGCACCGCTATAGAAGCACTAACTACTAGAAGCAATAAGCAAAAGTATAATGCATACCTTAAGAAATCTTTCCCAAAAGCTTTTTTCATTTTTAACAAAAGCAGGATAAAACCTGCTAGCAGCATTGATTCAATAACTGCAAAAGGAAGCAGGCCTAAAAACTTGTAGATAAAACCGGAAGCAGCAATGAGTATGACCACAGTCGCTTGCAAAACCACTAATCTCTCTTTTTTTTCCATCCTAACAGCTCCCTTTCAAGCTCAATAACTTTAGTATAGCTTTTATCTATAATTTCCATTAATCTCTTATCCTTTAAACCGTATCGCTTCCTTAGATAAGCAAACCTTTCATCGAGGCTAACTATTCTGTCATGCATAACTCGTTTGTCAGCATAATAAACTATCTTCTCTTCAATAGTTTTCAGCTCATCTCTTAGAATTGCTTCCAAAACATGTTTTTTCACAATTTCAGCAACTTTGTGCATGCCAAGCTTTTTAAGCTCTTCATATGCTTTTTCTCCATGTGTAAAATAATTCGCTAAGCTTTCTGCTTTGTCCAAATCATGCAAGAGCGCTGCAGCAATAACAAGCTTTTTGTTTACTTTTATGCCTCTTCTTTCCAAATCCTCCGCAAGCTGCAACGCAAGCTCCTTAACCTTTATTGAATGCCTCACTATATTTTCAGGAACATTGTATTGCTTTAGCAATTCCATACATTCCTCTTCGTTAGGCACTTTGTCGCTCATTTGCGCACCTTTTTGCTTTTCTTCGCAAGCTTTTTAATCGTGCTTCTTTTAGGCTTTATTATTCCATGTTCGGTGATAATTCCTTTTATATATTTTGCAGGCGTAACATCAAACGCTGGATTCTTTGCTTTGCTTTTCTTTGGCGCAATCCTTACCTTTCGTAAGTCCTTTTCATAACCCAAAACGAAAAGAACTTCTTCCTCAGCACGTTCCTCTATTGGTATGTGCTTTCCGCTTTTGCATTTGAAGTCGAAGGTGCTTAGCGGAGCAGCTACATAAAAAGGTATGCCATTTTCCTTTGCAAGGACCGCCTTTTCATATGTTCCAATCTTGTTGGCAACATCGCCATTGCTTGCTATCCTATCAGCTCCAACTATGCACAAATCTACCTCGCTTTTTTGCATATAAAAGCCAGCGGAATTATCCGCTATAATCGCATGCTCTATATTTTCGTTAGCAAGCTCCCAAGCAGTAAGCTTAGCTCCCTGCAGCCTAGGCCTCGTTTCGTCCACAAACACAAATACCTTCTTATGTAAGCGCTTAGCAAAATATATTGGCGCTAGGGCAGATCCCCAATCATGCAAAGCCAACCAACCAGCATTACAATGTGTTAGTATCTTACAGCCGTCTTTGATAAGCTTAGCTCCAAACATGCCAATAAGCTTTCCATTTTCCTGATATTCTTTGCTTATCTTTTTCGCTTCTTTCAATGCTGCTTTTTTCGCTTCGCCAAGTTTTTTGTTTGCGATAGATTGCTTTATACGTTCTATTGCAAAGAATAGATCGCGAGCGGTAGGCCTTGTGTTAGCAATTCTTTCAAAGCCAAGTAAAGCTTTTTTTGGCCATTCACTGCTTTTGCATTCAAGCACCGCTTGCGCACAAGCAAATGCTGCAACAGCACCTATAGAGCCAGCGCCTCTAATGGTCATGTTCTTTATAGCTTCTGCTGTTTCATAATGCGTTTTTAATGCAACGATCTTGAATCGAAAGGGCAATAGTCTTTGGTCGATGGCATACACAGTGCTTCCTTTAAGCCAGCTAGCAGTAAACCATCTGCGCTTATTTCCAACCTTCACAAGCAATTCAATCACCTAAGCAAGCGATTATGGATTGTAAGCTTTTTGGATCTCTAAGCTCTGCAAAGCTTTTAGCCAAACTATAAACCTTAACATCAGCTTTGGCTTTCTTAGCAAGCTTGGAAACAAAGCTCAGCTTTTTTAGAATAAGCATTCTTTCGAATGCACTAGCGTTCAGCAGGTCGCTAAAAGAAAAAACAATTTCTTTGTTGGCAGAAGCAAGCTTTTTTATTGCTTGCAGATCAGCTTGTGCCTTCGGATCAAAGAGAATAAAATTAATTCTTCTGTCGCTTGCAAAATTCAAATCTTTAATCTCTTTTACTTCAATTGCTAAATAATCTGCTTTTTCGCTTCTTATTTTCCCTCTTTCAACCAGATTGCAGAACTTGATTTTGAAAGAAGACTCATGCAAGCTCTCTCTAAGCTTTTTTATTTCTCCTTTATCAAACCGCTTTACAAATACTATCTCTTCAAGTCCAAAAAGCTCAGATGCTTTAGCATAGGCTTCCAAATCAAAAAAACCAACTAGATCGCGCATTAAAAGAAAGAAGCAGAAACTTTATTTATTCTTTTTTCTTACGCTTTTTCCTGTTTTTCCTTGCTTTTTTGCCAGCAGAAGTCAAGCCGCGCTCAGCCCTGCCTTTATGCTTGTTACTGCATATCCAATTGATATCTTTGTCTGCTTTTATCTCCGGAGCGTTTCTATCAACTAGAATTACTTCATAGTATTCGTGCCTACCGTCTTCGCCAACCCAGTAGGAGTTAAGCACCTCGCAGTTAGGATATCGCTTACTTGCTCTGAGCTCAGCGATGCGCTGAATGCTTATATTCCTTGTAAGCTTATTTACACCCATTCGTTTTGGTCTGCGACCTGTGCGGGGCCTTTTATGAGCACCACTTCCCTTACGCACGCGTACTCTAACAACAATAAATCCTTTTTTTGCCTTATAACCCAAGCTTCTTGCTCTTGGCAGATTGCTTGGCTTTTCTAAGCGCACTACCGCTTGCTCATTTTGCCTAAACTTCATAAGCTTCTCTTTGTAAAGCTTATCGTAGTCGTAAATACCCTTTTCCCCTTTATACTCCCTCTGCAAGGTTTCGCTAATATACTTGCCTGCTCCCAATTTACTCACCAAAATACGTAAAAAGAAGAGCCATATTTCTTTATTCCTTTAGCTTTAATTATTTTCTGATAAGGAAGGAATTTAAAGGTTTTGGTATGGGCTGCGAAGTAATGCAGGAGGCACTACAGGAGATAAAGAAAGGCATAAGAAAAGGCGACAAATGCTTAAAATGTAATAGGCAAGCCAAAGTTTTGCTGCCTTACGGTCCGCAAAAGTTCTGCGAAAAGCATTTCATAGAGCTTATTGAAAAGCGCTTTAGAAATACTGTAAGGCGCTACAAGCTTATAAAACCCAATGAAAAGCTTGTTGTGGCTGTTAGCGGTGGCAAGGACTCACTGACAGCGCTTTATCTCACTCAAAAATTTTTCAGAAAAACAAATAGCATAGTAGCGTTGCTTATAGATGAAGGAATAAGAGGTTATAGGGACAAAGCGCTTAAGTTTGCTATTAAAAACTGCAACGCTTGGGACATTCCCTATAAATTGGTAAAATTTAAGGATGAGTTTGGCTTTTCTATGAGCCAGATTTATAGAAAAATGCAAAAGGCAAAGCAGAATTTGGGTTCAGCATGCGCTTTTTGCGGCACTTTGCGCCGAACGCTGATAAATAAATATTCCAAGCGCTTAAAAGCAGACAAGCTTATAACAGGCCATAACCTCGATGATGAATTGCAAAGCATCCTTATGAACGCATGCGATAACGATTTGGTTAGGTTCTTGAGATGCGGCCCTGTAAGCGGAGTAAAAAGCTTTACTCAATTTGTTCAGCGTATAAAACCTCTTTGCGAGATTCCTGAGAATGAGATAATGCTTTACGCTGATTATGTTGGAATAGAATACTATTCAGCTTGCTGTCCTTTTAGAAGCGAGGCGAAAAGGAATGCCTATAGAAAGGTGCTAAATTCATTGGAAAGAGCTTATCCAGGCACAAAGTTTTCCTTATGGAATTTCTTCCTGCAGGTAAAGCCAATGTTGCTTGAAAGCAAACAGTTTAAGATGCTTGAGCTAAAAGAATGCAAGCTTTGCTCAGAGCCCACAGTAAGCGAAATCTGCGATGCATGCAAAAAGCTCAAGCTTTTGCGTAAGCTATAAAAAATTAAGATGCAAACAAGGTTTTAATTTATTGTGGAAAATTATTTTTTCTATAAGGGCCCGTGGTCTAGTGGTTATGACGCCACCCTGACACGGTGGAGGTCAGCGGTTCGATTCCGCTCGGGCCCATTGGCTATTTCTTCTCTATAAGCTTATCCAAACTGAGCCCGATTATTTTAGCAAAGTTTTTCTCAAACCTATCTAGCTCAGCTATCTTTTCATCAATTAGCTTAATTCTTTCTTTATACTGTTCTTCCATAACCTTTATTGTTTCATTGAATTTTTGAATGCGCTCGTTGAATGTTTCTATATTTTGGTCAAGTATTTTAACAAATTGTTCTCTGAACGCTGAAAGCATTTCAACCTCGTGCTTTATTTGTTCAAGTTTTGGGCTTTGCATAGTTTCGCTTTTTATCTCACGCTTAAGCATTTCTATGTACTGCTCGAGCTCTTTTTTCTTAGCGTTTATAAGCTCCTCTAATTCTTTGCTTGTTTGGTTTATAACAGCGCGCTTGATTCTGTTTAGATCCATGCTAGTATAGGGCTCTAGGCCTTTCAGTAAAGAATCCTTTCTTTTTATAATCTCCTCTGCTTGTTTTGAAAGCTGCACAGCACGCTTTGCATACTCGCTTATAACCTCTCCTATTTCTTTTTTAAGTTCAGCTAGCTGAGCATTGCTTTCGGCAATAATCCTTGCTCTCGTTTTGTTCAGCTCTTTCTTTAGAGCTTCTATTTCATTAAGCTCAGCTCTTATATCTTCCCTAACCTCTTCGATCTCTGTCATTGTTTTTTCGATCTTATCCCTGTATTGCTTCTCTAGGTTTGCAACATGCTCCATGACCTTCGCTTCTATCATTTCATCCAATTTTTCTAGCTCCTTGGCTTTCTCATCAGCCCTTCTTATAATCTCTTCTATTTTACTGTCTGATTCAGCAAACTTTTCCTCAATCTTAGAAAGCATCGCTTCAACACGTTTTGCGTATTCCTTTTCTATGCCCCACGCCTTTTCCTCGATAACTTTCTTTATTTCCTTGGTAATATTTTCCTTCACTTTTTCGAGCTCTGCAAGCTTAGCATCTACGCGCTCTGGTCTTATCTGCTTTCTAAGAAGCTCAAGCTCTTGAAGCTGTTTTTCTATTTCTTTTTTAAGCTCTTCAGAGCTTTCAATCTTCACTTTTTCTATTCTATTCTTCGCTTCGGCCATAATGTCTTCTATGACCTCAGATTCTAGCTCTAACGTTTTAACAACCTGGTTGTTCAATCTTTTCATTTCCTCCCTTGCCTTAGCAAGGAACTGATTTATCTCAGAGCGTGACTCTTGCATGGAAGAATTTATTTCCTTTGTTAATTCTTCTTTTAGCTTGGCTAAATACTTCTCAGCCTCATTGAGCTTTTCTTCCAGAACCTTTTGCATATGTTCTGCAGCATGCGTTTTAAGCTCCTCAACGGTTTTTCGCAGCTTTTCTGCTTCTTGATCAAATAGCCGTTTGAATTTGTTTTCCAGAAGTTGAGATGTGCTTTTTATGTCCTCTTCGAATTTGGTTTTGTTTTCTTCAAGCTCTGAAGAAGCATTTTCTATAAGCTTTTTAATCTCAGCAAGCATATCGCTTGTGCGCTTCTCGGCTTCGGATTCCAGCGCTTCTATCTTTTGGCTTACTTCTTCTTCAACACTTTTCTTCAACTTATTCAAGCGCTTGCTTAGCTTGTTCATCTCCTTTAAGAGCTCCTTTTCTTCTTTTTGCCTTGTTTCAATCTCCTCTAAAGCCTTTTTTACTTCTTCGTTAATTGCTTTTATCTCCTCAATTCGCTTGTTCAAGAGATCATCTATTTCCTTCTGCTTTTGATTCAGCTCGCTATTTATTTTTTGCGTAAGCAAAACCGTTTTCGAATCGAGCAGCGTATCTATTTTTTTGTATTCTTGTTCTAAGCCGGCCTTTACCTTTTCCTCAACTACTCTTTCTATATCCTCTCTGATCTTTTTGAAGCTTTTTTCAGCATCCTCTTTAAGCTTCTTCATTTCCTCAAGCTTCTTGTTCACTGTTTCCATTACTGCTTTTTCCCACATCTCCCTTTCCTTGGATTTTTCCTCTGCAAAACTAGCTTCTTCAAGACCTTTTTCAAGAGCCTTTAGTACGTCTTCCTCGCTTTCTGGAAGCTCTATTTCTTCTTTGGTCTCTTTTCGTTCGCCTTTTGCTTCAGCTAAAAGCGCCCTTGCTTCCTTTTCACTTATGCCCACATCTCTCAAATTCCTTATTATCTCTTCATCGGAAAGGTCTAATGCTAAAAGCTTTTTTATAGAATCCAAGATGATGCTTTTTTTGTCTGGCATTCAAATCAATAATAAGGGATTCCATTATAAAAACTTTTTCTTGGTTGTTTAAAATCAAAAAAGCATGCTTAAGCGTTTATTGTACGCAAAAGTTCTGCTACAATGCTCCTTGCTTTTTCTTCATCAGCTTCTTTTACCAATATCCTGCCGCTTTTAAATAGACTTACATTAACACCTTTAAAAGTAAAGATTAACACATGTGGTGTTTCCGCCTGAATCTGCGCAAACTTGGCAAGCTTTTCAGCTATTTTTCTCAAATCAAGTTCCATTTTCTTTTGTGGCAGGAATTCTAAAGCGGCATCGGCTTTGCACGCATCAACTATAAAATCCTTCAACCTGAGCTCCTGCATAAGCATTACTCTGATTTTACCCTAACTATTGCTATCTTGTCGCCATAGCGCATATATTCCACTTCAACACCGCTTTTGAGCCCCTTTGCTTCAGGAGGCTTTTTTGTATTAAAAAGATCATAGGTTTTCAAATCCATTATTTGCACGGTATCGCCCATTATCGCAACTATCTGCGCGTTGCTGCGTTGTATTATCGGCACTTCAACATCAGCATCTACGGGGCCTAAAAAAGTTCTTTTCTGATTATCGAAAACACCAAAGGCAGTAATTCTTACCTTTGCAGAGCCATGCTTGCCAGGCTTGCTCTTTTCAATGGCTTTTATCCTGCATGGTTCGCCTTCGATTATAATATAGTTCCCTTCTTTAAGCTGACCCGCTTTTTTAAAAATCTTTTCAGGCATGCAATGCACCTCCAGCTGTAAAAGGTCGAATTGTTAAATTAAGGAAGAGCAAGTTCAATTTAAAATACTTGCACATTTTTCCTCCATAATAAACCTTTTTTAATTGAAACACTTTAATAATATGCAGTGCATCCTTATGGATTTGCCTTTAGGTGCTCCGTTGCAGCAAAGCCTGAAAACAAGAGAGACGGATATGTTAGCAAAAATCCAAGAGCTTATGGATAAAGGGTTTACTGGTTATATAATAGTTACAATAGATGGCCATGACGGCATTGAGGAAGGAGCGCTGCTTTTTAAAAAGGGCGAGCTTATAGGTGCTGGCTACGAATTTATGAAATATGATGTAAAGATTGAAGGCAACGCTGCATTCGAAATTGTTCTTAACGCATTTAGGGCAAAACATGGCATAGTAGATATATATACCTTAACTACACAGCACATGGAGCTTCTTATAGCATTCCATGAAAGGATGTTGATGAGCATAAAGATAGATAAGAAAAAACTTCAGAAGATTTATCCAAAGGAATTCACTGATAAGTATGCGAAAGAAGTCATAAAAAGGCAAAAGGAAATAACAAAATACGAGCTATTTAAGAAAGCAGGCATCGCCGGCTTAGCGGAACATTAGGCAAAGGTATTTATTTTAATAATTACTACTATTTTACTAATTTACCAAAATCAGGAGAAGCATCTTTATGGCGCGTAGCATTGCTATTGCTTCTGGCAAAGGCGGAGTCGGCAAAACAACCATAGTTGCAAATTTGGGCATAGCACTATCGATGCTCAATTCGAAAGTTCTGCTTGTAGATGCGGATGTTGCGATGGCAAACCTATCGCTAATCTTCAACTTACACAATCCGCCGATTACACTGCATGAGGTTCTTATGGGGGAAGCAAACATAGAGGATGCTATCTATGCTGGCCCTCAAAATGTTGAGGTTGTTCCAAGCGGATTAAGTTTAGAAAGCTATAGACGCACGGATCCAGAAAGGCTAAAGCAGGTGTTGGGTGCTTTAGAGGAAAGGTATGATTACATTCTTATAGATGTTCCGGCCGGCATAGAAAGAACAACGCTTGCGTCCCTTTCTGCGGCAAAGCAAACATTGCTTGTAACAACTCCTGATCCGCCAAGCGTCGCCGATGCCTTAAAAACAAAGATGGTTGCACAACGCTTAATGTCAAAGCCTTTTGGCTTTATAGTGAATATGGTTTATGGAGAAAAAGGCGAGCTAAGAAAGGATAGAATAAGCGAAATGCTAGAGCTTCCATGTTATGGGATAATTCCCTTCGATAAGGAGGTTAGGAAAACATTCATCTCAAGGGGCACGCTTCCTATAATTTTGCGCAAGCCAAACTCGCCTGCAGCAAAAGCAGTAAAGGTAATAGCACAAAAGCTTGGCGGAAAAGAAGCTGAAATTAAAGAACCGAAACAATCCTTCTTTTCAAAACTTTTTGGAATATTCAAAAGGAAGTGAAAAGGTGTTACAATGGCTAGGCCGTTTGATGAGTTAACAAAAGCTTTAGGCAAAACAGTGCTTGTTAGGTTGAAGGGCGATCGCTTGCTTCGCGGTACGTTAGCTTCTTTCGATGTACATCTAAATATAATACTCGAAAACGCAGAAGAGCTAAGCAATTCGGAAGAACAAGCTATAAAGGAGAAGTATCCAAAAATTATGGTTAGAGGAGACAACATAATCTTTATAGCGATCTGATTCAAAATCTAATTTTTAAATAGTTTGCTCAGCTAATTGATTAATTGAGGGCCGGTGGTGTAGTGGTAACACGCGTCCTTGGCATGGACGAGACCCTGGGTTCGAGTCCCAGCCGGTCCATTACAATCTCTTAAAAATCGTTTTTACATCAGAAAACCAAAAATTTTAAATAGGCAAATTCGCTTTCCCTTATAAATGCCCAAAAGAAAGCACAATGAAAATAAAAAAACAGTTTTGCAACCCATTTCATATAATATTTTTAAGCTTTTAAACACGGGAGAGATTTCAAAAAAGTTGTTTAAGCGTATCTCGGAGATTTATGGGATACCCGTCAAAGAACTGATGCCTCAGATAATTCTTGCTTCTCGCGGCCTTTCAAAACATATTTTGGGCTGCTTTTCCTCAGACGGATATTGGATAATGTTAAATATGGAAGAGATAAAGAAAGAGTTAAAGAAAAGAAAAAGAGACAAAACAATTTTTGAACACACAGTTGATGAGGAGCTGTTGCATGCCGCTCAAGCAATTTTAGGAAGAGGCGGAGAGTTAGGGAAAAAATTCAAGTATGGAGCTCCAAATAACTCTGCTTTTAAGGATACTTTTATTAAAATTTTTGGGACAGAGCCATCTGCAAAACCTCATTTGAAGTCTAAAAGGGAATGCCTTGCTAGTACCCTTGCGTATATCCCTGCTCCTTGGTTTTTATTTTTTACAGCGTTAAATCTTATCCGCCCCGGGTTTTTGGGGTATGCGGCACTTTTTGCTACTATGTTTTTTGGTTATAAAGCCAGAAAGAACGCTGTCGAATACTATAAAAGGCATGGTGTTGATGGCCTAATTCTTCTCTATGCGGACCCTCCTAAGGCATGGAACATGGTTCTTTTAAAGAAGAAAGAGCGATATTTTGTGGAAAATGGCTATTTGCTTCCGGAAGGTGGTCTCACGCGTAAGGGATTAAAATACCTGAAACACATTTTACCTAGAGATGTTCTTCTCGAAAATCTAAAAATTGTTAGGGGGCAGTATGAGAGTTTTTATGTTAGGGCTGTAAGGAAATGGGCCAAAAGCAAGCCACGAATTTCGGAGAGAAGTAAGCGCATACTTAGAAGACACGGCTTACATAAACGCGCTTAATACTTTTCACTAAAACTTTTTTGTAGCATCTTTTTCCCAGATACTGTAAAGAAGCTTATTCCTTTAAAAAGCCATTTTAGCTGTTCCGCAAAAAGAGCTATTCTGTTTAAAGAGCTTACCTCCGGCTTTGATTTATAAAATTTTATATTGTGCTTTTCGAACATCTTTATGATGTCCCAAAAAGAGTAGGAACGCTCTAAAGGATTTGCATATTTGTCTGCAAGCCATATTTTGCTGGCATAACCGGAAGGTATCTTTTTGCAGAAAAGCTTTTAAGCTAGCACCACTTTTCTCTCAATATTATTGCCTACAAGCAAACTAAGCAAAAACCTCTTAAGTTTCACAAGGATTCTTGCATAGGTGTTGTAAACCCCAACAACGATAAAACCGTTTGGTCCATGAAACAAGCTTTTCAAATACTTTTTCGGCTTGCTCTTTTTCCATATGATGCAAAACTCCTACGCAAAAACATAATCAAAGCTTTCTTTTGGCAGTTCAGCTTCCAAAAGGTCTTCGCATATGAATTTTACATTGTTTAGTCCAAACCTCTTTGCTAGCTTTCTTGCATTAATAATAGAGCTTTTGCTTATATCAATACCTACAACCCTTGCTTTTCCTAAAGCAAAGCCACAGGTATGTTCAGCAGTACCGCAACCAGCGTCAAGTATGCTCTCATGTTCTTTAAATTCACCTGGCTTTTTATCCACAAGCTCAGTAAGCCAGCTAACATTTCTGTAGAGGGTTTCATAGGAAGCTATGCATTTACTTGGATAGGGGTATTTTTCATAGAATTCCTTTGTCACATGCATTTTATAACAAAAAATTTGAAAAAACCAAAAATCTTAACGTTTGTAGAAAAGTTTTTAAATAAAAAATCCCTTATAAGAGAAGGTGGTTTTAAATGGTTAGCTTAGGTGTTGCAATAAAAAGACCGTTTCAAGACATAAAGACAGCAATAGTAGGTATAATCCTAGGAATGATTCCAATAGTAAATCTGCTTACAATTCCAGGCTTTGCATTGCGCAACGCAAAGAGAAGCTTGGAAGGCGACGATTCATTGTTAGGCTGGGGCGACTGGGGCGACATCATAGTGAAATCAATACTACTAATAGTACTCTTACTGATATACGTAGGTATCATAATTGGTATATTCCTAGCAGTACTCGGAATATTTCTTGGAATACTAGGGTTACTGGGTTTATCTGTGGGAATGCTTCCATTTAGCACAATGCCTCCCACTGGGCACGCTACAGCTTTGCCTGAAGCTTATCCAAGTGGCGGCATATCTACTGCAGGAATAAACCTGCCTGTCATGCTAGGTTTAGCCACGACAACAGCGCCATTCATCTTTGCAGTGTTTTTTATACTGTTTATTCTTGCAATATTCTTAGTGATTCTTATCCCAGTTGCAATTATGCATTGGCTCAGGCAAGAAAGCTTTACCGCAGGACTAGCAATTCCTTCGTTATTCGGCAGAGTTCCTTATATAAAAGCAATATTTTACTCTCTCGTATGCAATGTTGTGCTAACAGTGATAGGAACAATACTAAGCGGGATAGCTGTAATAGGTGATTACCTAGCACTAGGCTTTGTGTTCTATACAGGTGCCGTGGCAGTTAGTACCTTGTTTGCACAAGCTTACAGAGAGTTAGAGCAGAGAGCATAGCTTAGCGATCTTTCCCTTTTATATTTTTATTTGCTGTTTTTTCTATACGTGAAAGCAGATGCGTTCGCTTGCTCTTGGAAAGATACTTGGAATAAAGATTGAACTGCATTGGTCATTCCTTCTAGTGATCTTTTTCATACTTATTTCAGTAGCTGTTGTCAAGCCACAGGCGTTTATTCCAACAACAATGGTTTTCTTCTTTCTCTTTTTAAGCGTGTTTTTGCATGAGCTTACACATAGCGTTGTTTCCCTTACAAGAGGAATTAAGGTTCTAAAAATAGTTTTGCTTCCAATAGGCGGTGTTGCTCTAACAGATGAGCTGCCTGATAAACCAAAGGATGAGTTTTTAATCTCTATAAGCGGGCCTTTATTTAATTTCCTTGTTGTTTTTCTTGTTCTTACAAGCGCTTCTTTGGCTTCATTGCCTTTTCCTTGGCATATATTTACAGAAAGCTTTAGTGTAAGCGAATTTGAAAACGCTATTTACACTTATCCTTTATTTGCAATATTCTACGTAAACCTTATCCTAGGAGCGTTCAATTTGTTCTTGCCTGCTCTGCCTTTAGATGGTGGTCGCGTTTTGCGTTCTTTGCTCAGCATGAAGCTTGGTTACTTAAAAGCCACAAAGCTTGTAACTATGCTTAGCGGCTTTGTTTCGGTGCTTTTATTCTTTGTTGGTGTTTTTGCAGGCAGCTTACTTCTCGTTGTAATCGCTGCTTTCATATTCTTCGGTGCTAAGGAAGAAGAACGCATAATTGAAGCAAAAGAAATGATAAAGCACATAAGAATTGAGGATTTATTGGATAAAAAGCCAATAATTTTAGAAGCCTCAATACCTTTAGCGCTTGCTGTAGAAGAACTTCTCTCAGAAAATAGGCTTGCATGCTTAGTTGATTTAGGAAATAACCGCTACGCTATCTTTGATCTCAATGAGCTTCCAGAAGGCGCAGACCTAAGAGTCCCTTTAGCCAGATATGCTCGCTATGCTGAGCCAATAGATGTGCACACAGCCGCAGATAAGGTTTTGGAAAGATTTCTAACGAGAGGCTATTCTTTAATACCAGTTTTTGCCTCAGGCCAGCTTGTTGGTGCGATATCCTTAGAAGCTTTAGAAAACGCATATCGCTTAGCAAAAATAAAACGCATGCTGCAAAGCTCATTCAGACAAAGATAAAAAAGAAATTGCAAATTATTTTTTATATAAGCCGGGATGGCGGAGCGGTCCAACGCGCCTGCCTCGAGATTCTTGCAAGCTCATTAGCGAGCAAGCAGGTGTGCGCAAGCACGCGTGGGTTCGAATCCCACTCCCGGCGTAAACTTTTGCTCAAAATCAACAAAAACTATTAAATACTTCTTTCTGTTACCTTTATTATGCCTTCCGCAAAGAGAGTTGCTCCTAAAGCTCCTAAACCAAAAATAGGTGAAAGGCATAGAAGAGCGGGAATAAGAAGAACTAAAACAATCTTTAGAATCTTTAAAGCCAAGGTTTTCAGGACAGGAAGCGTTTACATAAAGCCCACTGTAGGAATAGAAAAGCCAGAAGAAGTTATTAGGGAATTCCGCATAAAGCACCCTAATGTTGGCGAGCTTTTGATCCAAAACAGAGAACTTGCTAAGGCACATAAATTGTTTGCAGAACTAACCGCTTCCGAAAGAGAGGTTGTAGCGGCTTTGCTTATAAGGTATGGCGAGGCGCTTTTTTCAGAGCCAGCTTTACTTAAGGTATATTTAGGCGGTCCGAAATCAAAGCTTCTAGCACTAGTAGATGCTTTAAGCTTATATTGTGCTTTAAACTACAAACCGTTAGATATGCTAAACGACCTATTTTATATAGCAAAGTATGGCCTGAATGTTTAGCGCTTTGTCTTCTCGAATAAAATGCCAATTTTTTCTATCCTGTTTCCAGCAAGCCCCTTGCCAGAGAATATATCCTCAAAATTAGTGATTTTTATTCCTAAAGAATTCGCTATGCGCTCAGCGCTTGTAGGAATAAATGGGTGAAGGAGCAATGCAATTACACGCAAGGATTCAGCAAGCGTATATATGATATCAGCCAGCTCGCTTCCCTGCTTTTTCCAAGGTTCCTTTTCATTTATATACTGGTTGCATGCTTTTACAAACTGCATTATTTCGGCCAGTGCAAGGTGCAGCTCAAAGTTTTGCATATGCTGCATTATGGCTTGCAATCTCAACTTTTCTTTGAGAGCATTATCTAAGCTTCCAGAAGGAATAGTGCTATTAAAGTAGCGCTCAATCATCGCTAGCGTTCTATTTACTAAGTTTCCCAAATCGTTTGCTAGCTCAGTATTGTTTCTCTCTATAAGCTTTTCTTCGGAAAAGTAGCCATCCTCGCCGAATGGAATCTCTCTTATTAGGTAGTAGCGGATCGCATCTACATTATAGCGTTTTGCTAGTTCTATAGGGTCTATAACATTGCCCTTGCTTTTACTCATCTTTTCGCCGCCAGCGGTCTGAATAAACCCATGCACAAGTACTGTTTTTGGCAGCTCAATGTTAGCGGACATAAGCAAGCTCCACCAGATCACGGTATGGTGCCAAACTATATCCTTGCCAATTAAATGCACATCCGCTGGCCAGAATCTTTTAAATCGCTCGCTTGGATAGTCAATACCGCTTATATAATTAATTAGGGCATCAACCCATACATACTGAACATGCTTGGGGTTTATAGGTACTGGAACCCCCCAATCAAAGCTAGTGCGTGAAACACTTAAGTCTAAAAGCCCATTTTTAAGCCTATTCCTAATCTCCTCTTTTTTACCAGCGGGCCATATCGAAAGCTCATTTTTTTCCAGATACTCCAAAATCTTTTCCTTATATTTACTCAATCTGAAAAAGTAGGATTCCTCGCTCACAATCTCGCATGGCTTATTGTGCACGGGACATTTACCATTTACAAGATCCTTTTCTGTATAAAAGGTTTCGCAGTCAGGGCAATATTTTCCAACGTACTTTCCCAAGTATATATCTCCATTTTCATAAATCTTTTTGAAGATCTCCTGAGCTATTTTAATATGCTGTGCCTCAGTTGTTCTTATGAAGCGGTCATAGCTTATATTCCACAGCTTACATAGCTCCTTGAATTTTTCTGATTGCATATCTACAAATTCTTGCGGGCTCATATTTGCTTTTTCTGCAGCTCTCATAATCTTTATTCCATGCTCATCTGTTCCTGTAAGGAAAAATACCTCTTTGCCAAGTAGCCTATGCCATCTAGCCAAAACATCCGCGCATAGCTTTTCATAAGCGTGCCCTAGATGCGGATTCGAGCTAGGGTAGTCTATCGCGGTTGTTATATAGAACTTGCCCTTGGACAAAGCGTCACCTCTTATCTTAACTTTTGCAAAAAACGTTAAAAACGTTGATTTTTTTGACAAATATTCCAATTTAGCAATGATTATTCAAAATACGCATTTTATCAAGAATCAAAAACTAATTTTTTAAACAAAACTCTGCAGAATTTTATTGGTTCGCATGCCTATAGAGATTATAACAGGACCTATGTTCAGCGGCAAATCTGAGGAGCTTATGCGCAGGGTACGCAGAGCAATGATAGCAGGCCAAAAGGTTCAGCTCTTTACCCCTTCTCTGGATTTTCGAGGAGGTGCTAACTACATATATTCGCATGACGATAGGCGCATAGAAGCAATTCCTGTAGAAAATAGCTATGAAATATTAAGGAATCTTGAACCGGATACAGAGGTAGTAGGCGTAGATGAAATTCAGTTTTTGGATGATGGGATGATAGATGTTGCTTTGGAGCTAGCATCAAGGAAGCTTAGGGTGATTCTGGCATGCTTAAACCTTGATTTTCGCGGCGAACCTTTTGCGTTTAGGAACTCAAAGCGCACAGTTGCTGATATGATTGCATTAAGCGATAAGGTTGATAAGCTGCATGCAATATGCACCTATAAAATAAAAACAAAGAATGGTACAAGAATCTGTGGCAAAGAGGCGTATTTTACGCAAAGGCTTATTGATGGAAAACCAGCACCTTATGATAGTCCGCTTATCCTTGTTGGTAGCGAAGAGCTTTATGAGGCGCGCTGTAGAGAGCACCACATTGTGCCTGGGAAGCCAAAAAGAAACAAGCTTTTAGGTTCAGATTCTTAACCCAATATAAATAAATTAAAAATGCTGTTTTCTATTATGCAAGCTCTCAGCACCTGATTTAGCGGAACTGAACCATAAAAACCTTAATCGTAAGATTGAATCTTTCATTGTGGGGGCTATGGCGCTTAAAATAGCTGGTACGCAAGAAATTATCTCGGAAGATAATCCGCTTGTAGAGAAATTCCAGTATTTCCTTGAAACCAAATATAAAAAGGAGATAGAGCGCTTGGCAGATGCTTACCCAAAGAAACGCTCTCTAATTATAGATTTTGCAGAGCTGGAAAGATTTGATTATAGCTTGGCTGACGAGCTTCTTGATAAGCCGGATATGCTTATAGAAGCAGCACGCCTAGCTCTGAAGCGGATAGAGCTCCCCTTCGATGTTAAAGATTTTATGCCTCACGTTAGGTTCTGCAATCTACCTGAAGATAGGAAGGTTCTGCTTCGCGATTTAAGCTCGGAGCACATAAATAAGCTTATTTGTGTAGAAGGAGTTGTTAAGCAGATAACTGATGTTTTACCAAAACTAAAGCTTGCTGTTTGGCGCTGCAACAGGTGCGGCAACATTTACAGAATTCCGCAATCTGGCCAGAATGTTGTGCAACCAGCTTTGTGCGAATGCCGCTACAAAGATTTTTCCTTGGTTGAGGAACAATCGAAGTTTGTAGATTACCAGAAGATTCAGATTCAGGAGCCTCTTGAGGTGCTAAAAGGAAGCGAACAACCAACAACGCTTGACATATATGTTTCGGATGATTTGGTCAATAAGGCACTGCCTGGTGAGAAGGTTGAGCTTGTTGGGATATTAAGACTTTCTCCAGCAAAAGGAACTAAGCTTGTTTTCGGTCGTTATTTAGAATGTGTTTATTTAGAGCAAACTCAGCAAGAGTTTGAAGAGATCGATATTACACCGGAGGAAGAAAAAAAGATAAAGGAGCTTGCGAAAGATCCTGAAATTTATAAGAAGCTGATAAATAGCATAGCTCCAAATATCTATGGGCATGAAGACGTTAAAGAAGCAATAGTACTGCAGCTTTTCGGTGGCGTTAAAAAAGTTCTGCCAACCCAAACTATAAGAGGAAATATTCACATTCTTCTTGTTGGCGACCCAGGCGTTGCTAAGTGTGTTTCAGCAGACACCGAAGTTTTGCTGAGCGACGGGAGCTTTGTGCCAATATCCAAGCTTGTCGAAAGCAACCTTTCCAATCCAGTAAAATTAGATGATGGTTATTATGCAAACACAAGCATTAAGATACCGTTAATGAACTATGACGGAAAGCTTGTTGAAGGGGAAGTTAAAAGGGTGTATAAAAGAAGGGCAAAGGAGCTTGTTCTTATAAGAACTCGCACAGGAAAAGAATTGTGTGTTACGCACACGCATCCATTGTTTGTTTATGATAACGGCAAAGTAAGAGCAGTGCCAGCAGAAAAAATAACGCCAGGGTTTTTCATTGCCGCACCAAGGCAAATAAAGATAAGCCCTTGCTTAGCAGAGTTAACCCTTTCGGAAAAAGGAAAAACCAACGCTTTTCATATAAAGTTCCCTACAAAGATTAATACTGGGCTTGCTAGATTCGTTGGCTATATGCTAGCAGAAGGTTATGCGAGAATCAATAAGAAAGAAAAGCAAATAAGGTTCACAAATTCCGATAAGGAAATTCTGGACGATTTTACTAAAATAGTTTTTGAAACTTTTGGATTCAAACCTTCGCTACGCTCTAGAAAGCGTTCAAAGGAGGTTATATGTGATTATAGAGAATTAGCGAACTTTTTGCAGGAGAACTTCCCTGAATTGTTGCACAGTTCGCGATGCCGTGCGGTGCCTAAGACAATTTTAAAAGCACCCGACGCTATAGTTAAAGAATTTTTAAGGGCTTTTATCGAGGCAGAGGGCTCTATAAGTAAAACAAAAAGGATGCTCAGCGTAGTGTCTGCTAGCAAGGATATTATAAAGAGCTTACAGCTTTTGCTTTTGAGATTTGGAATAATCTCCAAAGTTGAAAAAACGCGATCCAGAGCAACTAATGGAAGGATGAAAAGGCCCAAAACATACTATCGCTTGCTCATTGGTGGTAAATTTGTTCAAAGATATATAGAGCTTATAGGGTTTATCACAGAAAGAAAGAAAAAAATTGCGTGCTCATTAGCGTCAAAAAAATTAAATACAAATACAGATATTGTTCCGCTTGATCCCAAACTTTTACTACAGCTACGCAAAAAGCTTGGCTTAAGCCAAAGCGATTTCCTTATTCCTCGAAGCACATACCAACATTACGAGCGTGGCGATAGAAAACCCAGCAGGGAGAACCTACAGATAATCGCAAACGTTATGCTTTCCAGATATTCAGCATTGGGAGTATTTGATAGAGAGTTGGAGGAAAGACTTTTAGATTTATTTAAGCTTGCTTATGCCGATATTTTTTGGGATGAGGTTGTCTATGTCAAAAAGTTCTCTAAAGAATGTTGGGTGTATGATATAGAAACGAATTTAGCGCATAATTTCATTTCCAACCTAATATATTCCCATAATTCACAGCTTCTCATGTCAGCTAATGCTATTGCACCAAAGAGCATATATGTAGGTGGCAAAACATCTACGGGCGTTGGCCTTACAGCAAGTGCTGTAAAGGACGAGTTTGGCGAAGGTGGCTGGACCCTTAAGGCAGGTGCATTAGTTTTGGCAAGTGGCGGCATAGCCATGATAGACGAGCTCGATAAGATGCCTTCTGATGAACGCTCAGCTTTGCACGAAGCGATGGAACAAGGTACTGTTAGTGTTGCCAAAGCAGGTATAATTACGCGATTTAAAACAGACACAAGTATTTTGGCAGCCGCTAACCCAAAATTCTCGCGCTTCGATGAATATGAGCCATTGCTTGAGCAAATAGATTTGCCACCTACATTGATCTCGCGCTTTGATCTATTCTTCATGATAAAAGATGTCTTGGATAAAACCCGTGACAAAGAAATAGCGGAATTTATACTTAAAACCCATAGAGCTGGTGAAAGACTTTCAAGCGCAGAGGTAGCTGGCAAAAAACTCAAAAAGAAGGAGGAAGAAGAGATAAAGAGCATAACCCAGCCAGAGATAGAGCCAGAGCTTTTGCGCAAATATATTTCTTATGCTAGAAAGAATGTTTTCCCGGTGCTTTCTAAGGAGGCTATGGACACTATAGCAGAGTTTTATGTGAATCTGAGAGAAAAAGGAAAGCAAGAAGGTTCGTATGCTGCAACGCATAGACAGCTTGAGGGCTTGGTTAGATTAGCGGAAGCATCTGCCAGGGTAAGGCTTAGCAATGTTGTTGAAAAGCAGGATGCTGAGCGTGCGATAAGATTGCTAAAGCGCTCGCTCAAAGATGTTGTTACAGATCCTGAAACGGGCAAAATAGATATAGACCTTATTATAGCAGGCCAAACCCATACGCAGATTGAAAATATGCGCAAGGTTCTTGCGATAATAAAAGAAAAATCGAAAGAAAAGGAAATGGTTGCTGTGGACGAGGTGGTAAGCGAAGCAATGCAGTTTGGGCTTGATAAGGATAAGGTTGAGGATCTCTTAAACAAGCTTGAGAAAAAAGGCGAGATATATAGACCAAGATATGGCTTTGTTAAGCCCACACAGAAGGATTAAGGCGCCTCATTCACATTTATTTTAACATCGCTATAGAAATTCAAATCCTCCAATATCGTATCTTTTGCCTCTATATCGCTTTTTATGGCAGAAACATTGGGGCCAGAAATCCATACATTAATATCCCCTGTGCTTCCAACCCCTGAAGGTTCTTCAATCTGATCTATCAAATACAACTCGTCCTGCTTGCTTAACTCCTTCAGTATTTCTGACTTTAAAACAGCCACAGAACCTGTAGCAAGTATATTTTTTGGTATGTGAACTAAAACAACAAACGCAAGCGTAACTATAGCTATAGTTATCATCGCCATTTCAAAAGATGATTGCCCTTTCCTGTCTTTATGTAACTCCAATCCATGTGACACTTACGAGACCTCCAAGCTTTGTAATAATAATCTTTGCTTTTTTTGTTGCAGAACCATCTATTTCTGCAGCAAAACAGTTTAGAGTTATGCCGCTTGGAAGATAGATTATTTCCCTGCCAATGCATGTGTCTGCAGCAGGACATTCGGCCACAACAACACCATTTTCTGTTACGTCAGATGGAAATTCCAAAACATTACTGAAATTATAAACTACTTGAAACTCTATTGTGGGATAAGTACCTGTAGAGTTGCAAGAGATGCTGATATTATCATCGAGGAATATATAAAATACTTGTTGACTATCGCCGGTTGAGGATGCAACTTCACTAACAGCATTTGCTATCTGTTTTGCGGCAAGCCTTCCAACAGCCAATTTATAGGTTTCTTCCAAATATTTTTGCGAGTCTTCCATGCTCGGATAAACAATAGTATTGACATACATAAGCATCATCACAAACAGAAATAGAAACTCTACCGATGCTTGCGCCTTTTTACCTAAGGTAAGAAAGGTAAGAAAAGCCATAAAATATCACCGCTAAAGTTTAGTATAATATATGCAAAAAGGAATGAAGGAACCATAGGCAAAGATTCTTTCACAAGAATGCTGTCTTCGAGCATATTCTTCTTCACCAACTCTTTTAATTTTTTTATTTCTTGCTTAGTAACGCCGCGGGCTTTAAAAGGATTAACGATTTCTTCGCGGGCGCAGCTAATCTTTTGATAAGTTAAGTAATTAATAAAGCTTTTTATATTAAAACCTTTTTTTTCCCTGTGCACCTTGCCGTTTTCTATAAAAATGAACTCAGCTGGGATCATTCCTTCATAAAGCTCGCTTATTTTAATTTTCCTAACAAGTACGAACTTTCCTACAAAATAACATGCAAATATAAAATAAACAAAACCAAATAATGTAAGCGCTATTAAAAAGTCTTTGATTCCTTTTGGCAAAAAAAAGCTTGCAATCCATAGCAATAAGGGTATGCTAAGCATTAGTAGCAAATCTTTCCTGATCTTATTGTCCGCTTTGTAAAAGACAATGCCAATATTAATTGGCAGCATAGAGAACAAAGCTACTATGAACAGCTCCAAAGGGAAGATAGGCAGAGAAAAAATCGTGAGCTTTAAGCCAAAAAATCGAACTATTGCTGGGTTTAAAGGATTTAGTGCTGCAATTGCTGCAAACAGCTTTACATCACCACCTGCCCAAAAGCCAATTTTATAAAGAAAATAGGCAAAAAGAAATGCATAAGCGAGTGCCAATATAGAATACAAGATGGGCAATGCATCGAAAATAAAAATTGAGTAGATGAGATGCAAGCTTAAGCCAGCTGCAAGAAGGGAGAAATTGAGCTTGTTTGAAACTATACGTTCTTTTAAATCCGTATAAGTAGCAATTATAAGTCCAATCAAGGAGATTACAAATGCAGGAATCTGCCACATTGAAGCACCTAATGCATCATTGAATTCAAAATAGAGATTCGAATATTGCCAGCTTCTTTAACCGCTTCGTTAGCGACCGTCTGCAAGTAAGTGACAAGTATTGAAACAGCAATAACAAGCCCAAGAACGAAGGTCAGTAGTATTAAATAGTCAAATGCAACTTGCGCCTTTTCTTCCAAAGCTATTGTCTTGCCCTGCATAACCCTCTTTCTAAGTCCCATACGCAGTCAACCTTATTATCTCCTTCAATATCGAGCTGATTGCATGTTTTTGGGCTAAATACTCTCGAACAAAACACCTGATATAACATTTTTTCGGTATGTGCTGTGCGCTCCTTCACACTACTTCCAAAAGCGATAAACACCATTAGGGCTATTATTATGCCAGAGCCCGCTATGATAAAATATTCCAAGAAAGGCACAAACTCTGTAGCGAGTTTGGGAACCATTGAATAGCACCAGTTATTATTTGCACTCTGGCGGATTAGCAGTTGAACTTAAGGTGCATATGTTATTGGCACTATCCCAGGTGCAGTCTGCAGTGCCGTCTCCGTCAAAATCGGTAAATTTTATATTATTGCAAAGTGTTTTGGTCAATCCATTGCATGAGGCTTCCCAGCTTCTTTTTGCATTTTCACATGCTAAATTTCCTGCACTGGGAACAACAAAAGTTATTACTATAACTGCAATAAGGACAGCAGCACCTATGAGGATTAGGTACTCTAGAGCACCTTGGGCTTTTTTATTCACCATTTACACCTCCTTTCTGACTAAGTGAATTTTTCGGCTTGTTTACCCTTAGTCTTTGCAACATTCTTAAGAGTAAAGCCAACAATTGTTGCTGTGACGACAGCGCCGCCTATTACTAGCAAATACTCAAGGGAAGTTTGCGCCTTTTCCTCTTTCCACATCATCCCTACCTCCCGAAATATCCTACGGTGAGCGTGTAAGTGCCGTAATATACGACATATGCTATTAATAAAAGCACAGGGATATATATAAAACTTTTGCTTGAACTGCCTGTGCGGATCATAGAAACCATAAAACCTACTGCTATGACCTCAATAATGATATATACTACAAGCAACAACGTAATAGTTTCTTTTATACACTCCCAATAGGCTAGCGAAGAGCCTGATGTAGCGCCGCATATCAGCGTGGCCTCTTGAATACCGGAACCACCTATAACAGCCAACGCTTGAAGGGACTGACTCATCAGAAACTCAATGATTGTAGTAACTAAGCCGAAAATAAATGGGGCCACAACAGCACCAGCAGCAATCATGAAAAGGACCTGCATTAACGTACTGCTTTTTCTTTCTTGCAAAATTCTGTGGGTAGCTCTTACATCATCAGCTATCTCATCCAAAATATCGGCTAAGCTTGCACCAGCCTTAATAGAATCAAGTATTATGCTAACAGCTCTTTTCACGATCCTACTATTTACATTGTTGGCAAAAGCCCTCATAGAATTCTCTAAGTTTTCCCCTTCTTCTAACCTTCTCAATATTAAATTTGTTTCTTCTGTTAAAGGGCCGTACTCGGCAGAACTTACAGTTCTCAAAGCGTACTCAAATGTACCGCCAGCTTTCAACGTATCAGCCATCTGCTTAAATGCATCTGGTAAGGCCTGCTCTATCTGTGAGATTCTCCTTACTGCAGCGAGATAAGGATAAGCTAACGTAATGTCCAAAACAACAATAAATATAATTGCAGAAAAAAGAGCACTGTGAATAAATTTCATTGGCACGAGTTGTAATATTCCTAAAAGAACCCATGTAGTTACTCCTAAGGAAAATGCAAGAATTATGCTTATAACCATCCATATTTTTGGATCAAAAGGCCATCTTATTTCTCTAAGATATTCTTTGTACGTTTTCCAGGAATTTTTTAGCACGCTATCACCTAAACATGAGGCTGGATAACCTTAATAAATATGAAGATCCAAAGAAGCAATGCTGGCATTAGGAGAAAGTATATTAATGCCATCATATCAACGCTTAAAGGTATGACCCTAAATGAAAACCCTAGCTGAGCAGCGCCTATGGGCGCATTTCGGATACTTCCAAGAATTGCTACAAACACTGGAAACACTATGGCTAAAAAGATAAATATTACACCTATAAAGTTCATTTTTTGCCCAAACTCGCGCATGTTCATTCTTAACTGGAATGCAACATCTTCTGCAATATCACTCATAACATCTGATAAGTTGCCACCAGTTTTTAACGCTCTTATAGTATGCATTATAGCATTTCTCAATGCTAGCGATCTTGTACGTAAAGCAAGATGTCTTAAGGCATCTTGTGTATCGGTGCCCTCTTCAATCTCAGCTATAGTTCTTGCAAATTCCTCGCTTAGTGGCCCGTAATCAGCTTTTGCTACTGCTTGCAATGTTCTATAGAGACCTATGCCAGCGCTAAGCTGTGTGGCTATATGCCTAAGCGCAAACGGCAGTTCATAGCTTATTGCTTTTCCTCGAGCTTCAGCGCGCTGTTTCGGGATAAGAAGCATAATAACGGCTGAAAGGAAAAATACAAGGAGCGAGATGCCTACAGCAATAGTCCATGAAACTCCGGTAAGTGTTATTATAAGCAACATTATGCCAAAAGTAAAAATCGTCACAAGCAAAGTAACAATAGTGCTTAACGCAAGCCATTGCTTAGCAGAAAAACGCATATTAGCAGAATAAAGATCAAGTTCGAGTTTCCTTGCAAATGGAAACTTGCTGAATATGTGAAAGATGGGTTTTGTGATTGCTCCAAGCGTAAGGTAGAGGTTGCCCAAAAAACTTATCGTTTTTGATTCGTGTTCTTTGAGGTCTTCAATCCTTTGAATCTCAATGGGGCTTACGCGTCCTTCTATAATCAATCCTCTAAGCTGGTCATATTCGCCAGTAGCATAAGCTCTTATGCCCTCTTTGGCGTACTTCTTTCGCATCTTTTCCACTATTTTTTCAACCTTTTTCATATCTATTTTTTCCATCTCTTCCCTTTCCACCATAGAGCTCCCTTAGAATTTATTCCACTTCTAAAAACTTATGCATGGCTTCAGCGGTTTCCCTCACGGTTCTTATATTCTTTCTCACAAGTGTTTGCAAAAAACTTTCTCTTCTCTTAAGCTCCTTTTCTATAGCAGATACGCTCATTCCTGAAAGCTTACTCAGCTCTTTTAGGTATTTGCAGGGCACACCTGTCCGTACTATCTTATCCTTTGCCGCGTCCCATTGGAACAGGGTTTCTGTTTGCGGTTTTCCTTCAAGCACACCAGTAACTTCTGCAACTTCTGTTACGCGCCTAATAGTTCCTTTCTTCTTCGTGTGTAATCTGTGCTCTACTATGATAAAGTCCAAAGCAGAAAGCATAACCTCGGGAACGCTCATGGGCGGGCTTGTAACTCTTACAAGCGTTTCTTGCGATGAGTTAGCATGCACTGTTCCCATACAACCATCATGCCCAGTATTCATCGCTGTAAAGAGGGTAAAAGCTTCCTTATGCCTGATTTCACCTACAATTATTCTATCGGGCCTCATTCTAAGCGAGTTCTTTGTAAGCACGTCCAAGGTTATTTCTCCTTTATTTTCAAGTCCCGGCGGCCTAGCTTCGAACCTAACCCAATGCTCAAGAGGCAGATTTAGTTCTGCAGTATCCTCAATTGATATAACTCTTTCGGAAGGTGGTATAAACGTAGCTAATACATTGAGCAAAGTTGTTTTTCCACTTCCTGTGCCTCCAGAAATAAGTATGTTCGCTGGCTTTGTGCTGAGCCCTTCAACCGCAAGCCACAAAAATGCGGCAAGCTCAGTGCTCACTGTTCCAAAGTTTATCAAATCTGTTATGGAAAAAGGGTCCTTTCTAAACTTTCTAATAGTAAGAGTTGGTCCTGAAATAGAAGCTGGAGGAATCGTAGCATTTACTCTTGAGCCATCTGGTAAGCGAGCATCCAACAATGGGCTTGAAAGATCCACACGCCTGCCAACTTCGCGAGCAATTTTGTTGATCAAATCTATAATCTCCTCATCCGAATAGAACTCTATATTTGTTTTCATCATTTCGTAATCTCTGTGGAACACATACACGGGTTTCTTTGCACCTATTACCATAATCTCCTCTAATCTATCATCCCTTACAAGGGGGTCTATAAGCCCATAGCCAACCATTTCTCTTACAACAGCTTCTGTATAGAAAGGAATTCTTCCTTTGGGAATATTAATCTCTGGTGAAGACTGCAAAATGTCCATAATCCTCTGCCTATATACGGCCCTCCTTTGTTCAGGATCCCTTATTTTATAGGGTTCTATGGTTATAAGCCTTGTTGCAGCCTCCTTTATTATCCTTATTATTCTTTTTTCGCTTGGTGTTGGTCTTGGCACAGGAACAAAGTAGTAAAGAAGCTTTTGCCCAGGAATCTTATAGATTTTAACATTGCCGTAGGATTCAACCTCAATCTTTTCTGGTGCTTGCTGCACTTCTCGTTCAGCAGCGCTCTCGCCAGTAAGTTCAAGTTTTGCCTCTTTAGCTGGCATGCTTTCAGCTTCTTTTGGAGGTATGCTTATGGGTTTTTCTTTTACAACCGCTTTGGCAGGTTTCTTCTCAGGAACTTCGGTCTCTTTTAGGCTTTCCCTAAGCTGAGCTCTTATTTGCATTAACCTGTCCTCTAACTCCTCCCTGCTTTTCGCTTTTCCTCCTGCTGGAGGTTTTAATCCCCTTTCCTCCTCTTTAAGTGCCTTAAATATATCGTCATCGCTAACCTTTGTTTTTTTTGCTTTTTCAAGCAACTCCTTCAAATAGTCCGCTGGCATAATGCTCAATAAAAGAATGAAAATGTTTTATTTAAACCTTACGTTATTTAACCGCTCTTGGAAGAAACACAAAGTTAGAAACCTTTTTACTAATCCCTGTAATCTTAAGCTCTTTTATATTTTTGGAGAAAGTCGTAAGCGAAAAAGCTAAAACCTGCAAGCAGGCAAGCGAGCCAGAAGGGGAAGAACGCAGACCTAAACAATTCATTCCAAAAGTTTATCTCACAAACATATCTGTTTTGTTCCTCTAAAAGGAAGCAACCAAAGCCGGGGCTTTTGCAGTTTGCAAAACACACATTGTATGAGAAATAGGGCAGCTCTCTATTAGCTCTTTTAAAGTTGTCAGCAATTCTGGAGAAAGCCATATCTACAGTTGGTTTGTAGAAAAACCAAACAGCTATAGCAAATGAAAGCAATGAAACAAGAATAAAAAGCATAAATAGTGCAAGCAAAGCATTTCTCTTCTCATCGAAAGTTTTTTTCCAGTATTCCAAGCCGAAGAAACCGAATATGAAGCCAAAGATAGGCATAAGAGCATAGTTTAATGATACGCTTGCCGAATTAAATCGCCAGTCGTAAGCGACATTGTGCAAGCCATAATTGGTTATTATATAAACCAGCGCATAGGTAATAACTGCAAATGCTATCATAATACCATATGAGCGAACTTTTTCATTCATTGAGATCACAAAAAATTTGGATACAACATTTTAAAACAATTTTTACCTGCAAAGAGTTTATTAAAATTACCAAGCATTAATTTAAAAGGTGTCTTCATGCAAATAGATCTGCCTTGGGTTGAAAAATATAGGCCAAGGAAGCTTGCAGAGGTTGTTGGCCAGAAGCACATAGTTGCAAGACTCAAAAGCTATGTTAAAAGTAGAAATGTGCCGAATATGCTCTTTGCTGGCCCGGCTGGCGTAGGAAAGACAAGCTGCGCGATTGCCTTAGCTAAGGAACTTTTCGGTGAAGAAGGCTTTTCTCAAAACTTTTTGGAGCTAAACGCTAGCGATGAGCGCGGCATAGATGTTGTGAGAAATACAATAAAAGATTTTGCAAGGACGCTAGCGTTTAATGCCGATTTTAAAATAATCTTTTTGGATGAGGCAGATGCATTAACAGCAGATGCTCAGCAAGCATTGCGCAGAACGATGGAGAAATATACAAGGACAGCACGCTTCATACTTTCATGCAACTATTCATCAAGAATTATCGAGCCGATTCAGTCAAGATGTGTTATATTCCGCTTCACTCCACTTACGGAAGAAGAGATAAAAAGCAAGCTTAGCGAAATCGCTAAGCAAGAAGGTCTCAAGATAGATAAGAAAGCATTGGATGCTATAGTTTATGCCTGCGAGGGGGACATGAGAAAAGCAATCAATATCTTGCAAGGTTCCGCATTCCTTGGTAAAGAAATAACTGAAGAGGTTGTTTATAGTGTCTCAAGCAGAGCCAGGCCTGAGGAAATAAAGCGCATGATAGAGCTTGCTCTAAACAAAAAATTCAATGAAGCCCGCGAGCTTCTCACAAAGCTTATGTATGATTACGGTATGAGCGGCGAGGATGTTATAGTTCAGCTTTATCGTGAAGTAATAAACATGGATGAAAAAATCCTGCCAACAAAGCAAAAGGTAGAGCTTGTAGATATAATCGCTGACTATAATTTCCGCTTGGTCGAAGGAGCTAACGAAAGAATACAGCTTGAAGCTTTGTTAGCACAACTTATGCGCTTTGGTTAAACTCGCTAAGCTTTTTCTGATGTTTTAGCCAATCTATAAGCTTAGATTTTTTCACATATTCTTCTATAGGTACGGCAAGCTTCTTTTTAAGGAAGTTTAGTGTTTCACTAAGCGTTTCAAAACAGATTGGCTTATTCTTTAAGGCATGCCTAACGTTTTCTCTTACCTGCCATACACCTAAAGGTACAGCATAACCAGGCCATATCTCGCGGAAGAATATGCATGCTGCTTGCTTCCTTCTTTTTACCAAATGCTCGGCAACAGCAAGCCTTGCAGCAAAGTAGGCACCATCTTCTATAACTGCATAATCATTCCTTCCATGCAAAAATTCAGCATTTTGTATTATATGATAGCGCTTTTCTTTCTTTGTCCAGATGCTTCCAGGTAGCCAGCATTCTAATTGCTCGAAAGCCCAAACGCTTGGAATAAGCACAATCCAAAAATCATTCTCAAGGTATTTCGAATGATAAAGCTCAAACTTATCTATCGTTTCATTTGCTTTTATCCTTTCCTCTATAAGCTCCTTGCTTATATTTGCATCTACTGCTGTAATAGCCCATCGTGTAGGCACAAGCTTTCTATTCCTTTCTATGCCTAAAGTGCCGGCGCTAAGGAGCTTATGGATGAAAGAAACAGGAAAGCCTGCTTGATAAAGCTCAAGCATTGCTGTGTTTGCTTTAACATCTGTATCGCTTACAATATAATCCACCTTTCTGGGCACTTTAGGATTGCTTTCAAGCTCAATATTTTTTAGTGGTGCTTTTGGACCAAGAGGGCCAACAAAATCGCTGAAGGAAAGCTTTAGCTTAGGTTTTTTGAGCAGCTCTACCTCAACATCAACCTGGGAAAAGCTCATAGCAAGCTCCTGAATAGTTAGCAGATCATAGCTTGGATTGCTTGCATCGCTTGCATCAAACTTTTTTCCACTCATAAGGAGCGAGCTTCTGAACTCTATTATTTTGTGCTCTGGCATGCCATACCAAAGCTCTGGCATATCTAAAAGCTTAGCATTGCTTACCCTTTCAGATGTGCTAAGAGGAGCAACAGTTACTTTAGGATAGTTGTGCCAAGAAACAAAAAGCCCAGGAGGCGATATCCCAAAGAATGAAGCGCTTACTTTCTTAACAATCCTTAGCTGGTTCTCGTATTTGCGCAGGATTGGGCAATAGCTTAAACCGCAAAGCAACTTGCCCTTACAGCGGACGCAAAGCTTTGCATCTATCATAATTAAATTTTTTCCCAAAAACAGAATAAAAATAGTTTTATGGCAATATTCCGCTTTTAAAGCCCAAAAGGTGCTAATATTAAAACTTTTCTGGACAGAATAAAAATAGTTAAAATTTGTCCAGTGATATGCATGATTCCTGAAGAAAAAAAGGAATACTATAAGAAGCTTTGGCATTCAGCATCGCATGTATTGGCTAGCGCTGTTAAGGAGCTCTGGCCTGATGCAAAGCTAGGTATAGGGCCGCCTATAAAGGAGGGCTTCTACTACGATTTTGATGTAAAAGAGCCCTTTACGCAGCAAGATCTGGAGCGCATAGAAAAGAAGATGCAAGAGATTATAGATAGGAAAGAACGTTTCATAAGGAAGGAGATAAGCAGAGAGGAAGCAGAAAAGCTTTTCAAAGATGAACCTTACAAATTGGAGCTTTTGCGTGAGATAAAAGGGCCTATAACAATCTACCAGAACGGCAACTTTATAGATTTGTGCAGGGGACCGCATGTAGACAACACTGGTGAGATAAAAGCTTTCAAGCTTATTCGCACAGCGGGTGCTTACTGGCGTGGCAGCGAGAAAAACCCGATGCTTCAGCGTATCTATGGGATAGCTTTCCCAAGCAAGCAAGAGTTAGATGCTTATCTTAAAAAGCTCGAAGAACTTGGCGAAAGGAATCATATTAAGCTTGGCAAACAACTTGGCATATTTTCAATTCATGAGGAAGCACCGGGCTTTCCCTTCTTTTTGCCTAAGGGCGCGATTATATGGGATGAGATGATAAAATTCCTGAAGAAGTTACACATAGCTGAGGGCTACAAGTTTGTGAGAACCCCTATTATAATGAGCAAAGAGCTTTGGGTAAGATCAGGCCATTGGGATCACTATAGGCAGAATATGTATTTTACCCAAGCTGATGATAGGATGCTTGCGGTAAAGCCGATGAATTGTCCAGGACATATCTTAATCTATAAAGAAAAAAGACATTCCTATAAGGAGCTTCCTATAAAGATAGCAGAGTTTGGTATAGTGCATAGACTTGAGAGGAGCGGTGTTTTATATGGCTTAATTAGAGTGCGAAAGTTTACGCAAGATGATGCTCACATATTCTGCACAGAAGAACAGCTAAAAGATGAGATAATAAAAATAATTAAGCTAACGGACAAAATATACAAAACGTTCGGCTTTGAGGACTATTCGATGGAGCTAAGCACAAGACCTGAGGATTCAATGGGCACGGATGAGCAATGGGAGCATGCAACTAATGCTTTGGAAAGCGCTTTGAAAGAGCTAAAAATCGACTATAAAATAAATGAGGGTGAAGGAGCTTTCTACGGTCCGAAGATAGATTTCCATATAAAGGACGCATTAGAAAGAGAATGGCAATGTGCAACAATCCAAGTTGATTTCTCAATGCCAGAAAAGTTTGATTTATACTACATAGGCCCTGATGATAAAAAGCACAGACCAGTTATGATTCACAGAGCAATATTGGGCTCAATAGAACGTTTTATGGGCGTGCTTATTGAGCATTACGGTGGCATGTTTCCCACTTGGTTAAGTCCTGTGCAAGTAAGGGTAATGCCAATAACGGATAGGAATTTAGAGTACGCAAAAGCTGTACTTGAAAAACTTAGGGAAAGTGATATTAGGGCAGAGCTGGATAGTAGAAAAGAAACATTGCCAAAGAAGATAAGAGAGGCACAGCTTGAGAAAATTCCTTATATGCTTGTTATAGGTGACAATGAGCAAAAAGAAGGCAGCGTTACTGTAAGGACAAGGAAGGGAGTTATCAAAAAGAGTGTAAAGCTTGAAGAATTCCTCTCTCTTATAAAGGAGGAAATCGAAAGCAGGGCTTTGGAGCTTAGCATAAAGTAAAGCTATTTTTATTTTCCTTATAGGTGTTCTTAGGTGGCTAAGGTATACATAGAGTGGTACGGCTGTTCTTTGAATAAGGGCGACACAGAAAAGCTTAGATATGCGTTTGCAAGTGCTAACTACAAGCTTGTTGATAAGCCTGAAGAATCTGATTATTGCATAGTTAACACATGTGCTGTCAAATCGCCAACAGAGCACAAAATAATCGCTAGGCTGAGAAAGCTTAGCGAATTAGCAAAAGTTCATAACTTTAAGCTTGTTATTATCGGCTGCTTGGTTGAGATAAGGAAGAAGATGTTGCAAAAGCTTTTTCCGCAAGCGTTGCTGTTCGGCACAGATGCTAGCGAAATAGCAGAATTCTTTAATTTAAAGCTTAGTTATTCACCAGAGGCCAAAGCGCTACCTTACAACAAATGTATAGCGATAATACCTATAGCAAGAGGATGCCTAAACAGATGTGCCTATTGCTGCGTTTGGCTCGCAAGAGGCACGCTTAAAAGTTACAGCATTGAGGAAATAAATTCAGCTTTCAAGAGAGCGTTAAAGGAAGCTAAAGAGATTTGGCTTACCGCTACAGATACCGCTTGCTATGGATTTGATCTGAAAACAAATCTAGCTGAACTGCTGCAAGTATTGCTTGAGAATAAAGGCAATTATCGTGTACGCGTAGGCATGATGAATCCACAGCATGTTAAGCGCTTCTTCCCAGAACTGCTAGATGTTATGGAAGATGAACGTGCCTATAAATTTTTCCATCTGCCTGTGCAGAGCGGCTCTGATGAGGTACTAAAAAGCATGAAAAGAGGTTATGCTGTGAGCGATTTTGTGGAAATGGTAGCAAGCATACGCGAGAGGTTCAAAGATGCTACTATCGCTACCGATATTATTGTTGGCTTTCCTTCAGAAACACAGGAAGATTTTATGAAAACATTAGAGCTAGTACAAAAAATAAAACCGGATGTAGTAAATGTATCGCGATTTGGTGTAAGACCAGGCTCTTTAGCTGCAACTATGAAGCAGCTTGATACGCGAGAGGTAAAAGCAAGAAGCAAAAAGCTTTCAGAACTTGTGAGAAAAATAGCCCTTGAAAACAACAAGAGATTTATAGGGAAGCGCTTAACGGCTCTTGTTTCAGAATGCGGAATTAAAGGCAATTTTGTTGCAAGAACAAATGCTTATAAACCGGTTGTTATTGAAGAGAATGCTTTTTGCAGATTTGTGGAAGTGGAAATAATCGACGCTAAGCCAACACACCTTATAGGCAAGCTCGTAAGCTAGCGCAATTCTTTTTTATTCATTTTCTACCAGAAAATCTATTGATGCTATGCTAGCAAAGGTATTTGAAAAATACGTTGCAAACATAAAAGTTGCCTTGCTATTCGCGCTTTTGTTAGCGTTTGTTCCAGTATTTGTGCTTCCTTTTCTAAATGCTGGTATTTTTGTTTCCTCTGGCACGATATTTATTGAGCTAAGAATCTTTAAGTACCTTCCAGTGCTTATCCTTTTAGCTATAATTTATTTAGCAATTTTTTCCTTCTTCATAAGTTTGATTGTTTTTAGTATTAGGCGTGACCTTAGTTCTGTCAAGGTTGAATTCTACTTAGATGAAATGATAAGCAAGTTTTCCTCGCGTTTGTTTGCTTTTTATTCGCTTATGCTTGTTGTTTTTTATTTAGCTCTCTTGTTTGCAACAACGCTTACTCCTTTAACCGCTTTGCTAATTTATTTCCTTGTTTTCTTGATAAGCTTTTTGCTTATGTTTGTGCCGCAAGCGCTTGTTGTTGATGAAAGGAATTTAAGAGGTGCAATAGTTGAGAGCATTCATTTTGTAAAAAGATATCCTAAGGAATCTTTAACGGCACTTTTTGTTGGCTCAGCATTGCTTTTGCTGCTTGCTTTGTTTGAATTCCTTTTAGATAGGCTTGTTTTAGAATTTTTGTTTGCGGAGTTTATTACGCTTATATTTGCGCTTGTTTTCGTTGTGCCATTCATGGAAGTGCTTAAAACCTATCTTTATATGCTAAAGTACCATTTGATAAAGAAAAGCGAGCTTTTGGGCTAAACGTTGCGGAACAAAACCTATTTAGAATATGCTTTTAAGAAAGCAAACTTTTTATTAATTTTTAGTTCTAATTTATAAAGTCGGGGGCTTTGGAATGTTTGCTGTACTTGACAGGATAGATTTTCATATTCTAAAAAAGCTTATGGAGGATGGCAGAATAAGTTACAGAGCAATTGCCGAAGAAACCCAGCTAACGGATGTTGCCATAAAGAAACGCGTAGAATCGCTTAAAAGAAAGGGCGTGCTTGCAGGCATAAAGGCAGAGATCAACTATGATGTACTCGGCTTTGAAAAACCTATTTTTATTCAGATAAGGTCGGACCTTTCAAAGACAAAGGACCTATTGAAGCGCATAGAAAGCTTTGAACACGTAATGGAAGTGTATCAAGTGCTTGGCGAATACAATCTCCTTGTTAAAGCAGTCCTCCCAGATATGAAGGCCATAAAGGAATTTATTACCCGCTTAGGATCCTTAGACGGTATTCTTGACATAAAGACGCTAATGGTACTTGAAAAGATTCAGAAAAGAGATACCCTGCCAGCAAGCGTGCTACAGAAGAGATTCTAATCCTTGCTAACGCTTGCTACAATAATGCTTAACAAGGCACTAACTATAATGGTTAAGTAAACAATTTTCATTATAATAAATGCAGCTTCCATACTCACAAATTCAGATGCATGAGCCATTGTTAGTGCTAAAGGTGCTAATGCAGCTGGTGCAATTCCTTTTGGCGCTATAAGCCCAAGCTTGAATCTTTCGCTTATAGAAAGACCTGTTTTGTATCCTATTACAAGTACCGTAAATAATCTGGCCGTTACAACTGAAAAGATAACCACTATAACATCGAATCTGGTTATCTCAAGCATGCTAAGCAATTGTATTGGGAACTGCATTCCAAACATCACAAAAACAAATATGGTAAATAATAACGCAAGCTCTCTATTGAATTCCGAGAACGTCTCTTTGGTTATGGTTTTTGATGAATTAAGCAAGATGCTTGTTATGCCAACAGCCAGTATGCCTGAGCCACCCATATTTTCAGCGAGAACAAAGACGCCTAAAGCAAGGGCTAAGCCAGCAAGCTCCTCAAGCTCTGCTCCAGCAAGCTTAAGTATCTTTTGCCCTACGAAGAAACCAAGCAGGCCAGCGATAAAGCCACCAACAACAAGCACTATAAGTTTTCCAAGATAAATAGGCAATGCTAAAATCTCCGGTGCTTTTGCGACGGCAAAATCAAAAATAATTGTAGGAAGTATTATTGTGAGCGGCTGATTCATTATAGATTCTACATTCAGTATCGTTTGCAGCTTTTGTGGCATTTTTTTAAGCAGATTTGCTACAACAGCAGGATCCGTGCCACTTAATATTGCTCCCATAAAAAGCGCTGGCAAGATAGCTAAACCGAGCAATACATGCGATATAAAAGCAACAATAGATGCCGTGAGCAAAACACCTAATGTTGCAAGCGCAACAACAACGCTGCGCTGTTTCATGATTGTTTCTACCTTTAAGTAAAATCCGTTAGCGAACACAACTATTATTAGCGCTAGCATTCTCAGCGTATCTGGAATTATCCCTAAAAATTCGATTTTAAGCAGAGAAATGCTAGCAAGCGCAGTGCCGCTTAAAATAAGCAAAACAATAAATGGCAAGCCGGTTTTATCACACAAAAGCTTTAGCGCTAGGCCTACAAAGAGAATTATTGCTATTTGCGTCAGAATGCTAAGTATGCTGAAACTCTCTACAGGCGGAGAAAGCATATCCTAATAAGATGCAAGCTACTTTTTATTCTTTTTCTTCCAAAAAAGGTTTTTTAGAGGGTTGCTATGAAGCTTATTGTTGCAGAAAAGCCCATAGCAGCTAAGCGCATAGCAGAACTCCTTGCTGAAGGAAAGGTTACTGAAGAGCGAATAAATAGCGTGCCTATCTATCGCTTTGAAAGAAACAATGAGCAATACGTAGTGATACCTCTGAAGGGTCATATAAAGGATGTTGATTTTCCAAAAAGGTTTTCTTCATGGATAGGCACCGATTTAAAGGAGCTCATATATAGCGATGTTGAATATGCGGAAAAGGAAAAGGGAATAATTGCTGTTCTAAAGGAGTATGCAAAAAAATTCAATGTTGCAATATTTGCAACCGATTACGATCGCGAAGGTGAAAGCATTGCTTTAGAAGCGCTTGAATGCTTGCAGGAAGCAAATCCTAAAATAGAGGCAAAGAGGGCTGTTTTTTCTGCAATAACAAAGCAAGATATAGAGAAAGCATTTAGTTCGCTCACAGAGCTTGATTTCAATCTAGCTAATTCCGCAAACGCTAGAAGGGAAATAGATCTTATTTGGGGCGCGGTGCTTACAAGGTACCTTTCTATAATTACTAGAAAACTTGGCAGGGAGTTTTTGTCCGCTGGCCGTGTGCAGAGTCCAACGCTTGCTTTAATTGTGGATCGCGAAAAGGAAATACTTGCATTCAAGCCAAAACCATATTGGGAGGTAGAAGCAATATTCGAAAAAAATGGTCAAAAGTTTTCGGCTTTACATAAGCAAGGGCGCTTCTGGGAAAAAGAAAAAGCTTTAGCAGTGCTTGAGAGCAGGCAACCGTTTGGCAAGGTTGCAAAGATAACAGTAAAGAAAAAGACATTAAAAAGGCCGGAACCATTTAATACAACAAGTTTTTTGAGGGCTGCCACCTCTTTGGGCTTTTCAGCCGCGAGAGCAATGAGCATAGCTGAGGAGCTCTACAATCTAGGTTATATAAGCTACCCTAGAACAGATAATGCTGCCTATCCAGCAACCATTAATTTGCGCGCGATAGTGGAAAAGCTTACTAAGTATGGGCCTTTGGCTAGCGATGCTTCCGAAATTCTTGCAAAGGAAAAATTAATCCCTTCTAAAGGAAAAGCTACTAAGGATCATCCGCCGATACATCCTGTTGCAGTGCCGAAAGAAAAATTAAGCAAGAATCATGAAAAAATCTATGAGCTTATATGCAGGAGGTTTTTAGCAACGCTAAGCAGCGATGCTGTAGTTGAGACAATGTCAGCGGAGATTCTTGTTGGCAAAGAGCCGTTCATTGCAAGAGGCCAGCATTACCTAAATCTTGGATGGAAGAAGGTTTATCCTTATAGTCAAGCATCAGAAATAATATTGCCTGAGCTAAAAGAAGGCGAAACAATAAAGCTTTTGGATATGAAGATACACGAAAAAGAAACGAAGCCACCGGCAAGGTATTCACAGAGCTCTCTTATAAAAACTATGGCAGATTTAGGCCTAGGGACAAAGTCAACAAGGCATGAGATAATCCAGAAGCTTTATGCAAGGGGGTATATAAAAGGAAACAAATCCATAGTTCCTAATAGAATTGCTTTTGCTGTTATAGATTCTCTTGAAAAGCACCAGTGCATAATACTTAAACCAGAGATGACAGCGAACCTTGAAAAGGAAATGGATGAAATTGCATTAGGGAAGCGCACAAAGGATAGCGTTGTTGATGATTCAAGGCGAATGCTCAGCGAGGTTATGGAGGATTTACTGAAAAATAGAGCAACAATAGGTCAAGAGCTAAGAAAGGCACTTTTCGAAGACAAGAAGCAGTTCCCTTGCACAGATCCTAATTGCGATGGTTCATTAGTTTTACGTAAAAGCAAAGCAGGCAAACGTTTTTTGGGCTGTACAAATTATCCTAAGTGCAAGGTTACTTATCCACTTCCGCAGAAAGGAACCATAGAGCCACTTGAAGAAAAGTGTGAATATTGTGGTATGCCCATGATAAGAGTAAAAGGCAAGCGATATTCGTTTAAAATGTGTATAAATCCAAACTGCAAAACGAAGGAAGAATGGAATAATAGGATTAAGGAGAGGAACAATGCTAAACAACAGGAATAGCTTAGTTATAGCAATGCTTTTCCTCCTTTTGTTTATTCCCGCATGTATTCAACCGAAGCAAGAGGAACAAAAGCGTGACCTTTGGCAGGATCTCAATATAGAATTTCTCAAAGAACCAAAGACGCTGGAGCTTACAATTAAAGAGAAAAAAGAGGTATTAGCTAAACTATCCTCTATAAAAGAAGAGCTAAAAGGTATTGAAAACACAGAGTTTCGCAAACTTAATGCCGCTTTTGCAGATTTTTTAGAGAAAAAAATAGAAGTGTTCGAATCAAAGGACGCTTACTTCCTTTTCAAAACATTGCCGGAGCAAGATTTCAACAAGCTTTTGGCTAGCGATTGCAATAAATTACTTAGATTAAAGCATCTTGCCTTAGAGCTTGAGGAACTTTTAGACCAAGCAAAGAAAATAAACCTCATGCTTAAATCAAGCGAAAAGTTTTCAGCTGAGCAAACGCGGTTTGAATTGGATGAACAAGGTTTAGCTCTAGCGAAGAAGAAAGCTCAAGCTGCTTTGCTTTTCGGCAAGCTCTGTTCCTTTAATGCCGCAGTTAGAGAACTTTTAAGTAGCATCTCAATAGAAAATGCTTGTGAAAGCTTAGATATGCTACAAGATAAAATAAGCGACGCTAACAAGCTTGTAAGAAGCGCTAAAGAGATTCTAGAAGAAGCAGCTGCTTTGGATATTGCTACAAAAGAAATCTCTGAAAGTTATGGAAATATTCGAACAGCATTCAATGAACTCGAAAGGTTTTATAGAGATTTGAATTCTGCATGCAATCAAGCAGAAGAAAAATAAGAAGGAAGGGGAAGCAACATTTTAAAGGGGCCTGAGGGGCCTCAAATGAAACCAGTTTCAGCTTGGTGAGCCGCCCCTCGCCCCCTCAGCTGTTCGCGCCTTTTTACAACCCTCCTTTCAAGTTTTTACATATATGTTGTTCTCCTAACTTATATAAAGAAATTGTTGCTCTTTTAGCGACCAAAAGGTATATTTAAATAAATTTTTAAACAACTTTTTGTACATCTAAAAGGTGATATGCTTGCCAAGTAAGATGTCTATAACAGATCCTATAAGAATTGCTGTTTTAGAAGCATTGCTCAAAAAGAGCTCTGTTAGGCCAAATATAAGGCAGATAAAGCAATATACTGGCTTCCATAAAGCCACTATAATAAGTTCCTTAGATTTCCTTGAAAAAGCAGGCCTTATTCAGGGCTATGGGCCGAAGATAAACTTTAGGGTTCTCGGCTACAACTTAGAGGTAACAACACTATTTCAGGCAGACCTTTCAAGGAAAAGCGCTATGGAAGCATTTCTTGAGCAAGCCGCAAAGGACCCGCATATGTACTGGTTTTCTGGTATGCTTGGTTCAGGAAACTGGAATTTGATCGCAAGGCATATTTACAAGGACGTAGAATCCTACAGAAAGCATATGGCAGAACATTACTTTGAAAAGGTTCCGGGCATATACGATTTCATAAGAGATAGGCAGATCTTTTTCACCACAGAACCTGTTTATAAAAGCGCTTCTAGAACAAAATCAATAATAGAAATAATAAAACGCTCGAAGAGGCTTTGAAATGGAGATAGAGCTTGATCTGACACAAAGCTTGCATAGAAATGCAAGCCTTTATTTTGAAAAAAGCAAGAAAGCCAGTAAGAAGGCAGAGCGTATAGAGCAGGCAATAAAAGAGGTTGAAGCAAAGATTGCAGAGCTTAAAAAGAAAAAAGAAGAAGAGCAAGCCAAGAAGCCCTTAAAAAAGAGACCACGTGCATGGTATGAAAAGTTCCATTGGTTTTTTTCAAGCGACGGCTTCCTTGTATTGGCTGGCAAAGATGCAAAGACAAACGAGCTTCTAATAAAGCGCTATATGGAACCAGAAGATCTTTACTTTCATGCAGATATTCAGGGTGCCGCGCATTGCATAGTAAAAACCTCTGGTAAAGAGGTTCCGGAACAAACAAAAAGAGAAGCAGCAATCTTTGCCGCTGCTTATAGCAAGGCCTGGAAGCAGGGTTTAGCGGCTGTAGATGTTTATTCAGTAAAGCCTGAGCAGGTGTCAAAGAAAGCGCCTACTGGCGAAGCCCTTGCAAAAGGTGCATTTATGATTTACGGCAAGCGAGAATGGTTTAAGAACGTGCAATTGGATTTTGCAATAGGTGTTGAAAAGCTTAATGAACATTATCGCATAATCTCTGGGCCGAGCAGTGCGATAAAAAAGCATGCTTTAATATGCTTCAAGATAATTCCAGGGTCAAGGAAAAAAAGCGACATCGCTAAGCAAATAAAGAGCATAGCAGAGAAAAAGCTCAACACAACGCTTAGCCTAGATGAGATAATAAGCATGCTTCCTAGCGAAAATCTTGAGATAGAAGCTTTACAGTAAAAAAGCATTGCTATTGTTTTTTAATACTTTGAGCGTTTTCTACTATTATAGAGATAAAAGCATTAAACAAGCTTAGGGGTGTTTTATGGAACGTGCTGAGGTAAGGCTTAAAGTGCAAGATGCAGATCCTGCACATGTAGGTAGAAACATAATAACGCTTGATAGAGAAACAAAAGAAAAGCTCGGCTTAACGAGCGGCGATATAGTTGAAATTATTGGCACTAGAACGACTGCAGCAATAGTTTGGCCTGCTAGACCAGAAGATGAAGGCAAAGGCATCATAAGAATGGATAGCTTCATAAGACATAATGCTGGCATTGGCTTGGGCGATTCTGTCCTTGTTAGAAAGGCAAACTATAAGGAAGCTCGCGAGGTTGTTTTAGCACCAACGCAGCGTGTTAGAATAATTGCCTCTGGCTACAATAAAATACTGAAAAGAACATTCTTAGGCAGGCCTCTCTGCCAAGGGGACAGCGTTTGGATAAGTGTTTTTGGTTCCGGGTTTGTTTACAGAGTGGTTAGCACTAAGCCGAGAGGTATAGTAAAAGTAACAGAGCTTACTGAGTTCATACTTAAGGAAAAGCCAGTAAAAGAAGTGCCAGAAGGCATACCGACAGTAGCATATGAAGATATAGGCGGCTTGAAGGAGCAGATACAAAAAGTAAGGGAAATGGTAGAACTGCCTTTGAGGCATCCAGAATTGTTCAGGCGCTTAGGCATTGTTCCGCCAAAAGGAATACTGCTTTATGGCCCTCCTGGTACGGGAAAGACCCTAATGGCTAAAGCAGTTGCCAATGAAACAAATGCAACGTTTATAAGTGTAAATGCTCCTGAGATAATGAGCAAATTTGTTGGTGAAGCTGAAGAACGCTTGAGGCAGGTGTTTAAGGAAGCAGAAGAAAATGCACCAAGTATTATTTTTATAGATGAAATAGATGCTATCGCTCCAAAAAGAGATGAAGTGGTTGGTGAGGTAGAGCGTAGAGTTGTAGCACAACTTCTAGCTTTAATGGATGGTCTTGAAGCAAGAGGAAACGTAATTGTAATGGCCGCCACCAACCGTGTTAATTCTTTAGATGAAGCTTTGCGCAGACCTGGGCGCTTTGATCGTGAGATAGAGTTTGGCATACCAGATAGAAATGAGCGCAAAGAAATACTGCAGATTCATACAAGAGGTATGCCTCTCGCTAAGGACGTTGATTTAGATTATTTAGCTTCAATTACTCATGGCTTTGTTGGCGCTGATTTAGAGGCACTTGCAAAAGAAGCCGCTATGAAAGCGCTAAGGCGCTATTTACCAGAGATTGACCTAGAGCAGGATGAGATACCTGCGGAGGTACTGGAAAAGCTCGAGGTGAAAAAGCAGGACTTTTTAGCAGCTCTTAAAGATGTTCAGCCGAGCGCTTTGCGTGAAGTAGCTGTGCAGATTCCTAAGGTTTCTTGGCGTGACATAGGTGGCTTAGAAGAGGTTAAAGAAGAATTAAAGCAAGCCGTAGAATGGCCACTAAAGTATCCTGAATTATTCACCGAGATGGGGATAAAGCCGCCAAAAGGAATATTGCTTTACGGTCCTCCCGGCTGCGGAAAGACATTGCTAGCGAAAGCAGTTGCTAACGAAAGCGAAGCTAACTTTATAAGCATAAAAGGTCCAGAGCTCCTTTCAATGTTTGTTGGAGAGAGCGAAAAGGCAATAAGGAAAATATTCAGGCGTGCTAGGCAGGTAGCTCCTTGCATAGTTTTCTTCGATGAAATAGATGCTATAGCATCTGAACGCAGCATAAGCTTTGATTCAGGTGTTGGCAACAGGGTTTTAAATCAGTTGTTAACAGAGCTTGACGGCTTGGAAACGCTTGAGAATGTTGTCTTTATGGGAGCAACTAATAGGCCGGATCTTATAGACAAAGCTTTACTTAGACCAGGAAGAATAGACAAAATAATAGAGATTCCCGCGCCAGATCTTAAATCGAGAGAATCTATACTAAAGATACATACAAAGAATGTTCCGCTCGCAAAGGATGTAAACCTAAAGAAGCTTGCTGAACTTACCGAAGGATTTAGCGGAGCTGATTTAGAAGGTCTTGTTAGGGAAGCGGTGCTTATAGCTATAAAAGAGAATAACATGAAAAAGACAACAGTCAGGCAGAAACATTTCGATGAAGCATTAGCCAAAATTAAACCATCTATAAGCGAAGCTACCAGAAAAGCATATGAGGAATTCAAAACAAGATATGCTGAATTTATGCCGAGCTACGTAAGGTAAAAAAATCTAAATTAAAAAGAAAAGACCAAGCAGCGGGAAGAAAAGAACGGCCCATACAAGAGGGTTCCAGATAAACACCTTGCTTCCATCAAGAGGCGGAAGGGGGATAAGGTTAAAGAATGCAAACCACAGGTTTAGGGAAGCTGTTGATAGAAGAAGTTTTATTAAATAAGGTGTTGGTAAAAACCCAGACGCTTCGATAAAGCCAGCGGCAAATAAAAAAAGCAGAGCGATTATGATGTTTGTTAATGGCCCAGCAAGCGAGATAATGCCGTGTTCTTTCCTTCTCAAATGCGGACCATAAATGTAAACAGCACCTGGTGCTGCAAAGAATAGGTGCCCTAAGCTTATTATAGGCAATATAAGTGCTAGCAACAAACCTTCTTTCCACATTCTATACTCGGCAAAGCAGCCATAATGTCTAGCGACTGTTCTATGCGCCAGTTCATGAAATACAAAGCCAGTACCAACCGCAAAGAAGCTTATTGGAAGAAAGCGTGCAAACTCATCTAAGCGCAAGATATCCGACCAGAAGAAAGCAAAAGCTATGCTTATTGTGATCCAGCTTATTATAAGCTCTTTTTTCTCAACGCTTCTCATACTGCTCAAGAGAAATCTTGCTTAGGTATTCTTTTAAATATTTCAGGGCTAAAATTTTATTGCTGCTAGGAGGGTTGGTATGGATAACAGAGCACAAATATCGCTTGAAATGATTCTTGTGTTGGCAGCCCTTATAGTTGTGGCATTGCTTGTTGTGAGCAAGCTTCAGTCATCTGCAAGCGAGGCAAGCAAGGTAATAGACAAAAGGTCAAAAGAGCTTTTGGAGAAGATAGATAAGATCGCTAGCTCAGTTAAGTGAATTTCATGCAAGCAAAAGCACAAGCAAGCTTAGAGTTCCTTCTTGTTTTCTGCGCAGCCATAGCTATGCTTATAGGTTTACTCTCTGTTTGTTCAAATGTGCTAAATTCAGCTTTACAATCAATTGATTTAGCTAAGGCAAGAGCATTCTCGCAAGAGCTTAAGCATGCGTTAGAAAAGCTTTCCGTATTTGCTGAGGGCTCAGAGCTTACTGTTGTTGCAGAACCTATTTATAGTTGGCGTATCTCATTTAGCGATTCTAAAGCATTGTTGGAATTAAAGAACGGAAAAAAGCTTGTGATAGATTCAAAATTAAAATTTTTGAAAAAAGATTATTTTGTTATCAAAGAGCGTTCCTGCTTCAACATTAAGCGTTTCTCGGAAGGGGTTTTACCTCTAATGAAAAACTGTTAACTTAACTTTTTTCATGTTTAGCCCTTCATCAACTATGAATACTTCAGCGCTTATAGCTGTTTTGCTTCCGCCACTATAAGAGGTAAACACTTTTATGCCGTTAATTTCCAATTCAAATTCTTGTCCAGAAAAGAGTTCTTTTGCCTGTCGAATCATGTCTGCATCTGAACACCTTGTTTTAAGCCAGAGCTTTAGTAAATCGTGCTCTTTTTGAAGTATTAGTAATTCCGCTAAGCTATCCGGCTTTTGCGCTGGGCTTAAAGCTAAAATAGATATAGAAGCTACTATAAGCAAAGAAAGGGTTGCTTCTAGCGATAGAACAAAACCGCTTTTAGCCATAGCATATCACAACCTTAAGTATTGCGAAATCTCCTTTTGTTATGACACCTCTTTCTACAGCAACGCTCTTTTCACATGTTGAAGAATTGTTTTTGAACAAGAGGTCAGCGCCTAAATAAAGCTCAGCAACATCCTTGCTCCGCAAAAAGCTTTCCAGGGATTTAATATTGCTTACGATCTTTTCAGCATCAATCTCGTTTTCTAATACTATGCTCCTTTCCGTATCCAGCTTTGCTAGACCGTTTTGATCATGCCCTCTTTTCACCAAGAAATCCGCAAGCATAATAGCATTTCTTTCCCTTTCAAATTCCTCGAGAAGTTCTTTTTCTTTTTGAATCATATAAAAACTTGTTAGCACGCTTAGGAAAAGCATAAATAGCACTAATAAGAACGCTACTTGCAAATCAATAGTAAACATAAAACCTTTCCTATCTGTAATGTGAACCGTATGCAATAAGCGTAAGCGCTCCTTTTCTTTGCTCAACATGAAGCTCACCTATAACATCGCACGCTACATAACTGTTGTTAAAATCTTTCACCATCATTCCTTTTGCGTATTTGCATTCTAGCCCTTCCTTAATTCTTGCTTCTGGATTTGCTGCTAATGAGCTGGCAACAAGCGCACAGCTTTGGGCTTTTTGATAAGCAAGCATCTTTTGTTGTGCAGAATTTAGCGCGTTTGTTGTTTGAAAAATTGTGCTAGTAAGAAAAGTCAGTAGTGTGATTAAGCTAGCTAGCGCTAACATAAGCTCTAAGCTTGCTTGTGCTTTCATTTAACCACCTTTATCGCATACCCAGGTCTTATCTCCATTAGCACAAGTGCCTTGCCGACCTTTATTTCTGCAACTACCTTTTTGTTCTTCATAACGCCGCCTGTAAAGGTATATTCCGCAAGACCAATTCCTGTTTTAGGATCTTTTACTACTATTGTTTGCGATAGTTTAGACAGCTCCTTTAAAGGCTCCTTGTTCAAGCCATCTGTTATGTATAAATTTACATTTTCTTTGGAAGAAAACTTTTTCATTAGATGCTCGATTTTTAGCGAGATAATCTCGTTCAGCAATAAAGAATCTATATCTTCTTCCAAACCTTTTTCAAGCGACCTTCTTATTACATATGCGATATTCTCCTCCATTTGAAATCTTACAAAGCTTGCTTTTTCTAGCTCTAGAGCTTTTATGCTTGCTTCCTGAATTCTGGTGCTTATGAGTATATGCTTTACTGTAAGAAGGAGAAGCGTTGCTATAATAACCAAAGCAAAAGCCAATACAAAGAAGCCTTTTCTCAACCAACCACTCTCTTAGCAGCCCTAAGAATAAAAAGCGGAGAAGTTATTAAAAAAGGATTTTAAAGCTAGCAAAATAGCTCTTAAGCTATAAAGAAAAAGAATATCAAAAATACGAAGAATACGATAGCCGCTATATCGCGATTATAATAGGAAACAAGCCCTAGCACCGCAGGCGTACCTATAGCAATATAAATATACTCCGGCTCTCTAGAAGCAACGTATACGCCGATAAAGATGCCTATAGTGAGGATAAAAAATATCGAAGCAACAAACGTGCTTATTCCTTTGCTTACTCTATCGAGCAATTTTTGGAGCAAGCCGTCTATCCTGTTGCTAGGTGCTTTTTCCTCTTTCTTTTCTTCCCCCATAAAGATATCTCTAAGAGAATCAATTTAAATAACTTTCATTAACTTTTTCACGGTAAAAGTTTGTTATGCCATCTCTAGATCATAGCGCTTTTTCCACTCTATCACACCTAAAAGCTCATAAAGCAGGTTTCTGTATTTCCTTGCTTCTTCACCAGCAAGCAAGCGCTTAAACATCCTTTTCTTTTCCATTTCCAATCTTTCCAGAGGCATTGCCTCGAACTCAACCTTCCTTACGATGCGCATACCAACCACCTTCGAAATTTTATGTCACGAGGATATTTAAAAAGCCCCAAAGAGCTCGTTTCCGGTAAAAATGCTTTATCAATTAAAATAGTTCGCTATCCACTTTTATTATGCCAACAAACATCTTTGCTAAGATAAGTGCTAGCAATATATTCAAAGATGAGCGCTATTTGTATCCGGAATATATTCCGGAAAAGCTTCCTTTCAGAGAGGCACAAATAGAGGAAATAGCTTATGCGTTGAAGCCAGCTTTGCGAGGCGGCAAACCACAAAATCTCTTTATTTATGGCGAAAGCGGAACTGGCAAAACAGTAACAGCAAAATATGTGCTTCGAGAGCTTGAAGAGTACACATCCAAAGCAAAAGGAATCTATATAAACTGCTTCGAATACAACACACGCAACGCGATACTAAACAAACTTTGCTTAGCTCTTGGCAGAGCCGTGCCGAGGCGCGGCATAGCTACAGATGAAGTGTATGCTGAATTGCTTAGCGCACTTAAAAGAACCAGCGTTGTTCCAATAGTCGTTTTAGATGAAGTTGACCAGCTTGTAAGTAACAGAAACATTTCTCTGCTTCTCTATGATTTGCTGAGGATTGTGGAGCATCAGCAAGCATATATAGGCATAATCATGATATCTAACAACGCCGAATTGCTAGCGATGCTTGATTCTCGCGTAAGAAGCTCCTTGCTAAGTAAAGAGATACTTTTCGAACCTTATACGCCAATGCAGCTTAAACAAATCCTAAAAGAGCGTGCCAAATATGCCTTCTTTGAGAACGCTCTGGATAAAGAGGTTATAAACGTTGCAGCCGCTTATGCCGCAAAGCATAAAGGCGATGCTCGCATAGCAATAGAATCCCTGCTTATCGCTGGTCGCATAGCCGAAAACGAAAACGCAAGCAAGGTAACCCTAGCTCACTTAAGAAAAGCGTTTGAGCAGATAAAGCCCAGGGCTTTGCAGAAAGCGGAACCTTTCCTTGATCCACATGAGAAGCAGATACTTGCAATTTTATGCAGACATGAACCTCTCTTTTCAGGAAAGCTCTACGAGCTGTATTGCAAGCAAGTAAAGCAACCAATAACTGAAAGGAGCTTTCGCAAAAAGCTCAATCGGCTAGCTGAACTCAATCTAATAGAACTAAGCGATGTATCGAAAGGAATTAGAGGCAGAACAAGAGAAATAAGATTAAAGCAGCCAAAGGACGCTATAGAAAGGATGTTTGAAGATAGCCAAGGAGGTGGTTTTCATTCCAAATAAAAGATTTCAAATTCCTGATGAAGAGATTGCTTTGCGAATAGTAAAGCTTTATTTTGAGGAAATCGCGCGAGTAGGCTTTAAGCGAAACTTAACGCTGGACTCAATACTAAACGCTTATTTCTACTCCCTGCACAAACTTAAAAACAAGGATAAAGAGATGAAGAAGATAAGCAAGCTTATAGAGGAAGGGCTCGTTAAGGAAGCAAAAAGCGAGACTAACGAGTAATAATCTTTATAACATCCATATGCTTAAGCTCTGTGTCTTTCCCTATCTTTTGCCCTGTTCTGCAGTCGATAGCAGCTACAAAGTGTTCAGCGATTTCTGTATGCACTTTGTATGCTAAATCTAGAGCAGTTGAACCTTTTTTAAGCAGAAATGCATCTGGCAAAACATTGCCTTTGGAATCGCTCCACTTGTTTTGGTCTTCAACAGGGAAAACAACTATAAGGTTAAGTAAGTCGAAAGCAACATGGTTTAGCGCTTGTTGCACACCAGTGTTTCCAAACTCTTTAAGCACATGCTCACGTATATATTGTAAAGCTTTTTTCTGCTCTGCGGACATCTCTTTAAGTTCTTTGAAGTCAGAATCGCCTGGAATATAATCTATAAGACCAGCTTCGCTCGCTTTTCGTAATGCCAATTCAGCTTCGGCAGAAACAGGTATTATTTTTTTCTCGGAGAATTTCTCCTTGAGTTTCTTAATATTTTGCTTTGCTGTGCTTAGATCCGCTTTGTTTGCTGCTATAATCATAGGCTTGCTTATTTCGCGGATACATTCTGCAAACTCGAGCAACTGTTCAGCGTTCCACTCGCTTGCCCTGGTTTGTAAGTTTTCGTTGTTATTTATCACTTCTTTTACATGCTCCAGTGTTATGCCCAGCCCGCTTAGATGCTTGGCTAGCACTTTTATAGATTCTTCAAAACTTACATGTTTTACTTCCTTCAGGGATCTCTCGATAATTCCCTTTATCCAATAAGCAATCTCTTTTTCTAAGAAGTTTGCAGTTATTTCTGGATCAAAGTTGCCTGGGCCAACAACGTTGCCTTCAGTATCTGTTGAGCCACTAGCATCCAGAACATGTATTAAGGCCTGCGCTTGCATGATATCGTTCAAAAATTGGTTGCCCAAACCTTTGCCCTGCCACGCTTGCGGCACTAAGCCAGCAACATCCCATAGCTTGATAGGAACAAACCTCCAGCCATTTTTGCAGTAGCCATGCTTAGGATTACATTCCTTTCCGAGTTCGTTGTGCGGACACCTAACCTTAACATAAGCAATACCTTCATTTGGTTTTATTGTTACAAAAGGCCTATTGCCTACCTCAGCATTCCCTAAAGTAGCAGAGTTGAAGAATGTGCTTTTGCCCGAGTTCGGTGCGCCAACCAAAGCGATTTCCATGCAAACCCTACTAATTGAATAACAAAAATTAATAAATAAGGGTTTGCAAACCTTATTATGGCTTTTCGAGGAAATAAAACTTTAAAGAGAGTAGTAAGCATTTTTCTTAAGCTTGATCTCATTTTGTTGATAGTCCTTATTGTTTTCTCTATTTTTGCTCCAAAACCAGACATTGTAGATATGAAAGTTGAAACAATTAAAAAGCCTCCTTTATCTAAGCCTATTCTAAGCCCAGAGAGCTATATGATGTATTTTTTCATTTTTTTGCTTTGTGCGTTGTTTGCTGTTTTGTCCCTGTCGGTTTCTATAATTGCAAACATTCTAACCTTTAAGGAAGGGTTTTATATTGAGCCATACTTTTTGTTTGTACTGTCTTTTTTCTTTGGAGGATTATCGATATCTTCTTCTGGTTCGTATCTGTTACTTTATACCTTTAGTAATTCTTTTTTTGTGCCATTTCATTTTCTTTTTGTTATTTTTAACTTTTTGTTTGCACCTCTGTTTTTTATAGGTTTGTTAACAATCTTCGCAAAGGTTTTTTATAATACATATGGCATTGTTTCAAGACCAATTGAAGAAAAAGAGAGAGAATATAATAAGAAAGTGGATTTAAAAAAACCACATTTCAAGAATGTTTTTGAAAATATAGCAAATTTATGGTACAATTTCGAGTTTTCGGGCTGGCTGCAGGCAGCCGATATTTATTTTGAGCTTTTTGAAAAGAATGAAGCAAAAATCGCTTTCGAAAAAAATAGCAAGGCATTTTTTGATAGGCCTATTGCAAATGCGCTTGTAGTACTTAGGGGCAAAACCCACAACCCATCTAAGTATCTTTCTACAATAAAAGGGAAACTACTATTTACCTGTTCGGGGAAGAAGATTTGTGCCGATATTTCGCGCGGAAGGGCATCGGTTAAACTAAATGATAAGCTGGTTGGTATTGTGGATTTTGCAAATAAAGAGATTAGGCCTATAAGTACTGATACTTGGAAGATTATCCCAATAGAAACGCCTCCAAAAGTTGGTATAACCCCAACAGAACGCGGTCTTTCTGTCAGCTATCGAGGACAAGTTAATGGGTATAGGTTCGAAAAGAACAAAAGCACTTTTGCAGAAGTAAATTGTTCCCCCCATAAAATTTTAGATGAATTCGATTCTAGATTGCTTTTTTCTACTTTTTTGGGCATAGATGCCATTAGTGATAACGAAAAAGCATTGCTGCTTGTAGCAGCACTTCTCGCAGCTTCCTTGTTCATACTGCAAGTTGCTTATTCCTAAAATAAAAGATAAATGCTGATAAAACAGCCAGTTATCTAATAATGCCACAACCACAGCTAATTTAACCTTTTTTATCTCTTTTTCTTTTATGCCCGAGCTCTGGACAGAAAAGCATGCGCCAAAGCACTGGCGTGAATTTGTTGGCAATCCAGAGGTAGTTGTTAGAGTAAAAGCATGGGCAGAAGCATGGCAAAAAGGTAAAAAGCAAAAGCCACTGCTTTTGTACGGGCCTGCTGGCAATGGAAAAACTACGCTTGCTTTACTTTGTGCTCGCGAGATGAACTGGCAAGTTTTTGAGATGAACGCAAGCGATTTTCGCACAAAAGATATTATTGAGCGCTTAGCAGGTGCTGCATCGCAAGGAGCAAGCTTTTCTGGAACAAAACGTTTAATCCTGCTTGATGAGGTTGATGGTTTACAGGCCCAGGACCGCGGCGGAGCGCAAGCAATTGCAAAGATTCTAAGGGAAACAAACAATCCTGTAATTCTAACCGCAAACGATGTTTATGCTGACAAAAAGCTTGCGGTAATAAGACCTTACTGCGAACTCTTGCAGATGAAGAGAGTAAACGCTCTTTCTATAGCGAAGCGCTTACGCGAGATATGTGAAAAGGAAAACGTTTCCTTTGAGAAAGGCGCTTTAGAGCTCTTGGCTAAGCGTTCTGAAGGAGATGTTAGGGCAGCAATATTGGATTTGCAAACACTTGCTGCTAAAGGCAAAATAACTGTGAGCGATGTGGAGAGCTTAAGCTATAGAGAACGCGAGCAGAACATATTTATGATTGTGGCTCAAATAATGCGTGCTAAAAGTTTCGCGCAGGTGCGTTTAGCCAGAGCAAGAGCTGAGGTAGATGATGAATTACTTCTTGCTTGGATAGAGGAAAATATTCCTCTACAATACGATCCTGAAGATGTTGCAAGGGCCTTTGACTATATTTCTCGGGGAGATATGTATGAAGGGCGCATAACTAAAAGACAATACTTTGGTTTAAGACGCTATTCTTACGATTTAATGACTGCTTGCGCGGTTTTAAGCAGAAGCAAAGAATATAAGGGCTGGGTAAAATACCAATTTCCTACGATCCTTAAAAGGCTCCACGCAAGTATGCAAGCGAGAGCAATTAGGCAAAGCATTTGTAAGAAAATAGGAAAAAGAATAAACGAATCTGCAAGGAGCGTAGCAGCTTACGAGCTTCCCTTAATACAAACACTTTTTTCAGATAAGGGAAAAGCGATAGCTTTCACAGCCCTTTTCGATTTCGATGAGAACGAGATAGCATTTTTGTTAGGAAAGCCCTCAGATAAACAAGTTAGTGAAATAAAAGAAGAAGCTGAGAAACTCAAAAAGGAATTGCTAGCGCTTAAGATGGAAGCTGTCAAAGAAAAAGTTGCTAAGGAAGCAAAAACACCTGGTAAGAAAGAAAGCCACAAGCCGAAGGCAACAGGTAAGCAAACAAAGTTAGCTTAACTCAAGCTCGAGTACAGCAACGGGCATCTTTAAGCCAAAGTTCTGCAAAACATCTTTACTAATTTCTCCAATAATGCCTTGCTTATCTCCTGCTTTGATCACAGCGCAAAGGCCTTTTTTGAAAGCTTTATGTTCAGCTCTTTTAAGCTCGTATTTCCATGAGAGCGCACAACATAAAGCATCTAAGAATCTCTTTATCTCGTTGAAGTTTGCTTCTTTACCGCTAAGCGCTATACAAACGACATTCTTTTCCTCTACTCCAGTTTCGCTATTTTCGTTCAGATGCAAGACCTTTCCTACCTCAAATATTTGTTGTGGATAAGCACAATGCTTATTTTTTGCCAAAAAGTCCAGAAGCTCAGGAATAATGCTTTTCCTAAATACAGCGAACTCGTTCGATAGTGGATTTTCAAGCTCCACAAATTCTTCGCTACTTAGCAACATTTTTTCTTGCTGTTTCTTTTTAGATGTTAATGTAAGCGTAAGCACTTCTTGTAGCTGCATTCCTATGCATATTTCCCTAACAGCATCTATTAGCTTGCGTTCTTCAAGCTCAGAGCCTTCGCAAGCAAGCACAACAGGTTCAGGCTGCAGGGAATTATAATCCATTGCTATAAGTATATCCTCCACTATATCTATCGGATGCATCACATCGGCTCTGTAAGAAGGATATTGCACTGTTAAGTGCTTCTTCGAAAACTTGCAACACATGCGTTTCATTTCAATATATTTCTTGAGTTTTCCTTTAGGTATGGCTTCACCTAACGTTTTCTCGATAAGAGCTAGAGGCACTTTTATGCTTTTTGCTTTAAACGTAGGCGTTACTATCTTTTCCTTTCCATAATCAACGGTTACGCTCTCTATTCTTGCACCACGATCGTGTAAAGCAGCACAAACTATTTCCAGGGCTATGTTAATAGTTTCCTGATTAAAGCCAGTAACATCTATGAAAAGATTCCGTGTCTCTGTTGTCACCTTACCAGAATACTCAGAGTTTATTATTGGTGGCATAGATAGCACTTCATCGCGCTCGTCAACCAACAGAGGATAAAGGCGTTTGCCCTCTAATAACTTGCGATACTCTATTCCTTTAGGATGCTGTTCGAGTATTTCCTGCAAGCTCAATTCAGTTGTAAACCCTAGCGGAACAAAGCGCGTATCTGGGCTAGCTGCATAATAGCGTAAGTTTCCTTCAACCTTGTCATAATCGAATATGCCTATTGCTACTTCCTTTCGTTTTCTTCCAAACGTTTCGCATAACTTTTCCTGAAGCTGAATAAGCTGAACCAAGAAATGCTCACTTACTTTAACACCTTTTGCTATAGCATAAGCGCCTTTAGGTCTTATATCTTTCAATTTAGGATCAACGCGCACTTTAACATTGCTTTTATAAACTTTAAATTTGGGAAGACCTCTCTTTATTCCATATAATCCGGCTAGCTCTCTAGCTAATCCTTCAACACTCCAGAGATCGGGCCTTGTTGTGTCCTTAAGCTCTATCTTTATTCTATCCCCTTCAAGTTCCTCTATCTCTCCCTTAACAAACAAAGCAGCCTTTTCTCTAAGCTCAGTGTCGCTAAGCTTTTTTCCCAGCAATGTTTCAAGATCTTTTTTACTTATCTCTATAGTTGGCATTTTAAAGCACCGCAATAGGTTCTTTCCTAAGCCATGCTAAATTGCTGCTGAATAACTCACGCATGTCTTCTATGCCAAGCTTAAACATTGCCAAGCGATCTATGCCAAGACCCCATGCAAGAACATTGCATTTTATGCCTAAAGGCTCAAGAATTTCAGGTCTAAACAAGCCAGCTCCCCCAAACTCGATCCAACCAAGCTCAGGATGCTTCGCTGAAAGTTGTACAGAAGGCTCAGTAAATGGATAATAGTCCGGATAAAACTTAACCTTTTTAGCGTTTGCTATTTCTTCAGCAAATTGTTTAAGAATTCCTAATAGGTGTTTGAAATTCAGATCGGCGGCTATAATCCCTTCAAGCTGGTTGAATTCCATCAAATGCGTTTTATCAGGTTTATCTGGTCTATAACACCTTGCAAGGGAAAAATATTTTCCAGGAATTTCAATCCCTTCAACAAGCTGTCTTGCGCTATGCGCTGTGCCGTGGGCACATGGCATTAAGCGCATAGCTTTTTCAATGCTCCATTTGTAGCGCCAACCAGTGCTTCCTGTGTTCGCGCCATGCTCGTGAGCGGCTTTAACAGCGTTGACTATCTTTTTATCTGGAAGCTTTCCATAGCGAGGATTCTTTAGCCTAAATGTGCTCGCCCATTCTCTTGCGGGATGATCTTGCGGCTGATACAACACATCGAAATTATAAAACTCCTGCACTATTAGCGGACTTTTCATCTCCTTGAATCCCATAACAATAAGCTTTCTCCTTATCTCATCTAGGAATCTAGCATATGGTTGTTTCTTTCCTATATAGAGGGGTTCAACCTCTGCTTGCAAATTATAGAAACGCTCTTTGCTCTTAGAAGCTATAGCTAAAGCACGCTTTCCATTCTCATTTATTTGCGCTTCTAACACTATTCTACTTCTTTTTTCAAGAAGCCCGCGCTTCAAGAATTCGCTAAGCGCTTTACTTTGCTCAATACTTGCAAGCTCATTGGCTCTTATTTTTTCCAAGAGCTTTTGTTCAGGAAGTTTTTTCGCTAACAAATCAGCTTCAAGTCCTGTAAGCTCCAATTCATTATTTTCATTAAAAACAACCCAATTGTAACGTTTTGCTTTTCCAAAAGCGATGTTGAATTCCTCCCTGCTTAAGGAGCTTTCTTTAAGTAGCTCCTTAACACTGGCTTTATTGCCAAGTTTTTTAAGAGTGAGAATAAAGCGCTCCTCTGGCAGACCTTGCTCAACTACCTGCCTGCCTTTTTCAGTTAACTCATAAAAACATACTTCCTTTTGCGAAACATCTGCTAAGTTTTTTTCTTTTAACCAAGCTAATGCGCGCCTTACAGAATCTATAGGAATTGCCGCTTTTACAGCTATCTCGTTTTCAGAAAGTTTTGCACCAGAGCTTAAAGCGTTAAGTGTTTTTACCTCGATCTCGCTTAGCGTTTTTGCGATCTCCTCTATGTGCATGCGAGCACCTCAAACCTTATATGTAAAAATTGAGGGTTATAAATTTTAAGGAAACTCTTCGATAGTTTTTTATGCTGATACTGCTTGATGCATCTGCACTAATAAATCAACCGGCTTTTACCTTTGAAGAAAGTGAAAGGTATGCTTGCACCTATGAAGTTCTTGAAGAATTCAGAAGCATGGAAACAAGAGCTTTAGTTGAGAATGCATTAAAGCGCAAGCTTCTAAGGGTTTACAGACCAAAACATAAATACTTAAACAGAGCAAAAAAGCTTGTTAGAAGCAAAGGCTTCACTAAAATGAGTAAAGCAGACATAAGCACGTTAGCGCTAGCGATGCAATTTAAGGAGCAAAATAAGGAATTTCTAGTGATAACAGATGACTATTCAATTCAGAATTTTCTCGCGATGCTAGCAATCCCTTTTGCTTCTGTTATGCAGGGAAAGATAAAGAATATAATATCGTTTGTGCGTTTTTGTCCCGTGTGCAAGAAAGAGTATGCGGCAGGCAGTTCTGTTAAAGAGTGTCCTGATTGTGGCGTCGAGCTGAGAACAAAAAGAATTATAGAAAAAAGCACTAAAAACCTTTAAGCTCTTCTTCTTCGCTGAGCTCGGTGTTTCTCACAACAAAGTTTGTAACCTTTTCGCTAAGCTTTTTCCTGTTGAAGTATACGAATATGCCAATAATAAAAACTATTGCTAACGAAGCCGCAATTGTATTTGTATCAGCACCTTCTATAATCTGCTTTAACAGGAAGGATATACTGAATTTTGGAGCTATGCCTTTCCAGTATATGTAGCGAAGGTTAAAGCTTCCTATAGCCAAAAAACCTCTTACCATTACCTTTGGTTTTACATCCTTATAAACTTCTGCATAATTAAACAGCTCCCCTTCTTCAAGCACGGTGCTTTCCTTAGGTAAAATAAATGTAATAAAGGTCCCCTCGGGAATAACGTAATCTGTTCCCTCGACAAAGGAGCTAAGAACCCATTTATTCAGTTCATAAACAATCATTCTACTTTCTTCCTTTATGACTCTAACAATAGGCCTATCTATTTCATAGCTTATTTCAAGATAATTATCTTTTGCTGTGGTTAAAGAAATATTTAGTGTCTGTGGTTTGAGCTTATCCTTGCTTCCTACATGAATGCCAAAGGCAGGATTGAATCTGCTCCAAGCATCTATGTTTACACCAAGGTCGGTCTTTTTTTGCGCAAACTCCTCTATATCTTGCTGTGTTTTGAACGCTAAGTAATAGCGCTCAGTAACCTTCGCATAGCCCTTGTCATCAATTTCTATAGTGATGTAATGATGACCTAAAGAATATCGCAATGCAAAGCACAAGCCTGGCATGAGCAAAACAAGCGCAAGAAAAAAGAGCTTTCTCATGTTAAGCACCATAATATTTTTGCGCACTACTTTACTTAATTTTTTCTATAAGGGATTTTGTGGCATCATTTAAAACTCTTTTTGAGCATATTTATAATTGGGATAAGGTATGGCCTTCTTGCGCTATATCCACCACTCTTTCTTTCTGCTTTCTCTGCCAGCATGTAACGTGCTTATAGACCCTTTTTTAAACATACCGAAAGAAGTTAACGTAAAACCAAAGCTGATGAATTCTAGCGGAAAGAAGTACCTCAAAAACATAGATATAATCCTAATCTCTCATGAGCACTTTGACCATTTTGATAAAAAGCTTATAGAGGAAATAGTTGCAAGAGATAACGCATGCGTAGTAGCGCATGATCATATTTTGTCGCAGCTCAACATAAAGCGCTCAAACAAGTATGCAATAGCAATAAACAAGAGAGCATGCCTGAGGGGCATTTCAGTAGAGGCTTTTCCAGTGCACCATCCAACCTCATTTTATCCCTTGGGCTTCAAAATAAAGTACAACAATACTTCTTTCGTGCATTTGGGAGATACTTTCCTAATGGATTCATTCAACAAGCTTAAAGCCGATGTTCTTATGGTTCCTATCGGCGGGGCAACAACAATGGATGTAACGGATGCTGTAAAGGTTGTTAAAAGCATTAGTCCAAAGGTAGTTGTGCCAATGCATTACAACACGTTTGATATGATCAAAGCATCTCCTTTAGAATTCAGAGAAAAGATTGAAGACAGCATTGTAGCAACCAAAGTTGCTGTTCTTAAGCCGGGGGCTAGAATAAAAATTTAGCTTTTGTTTTCGATAACCTTACCAAGTCGTTAATTGTGCCAATATCCAGCACATCTTCTACTATAACATATGCTAATTTTCCATTTTCTATGAGTTTCTTTAAAGCATCCGTTAGTTCAATTTCGCCTCGTTCGCTCGGCTCTAATTTTTCAATAATAGTAAATACATCTTGGCTAAGCTTGTAGAGACCGGCATTTATTAGAGCTGGTTTCTCTATGCGTTTTGGTTTTTCAACAATGTTCATCACTTTGCCATTTTTCACCTCAACAACGCCAAATCTTTCTGGTCTTTCTTCATAGCGTAAAGCAATAACATTTTCTTGCTTAGCTTCCATAATCTTTTTTAACTCCTTACAGCTTGCTATAACATCGCCGTAACATACAAGAAACTGTTTTGCAGAATGTTTTGCGATTGCTTGTTTGGCTTGAAGAAGCGCATGCCCTGTGCCGAGCGGCTTTTCTTGTACAACATAATCTATGCTCACGTTAGCAAAACTTTTGCCAAAATACTCAATTATTTTCTCTTTCTTATAACCAACAACAAGAATAACCTTTTTTATGCAAGCTTTGCTTAGCTCCAGAAGAATCCATTCAAGTAAGGGCTTGTTATTGAATATAACCATCGCTTTTGGTCTATCTCTGGTGAGAGGAAGCATCCTTACTCCTTTTCCACCAGCCAGAACAACAGCAACGCTTTTCATCTTCCAACAATCCTCTCCTCAGGATTTAATGGCAAGCTTTCTACTAGCAAATCTTTTGCGATATAAGTGTTTTGGAACACCTCTCTAGCTTCGCTGAGCAGTTTTCCAAGATTTTTGTAACGCGTAGAAAAATGGGTTAAATAGAGCTTTTTGCATTCTGCCTTTTTTGCAATCTCAGCTGCCTCTTTGGCTGTGCTGTGGAAGGTTTCTATAGCACGTTCCATAAGGTCGCTGGCAAACACAGCTTCATGCACAAGCACATCGCTATGCTTGATGTGCTTAATATACTTTTCACTCGGCCTTGTGTCAAGCACTATGCTTATTTTTCTGCCTCTTCGCCCTTTATCGTAGTCAAGCACTTGCTCGGGCTTTATAATACGCTTACCTATATGCACAGCCTTTCCTTGCTGAAGTTTTGAGAAGAGAGGTCCTACTGGTACGCCTAAAGCTATCGCTTTTTCGCGCATAAATTTGCCAAGCTTATCCTCTTCCTTGAAGGTAAAACCAAAACATTCTGTGTTGTGCTCTAGCTTAAACGCCTTTATATAAAATCCTTTCTCCTTAAGCACGATTCCTTCTTTTAGCTCTATGCATTCTATATCGAATAGCGGCTTTAGGCCTGCGATCTTTAAAGCAAGCTTGACTTTTTCTTCAACTCTTCTGGGCCCAAAGATTCTAAGCAAAGAGTCGCGTTCATACATATTCATAGTCGCAAGCAGCCCAGGCAGGCCCAAAAAATGGTCTGCATGAAAATGGCTGAAGAAGATGCTGTCAATCTTCATATAGCTTATATCGGCTCTCATCATCTGCTGCTGCGTCCCTTCCGCACAGTCGAAAAGAAAAACATTGCCCTTAAACTGCAACGCTATACTTGTAAGGTTACGTTCCTTTGTTGGTGCCGAACAGCTCGAGCCGAGGAAGTAAAGCTTTAGCTCCATAGAACAATCATAACAACAAAAGTTTTATTAAGAGCAACAGCTTATTGTTATTAAAGGTTTTTCTTAAGCAGCGTGGTGATGCGGGTTGAAAAGACCAAATTTGCTAAGAAGAATAATAGAAAACATGCCTCATGCTAAGAGGCGCAGAATAGCGGAAAGCTTGGAATATTTGGATAAAAGAACACGCTTGCTGAGGGATCCAAGGGCCAGAGAAACGTTTTTCAGATTGCTAATGACCATGCATAGTAAAGCAGTTCTTGATGTGCTTGTACGCTTGCTGAGGGATGCTCGCTTAACAACCGCTGATAGAATAAAGGCCGTAAGCGTTCTTGCTTTAAGGTATCCGGGCAAAGCTTACGGACTTTTCAGAAACCTGATTCTTGTGAAGGATATTCCTGCAACAGTTAGAGCCCAAATGGTTCGCGAGCTTGGAAAGGGTTCAACCAGGAATGAGGGCTCTCTTTTAAGAAAGCTTCTTGCGGATACTAAAGAGTCATTAACCGTTAGAATCGCTTGCGCAGAAGCATTGATCAATTGGCCTTCTTTGCGTTCAAGAAAGCTTCTTAGAATGATAGCCGAAAACCCGAGAGAAAACCCGATGCTTAGAAAAGCTGCAAGAGAAGCATTAGCAAAGCTTGAGAGGAAAAGCAAAAGCATGTTGAGAAGGCAATAGCCAAACCTCTATAATCGATTTTTTAAATTGATTTGTTTTAGTTTTGTTATATGAGCATTTCTATCCCACTCGAGTTTAAAACAACAGCTGATGTTCCTGTTCCTGAAAAACTTATAGATCAGGTTATAGGCCAAGACAGAGCTGTGGAGCTAATTAAAAAAGCCGCAATGCAAAGGCGTAACGTTTTGCTTATAGGCCTGCCTGGAACAGGCAAGAGCATGCTGGCGCAAGCAATGGCAGAGATAATGCCTGTTGAGCAGCTTCAAGATATTTTGGTTTATCCAAACCCCATAGATCCAAACAACCCAAAAATAAAGGTTGTGCCAGCTGGTGAAGGTAAGCGCATAGTTCATGAAGCCAGGCTTGAAGCGATGCGAGAGGACCAGAGCGTAAGAATGCTTGCAATGATATTGCCCTTGCTCTGGTTTATATCCACCTTTGTTATATGGCGTATTGGCTGGATAAACGATATAATCTATGCGGCAACTTTAATCTTAGGCGGCTTTGTTTTTGTTGCCTCTGCTTTAAGTGTTCAGGTTAAGCCGAGAGAATCAATAAAGACACCAAAGCTCCTAGTAGATAATTCCGGAAGAAAGACAGCGCCTTTTATAGAAGCTACAGGTGCAAAAGCTGGCGCTTTACTTGGCGATGTTAGGCACGATCCTCTGCAAAGCGGTGGCTTGGGAACACCACCGCATTTACGAGTCGAACCAGGAATGATCCATCGCGTACATAAAGGCGTGCTCTTTATAGATGAGATCGCCTCCTTAACACCTAAATCACAGCAAGAATTGCTAACGGCTTTGCAGGAGAAAAAATATGCTATAACTGGGCAAAGCGAACTAAGCTCTGGCTCAATGGTGAGGACAGATCCTGTTCCTTGCGACTTTGTGTTGGTTGCTGCTGGCAACTATGAAGATCTTGCAAAAGTGCACCCTGCCTTGCGCTCAAGGATTAGGGGCTACGGATATGAGATATATATGAATATGGATATGCCTGATACACCGGAAAACAGAGCAAAGCTTGTGCAATTTGTCGCTCAGGAGGTTAAAAAAGATGGTAAGATTCCACACTTCGATAGAGAAGCTGTAGAGGAAATAATCCTTGAAGCGAAAAAACGAGCGCAAAGAAAGAATCGCTTAACCCTAAAGCTTCGTGATTTAGGTGGCTTGATAAGGGCAGCCGGCGATATTGCAAGAAGTAAAGGAAAAAATATTGTAACAAGAGAGGATGTTATTGAAGCAAAGCATTCGGCTCTTACATTAGAGCAGCAGATGATGGCAAAACTCATTGAACTAAGGAAGGATTATGAGGTTTACCTTACCGAAGGCTCTGCTGTCGGCAGAGTAAACGGCTTGGCTGTAAGCCCAGATGGATCAGCAGGCTTAGTTTTGCCTATAGAAGCAGAAATTGCACCAGCAGCTTCAAGAGCCGAGGGGAAGATTATAGCTACAGGCAAACTTGGGGAAATAGCAAAAGAAGCTGTTCAGAACGTTTCTGCAATTATAAAGAAGATAAGTGGAAAGGATATAAGCAAGCATGACTTACACATACAGTTCTTACAGACCTATGAAGGCGTAGAAGGCGATTCCGCAAGCGTTAGCGTTGCAACAGCAGTAATCTCCGCCTTGGAAGGAATTCCAGTAAAACAATCGATGGCTATGACCGGCTCGCTTTCTGTTAGAGGCGAGGTTCTGCCAGTAGGCGGCATAACAGCAAAGGTCGAAGCTGCAATAAAGGCAGGCTTCAAAGAGGTAATAATTCCTAAAGCAAATCTTGATGATATAGTTATTCCAAAGAAGGAGCTGAAGAAGATAAAAGTTATACCAGTTACTACTCTAAGCGAGGTTTTAGAGCACGCGTTAGTTAAAAACAGAAGAAAAAGCATTCTTATGAAATCCTTAAGAAAAATAATAGCAACGCTACCTTCTCTGCCAAAAGGCGTTATTAGTAAAGCGGTAGCTTAGCTTGCTATAACAACCCTGTTTCCAACAAGCTTGAATTTACTTTCTTTATTCACATCCTCAGTATTGTCCTTTGAAAACATTATGAGATTTTTATGCCTGTCTATAGCAACTACTTTTCCAAGCCATTGACCACTTGCACTGTACACAGGTAATCCTATGAGGAGCTTAGTTGCCTTCCTTGTTATATCCAAAGCATCAAAGATCTTAAATGCGATGAGCAGTATGGCAAATGAAATAAGTACTGAGAAGAGGAAGAAGTTTAGGTCTGCTTCCCTTAAGAAAACAAGTGTTGCTGAATCAAGTATTATCCATATAGTAAGCGTTGAGATAGCATAGAGAGCGTACTTCCTTAACAGAATGGCTTTCTTTATCTGCAGTGAATCAGCAATCCTACCGACAAATACTAGGATAGCAGCCATAGCAATGAATAAGTAGGTTGATTGCAAAGCCCTTATATAAGTGGTTAATGCGTTTTGCTCCGCAGCGCCAAAGAACGCATTCTGAAAGCCAGTATAAAGACCAAAGATGAGAAGGAACATAGAGCCAACGTATATCGGAAAAGATGCTCTTTGTGGCGAGATCATGCTTAGCGTTTTTTCGTAAGCAGCGTGCATCTTCAGCTCTATCCCGAGACCCTTCATAAGCAAATAAAACCCAACTATGAAAGAGATTCCTTGAATAAAGAGGCTCTGCATATTAAAGAGCTGAGTTAAAGCATAGAAAAGCGCTATGGCTCCCGGAATGCCAAAGACAATTCTAGCAAGATAAGGGTCTTTTAAAGCATCTCGAATGGTGTAATACATTGACTCAACAGGCTTTGCTTGCCTAACAATAATAACCTCCTTAGACAGTATCTTGGCTCTGGATTGAAGTATAGGCAATACTTGATCGTCTTCAGCACCGTCAGTAACTAAAATAAAACCGTCTATTTTGTACTTCTTTTCTAGCATATCTAGCTGTTCGTTTATCTTCTGGTCTGATTTAAAACCAGCTTTTCCATGGCCCGTTAGCGTAACAATCTCAAGGTTTTGAATCCTGTCTTTGAGCTCATCGTACTTTTTCACAGCGGCAAAGAGGCAGTTGGCGTCGCTTTCTGTAGGATCCGCTAAAGCAAGTTTTTCTGCAGCTTTAATATTTTTATCTCTGCCTATTATGGGTCCTTCAATCTTAGCTTTTCTTCCGAGATCGTTGTCTCTATCAACGCAAACGATGAGCGTAACCCTTTGCTTATTTCCGCTCCTTTTGGCTTCTTTCCGCATTCCTACCACTTTTAACTAATTAATTTGCTCTGGTTAATTATTTAAACTTTCATACGCCCATATATTTATGGTTGGCACATATATTTATTTCTACGCCTAAGAGTGAACCTAATGCTATATGAGGAAATAAAGAAAAAATTCAAGAAACCCTCTGCAGAGGTTTTGCTTCTTATAATAGGAGCTCTTTTTCTTCTGTACCTATACCGCGAGCTAGTTGTAGCGCTGCTTCTAAGCGAAATATTTTGGTTTATCGCATTGATTGCTTTTTTTGTTTTTATTTTGCGCGCATCTAAAACACCAGTACTTATAAAGCTTAAGGACTATGAGCGAGCCGTTATTTTTAGGTTTGGAAAATTCAATCGCATAGGTGGCCCTGGTTGGACCATAGTGCTACCTTTCATAGAGTCATACACTAAAGTTGACTTAAGGGTAAAAACGCTCGATGTTGAGAAGCAGGACGTTATTACAAAGGATTCGATACAGCTTAAGATAGATGCCGTGATTTATTTAAGAGTTAAGAAGGATGAAGAAAGCGTTGCCCGTTCGGTGCTTGAGGTCGAAAACTTTGAAGAGGCATCAAAAACCTTTGTTGTTTCTTTGCTTCGTGACATAGTTGGCGGAATGACAGCGGAAGAAGTTATAGCAAATATAGATAAGATAAACGAGCAGCTTTATGCTCATTTAGCTCCTGTTGCTGAGAAATGGGGTTTGCATGTTACCGCAGTACAGATAAAGGATGTTGATCTGCCAGAAGTCGTGCTTAATGCTATGCACAGACAAAAAGCAGCTGTTCAAGAAAAGCTTGCTCGCTTAGAGCGTGCGGAAGCGCAGAAGATAGAGATAAACGCTGTCAAAGAAGCCGCTGGCGATTTAAGCGATAGAGCGCTAAACTATTACTATATAAAAGCTCTCGAAAAGATGTCGGACGGCAAAAGCACTAAGATAATATTCCCACTTCCATTTACTTCTTTGGCACAATCCTTAAGTGAGCGGCTTTCATCAAGCGAGATAGAAAAGCTGCTTCCTTTAATAAAGAAAGCCCTAGATATAAGCTCTGGCAAAGAAGCTAAAAGCACCAAGTAGTTATTCGATTTTTATTGCTAATGCACCGAGGATTGCAATGTAAAAAATAGAAATTGTAAGTCCTAGCGATGTTAAGCCAGTTTTTGCGCTTGCTTCTATAGCAGCTCCAAATATTAGGGAAATAAAAGCTGCTGCAAGCAACAGAAATGAATCAGCTGCTATACGCTCGATTTCGTGTGTGAAATGCCTCCTTTTACTTATTGCCACTGATATAAGACCGCCTGAGATCGCCCCTAAAAAATATCCTATAAATTCAGGTATGCCGTGCGGAAGAAGGCCCAAAAACTTTAGGTGATCTGATGCAAGTATGCTTTTACCTATCCAAACCCCGACAACGCTTGCATTCCACGATATCAGAAAGATAGCGCCAGCTCCGAATAGGAAGGAAAAAAGCACGGCTATAAACAAAACATTAGCATTGTTTACTAATATAAGCTCAAACCAATAGAAGAACTCATTGAGCTTTGCAGGCGTTAGCTCAACAACCTTTGCGGTTTTGCCTTTTGCCACCTTTGCTATATACGCTAGCGTGTTTTCCTGCTCTGCAAACAATTTTTGTTTTGCAGGCACATCTATGCATGCTACGCTAATACAAAACTTTGTTTGTTCAGCAGGCATTACAACATACATAAGAGCATAGCTTATTATGACCCCCAAAGTAAAGCAAGCATAAACGCTTATAAGCTCAAAGTTTCTCTCGATAAAGCTTTTGCTCATCAAAGGTATTGCTGCTTCGCTTTCCTCCTCCCTTATAAATATGCCGTGGATTATAGGCGCGGAAGCTATGGTTATGAATGCTATCGCAAGAAAGCTTACGTTTGTTTGAAAGAAAAAGCTAACAACCCACATGGAAACACAGCTAAACACAAAGCCGAGAAATAGCATTATTTGGGGCTTTTTTATTGCCTGAGCTTCGCTTACGAGCGATTCCAAAACCATGCTGGCACCAACAACTATTAAATAACTTTGCAATATTTAATTTCTTAGGTCTAAAAAATAAATTAGTGCTACTGCTTTTTAAACGCTTTTGGCGATGCTATGCGGAAGAAGGTTGTGATTCCAGGGGAGGAATTAGCGATAGCGGAAGAATATGCAGCTAGCGAAAATACATTTGAGGAAAACGAGAGGATATATGCCAGCGTTTTGGGCAGGGCAGAGTATGATAAAGCAAAGCATGAGATAAGCGTGCTTGCAGAGAAAACAGCAAAGCCTTTTACTGAGGGATGCAAGGTAATAGCCCAAGTGCTTGCTGTTAGAAAATCGAGAGTGCTTGTTAAGCTTATAGAAGCGCGCTTAGGTCCTGAAAAACGCATACTTACACAATTCTTTGCAACACTCTTCATATCAAACGTTGATGAAAGATTCATAAAGGACTTAAACGAGGAATTTAAGGTAGGCGATTTTATAATCGCAGAGGTAGAATCCATAAAGCCCTATGGCGTTTATTTGCGCACTAATAAGCCCTCGCTTGGCGTAATAAAAGCTTACTGCTCTGTTTGCAGAGCACCGCTGTACCTAACAAACCAAAAGCTTATGTGTAAGCGCTGTGGAAGCGTTGAGAAACGCAAGCTAAGTGCGGAATACATTTTAAAGGTTTGATTCCCTTTAATGTTGAGAGGTGTTTGCATGCAAATAGAGGTTTTGAGTGCTGAAAAAAATATGGTTGAATTCAAATTAATTGGCGAAAGACATACATTCGCTCAGCTGCTGAAGCATTATTTGCTTAAGCATCCAGAGGTCGAGTATGCGTCCTATAAGTTAAATCATCCTTTCGATAAGGATGCTTTATTCATTCTCAAAACCAAAGGGGCAAAACCAGCCAAAGTGCTTCTTGAGGTAAATAAGGAGATTATAGCAGATCTTGAAGATTTTAAGAAGAAGGTTAAAGAAGCATTTAAGTGATAGTTTTGTCCTATATAAAGGAAAATATCCGTGCGATAGGCATAGATGATGGTTATTTTAGGCCTAAGAGAAAGGGCAAAACAAAGCTTGTGGCTGTTTTATTGCGTGCTGATTGTCGTTTAGAAGGCATACTCTGCAGCGAAATAGAGGTTGATGCACTTGATGCAACAGCTCGCATACTCAATATGCTGAAAAAAGACGATTCAAAATTCATTAAGCAGGCAAGCGTAGTATTTCTGGATGGCATTAATTTTGCGGGCTTTAACATTGTGGATATAAATGCTTTAAGCAATGCTTTAGAGATGCCTGTAATAGTGGTGTTTCGAAAAATGCCCAAGATGGAGAAGATATTTAAAGCGTTAGAACGCTTTGCCGATAAGGATCTAAGAAAAGAGCTCATTAAAAAAGCTGGAAGGATTTATAAAGCGGAGCATATATTCTTCCAATGTGCAGGCATAGAAGCTAGCGAAGCAAAAGCACTTATAAAGAAATTTTCCATTCACTCAAATCTACCAGAACCTGTAAGAATGGCACACCTGATCGCTAGTGCAATAACTCTTGGCAGAAGCACAACGCCTTAATCCCACTTATTTTAAGAATTTTCTTGCATTTGTTCATTGTGCCAGCTACTAAAATAAGGATAACAAAGCATGCGAAAAGAAGAATGAAAATATATGGAATCTCTAAGCGGGAAGTTGTGCAAGCATTGCAGGAACTAAATGTTTTGCTTGATGGCCATTCAGGTAGGAAGATCGCACAGAAAAGACTTAATAGTTATGTATTGCGAGTGATATTTGAGGAAAGAGATAAAGAAGTTGTTGTAATTACTGTATATAGGGCGAGGAGGGAAAGATATGAAATTTAAGTATGATAAGGAGACAGACATTCTTATAATAACACTCTCGGATGAAAAACCAGATTTTGGTGAGCAAGCGGGCGACATTATAACACATTACAACAAAGATGGAAAACCCATAGAGATTGAAATATTAAATGCAAGTGAAAACGCGTTAAATATAATAAAACCAATACTGCAAACAAAGAAGACAGTAGCTTAGTAGGCATTTTTAAAAAGTGCTTGAGAGCGGAATCTCTTTAATTACTTTTTCCTATGGTGTTTTTGTGGGAAAGAGAGATAAGCTAAGGCCCGGAAGACAAAAGCATAGCGCGTTTGGAGGTATGCTAAAAAAAGCAAAAGAAAAGATGCGTTGGCTGGACCCTTTCACTTATGCCGATATTTTGCTTTTGCGCATCGGGCAGCAAGATAATAAGCTTGTGGCTTGGCCCATCTATTTACTTACCGCTTTTATTACCGCATGGCTCATTTATACTATTGCAGGATTTATTTTAGGCACAGCTTCGCCTGCAGTTGTTGTTATGAGCGGCTCTATGGAGCCAACCTTTTATAGAGGAGATATAATGATATTGCAGGGCGTAGATGCAGAATCGCTTAATGCTCCAAGTGTAAATCTGCCTGTAGCAATAGGCAGTAAGAATCTTTACGATTATGCAATAACCTACTGCGAGCTGAAAGGAAGCGATAAGACATTCGAATGCAGAGAACTAATCCCATACATGCAGGCAGGAATGCTTCCCTACTCAAAGCTTCGAAGTAAGCAGATATGCTTTCCTTCAGCAGATAGATGTGTAGATATAAGTAAAGAAAACGATATCGTTGTATACAATTCTGATACTTTAGGCATACCAGTTATTCATAGGGTTGTTGTAAAGCTGTATGCTAAAGATGGCGCTTTTGTTCTGACTAAAGGAGATTCCGTTTACAACCCCCTTATAGATCAAGAAGCTGGTTTGGCTAGCGGAGCAATTCCAATAGAAGAGCTTCAGGGCAAGGTGATATTTGCAATACCAAAGCTTGGCTATGTAAAACTTCTTTTGATGGATGATCTGCCTTGTATTATAACGCACCCTTTAGATTTTATGAAGAAATGTAGGCTTCCTTAAAAGGCTCATAGAAAGTGGCATGCATGGTGGAAAGATTAAGCTTCTCAAAAGCATTAGCTACTATGATCTTCTCCTCATTTCTTATACTCATTATATCTTTTGTTTTTTACCCAGGCATAACGCTCCCAGGAGGGATTTTAGGTTATATATTTTTAATTCTCGGAATTGTTTTCATAGGCGGAACCTTCCATTATTCGCGTGTGTGGGCAAGTACAGATATGCTTATCTATAAGATCGCAAGGCAGCCGATAATTCCAGTAAAGTATTGTACGCCTGGTACGGTAGCACAGGTTTATGGGAAGATAAAATCTGTTGATGGCAAGCTTCTCGTAAGTCCTTTAGAAAAAAAGCCCTGTGTTTTTTATCATTATATTAAAGAAGAATATAGACAGCACGGCAAATCTGGCTCGTGGGTTGTTGTTGAAAATAAAGCGTGCTATGTACCTTTTAAAGTTGTTGATGATTCTGGCGAGATTCTTATAAACCTACGCAATGTTGACTCTGATCTGAGTGGATATGCTGTAGAAGGAGCTTTGAGGGACAAATATCCTGATTATGATAATAGCGAAATAGATGCTGTTAAGCTTTGTTATCGCAAGCGCTTACCAGGACCAAAAATTTTGGGATTAAGACTTTATTCTAACGTTAGGGTTTCTGAGTATATTTTGCCTGAAGGCATTGATGTTTTTGTCAACGGCTATGTGTTTGAAGAAGATGGAAAAAAGTACCTTGCGGAGCATGCAAGTACGCCGTTAATAATAAGCCGAAAGAAAAAGGAAGCTTATTTGGAAGATTTTGCAAAAGGGGATAATTTCTTCTATACGTCAAATTTTTTGCTGATGTTGGGTTTAGTTGCGCTTTTTTTGTTTGCTCACTATTCTATCGGACTTCCTTTATCCTTGCTCTTTATTCCTCTTTTGCTTGTTCTTGCTAGGATGGTTTATGGTACTTACAACAGAATGGTTGAGCTGCAAAACAGATGCAAAAATGCCTTGCATCAAATCTCAATAGAACTCAAGAAAAGAAACAATCTAATTCCAATGCTCGCTAACGTGGTAAAAGGCTATGCCAATTATGAACAACTGGTTCTCAAAAGACTCACTGCTTTAAGAACCACTAAAAAGCTAGGCATTTTAGAACAAATTAGAGAATACGACCAGAAAGAAAAGGAGCTCGTTAAGCTTATTGCAAAGGTTGAGCAGTATCCTAAGCTAAAAGCAAGCAAGCTTTTCCTTGAGTTTGCAACTCGCTTAGCTGTCATAGAGAAAAATATAGCATACTTTAGGAGCTTTTACAATAAAACCGTGCTTAAATACAATACTTTTATAGAGCTCTTCCCATTCGTTATAGTGGCAAAAGCTTTTGGCTTTAAAAAGATGGAATATCTCAAACTTCGCTAGCTCATCCAATCTGCTTACATTCCCTTTTAAAAACAGCTTTTCCCTCTTATTCTTTATGGAAGAGTTTGAGGAAACGCAGCCGAAGAGGGTTCCTGCAAAGGAGCGATTTATTAAAGAGATAAAAGGAAATGAGACAAGAGTAGCTATAGTTGTAAGCGTAATTTCCGTTAACAGGGCTGAAAAAACAGCAGTGGTTGCTGACAGCACAGGAGAAGCTATAATTAGATTTAATAGCACCGCTGAGATGAGAGGCTTCAAGGAAGGCAAGATATTTAGGATTTTCGCTAAGCCAATAAATTTGAAGCCATTAACCTTACAGTTTGAACTTGCACAAGAATTAAAAGATTTTGATGCTAATCTATTCAGGAAGGTGAAAGAATTGTGGTCAAGCTTAACTGGTGATGGGTCATGAAACTTACTTTTGAAGATGCAACCCTTTTCAGAAAGAGCATAGAAGCAATAGCAGCACTAATAGATGAGGCAGAATTTATAGTTAATGAAAACGGTCTTACTTTAAAAGCAACAGATCCAAGTCAAATAGCCATGGTTGATTTTGAGATGCCAAAAAAGGCTTTCAAAGAATTTGAGGTCTCTGAGGAAGTTACATTGGGAATAGATGTGGATTATTTTAGGCAGATAATGGCAAGAGCCAAAAGCAAAGATGCTTTGCATTTAGAGCTAAATCCGGAAAAAACAGCGCTTACCATAAGCTTTAGGGGCAAATCTACAAGGAGCTTTTCAATCCCTTTAATTGATGTTTCAAAAGGGCAAATTCCGAATCCAAAGATTGAGTTTGAAGCAGATATTGCTTTGGAAGCATCAGTTCTTCAAGAAGCTTTAAAGGATGCTGAGCTGATTTCTGGGCATGTTATCCTTGGCTGTACTAAAGAAGTATTTTATGTAAAAGCTAACAGCAGCAAAGGCACTCTTAATAGCGAAACTCCCAAAACAGAGGATGTGATAAAGAAGTTTGAGGTAAAAAATGAATGCAAAGCAATGTTTCCGCTGGACTACCTTAAGGATATGCTAAAAACGCCTGCAAGCGATGATATTATCGCTTTACATTTACGCACAGATGCTCCAGTAAAGATAGATTTTAATATTGGCGAAGCTCGCGTCACTTATTATTTAGCTCCAAGAATAGAGGCAGAATAGCTGCTTGCGAGCAAACAATTTAAATCCTTATCCGCATTTAATTTAATTAGCTTTTCAGGTGGGTTCATGATCAAGATAAGTAGAATCGCGCCGTTTCAGAGCGCTATTCGTGCGATCTCTAATTTTATTTCAGAAGGAAACTTTCGCTTCAATGAAAAAGGGCTTTTCTTCCGTGCAATAGATCCAAGCCAAATAGTGCTTGTAAATTACCATGCCGCTAACGACTTCTTCGATGAATTCGATATAGAGCCGAATCTTATAGGCCTTGACATAGATGAGCTCAATAAGGTTATAAGAAGGGCATCGAGCAACGATCAGCTTGAGATGGAGCTCGAGGACTCGTTTTTAAGAATAACACTTAGAGGAAGCTTAACCAGAAACTTTATGCTTCCGCTAATCGATGTTCTTGAGGAAGAGCCAGAGATCCCTGAGCAGGATTACGATGCTAACATAGAAATAGAGGCACGCGTATTGCAAGAGGCCTTAAAGGATGCTTCTCTGTTTGGAAGCAGCGTTGTTTTTAGGATCGAGGGTTCAAAACTCTTTATAGAGGCAAGAGGCTCGGAAGGAACCCTTAAAACAGAAGCCAGCCAGAGCGAGCTTGTAAAGATAAAAGCAAAGGACAATGTTGTAAGCAAATATTCGCTCAACTTTCTGGAGAATATTGTAAAAGAGGCAGAGCCAGGCGAGCGCATCTTGCTTGAGCTTAAAAGCGAAGCGCCTATGAGAATAACTTACAACATAGGCCCTGCAAAGATACAGTTTCACCTAGCCCATATGATATTATGAACTGATTTTTCTAAAAACATAATTTTTCTATAACTTTCGACTTTGGACTAAAAAGCCAGTGTAACGCACCGCTAAATGTAAGTAATTACTTTAAATATTTGCACATAATTTAAATATTAGAACGGAGTGGTGATTATGGCTACGATAACACTTTCTGTCCCAGATGAGCTGAAAAAGGAGATGGAGAAATTTAAAATCATTAATTGGAGCGCGGTTGCGAGAGAAGCATTCGTTGAAAAGATCAACAAACTGAAATTATTGGAAGCTCTCACAAAAGATAGTAAGTTAACAAAGAAAGACATAGAAGAACTTGGTAAAAAAATTAAGAAGGGAATTGTAAAAGCGCACGAGAAGAAGGAATGACAATGGAACTTGTTGTAGACACCAACATACTGCTTGCAGCTTTACTTAAACCATCGACAACCCAGCAATTGCTGTTTTCTGAGAAGCTCAGATTGTATGTACCAGAGCATTGCTTAGAAGAAATTGAAAAATACTCCTCCGAATTTGCCAGGCGCATGGGCAAATCTGAGAAAGAATTTGGGCTTGCACTTGCGATAATATTTTCACAAGTTACTATTGTTTCAGCCCAAGAATATGTAAACTTTAAAAAGCAGGCATTAGAAATGCTGACAGACGAAAAAGATTGGCCGTTCCTTGCATTAGCTCTAGCTAAACATATCCCTATTTGGAGTAATGATAAAGGGTTCAAACAGCAGTCTGCTGTTAAGGTTTTTAGCACAAAGGAGCTGTTGGCTGAACTTCGCCTGTTGTAGGAAGGTGTATAAAACCGGAACTCTCCTCTCAAAGAGTTTAAAATTAGAACGCTAACAAACTTCTTTATGGCGGATTTTCCTATAGAGGAGCTAAGCTTTGCTGCCAGGTATCCTTTTTCTAATACAGCCAAGCGGATTGTAAAAACCCTAAACCCAGATATGAACAGTGTTGTTGCAAACTCAAAGCTCATGGATAATGCAAGAAATAAGCTTTTAGCAATATTAAAACGCGAGCCATATCCTACTTTTCTTACCCCTTACCAAGACGATCTTTTGGTAGAGGTTCTTGCATATCCTCTTGTAAGAATAATGCTTTCCTTTCTGGATAATATTAAATACTACGAATACTTCTCGGACGCTATCTACAAAACCTCTCTAAACCATATGAGTAGTTTTGAGGATTGGGATAAGCTTGCAGCAGATCTTGGTATTTCCTTCAGGATAGATTCCAATGGCATGTTGGCTGTGCCAATCCTGGATTTTTTAAAGTGCGAGGCAAAAGAAAATACGCTAAAACTTGTAAATCAAAGCGTTTCTAAAGGGCAAGTTTTTCTAAATGAGAATCGCTTCAGAAAATTTGTTGCTGGCTTTGCAGCGCAGGTCGCAAAGGAAAATATGCCGGTCAATACTGAGGGCTTGCCTAAAAAGCTAAAAGAACTCGCTTTTGAAACCTTGACGCAAGCAACAAGTTTTGCCAAAAAAACTCTGCGCATAAAAGCAAATTTAGCTTATTTGCCACCGTGCATAGAGAAAATATATTCAGAGTTGCTAGCAGGCAAAAACATTCCTCATATGGCAAGGTTTGTGTTAGCGACATTCCTCAATGCAATAAATGTGCCTGAGGAAAAAATCATTGAAGCATTTACACATGCACCAAATTATAACGAAAAGATAACTCGCTATCAGGTAGCCAGAATTGTTCATGCAAAATCTGGAAAGAACTATGCGCCTGCGTCCTGCAAAAAGATGAAAAGCTATGGGCTTTGTATAGCTAACTGTAATGTACGAAATCCTATACAGTACTATAGAAGGCAGCTTACAAAATCCCAAAGCAGGGTGAAAAAGCGTGAATGAGCAAGAGTTTATAAGGAGAAAATTTAAGGAATACTACGCTAAGCACCGCATTGCTAGCGTACCTTCTATCGAAAGCAGGGAATTTGGCATAGGTGATTGGGGTAAAAAGATTGTTAAAAGGCACATGAGCTTTAGCAGCACAGCTGAGCTTAATAGATTTTTGAAAAGCGAAGCACCGCTCTATATCTCTTACTCTGCTGCATACTATAAAGATCCTAGCGCAAGGCCTATGGAAAAAAAGTCGTTTTTAGGTGCTGACCTAATTTATGAATTTGATGCCGATGAGCTTGAGCTTGATTGCAGGGAAAAGCATGATTTTTGGTATTGCAAGAATTGCAAAAGCTATGGAAAAGGCACTGCCAAAAAATGTGCAAGCTGCGGCAGCGACACAGAACAATATCAGTTCATATGCGAAAACTGCCTTGCAGAAACGAAAAAACAGCTCAATAGATTAATAAAAGTATTAGATGAGGAGCTCGGCATTTTAGAGGATATAAGCATAAACTTTTCCGGAAACGCTGGCTATCATTTGCACATAAGGAGTGAGCGCATAAGAACTCTGAGCGAAAACGCTAGAGCAGAACTTATTGATTATCTAACGCTTGCAGGTTTTGACTTTGAGCTTGCAATCGATTTTTCGCAAGCGGTGCCTATTTTTGAAAAATCTAAGCAGGTTAAGGCACCTTTAAGCAGAATTCTAAAAACCCTTAAAGAGTTTCTCTTAAGAGCAAATCCTGATCAAATAGCGCTTTACGGGGGTATAAAGCTTAGCAAAGCAAGAGAAGTTTATGAGAATAAGAAAAAAATTATTGCTAAGATAGATGAAGGTCGCTTGCCACCTATTGCTAGCTCTAGAGCAACAAGTTTAAAGTTTTGGCGAAACCTACTTGAGTACGCAAAACAAAAAGAATCTATAAAGATTGATAGGCAGACCTCTATAGATAAGTACAAAATAATCCGCGTTCCAAATAGCTTGCATGGTAGCACAGGGCTTATTGCAAAAATTGTTTCTTTGCAAGCGCTAGCTGATTTCAGGCCTTTGGAGCATGCTTTGGCCTTTGGAGACAGACAAATAAAGGTTTTTATTAATAAAGCACCAAGATTTAGGTTAGGCAATCAAAGCTTCGGCCCTTATGAAAATGAAGAAGCAGTGCTGCCTGAGTATGCAGCAATTTACTTGATTGGGAAGGGCTTAGCAAGCTTATGTGAGTAATATGGATTTTGATGAGCTAAGGCAGATTCACAGGCAAGAAAAAAATTCTTCACAACTAGCCAACATAAGCGAGGATTTTTTCCTTCAGCTGAAGGCATTCATTGCTGAAAAGCGGAAGCAGTATTTGGAATCATTAAAAACAGGTGCTTTAGAAAAAGCTCAAGATGTATCGAATATAGAGCGGATGGCAAGAGAGATAATACAAATAAGGGAAAAGAAGATTGTAAATAAAGCCTTGCAGGCATCGTTTGGCGCTGAGCCAGACGTAACAAACTTATGCGATCAGGAAAAAAAGCTTTACGAAGCTTTAACAAAGACATTCCAGTCATACAAAAAAGAAATAGATGCGTTGTTTGCGCTACCAGAAGCTGAAGAAAAACAAAAGGATTTAAATATGGTTTCTGTTCAAATTATTCAGGATGTGCCTGCTTTTGTAGGCACAGATTTAAAAGAGTACGGACCATTTAAAAAAGGGCAGATTGTAAAGTTGCCTTCAAAAACCGCTGAACTTCTAATAGCCAGAAAGCTTGCTTTACAACAATAGCTTAAAGGTGATACCATGGTTTCGCGCGAAGAATTAATAGCTAAGCCAAAGAATAAATTCTATCGTATAAAGTGCAATGCTTGCGGAAATGAGCAGATAGTTTTTTCCTGCGCGTCCACAAAAATAAAGTGCTTAGTTTGCAATGCAGAGCTAGCAGAAACTACAGGGCACAAAATAAAGCTTAAGAATGCAAAGAAGCTTAGGGAGTACAATTAGTTAGCGAGGTGTTTGCTTGCAAAAATGGCCTGAAAAAGGGGAAATCGTTGTTATCAGAATTAACAAGGTACTAAACTATGGTGCATTTGCTGAGTTATTAGAATATGATGGCTTGCAGGGTTTTATTCACATATCTCAGGTTGCCTCACGTTGGGTAAAAAATATCAGAAATTATGTTAGGCCGAATCAGGTAAGAGCCGCACAAGTGATAAATGTTGATCCATCGAAGCACCAAGTTGATCTTTCCCTAACAAAGCTTTCCGCTGAACAAGAGAGAGCAAAGATAGAAGAATGGGAGCAGGCAAAAAGGGCAAGGAAGATACTAGAGGTCTTTGCAAAACAGCAAAAAGTGTCTTTTAATAAGGTTTGGAAGGAAGTAGCTGAACCCCTCCTTCAGGAATACGATACATTAATGGATGCTTTCCAGGATGTTGTGCTTGAAGGGCAAGAAGTACTCAAAAATATTCCAAAAAAATATGTAAAACCGCTAATTGCTTTGCTTGAAAAGAGCATAGAAATTCCAAAAAGAAAGGTAAGGGGTATAATAAAAATAAAGAGCTACGAGCCGCAAGCACTTTTTGCAATAAAGAAAGCACTTTTAGCAGGGCTTAAAGAAGCCAAAGATGCAGAGGTTGAGATAACGTATGCAGGCGGAGGCAAGTACATGGTAAGCAGTGTTGCTTATGATTACAAAACTGCAAAAAGAAACCTTGATGCTGTTTGTCAGAAAGTGATGGATGAGATAAAAAAAGCTAAAGGCACAGCATCTTTTGAGGAAGTAAAATAACGTTACTGCTTTTTAAATATTTTCTGCAAAAATTAGCTACGTATGAACACAACCGTGGAGTTTGTATGGAAAAGGAAGAAGCGCCTAAAAAAGCCGATTCTCTTTACGGGTTTGCCTGGTATTGGTCTTGTTGGCAAGATAGCCGTTGATTACATGCTCAAGCAATTTAAAGCTGAAAAGATCGCTAATGTTTACTCAGACTCTTTTCCGCCAAGCGTGTATATTGAGAAGGGGGTTTTAGAGCTTATAAAGGATGAGATTCTTCTCTATAGATTCAACAACAGGGACTTCTTGTTCTTAGCAGGACCTGTACAACCAGCTTTGGATGTGCGTTTCTCGAGTTTACGTGACCATTATGAATTTGCGGAAACTGTAGTGAAAACAGTAAAGGCGCTCGGCGTTAAGGAAATATACACGCTTGCAGGCATAAACATTGGCGAAGCAAGATTGCATCGCTCGCCTCGAGTGGTAGTTGCTGCAACACATAAAAAAATTCTGGAAGAATTCCGGGCTTTAGGTGCAAAGGCAAGCATGCAAGGTGGCTTAATCTCTGGTGCAGCAGGCTTAATTCTGGGCATAGGTAAAAGGCACGGGCTTAAGGGAGCATGCTTGATGGGCGAAACAAGCGATAAGCTAATATATGGCGACCATGGAGCGGCAAAGAAGGTTTTAGAGATTCTAGTAAAGCGCTACGGGTTTAAGATAAATATGCAAGCAATAGCCAAGGAAGCACGCAATATAGATAAAGCATTCAAGCAGATACTGGCAGAACTTTCAGCAAAAAGAGAAGAAGTTCCAAAGGTTGAAGAAAAGCTTACCTATGTGCGCTAGCTAAAACTCATTAAGGGTTTTCTGGCCTTTAAAAGAACTTCTACATTCTAAAACGTCTTTTAGCTCTAGTTTCTTTAGCTCAAACTCCTCTTCAGAGTCGCATATAATTGGCTCGCCATATTTACCGCCCCCACCTGCTATGTAAAGAACTCTTTTCTTTCTAAACGATTCTATCTTCTTAGCAACAAGTTCGTTTATGTCAGCAATCTCTACAATAGGAACATCTACAAGCACAGCTATTTCTGAACCAAAAACACTAACAAGTTCCTGCCATGTGCTTTGTACCGCTTGTGAATTTATATTTTCAACCCCTAAAGCAAGCTTAATTATTTCAGCCAAAGGAATTATATGCAAATATTCTGGCCTAAACTCAGGATGAATTTCTGAATGAAATTTTGCAAGCTCGAGAATGCGGTCGCGAACACCTTTTTTTATAGTTCCTTTGCATCTTGGGCAGCGCCAATTCAATTTTATTGCGCTTTCTACTGAGTACTTTGTATAGCACCTGTTGCAAGCTGTGCAATGGTATTTTCCTTCCCTTGGATCTAGGCCAACATTAAGCTTTATTCTTTCTTTTTCATGCTCCAAAACTTTTTTCAGCTCGCTAAAGCAGGGTTTTTTCATCTCTATTCTTGTAAACTCTCTACCCAAGCGATATGGCCAAGGGGAATGTGCATCGCTGCATGTTAGAAAAGCTCTTTCTTGGTTTTCTTCTATGAGATCTGCAAAATATGAGTCTGCACTAAGACCAAGCTCAATAAAATGTATTTCTTCAGCCATGCTGCCATAACAATCCTTTATTGAATTGAAATGGGAAAAAACAGAATAATATGGTGTGAAAGCATGCGCTGGGCCTATAATGCCACCAGAATCTATTACAAGCTGAGCGATGTTTTCCGCATTTGTGTTGAGCGTTGGCCTTCCAAATCCTTGACCATCTAGCTTGGCAAATTTCTGCAGTTTTTCTCTAAGCTCATAGGCGCTATTAAAATCTGGGAGAAAGAATATATGATGCACATTATTAATGTCGTTGATTTCTCCACCAAGAATAAAGTAAACATTATTTTCTTCTTCCTTAAAACAACCGTCTTCTTCAACTAAATGTTTCCTTAGATGCTCAAGCCAATCTTTGTGCAATATGTCGCCACTAACCAAAACATGCAAGCCTTTAAGCTTAGCCTGTTTGCTTAGCGTTGGCACGACCATATTGTTGCTTGTGCCGCCGGAATATAAGCCGTGAATATGCAGATCACAATCAAACTGCCGCAAGAGTAACACCTGCAATCGTTAAAATAACCGCGCTCCACTATTATATATGAAAAAGAAATTAAAAGATGAGCTAAAAAGCGCATGGAAGGTTTTTGAGATGCGGGAGGCAAGGTTTTATAAAAAACTTGCCAACGATAGGGTGCAATGTACTGCTTGCAACAGATTTTGTTCTATAGATAAAAACCAAACGGGTTTTTGTCGTGTAAGAAAAAACATTGATGGCAAGCTCTATTCCCTTGTTTATAACAAAACACTTACTATGACAGCAGATCCTATAGAGAAAAAGCCTCTCTATCACTTCATGCCTGGAACCCTTTGTAATAGCATAAGTACTTACGGTTGCAACTTTTCTTGCCCGTTCTGCCAAAACCATGATATTTCTCAGGACTTTTTGGAGGAAGATATAGCAAAGGTTCCAGAAACAACTCCTGAACAAATAGTGCAAAATACCTTAGAGCGTGGCTTAGAGGGCATAGCATACACTTATGTTGAGCCAACGGTCTTCATAGAATATGCTTTAGATATCATGAAACTTGCACACAAAGAGCACCTATACAATGTTTGGGTAAGCAACGGTTATATGAGCAAATTCGCACTAAAAGAGCTTGTACGCTACTTAGATGGGGCAAACATAGATCTGAAAGGTGACGCTAGCTTTTATAAAAAGCTTTGTGGAAATGCAGATGTGGATTTCGTAAAAGAGAGCATAAAGTTTTTGCACAAGAAAAAGGTGCATGTTGAAGTAACAAATCTACTAATCCCTGGTTACAACGATAGCAAAGCGCAAATAAAAGAAATAGTTTCTTTTATCGCGAGCTTGGATAAAAAGATTCCCTTGCATTTTTCTCGCTTTTTCCCTCATTATAAAATGCTCAGCACACCAATCACTCCTATAGAAACGCTTAGAGAAGCATATGAAATAGCGAAAACGGCTGGCTTACAATATGTTTATCTTGGCAATGTGCCAGAGGCACAGCATACATATTGTCCTAAGTGTCAGAATGTAGTAATTGAACGCATTGGTTATGAAATCACGCTTATCGCGCTTGATGAAAAAGGAAGGTGCAAATATTGCAATTACAACTTAGGTATAAAGGTCAAATAACACCAAAAAATTTTAACACAAGCATTGTGCCTATGCCTGCTAAACCAAAAATAATGCTTGCAGCCAAGCTTGGAATAAAAGGAAGCTCAACTTGGAAGTAGTATTTGAGCACAGCCCAAGCGATAAGGCCTAAAACAGAGTTTATTATTATTCTTTTGATAAAAAATATCACAACAATTGTTGCCACTATGAGAATTATCCCTAACGCAAGTATTTTAGGATCGCCTACCATGCTGCTAAAAAAACCAATTGCTTTTGAGCCAGCTTCTTGAGTAATCGTGGCTGCTTGCTCCGCAACCTGTTTAGCTGTTTCTTTTCCAAGGTCTTCTAAACCCGGAATTTTTTCTATAGTGAGCATCAGAAACTTTTTGTTACAAACATTTTAAAACGATTTTTGAGCGCTTTTACTATTGCGTGATATTTATGGTTACTTTCAGTTGGTTGCAGAAGAAGATTGCTTACCACCTGCTTGACGGACCTAAAAGTATAGAACAGCTTGCTAAGCTTTTAGGTGAAAATCCTTTCGAGATAGAAAAAGCACTAAAGCAGATGGTAAAGCTTAAAGTTGTGAATGAAACTGCTAACATGTTTTCGCTCTCGGAGGAGGTTAAAAAAGGGCTGCGAGAAAGACAAGAACTTAGGGAAAAAGAGAAACCAAAGTTGGATCTACAAGCTTACATAGAGGTCAGCGGTATATCTGAGAAAGCTGTAAAGACGCGGCTCAAGACAATTGAAGAACGCCTTAAGGCGGATAGATCGCTTACCATATATTCCATGGAAATTGCTGAACCAATGAAGCACAAATCCGATTACAGCGCTTATATAGAGCTTACAGCCGGCTTTAAAGATTTCTTATCGCTTGTTAGATTCATGTATCTCTATGGGCCAAGTACTGTAGAAATAATAAAACCTGCTAAACTTGAGCTTAGTGCCTATGAACTGCAGGAAGGTTTAAACGAAATGGCCGAATTTATATTCAAATACAACGCATATATCGCTAGACATCTCAAGAAAGCGGAGCTTGTAGAATTCTATAAAAAGCTCTTTCAGGAAGGTGCGAAATAAAGATGTTTTTTCGCAAATCAACGAAAAGACATTCAACAAATCATAGAATTTTTACCTTATTGAGACACGCAAAAACCCGAAAAAGCGCGGAAAGCGAAAAGTATTTAAATACAGGGGAATATATGGAATAAATAGTAAAAGGCCTGCTCCTAACTCTACTGCGTCGAGCGGGCTTTATGCTTAAAAAATAAGGTGAGGTGAAAAAATCTATGAAAGGACTTAATGTAAAGCGCCTAGCCGCCATTGGTGCAGGAATTGCTTTGCTCGGCACTGCTTTGGCACCAGCTGTTTCAGCGTTCTCTTTGGACAAAAGCGATATAGTAAATGATGCTGGCAGCCCAGTAGTTGACGTAGTTGTTGGTAGCAAAGCTAAGGTAAGCGATGCTGTTTGGGCAGGTAACATAGCTGCAAAGATAGCACAGCTTGCTTACAAGGAAGAGGAAGTAACACCATCAGTAAGCTTGCCAGAGGGCTTGGAGGGTCAAGAAGTTACAGCAGAAGTAACAGGCGTTAGCGTTGACTTGGTAGTTGGCGGTACAACAACCTACAGCGAAGAGTACAGTAAGACTTATGATAACTTAACAATGGATTCTACTTTGGGCACAACAGCAGAGCTTGTAGCAGAGTTATCTTCTTCACAGCTTGGTAGTTTGGCAAACGAAACAAAGAACTTCAGATATAAAGGTACAACATATACACAGACAATCAGAGAATACATAGGTATAGAGGCAGACGCTAGGATGGACTACACCCATGTTGATGTTGGCGACCTAGTTTTGCTAATGGATATGCCTGGTGACTTTAACTATAGAGTGCACTTCTCTAAGGGTTTGCCGCTCGATAATAGCGAGACAGGTTCCTCTATAAGCGACTTCCAAGCTGGCGACACAGATAGAATACCTGTGATATTCTTTGGTCAGGAGTATTTGCTTTACGATGTTGATACAACAAGAAGCGGTGGAACAATCGCTAGTGTAGATAAGATAAAGCTTGTAAAGAGCACAGGGGAAAAGACATATAACATCGGTGACGAGATAACAGAGCTAGAGGGTGACGGCGAGTATGCAGGTAAAACAATGACAGTAAGGGTGGCTAGCGTATGGAGCGGTAACGAAGCAACATTTGAGCTTCTTGACGAGGAAGGCAATGTTGTGGATAGTGTTACAACATCTACAGAAGGTATTTACTTGCACGAGTTGTTTACAGATTCACAGGGCGAGTACGCGCTCAAGACACCATTGTACTTGAAGCAGGTTAACTTCAACGCAGCTACCGGTGAGGGTAGCGTTGTTATAGTGAAGGGCGCAGAGATGATAACTCTAGCTAATAATGAGCAGTATCCTTACAGTGCTACAGATACAGATACAACAGATGACTACTGGGTCGCTGAGTTTGTAACAGGTACTAGCTCAAGCCCAGATGTAAACGTTGTTACAGATATAATCATTAAGAACAGCGTAAAGCTCTGGAAGTATTCTGGTGATACAGAGCCAGTATTTGCTAGCAAGACATGGGCTCTGAAGGATTACAATGAAAGTGCTAACGAAGCTGTATTCCTCGCTGGCGAGAGCGAAGATACATTGGGCTATGGCTATGTAAAGATTGTATTTGAGGGTTTCAAGGGCGACCAGGAGACAACAGAAATAAAACTCGGTGATGGATACGTTGAGTTTACAGATACAGGCGACTTTGAGCACAAAGTGCCGTTCTATTATCAGCTTAGTATAACATCCACCCAGGGAACATTCACGTTGGACAACCAGACATTCTACTATAAGGTAATTACAGACGACACAAACTTCTTGATAGACGATACAACCGACAAACTTAATGGAGTTTATGTAATGAAAACTGACGGTAACCTATTGACAGACCAGGGCTTGTGGACACCTACAGGTACAAAGCAGACCAAGGTTGTAGATATCAATGGCATAACATACACCTGTACCACTTACGGTGCAGGCCCAGCATTTGATTTCAACTGCCAGGCGGATGGTTACTTCCAGATAGCAACAGCACAGTTCAGCTCTGCTGCAGATAGCGATTACATTCAGAGTGGCTATAGTCAGAATACTACTTATCATATGTGGTTCTATGAGGATAACAACACTACACCAACAGCAAGCGGTAGAGCTTATGTGCCTTTGACCGGCTCAGGTACAAACAACGAGACATTCAACTATGCGTTCTATGTAAACGAGACATACGGCAGCTTCTGGTTGCTGCTTGATAGCAGTACAACATTCAATGTGCAGTATAACAAGGGTTTAGCATTGGGAGGTACAGATACAGACGAGGATATGGTTTACGAGGCAAGCTATTACTTGCCAGATGACCTTGAGGTGGGCGGCGACTCGACAGACAATGACTTCTACGTAGCGACATTCCTAATAGATGAAGATGAGGACAGCACGTACGAAGGTAAAGCATATATTTATACAGGCGACGACAAGCTGCTTACTTTGCCGAACAACAACCTAAGCAATTATGGGGCAGACTTCAATTACGCAGAAGGCAGCCAGAGCTGGATCTTGAGAGCAGATACACCATCGAGCTATATAGCAAAAGCATACTCTGACTTCGGTGCATTGTACGATGTCTCTAGTGGTAGCTACTTAGAAGCTGTTATTCCACAGGATCAGCGCAAGCTTAAGATAACAGTTGTTGGTCAGGGTGCGGAAGTAACAGTTACAGGCGGAACAAAGTTCTGCGATGAGGAAGACTGTGACTATCCAGCATTGGTTCCAGACCAGGAACAGTTGGTAGATTCAACATCTTATAAGGTTACAGGCGTAAACTATACATTTAGCGTTACACCAGAAACAATCACTAGCAGCGTAGAAGACGGCAAGGTTACAATCACATGTCCAGCTGGCGGTATAACACCTGACCAGATAACAGTTGAGTCAGTCACAAGAATGACACCAGTCAAAGTAGGTCAGTTGGTATACACAGACGAGACAGCACCAGTAGGCAAGCAGCACATTATTATAGGTGGCTGGAAAGCCAACAGCTTGGCTTCCGGCATAGTGGTACCTGCTGGTGCAGAGCTCTGTGACGGCACAGTTCTAGAGGAAGAAGCAGCTCTGGAAGAAGTATTGCAGAGCGCTGGTGACTGCGTAGTAGCAAAGCTTGAGAACGGTGATATAATCGTTGCTGGTTACACAGCAGCAGACACTGTAACAGCAGCTCAGAAGTTGATCGAGGCGCTAGATGCATTGTTAGGATAAATTTAGAAGAAAGGCGCCAAGCCTTTCTTTCTTTTTTATTTTTATTTTTCCGTTGATTTTTAGGCAGGATTTTTAAATTCTTTTAGTTCTAATTTAACTTCATGCAAAAGAACCAAAAGCAAATAATAAAAGCGATTAAGAGAGCACTTATAGTACTTGTGCTCTTTGTTGCTGTTTTTTCCGTTGTTGTTCTATTCACAAATTCAATAAACGTATTAAAACAAGCTGATATAGGACTTATATTTACAGCGGCATTGGTTTTCCTGCTTTCAGTATTTATTTGGCTTTTGACTTGGGCTTGGATTATAAAGAAAGATTATCATATTTCCTATAATAGGCTTCTTTTCCTAGGTTTTTCTTCTCTTTTCGCTTCCCTTACTCCTGTTCAACTGGGAGCGGATGCACTAAGAGCACTTCTATTAAAAGAAATTCACAAGATTCCATTCTCGAAGGGAATAAGCGCAAGCATGCTTGTTAAGGGTTTCAAGTTTCTTTCCTTATTTGTGATATCACTGGCAGTGGTATTTTTCTTTTTATGCACAACGAAGCTTAATCCTGTTTTCCTTATATTGCTTTTAAGCGGGCTTTTGGTTGTTTTTATAGCTACAGCGCTTTTTTTACTGCCGTTAAACGAAAGGCTTGCGCTTTTAATATCCAATATCTTTAGAAAATTGACAAAAAATATTTTGCTTTTAGAGCCAGCAGGCTGTTTTTTTGTTCAGTATTCAGCCTACCTTAAAAAACATCGCATACACTTTTTTTCATTAGCGTTTATGTGCATTCTTTCCTGGTTTTTTGAGTTTTTAGCATTTTATCTTTCGTTTTTTTCTTTAGGCATCTACCCGAGCCTACAATCGGTTTTTGTGCTTTTTATAATTGTAGCAATCCTAGAGAGAGTGCCGTTTATGCCCCGCGGCATAGGTTTTGTTGAAACTATAAGCTATGTTCTCCTTTCGACATCTTTAGCTTTTAGGATGACTCAGCAGCAGATAATAGCTTTCTTAGCGATCTTTGATTTCGCACGCATAGTTTTCCCGGTAAGCCTTTCAGTAGTATTATTTGTATTTGGGTATAGAAAAAGATTTATTAGAGTGTAATCACGAGATACCACAATAAGCAGTTTAGGGCAACAACACACCATATTATAGCTACAATAATGTACTCTTTTTGTGGTCCGAGTAAAAACACCAAAAACTTGGCAAAATCTAGTTTTTTGCTTTTTGGTATATCGAGCTTACCTTCTTTATTTAACACGTAAGGTTTTTCCTTTTGCTGGCTTGGATCTTGAGGGTTTGTGATAATCTTCAAAAGAAAATCAAACATATGTGGAATAAAGAATAAAAATGTGCCAATCATAAGATATAAACTTCCTTTCATTATTATAAGGCCAGCAAGAGCGGAGCCAATAAGCAGTGTTCCGCTATCGCCCGGAAACACTTTGGCAGGATATTTGTTGAATATAAGCAAGCCAAGAATGCTCGCGTTTAAAGCAAGCGCAAGCATAAAGTAGGGGGTATTTTGTAACAATAAGGCAAAGAAGATGGAAATTATAAAACCTGAGCCCACTTCCCAACCATTAAGGCCTGCGAACGTATTCTCAAAACTTGCAAGACCAGCAAGGTATAAAGCAGCCAGAATAACTATGACCAGATTATTGCCAAAGAAGAAGAAAGAGAAAAGCAATGAGATTATCGCTATAAAAGAGGCCCGCAATTTCCATGGCAGGGTTTTGGCTGCAAACTTATGCTTTGTATCATCAGCAAAACCAACTATCGCAAAACCACTTATCATTGTGGCCCAAACAAGAAAACCAGTATAGGCAGTTTGGAGAAATGAAATTAAGCTAGCAGCCCAAAGCGGGATTAAAAGAGCTATGCCTGTGCTTTCAGGAAGCTTTCTTTGATCCCGCTTATTTATGTCTATTCCAACAATTCCTAATGCTTTGTTATATTTTGCAACAATTTTCACAGAAATTGTGGAAAGAATAAAACACAGCAAATACATTGCAAAAGAGTTTAACATAACCTCACCGCAATTCTAAATAGGCAACAAAAAATTAAAAATTCATCACTCAATGCTATATAGGTCTTGTTTTTTCATTATTTCCCTCAAAAGCACTGTAGCATAACAGCCTTTCTCCAGCTCAAATCTTATTTTGCATGCTTTTCTGCCAGGAAAGAATTCATCGTCTTTAACTTCAAGAAGCTCCAGGTTTTTAGGAATCATTACTATTTTTCTTCTAGATCCTGCACTTGAACATTCTCTCAATTTCTTAACTCTAAAGTCCGCAAGTGTTATTCCTTCTTTTTTAAGCAGCTCTCTTTCGAGCCTTCCCACTATGCCAGGAGAAAACTTTGAGTTGTATCCTGGAAGAAGGCCTAGGGGAATGTTTCCTTCAGCAGGTTCATTGTCTACAGGTTTTAAGCCTATGCCGTGTTCTATTCTTTTGTTTATAAGCTCGTTAAAAAGATGAGCTTGATAAGCATGCGTAAAGAGAAAAAGTATTTTCCTTGGAAGCTTTCTTAAAGCCCCTATAAAGTCCTTCTCGTTTTCAAGCAGATGATGGAGTATTGCTCTTTCATACCTGTATTTTTTCGGAAACGTATTTAGAGCTTCTTTTAGTTTTCCTTTTGCGACAAGTTCCCTGGCTTTTTTCGTTTCTGGTTCTTCTTCAGGAGCAGTAGCTGAGAGATAAAGCATAACCGCGTCCTTATAATTCTCTTTTATTATCGCTTTGCCTACAAGATGGCTTATGCCTCTTATACCACCAAATCTTTGTTCACCAAAATAGTTTGGAATGCCTTTTTTGATCTCCTCAAAGCATTTTTTTAACCTTTTTTTGATCTCAGCTTCTTCAAGTTTGATATTTCTTATTATTACCGTGAATCTATTGCCTTTCAAATCGCCAAGGTCTATTTTTTTCTTTGACCATTCAGGATTCCTAAGCACAAGTCCTTTTGCCTTAAACTCTTGTAACCTTTCTATGTTAGGATTCCATATGCTTATTCTTTGACATGTAACTGCTCTCTTATCTTTTATTCCAGCATAGCTTATTCTATCCTTGCTACAATGGAGGAATCTTGCAATGTATCTTATAGCATCGTGCAAATCCTTGTTTATTTTTTCTAAATCTAAATGTAAGTATTCTTTTCCAGCTTCTTTTGGAGGAATCTTAAATGTTTCATCTTCAGGATTTTCAACAACAAAGCGTTTTGCTTCACAAATCCTGTTAGCAGTTATCTCTTCAACTACAAAATCAGCGTATCTATACTTTATCCTCCCCCCTATTCCCGGGCAGCTAGTAAAAAAGTGCTTTATTCCAGTCATGGGATCACTTAAAGCGAAGGATTGCGCCTATGCCACCAAATATTTGCCAGAATTGCTGACCTTCTTCAGTTTCTGTGCTTATTATCCTTATCTTTGAGCCCATTGCTTTTGCCTTCTCCATAAGGGTTTCTATATAATCCCTTTCCTCAACAGAATTCATCTCAGCACCGCACTTCTTGCATTTCAGCTGTGGCTCAGCGCTTTCTTCAACCACGATCGTTTCTTTATGACCGCAGTTGGGGCATTTAAACGTGACAATGTTTTTGTTTAATCTTTCACTAAGAAGCAGAGTATCAACCTTGCCAAGCTCAAGCGCTTCCACGGTTTCCTTTTCCCCATAAGTCGCTAAACCAGTTTTAACAACATGTCGCATAAATTCATGCATTACTTCCTTTTCCTTTATTATTTCCGTATGTTTCAGCAATTCTTTACTCCTTTCAATAGCTTCTTTGATACCATATTCGTCAGTATAGGTTGTGCTTACAGTGCCTATGAGCTTATCCTTTAATCTGTAATCGAGCAAATCCTTTTCAAGGAAGGTTTCTTTGGTCATGCCTGGTCCAGCAACAATAATCCCTTTTATCTTATCTATGTATGGAATAAATGCCTTTGCCATAGCTTCGCTTATCTTTTTGTAAAAGTTGTATTCTGCTTCTTCTCTTAGATGTTCAAATCTCTTTGCAGATTGGCCACCGGCACGGATTTTGCCAGCAACATTGCTTCTAAGTTTTGTTACAATCTCGTACTTTTTCCCTTTAAGTATTGCGATTGTTGCTTCGCTCTTGTCCATAACAAGGATTCCATAAATATCTGTTGGTTTTGCCATTTCTTCAAGCGGTTCTAGGTTGAATTCAGAGTCACACCAATAAAGCTTTGTTTCAAGTTTTTTTATTGGAACTACTGTGAAAAGCTTGATATCAGATTTTCCTTCCTGCTTAGATATATTGCCTGCGAATATAGCCAAGCCATTTTTCGGGATCTTAAAATCAATCTGTTTTAGCAAGTTTATTATCTTCTTTAATGCCCCTTGTACATTTTTTCTTGTATTAGGGTCCTTTATATTTGAGCTTTGACTCTGCTCGTTTATAAGCTGCGTCATCACCGAGCTTCTGTCCGTACCGTAGGGTATGTAAAGCGATATGAGCTCTGTGCCAGAGCCCTTATAGCTTTTTAGCTTTCTCAACTTCTTATTGAATAGATTCAGCTCTGCCTCATCAACTTCTTCTATAACACTCTTTTCCATGGTGTTTCACTCAATATGGCGCTTTAAGCTAAAATAAGAAGGGAGTAGGTTTAAATATAAAAAGTTCCCATAAATATAAAAAACGTTAATAAGGTGCTAGCATGTTTGATGAGGGTATTTTCAAGATATTTGACGAATCCGGTGAAGAAAAAAAGGATACGCAAACGCAAGAAATTGAGCCCATAGAAACCATAACCGCAAGCAAAACTTACGTGGTCTCTGTGGGTGGCTCACTAATTGCAAAAGAAAAGCCAGATGTTGCTTTGATAGGAAAATTAGCTGAAAAAATAAATATGCTTCAAAAAGAAGGTTACCGCTTTGTTATAGTTGTCGGCGGCGGAAAGGTATGCAGGAATTATATAGCAGCAGCAAAGGCGTTAGGTGCTAGCAATTTTATTGCAGATTCCATAGGCATAGCTGTGACACGGATAAATGCTATGCTTATGATTCAAGCGCTCGATAACGCTTACCCTAATGTTCTAACAGAAGTTGAAAAATCGAAGCCAATCCTTGATTCAGGTAAGATTCCTGTTTATGGCGGTCTTTTGCCTGGCATAACCACTGATTGCGTTGCTGCACTAATAGCCGAATTCTTAAAAGCGGAGTTTGTTAACCTAACAAACGTTGATGGCATCTATTCCTCAGATCCAAAAACCAATCCAAATGCAAAGTTCTATCCTGAAATAACATACGATCGTTTAATTGCTTTGATGAAACTTGCAGAAAGCAAACCAGGGCAGAATGTTGTACTGGATTTGCCTTCATGCCTGATATTGAAACGCTCAAAGATTCCAGCAATTATATTGAACGGCAACGATTTGGAAAACTTTGTTTCAGCGATTCGAGGTTACGAGTATAGAGGCACGCGGATAATTGAGAGGGAAGAACAATAAAGCTTAGCTGCGCTTAAATATTTCAAGCAGCTCTTCAAAACTTATTAATGGCTTCTTCCAATTCATCGAATCATCAATTAGCCTGGGGCACGCTATGAAAACATAGGCATCTAGGCCGAAATCAAGCAACGCTTGCTCACTTATATCATCTATTGCCAGTATATAGGCTTCTTTTCCTTTTTCTTCTAGAATCCTTTTGGCAGAAAGCGCTTTTCTCTCATCATACTGCCCTGGCTTTAAGCAGAGAAGCACGCCGAATTTTTTCGCTTGGAGTGCTTTTGAAAGAATTGCAAAACGTTTCCTTATAAATTTTTCCAGATCCTTTTCAGATAGCTCCATAAGCGATTTAGAGAGAGGGTTAAGCAACAGCACCTCTTTTCGTTGTGAACGGAGCACACCTAAAGCGTGGAATAAACCATCAGCTAGCAAGAGTATCGTGCTTGCATTTGTTTTTGCAGCGCTAGTTTCGCATCCAAGAATGAGCCCCGGAATTTTTAGGCGGCCTTTTTTGATTTCTAATGTAAAGTGTTTTTTTCTTAGCTCTTTTCTAAGCTCTTTTAAAAGCTCTATGTATTGTATTGGTGCTACGCCGCAAACTCTTTTTAGGTTTCTTTTTTTGAGCTCCTTTTCAACCAAATTAACAAGAGTTTTTATCTCTCTTTTAGAGAACTTATATGTTGCAGGAAAATATGAAATATTTCTAATGTTCAGCATTTTGCTATGTCCTATGTGAATAACCAAATCAGGCTTTAAGACATTAATCGCTTTTATTGGCGGGTCGCAAGCACCAAAGCAATTATCAGCAGAGATAAAAACGCTAGCACGTGTTTTACGTTCTATAACGCTTGCTATTCTCATGCTTTCTCTTTTAAGCCCTGCTGGTGCCTGAAGCAGAACCTTCTTTGCTTTTCTCTTTCGTACTTCCTTTAAGATTCCATCTGTATCGATAAAAAGCCTTGGCATGCTATGCACTTTATTCCTTCTTTTCCTTAAGCTCTTTTAGCGTCTCAAGCAAAAGCTTCTTTTCTTCGCTCAGTACAACCTTCCTTATTTCATCAACAGCATCTATGTTTGCGGATACAGAATCTATGCCGTAGCGCACAAGCAACCTAACCATTTCAGGATTGCTGGCAGCTTGGCCACATATAGATGTTTGCACATTAGCTTTTTTGCAAGCATCAATAACCATTTTTATCTGTTTTAGTACAGCTGGATGCATCTCGTTGAAATGCTTTTGTAAACGTTCGTTGTTTCTGTCAACGCCTAGCGTTAATTGGGTAAGGTCATTAGTGCCAAATGAGATAAAATCAATGCCTTCTTTTATTATGTCTTCTATTGTTAAAGCAGCAGCTGGCACCTCTATCATAACCCCAAATTCGAATTTTCCTTTCTCTCTTTTAAGCCCCACTTCCTCGGCAATTTTCTTTGCTTCTCTAACTTGAGAAGCATCATGCACAAAAGGAAGCATAACTCCGATATTTTCGTATCCTTCATCCAAGAGCTTTTTTATAGCTAAAAACTGTGCTTTGAGGAGCTCCGGCTGATCTAAGTCACGTCTTATACCATGCCAGCCAAGCATGGGATTTTCTTCATGCGGCTCGTATTGGCCGCCTTCCAAGTTTCTATATTCATCAGTGCGTGCGTCGAATGTCCTATACCATACTGGTTTTCCTTTAAATTCCTTAAGAACCGTTTCTATGCCATCATGTACAACCTTCACAAGTTTGTCTATTTCACCTCTGCGTATATATTCTGCTGGATGCACGCCAGTTGCGGTTATCATATGCTCCGCTCTCAGTAAGCCGACGCCGTCTGCTTGCGTTTCCGCAGCTCTTTTTGCCGCTTCAGGTAATGCAACATTTACCTTGACCTTTGCTGCAATTTCTTTGAGAAGCTCCGTAAGCATTTTTATCTCTTCTTCAAGCTCTTCTTCGCTTAGCTCTGAAGCCGGCTTTTTACCCCAAAGCTTTACAATCTTACTGGCTTCTTCCTTAAACTTTCTTATCTTATGCCTTTCCTCAAGTCCCCTTGCAAGCAAACGTTTCTTCTCTTCAATACGCTCCTTTAATTCCTTTATTTTCGCCTTCTCTTTTTTCCACTCTTCTAAAGCCTTTTTTTCCTCCTTTATCTGCTCAGCGATGCCGCTGAGCCCTGGTTTGGGTCTTACATAAACAGCTTCTTTTTGTAATACTTTGAACCGTTCTTTTTCTGCTTCATCAAGCTCGAGCTTTATCGCTTCTTCGAGCAGATCAACTTCCTGTAACTTTATTATCTTATCAGTACTTTTTTCGGGCATCTCTATCTTCAAAGCACCTTCATACACATAGCCATTATATCCATCTACCGTGACAAGCATACCATCTTTTAGCTTCTTTGTCGCGTCTTCTGTACCTACTACACAAGGAATGCCAAGTTCTCTGCTTACTATTGCTGCATGACAGGTTGTGCCTCCTTCATCGGTCACTATTGCCTTGCTTTTTTTCATTACAGGAACCCAATCTGGGTTTGTCATCTTTGTAACAAGAATAGAGCCCTCTTTGACCTTATCTATATCTTCTATGCTTGGCACTACAACAACCTTACCTGTAGCTATGCCAGGACTTGCTGCCAAACCATCGACAAGCACCTTTCCTTTAAGCTCCGCAAGCTTTTCTCTCCGCTCCCTTGCTTTCTCAACCTTATCCTTAAGAGATAGCGTGGTTATGGCCCTGCTTTGCAGAATCTTTATTTCTTTTCCTTCAATAGCCCACTCTATATCTTGAGGCACTTTATAGTGAGCTTCTATCTGTTTGCCAAGCTTGGCAAGAGCAATTATTGTAGAATCGCTTATCTTTTGCTTAGACCCTTTTGCTTCACTCAGCATTATCTTCCTTGTTTTGCCTGCAGTTCTCTTAAGCATCCATTCCTGATAGCTTATCTTCTTTTCCAATATCTTAAGCGTTTTTTTATCAACTATGTATGTGTCTGGTGTAATGCTGCCCGAAACTATGGCTTCTCCCAAACCAAAGGCGGCTTCTATTATTATCTTGCTTGTATCTCCCGTAGGATCTGCTGTAAACATCACTCCGCTTATCTCAGAATCAACCATTTTTTGTACAATTACGGCTATGCCAACCTTTTCAGTAGGAAATCCTTTCTTTTTGCGATAGAAAACGGCCCTTGCTGTGAAAAGTGAAGCCCAGCAGTTCTTTACTGCCTGCAAAACAGCCTCGGTACCGCAAACATTAAGATATGTCTCTTGCTGTCCAGCAAAACTTGCTTCTGGCAGATCTTCAGCGGTAGCAGAGCTACGAACAGCTACATACGCTTGCTCACTTGATGTTAACCAAGCAAGCTTATGCTGGCCCAGCTTACGATAAGCGGTTGTGATCTCGTTCTTCAGTGTTTCGCTCATAGGTGTTTCTTTTATGAGCTTCCTTACTTCAGCAGTCACTCTTTTCAATTCAGCGGTGTTGTCAACATCTAGAGGATCTATAAGTCCAATAATCTTTTGTTTAAGCCCTGTGCTTTCTATAAAATCAAAATAAGCTCTTGATGTAACTATGAATCCAGCTGGCACGGGGAAGTTAGCATTAACTAGCTCGCCTAAGTTTGCTCCTTTGCCACCTACCAAAGCAATATCTTTAGCCCCTACCTCCCGAAACCAAACAACATATCGCATTTGAAACACCTATAAGAAAAAGAGAAACCTGATTTATTAATCTAACGTCGTTATAGCCAAAATTAGCTTTTAAGACAAAAAGGCAATATTTAAAAAACAATCATAGGATGTTATTCTATAATAGCGAGTTCTTGCAGGTGTTTTGCATGGGGTTAAGACCTGGTAGGTGCTACTCCAGCCTAAAGCAGAGGCCCTATACAAGGATAGCTATCAAAGTGCCCGAAAGGAACTATGTAGGGGCTGTTCCGCCTCTCAGGATAAGACAGTTCAATATGGGAAATCCACTTAAGGATTATACGCATGTAGTAGATCTAATTGCTGAGGAAGGTGTACAGATAAGGGATAACGCGATAGAAGCGGCAAGAATAAGTATTCACAAATTCTTACAAAACAAGATAGGCAAAGACAACTATTTCATGCGTATTCGTGTTTTCCCTCACCAGATCTTGAGAGAGCATAAGCAAGCCCAAGGTGCTGGCGCAGATAGAGTTTCGCAAGGTATGAGCCACGCGTTCGGCAAGCCAATAGGCAGAGCCGTGCGCGTTAGAAAAGGGCAGGTTATAATGAGCGTTCTTGTTATGGAAGAAAATATTGAGTTGGCAAAACAAGCGCTATTGCGTGCAAAGGATAAGCTGCCTTGTGAGGTAAGCGTTAGAGTGCATCAGGATATCGCTTCTATAGGTACAAGGCCTAAGCGTGTTGTAGAGGAAGAGGTTGTTGAAGAAGAGAAGAAGGAAGAAGCGAAGGAAGAGAAGAAAGAGGAAGAAGCTAAAGAGGAAAAGAAGGAAGAAAAAGCCGAGGATAAAAAGGAAGAAAAATAACTATTTTTTATAGCTAATAGCTATTTAAAGCGGGAGACGGGAGTCGAACCCGTCTAACCCGGTCTGCAGCCGGGTGCATGGCCGCTCTGCCACTCCCGCAAACCTAATATTATTTTACTTGAAACTCTTTTTAATAATTTTTTTGAAACTCAAACAAAATCGCTAAGCTTGACCTTTTTGCCTGTAGAAGCGCATTTCTCTTCAGCGTTTTCTTTGATGGGTTCTTCTTTTTTGTTTACTTGCTTCCTTTCCATAAGAAGCTCTCTCGCTCTTTCTACATCTCCGTTCTCTAAAAGCCTAAAGATGCGCCTGATGTCAAAAGCGTTATTAAAATTGGTTTCTGCTAGATTCTTCTCTAAAAGTTCAAAGCCGAGTTCTATTAGTGATTTCTTTTCCTTTTGCATATCGCTGAGCATCGCAAACTTTTTCTCAAACTGTTCATGAACGAAATCAGCATCTATAGAAACTATTGCCTTCTCTTTAAACTTCTCTAAAAGAGTTTCTAGCTCAAGATTTTCTTGGCTATAACCTTTCGCCAAGCTCCCTGTTAGCTTTATCTTTACAAGCGGTTTTTTGTTAAAATCCTTTGATAAGAGTTCGCTTAGCAACTCAGAGACTCTTTTCACTACTTCCTCACAGCTTGCGTTTTCGAACTCTAACTTGTAATAGAAAAATTTCCTCTGCTCAGGTAGCTCGAGGAAATTAAGAGCAAGCGTTTTAGTATCTATAATATAAAGCCCTTTGGCCTTCTTTGCCTCTAATCTTTTCATCTGGGTTATTACTGTTGAGCCTGGGATAACCAAAAATTTGTTGTTTTCTTTAAATACGTTCTGCCAATGGAGATGGCCATTAACAATAAGATCAAACCCTTCAGGCAAATCAGCAATGCTTAGTGAAGCTACCATCTCATCTTCGAAGGGAAGAAGCTCCTTTAGGGATTGATGTAGCATCAGTATGTTGAAAGCGTTGCTTTCCGGCTTAGGGTTCCACAGTTTTAGCACATCACAAGCTTTTTTCTCAGGTACGCCGCCCAAGCCGTGTATGACAATTTTTTCACCTTGTTTTTCATAGATTGCCTTTGCGGCATGAAGATATACTATAAAGCCAGCGCTTTCAAAAAGTTGTAGGTAATTAATGTAGTCGCGTCCTCTAAATTCATGCGTACCATGTATTGCTATAATGGGTATGCCTGCAAGCAGAAACTCCCTTTTTTCACCATTTTTTACTTTTACCACCTTAGTTTTTTCGCTTTTAGCATTCTTTGCTAATGAAAATATTTCTATTGCTTGTAGAAGGGCACTAGCATCAGGCACCTCTTCATGAAATATATCTCCGCTTATAAGTATAAGATCAACATTTTCCTTGATCGCTAACTCAACAGCTTTTTTTGCATTTTCAAAGGCATCATTTTCGCGTTCTGCCTGTACAAAACCTAGGTGGAAATCAGACATTAGTGCGATGCGCATAAAAATCTTACAGTAGGAAATTAATTAAAATCAGAGGTACCGCTCTTTACAATTCTTATAAGTTCTTTGAGTTTATCTTCAGGATAGAAAAGCAGAGGTCTGAGTACTGCTAGCTTATATCTTGAGTCAAGCTCAGCATAGCTTTTAAATGCCTTTTTGGAAACATCTGTATCTGCCTTAACAAGAGCGAGTATTTCTCGCTCCTTAATAAGCTTTTCTAGCTCATTTATTTCTGTTAATGCAAACTTTCTGTAGCAGTTCCATGGAATAAGCAATTTTATTGCTTCATCAACTTTTTTTGTTTTCTCTTCCACAACAGGGAAAACATTGCAGCCTTTTCTTAACATAAGCCATGCGCTTGCTAGCTCCGTATCCTCACCAGAAAAAAATAGAGCTACGTTGCCTTCAACCCCCGTTGGTAAGCCGCCAAAACATTTCACTTCATCTAAATAAACATATGCAATATCGTTCTGTATCTCTATCTTTAGCAACTTATTTGGATTTTTTAGATCTACTTTTAAGCCAAATTCTCTAACTATGCTTGCTCCAACTTTGCGCTCAACCTCCTGTGAGCTAAAGTAGTGCATTCCTGTACGAGAACACTCAACAGCAAATGTGTCGGCTTTATCAAAGCGGCCTAAGAAGAAATCAACCGCTTGCTTTGCAATTTCATCCAAATCTGAAAAATGAAACTTATGACTTAAAGCAATTGAGTGCAAGCCAAATATCTTTTGCAGTATTGGAACACATTTTTCTAATTCTTTTGCATAGAGATAAAGCCTAATCCTTGCTTGCTCCAATCGCTCAAATTTTATATTGTTGCGATTTAGAGCACATTTTATATTTTCTCGCAGCTTTTTGTTGAAATACGCTCGCGTCTTCTCGCTCTTCAAAAAAACACTGCTCGAGGGCTTTATAAGCAAAACATTTGGCTCAAGCATAAAAAACCTAAAAGCAGAAAGAAAGTTTAAGTTATGCTTTTTAAAGGAGGGTAAAATATTTAAATCTCGGAAATCTTACCTTTAACGGGGGACAAGTTGAAAGAGTATATTCCTGGCACAGATTATGTGATTGAGCATTTTGGGAAAGATGTATTTATTGCTAGTAAAAAGCAAATGCGCAAAACAGGGGTTAATGAGTTAATAGGAGATCTCACAGTAAGCGATATAAAAGAATTGTTTTCAGGCATTAGAGGGCCTGCGTTTTCTATAATACACACCTTAGAGGCAAAAAGAGTAATTAATAGACTTAACAAAACACATGAAATAGTTGGAGGCTTTTGCTTTCTTGAGACGGGGATGGTTACAGCAACGAAGGTGGTGAGAGATAGAAATGGAAGAAAAATGAGAGTTCACATAGATCTGCAAGGATTACTTAGGGAGCCACTGCTAAAAGGTGGAAAAAAATTTAGTAAAAAAATCATGGAAAGGCTTAATGGGGCAGATTTAAGCAAGGGGAAATGGAAACTTGCTGTTCCAGCAAAAAAGTTGGGAATCCCCTTAGAAATGCTAGTGAAAGCTGTTAGATACTTCGAGATTGCAAGGGCTGCAGGCACTAAATTGAAACTAATAATTCCCACTTATGAATACTCTAGAGGAATGATGGCTAATGCTAAAGTTTTGGGCTTAGATCCAAATAAGGTTGCTAAAGCAGTTGAGAGCATAGGAAGAACATATGAAAAAGTCCTAAGAAAACTTCAAAAGCGAGTATTTCCTGATGTTAGATTAGAAATCGTTCTCACCCATTCTCCAAAATTCCAACAGGTTATCAGAAACTTTGCGCTAAAACATCCTGAAATAATGACTGCTGAAAGATCGGCAGCTCAGGGAATGTATGTTGATGCAAGAAAAAAGGAGATAAATGTTTATGATAAACTCTTCAAAGAAGAAAGTGAAGCATGGTTAAGGCTTTTTGCTTACTTTTTCTCCGTAAAAGAACCTACTATTTTTATGCTTCACGCTCGAGATCTTGTTGGAGAACCTTTAAGAGGACTTATTGCAGCAGAAAAAGTTATTGGGAGAGAAAAGCTTAGATCGAATCTAGCTTTGTTTGGTCTTCCTGGCGGCCCTGTGCTTAGAGCAAAGGATCCTTGGCCATTGTTGATTGAGAGGCATTTTGGCACAGCTTCGCCTATAATCGGAGAGCGAGATAAGTATTCTCCAAAAGATTCCGATGCAAGGACAGATGGTTATTATGGCGGCCCTGCTGATCGTGGCTGGACAAGAAAAAGACCCCCTAAAGATATTGGAAGCGGTTTAAACAAAGACTTCGGACGCAGAAGGTCTTATGCAAAAAATAGGGAAATAGATCCAAGAGTCCCTTATTTGCGTGCATTAGGCCCATACTTTGGAATACCACGAGAAAAGCTTGATTTAGTTTTACAAGAGTGTAAAAAAGGGATAGCTGAAAGAGATAAGCTTTTTAGGAAGATGCACGGCAGAATACGTAAAACACTTCATGGGAACATTATCACTTATACAATCTCAAGAAGACGATGGGTTAGGAAGAAGTAATACTGCCATTAATTATTTATACCTTACTGGCTTACAATTTAACATCCTTTTTTGATTTTGAAGAAATCAAATCTATGGAGGGGATGGTATTGGCAACTAAATGGGTTGTTGGCCCAGATGAGAAAGGCTATTTTTGGCCAAATGAGGAAGCTAAAAAGCATGCTTGGGTGAATGATCCAAAAATATATGAAGAAGCGGCAAAAGACCCTGTTGCTTTTTGGGAAAAATTGGCAAGCGAAGGAATAACATGGTTTAAGAAATGGGATAAAGCTTACGAGTGGAACCCGCCTTATTATAAATGGTTTGTTGGCGCTAAGCTAAACGTTTGCTATAACTGTGTTGATAGGCATGTTGAGGCCGGCAAAGGAGATAAGCCAGCGATAATATGGATTCCAGAGCCCACAGATGAGCCAAAGCGCGTGCTCACATATAACGACCTTTACAGAGAAGTCCAAAAGTTTGCAAACGTTCTTAAGAATCTTGGGGTAAAAAAAGGCGATCGCGTTGCTATATACCTTCCTATGATTCCGGAAGTTCAGATAGCAATGCTTGCTTGCGCACGAATAGGAGCCGTGCATAGTGTTGTATTCTCCGCCTTTAGTGCGGATTCTCTAAGAACTAGAATTGAGGATAGTGAAGCAAAAATACTGATTACAGCTGATGGTTACTACCGAAGAGGTAAGATTATAAACCTAAAACAAAATGCAGATAAAGCTGTGGAAAATACCACCATAGAAAAAGTTATCGTTGTTAAGAGGGCAGGTATTAAAGTCGATATGAAAGAAGGTCGCGATCTCTGGTGGCATGAGCTTATGGAAAACGTTAGCAGCAGTTGCGAAGCTGAATCTATGGATTCTGAGGATATGCTATTTCTTCTTTATACCAGCGGCACTACTGGTAAGCCAAAAGGTGTTGTGCATACAACAGGAGGCTACATAGTTATGGCCTACTGGAGCTCACGCTGGGTATTTGATCTGCATGAGGATGATATATTCTGGTGTACAGCGGACATAGGTTGGATTACAGGACATACTTATAATTGCTATGGCCCTCTTGCTAACGGAGCAACCTTGCTTTTCTATGAAGGTGCCCCTGATTGGCCAGAAAAGGATAGATGGTGGCAGATTATAGAAGAGAATAAGGTGACAGTGTTTTATACAGCCCCAACTGCTATAAGAATGTTTGCTCAATGGGGTGAACAATGGCCTGCAAAGCATGATCTAAGTTCCTTGCGCATACTCGGTACTGTTGGTGAGCCTATAGACAGGGATGCTTGGATGTGGTATTTCAAGCACATAGGCGGCTCTCGCTGCCCAATAGTTGATACCTGGTGGCAGACAGAGACGGGCGGCACATTGATCACTTCTTTGCCCGGGATAGGGCCTTTTATTCCAACAGTAGCAGGCAGGCCATTTCCTGGTGTTACCGCAGACATCCTTGACTCTGAGGGCAAGCCGGTAGGCGGTGATACAGGTGGCTACTTAGTAATAAAAAGCCCATTTCCGCCAAGCTTGCTAAGAGGGCTTTACAAAGACGAAGAGAAATACATCGAAACGTATTGGAAGGAGTATGGTAAAGAAATATACTTCACAAATGATGGTGCTCGTTGGATCGAGGGGAAGTATATAAGAATTACAGGGCGCGTAGATGACGTCATGAACGTTGCAGGTCACAGGCTTTCAAGCGCAGAAGTTGAAAATGCTATAGATTCTGATGAGAGAGTAAGTGAATGTGCCGTTGTTCCTAAGCCACATGCAATAAAAGGCGAAGTGCCAGTAGCATTCGTTGTTTTAAAGAATGTTGAGCCAAGTGAGCAGCTAAAGCAAGAGCTTATAGAGCTTGTAAAGCAGCACATAGGGCCAACAGCTAAACCTGAAGAAATAATCTTCGTTAAAGAGCTTCCGAAAACAAGATCAGGTAAAATAATGCGAAGAATGCTGAAGGCATTGCTAAAGAATGAGCCTCTTGGTGACACAACAACACTGCAGAATCCAGAGAGCATAGAGCACCTAAAGGAAGCGGTTGGCTACAAGGGCTAGCCTTCTTTTTTATTTTTTTATTATTCCCTTATGGCAGGAATTCTTTATTCTTTATCTTCTTTGGCAAATATTCCTTTGCAACAAACTCCAAACTCTTATTTGCTAGAGCCTGTTGCTCTATCCTTATTTTTAGATTTATCGCTTTCTTTAGCTCCTTCTGCCATGGTTTATTCTGGAACCATTCATAGGATAAAAGTTCCTTAGCTCTTTTTATATCCCCAGGCTTCATCTTTTCGGTTACGTTTTGCAGTCCATATTCTTCGACATCTTCTAAAGTCATGCCTATGTATTTTGCTTCTGGGCATGCAAGCAGTTCTGAATGAGCAGCTAATGCCATAGAACCTTGTTTAATAACGCTATAGATATACCATCCGTAAGGGTCACCATCGGTAAAGACATATACAGGCAATTTATGCTCATAATGCAAGCGATGAATAAGCCTTCTTGTTCCTCTTGCAGCTTGACCACCAGTACCAATAAGAATCGCTTTATTTTTTCTTGCAAAATCTTCTTCTATCAATCTTTCATACATAGCGCTTGTTTCTATCACAAGCACATAGTTAGCGTTTACCTTCTTTATCTCTATCTCATGGGGTTCCATTCTGCTCATAATACTCCAACCACCGCGGCCTAGCTTAAGGCAGTTAAAGGTATCGTTATGATGCTGTCTGTCAACAAGTGTTATGTCCCCATAGAGAGCTCCTTTTGGATTGGCGTGCACATTTAGCTTTTCCCTAATTGTATCTATGCTATGCTCCAAGTCAACAATGCAAGCATCGCTCTCTCTCTGATCATCAAATGTATTTTCTTTGGTATTTCCTATAGTATGTTTAAGCTCATAGTACACTTCTCTAATAGATGCTGTTTTATTGCTTGTTAGATACTCATATGTTTTGCTCATCACAAGCATTGTTTGGAGAAATCTTTTTGCATGAGCGATATTCAAAAACGTTCTTGTGGTGCTCTTTTCACCAAGTCGGATTATTCCTTCCTCTATATCAAACAGAACATTGCTTCGGCCTCTCTGCTTTGTTCTAAACTTTGGGTTTCTTCCAGCGTAAATATCTTTAACGATTTCCATAGCGAGTTCTCTTATTTTTGCTGCTATCTCTTTAGGCCCTTCCTCTTCTTTTTTTGCATGGGTTTTACTGTGCATCATTTTTCCTTTACTTAATTTTTTAGCACCTCTTTTTTTACTCATCTTCCTCACCTAAATCTTCATCTTTGCTTGATTTTTCCTTAGCTTGGGTTGTGGCTTGAACCTTCTCCAATATTTCATTAGCTTTTTCCATCTTTAACTTAGCTACAACCAATTCCTGCAATTTTTTCTCGAGCTTTTCTTTGTTTTCTTTAGTAATCTTGCTCAAGGCTCCAGCTATTTCGGGTATATATTTATAGAACATATCTCTTTTCATCTTTTTTTCTATAGCCGCTCTTTTCGCAGATATGTAGCGAGCGGTCTTCCTTGCACAAGCCATCAAAGCTAAGCGCAGCTCTTCCATAATTTCTTCTTCATCAGCTATCGCTTGCTTTCCGGCTCCAGTATATGGCACATGAACTGAGATAAAATTAACGAATATGGTAAGTGGTGTGTTTTCCAAATCTTTAACGCCATAGCGCTTCCAGTCAATGCTATGCACGGCTTTTGTTATTGCACAGTTGCCAGCATCAAAGAGTAAAGGAGCTCTGTTAGCGAAACGCATTATCTCAACTTTTGCAGATTCTTCTTCTTGCGAGCGATTATTTTCGCTAGTTATGCCTGCTTTTCCACCGTAAGCAATGCCTATCTCAACCTGAAATGGATAACCGCCAGCGTAAACCTTCGCAGGCCTTGTTAGTGTTACAACGTATTCTGGCTGTACTATGCTTTCAAGAGATTTTCTTATACGCTCTTCGCCTATTGGGCTTAAACCATCAGTGCTCGGAGCTAAAAATTTTATCTTCTTGAAAGCCTTTGCTATTTCTTCGGCCTCCTTCCATGTGAGCTTTTTAGGATCCTTATTCAGGTCAAAAGAAACAAGCTTCTGAATTTGTTCTAAAACAGAATCACCTATTCTTTGAAAATCGTTTTTAAGGAATGATGAAACTTTTTTAGCTTTTGTGTGATGTGCCATTGTGATTATATCATCCACTATAACGCCAGCGGGATGAGGCTTCATTGGCTTAGGCGGCTTTGGAATATAAGCTGATGTTCTGTTGAAAACTATTTTTTCGCCTTTAGGCGATCTAAATATTATTTTAGCATGAGGATTTGCTATGGCTGTTCTACGTAAATATTCCAGAGGGCCTGTTGCGGATTCTCTGTAAAGCACGCCTTTAAATCTTGCTTGAATCATAAGGCCTCTGAACTTCCTGTTTAGCTCGCGGAAATTCTCAATCTTTGGTTCATTTCTTTTAGGGTCTATTGTGATTTCGCATGCAAACGGCTTGCCTTTGCCAGTACCTGTTATAACTCTAACTGCTTTTCCTGTCGTCATTTGGCATAGCATTGTACAGCCGCTTGCACCTATGCCTTGCTGTCCTCTGCTCTGTATCAATCTGTGAAATTTTGTTCCCGCGAGCAGCTTTCCTAAGGCCTTTCCAATGGTTTCTTTAGTTAGGCCAGGGCCGTTATCCTTTACTGTTACTTGATAGTACTCAGGACCTAGCTCATCTATCCTTACCTCAATTTCTGGCAATATTCCTGCTTCTTCGCAAGCATCCAAGGAGTTTGTAACATACTCGTGCACTATAGTAGTTAGCGTACGTACCTTTCCATAGAGCCCAAGCATCTGTCTGTTTTTCTTGAAGAATTCCGCCACACTATGCTCTCTAAATTCCTTAGCCAGTTTTTCACCAGTTACTATCTCCTTCTTTCGCTCTTCTTCCATACAAAACACCTTGCTAGAGCTCGAACTTGCTTTTTGAAAGCTTTCTTTCTGCGAGCCTTTCAAATGCCGCAGGAATTTCTGCGCCGTGAAGTATATCAAGTATTATTTCTTCAGCATCTTTAAGATCATCTTCAAGCCCTATTATTCCGATAGTGTCACCGTAAACTGAAACAAAGCAATTTGTTTCTTTCTCTATGCGCTTGCGCACGCTACCTTTGGTGCCGATAACCCTAGCTTTTTTAGTATGGATCGCTTTCCTGCTCTTGCCAACTTCCTCACGCAAATCTATTATTAGTAGCTCATAATAATCCTTGCTCAAAAGCAAGGCCTTCTCGGGAGAAAAGCCCCTTGCAATAGCCTTGCATATCTTTGCTGCTTTTATAACATTAAGTGCATCATCACCTTCTATTGTAAGCTCGCCTGTAGAGCTATCAACGCTCAACCTTGTTTTTGTGAGCTGTTCTATCTTCCTTTTGGTTTTTCCTTTAGGCCCTATAAGCACGCCAATACGGTCCTCTGGCACCCTAAGATACTGCTCTGGCATATAAAAAACCAAAATAAATGTGCTTCCAATCAAAAAAAGTGCAAAACATTTAAAAAATGAATTTAGAGCATGTTTAGACGCTATCCTTCAATTCCTTTATATCGGCTTTCATCTCCTCAGGTGTTTTTTCCAACCCTCTTTTTCTGAAATAGTTACACATATTTCTTACATCTCTTTCGAAAAATTCTTTGGCCATTGGATGGCTCAAAAGAACCGCTTGCCCACAATCTATTATTACCGGCTCTTCGTTGTAGTTTAGGATATTGTATTCAGATAGATCAGCATGGACAAGCTCAGCTCTGTAAATCATCTTTGCCAACTCTTCAACAATTCTTTTGTAGAGCTCTTCTACATCTTCTATAGGTTTTTCTTTTAATATAGGCGCTGCTTCCTCATCACCTATAAATTCCATAACAAGAACATTTTGATTGAAGGCATAAGGCATAGGTACTCTTACATCCGCTTCTACAAACTTCTCCAGATTTTTATACTCCTTCCGCGTCCAAACGTATATAACATCCCTTCTGTCTGGACCTACGTGCTTAAATCTAACATCTCCTTCTATGTACGCACGCATATTCTTGAAGCTTGATGTTTCTATCTTGTATATCTTTACAGCTCTAACGTTGCCGCTTTTGTCACGTGCCTTATACACATGTGCTTCTTTCCCTGTGCTTACAATATGCTCAAGATAATCTATGTATCCTTTATTGGCTAGCTCGTGTATAGCTTCTATTGTAAAGTAGTCAAATACTTGGTTGAATATGTTTCGCAGCTTTTCCTCTTTTATGAAATCCTCCACTCGGAAACGCACGCTCATAAAATAATTAGAAGTTTGTAAGGTTTAAAATTAGACAGGGAGTCCTTCAAGCATGTTTCTGCTTGCAAGGTAGGTTTTTTGCGAGTTTGAATAGCGCCAAACAACATCTGCTTTATCTGGCTGGAAATCCCATACTTTTATTATTATTAGATCTCCTTCTCTCAGCCATACTCTTTTCAGCATTTTTCCAGGTATTCTGCATTTTCTTTCCTTCCCATCTTGACAGGCTGCTAAAACCTTGTTGACACCTAAAAGCTTTGTAACAATAGCAAACATTTCATTTTCTTCCTTATTTGGCATGCGCATTTTTCTTATACCAAAATCCTGTGCTTCTTCGTTGGTTTCACTTGCCATTTAGATCAACCTGTAGATTTGAGCGTGTGGAATTCCCTCTATTCTAATAATGCTACGCTCACTTATTAAACCCTTCTTTAATGCAACGCTTACTACTTTTTCTCCAACTAGATTTATGTTATTGTGCTCATCTAAAAGCTTCGCTAGCTCTTGCTCATCAACCTTTTTTCCTTTATAAAACGCTTCGCTTATATGGAAAGGAACACCCTTAAAATTAAGTGTTTTTCCAATAAGCTCAGCATCGCAAGCAGCTAATACAGTTCTGTTGCCAGAAATGTGTATCTTGCAGTACATGCTATTCCCTCAAAGGAGCTATAGCGCCGCAAGCGGTGCATTTTAGCATCTTTATTCCCTTTTGCTCTATCACTTTTGTATCAGGTCTTCCGCATTCTGGACATAAAACAAACGTTTTTATATAATCGGCTATAATGTTTTGAATCTGCTCAGGTGTAAATACGCCTTTTAGCACCAACCTTCCAGAATCGATACTTGCGGCTGTTGCAAGCTGCTTTGTTATGTACTTTAATGCATGCTTCTCATCTCTGTTTATAGTATCAAGTATCTTGGAAAAATTTGTAACTATTGTTCTGTTTCCTTGTATGAATGACTGGGCTTTTGGCATTTCAAAGCGCTCTCTCTTAAGTGTTTTTTCCGGCATGGATTTATAGGCTCTTTCAAGCATTTCTTCATATCTCATTTTACCACCTCTTTATCCACTATTAGTTCATCTGCTGATACAAATTCAGAACCGCTGGCAGCTTTTTCCTTTTCCTTGCTTTTTTCCTCAGAGACGGTTTTCTTCTCTTCCGCGCTTTTTAGATATTCTTTGAAGCGCTTTACTATTTCTAAGCGCTTGAACATCTCTTCCTTAAAATCAAGTTTTCGAACAGCTTCGGGTACAATAAACAAGCCATTCTTGCCTTCACGAACCCTGCCGATAACCTTTACGGAAAGACCGACCTTTATGTCCTTCAGGATTTCTCTATCTGGATCGAATGCAATAACATCTATAGTATCGGTGAAATCATCAAGCTTTATGCTTGTGAAGGTATCGCTATCATAACGCCTAACAACAACGCCGAAAACGCTTACCCTAGATGCCTTAAGCCCGGATTTTGTGAGCGCATAGCTAGGCATATATTGCTCAGCTACTTTAACAAACTCTGCATCTCTAAGCTCAATTAAAGGAAGTCGCAAAGCCGTAGCACGCATGCCTTATCACAGATAATTTTATTAAGGTAAACTTATTAACTTTAACATAGCTCGCTTTGGTGGTCATTTGAGAGGAAAACCTAATATATTCAAAAACCTCTTCACTTTAGAGAGCATAAAGCGATTTTTACTTATAGCGCTTTTCATAGTGCTGCTTTATTTTGCCTACCGCTATGTAGCTGCACACCCAGAAATGTTCGCTCCTAATAATCTAAAAACCATCTTCCAAACTTATGGGCTTTTGGGCATATTTATTGCTGCTATAGTTGCAAATGCTACTCTTTTCTTTCCAGTACCCTTAGATATTGCAGTTTTTTTCTTAGGGCAGTTTGATATGGGTTTTGGAGCTGCAAGCCCTTTAGCGATAGGAATCTTTGCAGGCCTAGGTTCCGCTATAGGGGAGATGAGCGGCTATATTGTAGGTACTTTGGGCATACGCGGTATCGAGAAGCTTAAAAGAAAAGAGCTTGAGCAGATAAACAAGCTCCAAAAAAGAATAAACAAGTATGGTTTTTCTATAATAGCGCTGGCAGCCCTTACGCCATTTCCTTTTGATTTGGTTGGTATCGCAGCTGGCCTTATAAAGTTTGATCCAAGACGATTTTTCTTTGCTTGTGTTGTTGGCAAGATTGCTCGCTATGTTCTTGTTGGCTATGCAGGCATGCTTTCCCTTAAGGCATTAGCATTTTTCCTCGGTGTGGGAAGCTAACAGCATGCATAAAACCTTTAAATTAAATATTGGTGGTAAATTCTTTTATAAGAGCCGGGATGGCCGAGCGGCCCAAGGCGCCAGCTTGGAGTTTTCATGCCAAAAAGCTGGTGTGCGCAAGCACGCGTGGGTTCGAATCCCACTCCCGGCGTTACCATTATCAAGTTCCTAATGGTTGCTGGAGGTAATAGGAACCCGCTGGAGGTTCCTATTTCGAATCCCACTCCCGGCGTACCATAACAAACTATACAAAAATCAGATATAGGCAGAGGCTGCTTAAGCTTCCTTATTTCTTCTAATTCGTCTTGCAAAACCTACAAGCTTCTTCTTTATCCTGCTAACACCACTGCTTAAAGCATTTTTTATTCTGCTCGGCTTTGCTTTTGCTAGTCGTTCCGCAAACAAATACTTTGCCAAATACAACACCTTTTGCCTTTGCAATTTGTTGTAAATTTTAAAGAGCAAGTTTATTTATACATTTTCTTTAAAATGACCTTTATGACCTTCCTTTCTTTTATGGAAAAGGTGCTTAAGCTTAAGGAATTGAAGAGAACTGGCTGGCTCGTGCGTAATATAAAAGATGCTGAAAGTGTTGCTTCGCACAGCTTTAATGTTGCGCTACTATGCGTGCTTTTTGCTGAAGATGAAAACTTAGATGTAAGGAAATGCATAGAGCTTGCTTTGTTGCACGATCTCCATGAAGCGGAATGCGGTGATCTAATAAGCAAAGAGTATTGCTTGCAAGGCCTTGATGCTCGCGAAAAGCTTAAAAGAGAGCTTGAAGCAGCAGAAAGCATGCTTGCGGCTTTCCCAGAGAAAAAAGAAAAGCTTGCAAAGCTTAGCGAAGAGCTCTTCGAGATGAAAACAAAAGAAGCAATATTTGTAAAGGATATGGATATCTTAGAAACATGCTTACAAGCACTGTACTATGTAAAACATGGTAAACTTGCTAACGCTAGCGATTTCTTCAGCAATGCTGAAGCTAAGCTTAGCACGGCTACAGCAAAAAGGCTTTTTAAAGAAATGAAGGCATGCCTAGCTAATTTTTAACGGAACCGAACTTTGCTTGAATTAATTTTTATTTTGCTCTTTTTATTGCAAGATGAACGTTATCGAAAAAGCTCGAATCTTAGGAGCAAGCAGTAAGTGGGATAGATGCAATGCGGTATCGCTTAGCAGAAAAAGCGAGTTTAGAAGAGCTCGCTTTCCAGGGATCTATTATTCTGACAAAAGCGGCTGTGTTGTACCTATTTTTAAGGTTCTAATGAGCAATGCTTGCTCATTCGATTGTAAGTATTGCCAGAATTCAGCATGCTGTAGCAAGCCAAAAGCAGCTTTTACGCCAGAAGAGCTCGCAGAGCTCTTTTACAGGCTGTATAAAAATCGCCTTGTAGAAGGTCTCTTTCTCTCCTCGGCAGTTACTTGCGATGCTGATTTAGCTGAAGAGAGAATGCTTGAAGCTGTGCGCTTAATAAGGGAAAAGTATCGCTTTCAAGGATACATTCATTTGAAGATTCTACCTGGTATTTCACGAGAGCTTCTAAAAGAAGCATGCCTGCTAGCTGACAGGGTATCAATAAATATTGAAGCCCCTAGTGCTTCTAGGTTAGCTGAACTAAGCAGCACAAAGGACTATAAAATAGATTTGTTGCGCAGACAGCGCTGGATAGCGAAACAAAACTTACGCTTTGGTCACACAACGCAGTTTGTTGTTGGTGCCGCTAATGAAAGCGATGCAGAAATACTAAGGATGCTTTGTTGGCAATATAAAAAGGTTGGACTAAAAAGGGCTTATTTTAGCGCATTTAAACCATTAAAAGGAACACCGTTAGAGCATAAGGAAGAAACTCCTGATGAAAGAGAAAGGCGCCTATATATGGCCGACTACCTGCTTAGGAAATATGGTTTTCCTCTAAAAGAGTTTGAACAAATAATGGTTGATGGCAACCTACCAAAAGGCGATCCAAAGATTCATTTAGCTATGCACTACTTTGATGCCCCGCTGGATATAAATGACGCTAGCTATGATGAGCTATTGCATGTGCCAGGCATAGGTCCAAAAAGCGCCAGAAGAATAATAGAGCTAAGAGAAGAAGGTAAAAGGATAAGAGATGTAAAAGAGCTAGCGGCTTTAGGAGTTGTTGTCAGAAGAGCAAGGCCTTTTATAAAAATAGGAAATAGTATGCAAAGCCGCATAGGAGATTATTTATAATACCTTCATAATACGGGTGCACCTAATGCAAGGAAAGAAGCCCATGCAATAAGCATATACAGGGTTTGCAGCGGAAGCGCTGGCAATACTTTTCTCTTTTTAGCACTATAATAAAGCGTTGCTAACAATCCAAGCAATGACGCTAGCATAATAGTAGCTATTATTGGAATAGTTGCATATATGCCTATCGCTTGCTTTGCCTTATTCATTACTGAAGTGACAAAAACAAGGGGCATAACCAAATCGCCAGTACCGAGCTGATACACCTTATTTTTACCTGGAATGCTGAAAGTAAACGCTAGCTTTTCCTTCACTACAGTCTTTGCTATTTTAACCATGTGCTTTGTTTTGAAAACCGCCACATAATCATAGATTGCCAATATTGCAATAAAGAGCACTACTGGCAAAACACCCAGGCTTACGCCTATAAGCGAGCCGGCTCCTGCAACAGCAATCAAGCAAGCGATATTTCTTATGAGGATGCTATCCTTTAGCAGGATTCGAAGCGATAGCAAAAGGATAGCAAGCATGCCGGCTATCTCAGGGAGCAGTATGCCAAAAACAATAACTGAGGTAGCAAATATGGCAGAAAGCTCGAGGATAAAGAGCATCAGAGAGGCTCTTTTGAAGGAGATTATGATAAGCACAACTACAGTTATAGTAATAATATATGCGAAGAGACCCAGAGCATTCTCTATATCCTCTGGATTTTCAGTTACTATAGTGGCTTTTATGTTCTCTTTTATAAGGCCATTTGCTACCATAAGCCCAAGAATCTGGGTTATAAGAAAAAGCACCGCTAACTGCAAGAAAACGGATTTTGCCATATTGTATTAAAAGATTAAAACATATTTTTAATCTTAGTATGAAAACAAAAAAGAGGCTTAATCCGATTCCGCCGACACTCAGGGAAAAGAAGCGCTATATTCTATTCGAGCTTATCTGCGACAATAAGTTAGAAACTAACGATGTCGCTTATGCATTAAATGATGCTTTCCTTTCTCTTTTCGGCTCGTTTGGTTCGGCACGTGTAAGCGCAAAGCTTATCGAATGGGATAAGGAGCAAAATAGGGGCATACTAAAGTGCGAGCGCTCAGCAAAAGAGCATGCAATAGCAGCGCTTCAATTCGTTAGGGAAGTAAAAGATAGCACAGTTGTGCCTAGAGTGCTTTTGGTTAGCGGTACCTTGAGAAAGCTGCGCGAAAGTGCAAAATAAAGCAAAATACGGGCAAAATAGCCTCGAAGAGGCCTTTGCAGAAAACATTTAAATTATTATGGAGCATTAAATAGTTTGATTTACCAGCTTTCTTGTTTGCGTACTTAAACTCATGCTTAAGAGGTGAAATTAGTTGTACATAGACGATAGCCAAAGAATAGCAACAGCATATGATAGAGCCGCTACCATGTTTTCCCCAAAGGGCAGGCTTTATCAGGTTGAATATGCATCAAAAATAGTTGAGCAAGGAACTTTGGGCATAGCGCTCATCTATAACAAGGGCGTTCTTTTCGGTGCAGATAAAGCAATAACAAGCCCTTTAATGCTTCCAGAATCTGTTGAGAAGCTTTTCAAGATAGATGACCATATAGGTGCCATAAGCGCTGGCTTAGTTGGTGACGCAAGGCGCTTAATAAGGATCGCACGCGAAAAGGCACAGGAAAACATGATTTATTTTGAGGAGAAGATAGACGTAGAAGTGCTTGTAAAAGAGATTGCATCCATAAAGCAGATATTTACGCAGTATGCTGGCATGCGCCCCTTCGGCGTAAGCTTAATAATAGGTGGCATAAATAACGGCAGAAAAAGGATATTTGAAACAGAGCCTTCTGGCGCCTTGGCGGAGTATAAAGCTACTGCCATAGGAAAGAACAAGAAAAAAGCGATGGAACTTCTAGAGAAAAAGTATAACGAAAAACTAAGCTTTGAGGAAGGCGTAAGACTTATAGCTAACATAATAAAGCAATGCAAGGAAAAGGGTGAAGCGTTCAACGTCAGCAATCTAGAATTCGCTTACATAGAGGAGGAAGTGCCTTACACAAAGCTTACAGCTAAAGAGCTAAAACACGTGCTTGGAAAGTGAGCAGTGGTAAGCGATGGTAAAGCTTGAAGATGCCGTAATAGCTCGTTATATACATGCTAATAATAAGTTCGAAATTTTAGTTGATCCTAAGTTAGCGATGGAGTTGCGTAAAAACAGAGAGGTTGATTTCGAGGAGTTGCTAGCGGTAGATGAGGTTTTTAAAGACGCGATGCGTGGTGAACGCCAATCAGAAGCACTCATTATGGAGGTTTTCGGAACAGATGATATAAAGGAGATCGCTAAAAAAATAATAACAAAAGGCGAACTTCAGCTAACAACCGAGCAGAGAAGAGAGCTTAGAGAGAAGAAGAAAAGAGAGATAATACAGATAATATGCAAAAATGCTTACAATCCGCAAACTAATGCACCGCATCCACCAGCGAGAATAGAGAAAGCCCTAGAGGAACTAAAGGTGAACATAAACGAATTTGAGCCAGCCGAAGAGCAAGCAAACAGAATACTCAAAGAGCTTAAGCGCGTGCTACCAATCTCTGTAGAAAGATTCGAGATAGCTATTAAGGTGCCTGCACAGTATGCAGGCAAAGCAAGCTCAATGCTTTATGAGTATGATGTGAAAAAGCAGGAATGGCAAAGTGATGGCAGCTTGATAGCTCTGCTTGAGGTTCCAGCAGGGCTAAAAAATGAGCTTATAGATAAAATAAGCAAACTCACTCATGGAGAAGCGGAGGTAAAGATACTGAATGAAGGTGCGTGAAATGCAAGGCAGGCTCGTAATCCCAGGCGAGCTTATTACAACGAGGCGTATGAAGCTCGGTCCGCACGTTTTTGTTGAAAATGGCAAAATTTATTCAGATACTGTCGGCCTTGTAAAGATCGAGAGAGGTAGCGTGAGAGTTGTCCCGCTTCAAGGAAAATACATGCCAAAGGCAGGAGATGTTGTAATAGGAATAGTCGTTGCTGAGGAATATTCCTATTATGCGATAGATATCAATTCCTTTTACTACTCCTTCGTTCCGAAAGAAGAGATAAAAATACCTCTTAAAAAAGGTACGATAGTAAGTGCGAAAATAGTTAAGGTTGATGAAATAAATGCAGCAACCCTTTCAGATATAAGGGTTTTTCGAGGCGGCGAAATTCTTACAATCTCACCAGTCAAGGTTCCCCGCGTCATAGGGAAAAACGCTAGCATGCTTAACATTCTAAAAAAAGGCACTGGCTGCTCTCTTATGGTTGGCATGAATGGCCGAATATGGGCAAAAGGTGGCAATATAGAGCTTCTTAAAAAGGCCTTAGCAAAGATAGAACGCGAATCACATTTAAGCAATCTGACTCTGAGAGTACAAAAGATGTTGGAAGAAGAAAAGAAAAAAGGTGGTGCTTTTGGCAAAAAGTGAGGAAATCGTTTATATAAATTCAGAAGGTAAAAGGGTTGATGGTAGAAAGGTGGATGAGCTCAGACCTATAAAGATAGTTCCTTCCGTACTTAGCAGGGCTGAAGGTTCTGCTTATATAGAATGGGGGCAAAATAAAGCTCTTGTTGGTGTTTTTGGGCCCAGAGAAGCTTTGCCTCAGCATATCCAGGATCCTACAAAAGCACTTGTGAATTATGTCTACAGAATGGCTACGTTTTCCGTTCCTGACAGGAAAAGCCCTAAACCAGGAAGGCGTGAGATAGAAATATCCAAGGTAAGTGGCGAAGCGTTAGAAAGAGCTATATTTGTAGAAAGGTTTCCAAACACCACAATAGATATCTACGTTTATCTTTTCGATAGCAACGCTGGCACAAGATGTGCTGCGCTTACAGCTGCAAGTGTTGCTTTAGCAGACGCGGGCATTCCTATGCGCGATTTGGTTTCTGCTTGCGCTGTTGGCAGAGCAGCAGGTACAATCATTCTAGACCCTTGTAAAGCCGAAGAGGATGCAAGCGATGCTGTAGATATGCCGCTTGCTATAATGCCCCGCACAAAAGAAGTAGTGCTGCTTCAAATGGATGGGCTCATCGGAAAAGAGGAGTGGAAGAAAGCGTTCGAGCTTGGCATCAAAGGATGTCTTCAAGTATACGAGATACAGAAAAAGGCGCTTAAGCGAAAGTATGAAGAGATCGCTGAGGAGGAAGAAAAGACGATAAAGCAAATCGACAAAGAACTAAAGAAGGTTGAAAAAAAGTAAGCTTGCAGAGGTGCTAAACATGAGGGATGATATAATTTGGGAATTGCGCTCAGATAAAGTTAGAGAGCTCATAAAATCCTCGCAAAGGTTAGATGGAAGGGCTTTATACGAATATAGACCTATCAAAATAGAAACGGACTTTTCAAAGAACGCACATGGTTCTTGCAGGGTTGTTTTAGGGGAAACAGACGTTATTGCTGGCGTAAAGATGGATGTTGCTGAGCCATATCCAGATACGCCAGATGAGGGTTCTATAACCGTTGGCGTAGAATTTATGCCCATGGCTTCGCCAGTGTTTGAGCCAGGGCCACCAGATCAAAACGCAACTGAGTTAGCGAGAGTAGTTGATAGATGCATAAGGGAAAGCAAAGCTATAGATTTTAAGAAATTATGCATAGAAGAAGGTGAAAAGGCATGGTTTGTTTTCATCGACATATATGTTGCCAATGATTCTGGCAATCTCTTTGATGCTAGCTCATTAGCTGCATTGGGTGCATTGCTTAATACAAAGATTCCAAAGCTTGAGGATGATAAGATAGTTAAAGATGAGTTCGTTGGCAAGCTTGAGGTCGCAAAGAGACCTTTGCTGACAACATTTGCAAAGATAAATGGAAAACTTTTGCTAGATCCAGCAATAGCGGAGGAAAAAGCGATGGATGCAAGGATTTCCATAGGGACAACAGAAGAAAAGCTAATGTCTGCTTTACAAAAGGGAGGCCCTGGTTCTTTTACACAAGCGGAGATAGAACAGTGCATAGATCTTGCTTTTGAAAAATCCGCTGAATTAAGAAAACTTCTAAAGGTGGAGTAAATGGGTGAAACAAAAAAGGTAAGGTATGCAGGCAGATTTGGAGTTCGTTATGGAAGGGGTATTCGTGAAAGAGTGCTGAAAGTTGAGGAAAAGCAGCGCAAACCACACAAATGCCCAAACTGCGGTTTCAAGAAGGTAAAAAGAATTTCGACAGGGATTTACAAATGCAGAAAATGCGGCGCTGAGTTTGCAGGCGGTGCATATACGCCATCTACGATGACTGGCAGAATAGTTGTTAGAATGGTTAAGCAGAGGAAGTTCGTTCCGCTTATGAAAGAACTTTTGCTCACTACGGAAGGTGCTGAAGAACAGGCCGAAGCTTCCGAAACGAAGGAAGAAGAAAAAGAAGAGGCAAAACAGGAATAAAGGAGGCGTTATCATGTATAAATGTGCTCGTTGCGGGAAAGAATTTGAAGAGTTACCTAAAGGGCAGATAAGGTGTCCTTTTTGCGCTTACAGAATAGTGCTCAAAGCAAGACCACCGGTTACCAAAAAAATAAAGGCGAGATGATGCACAACTATGCTCTGAACCTAGAGCTCGAGTTTGATAAGGAAGCACAAGCTAGAATAATCTTTAATGCTATTACACCGGATATTCAAAAAAAACACAAACGCTCGATCTCAAAACTGAAGGTGAAGAAAAACAAGATTTATTTTAAGATTGTTGCAAAGGATCCAATAGCGCTTAGAGCATCGTTCAGTTCCTTTATGAAGCATGTTATGCTTGCTGAAAGTATTTTAATAAGATTTAGCTAATAAAAAACGTTTGGGAGGTTTTTGTATGGCAGATGAACAAAAGATTATAGAGTTTCAAAGGGGACGCGAACAACTTGTAGCTGTAGGGGCAAGAAAGCAACAGCTCCAGATGCAGCTTGCAATGGTTGAGAATGCATTGAAAGAACTCAAGGAATCTAAGCAAGATAAAGTGTACAAGCTTGTGGGCAATATAATGATAGAGAAGAACGCTAAGGATGTGGAAAAAGAGCTCAAAGAACTTAAAGAAACCCTGGATATGCGCATCGAAACCTTGCAGAAGCAGGAGGATTCCTTGATAAATAAACTTAACAAGCTTAGGGCGCAGATAGAAGGGAAAACAAGTGAAAGCAAAGAGAAGAAAGAAGCAAAGTGAATGCGGTCTTTATGGGCATAGCTGAACTTTTAAACCTCAAAGACAAAAAGGTATTAGTGATTTCCCATAGAGGTGCGGATGTAGATGCGTTAGCTTCTGCAGCAATAGTCAGATTGCTTTTGCTGGGTAAAAACTATGTTGAGATAGGTGTTCCGGAGCATTTGAATAATTCTGCAAAACGTTTGGCAGAAACAATGGAGATACCCTATTCGCTTACCCCAGATTTCTCTTTTTTCGATACTTTAGTAATAGTTGATTTGAACTCCTACGGTATGCTCGGTTCTTTCGCTGAGAAAGTGAAAAACTTTAGTGGCAATATTTTCCTTTTTGACCATCACAGCAAGGGCAAGGATAAAATCGCTAAAGAGGAGGATTCGATTATAGTTGAAGATGCAGCTTCAACTACCGAGGTTTTATGGCGTTTTCTCTCAGCCAATGCACAAGACAAGCTTAATGAAAAAATTGCTTTGCTAACAGCGTGTGGTATTATAGCAGATACTGCGCACTTTTCTTTTGCAAGCAAAAACACTTTTAAAGTAATGGCTGAAGTTTTTGAAAAAACAGATAAGACACTTAGCGAATTAATTGAGCTATTTTCTGTTAAACGAGAGTTAAGTGAGCGAATAGCATTGCTTAAAGCTGCGCAACGCACAAAGCTTTTTAGAGTAAATAAATTGCTTATTGTTCTCAGCGAGATAGGCGCGTTTGAATCCCAGTCAGCAGCAGCATTAATTCATCTTGGTGCGGATGTTGCATTTGTTGGTACTGCGGAAGATCATAACATTAGGGTCTCTGGCAGAGCAAGATTTTCCTTGATCCAAGAGTATAACTTAGACCTAGCAAAGGATATATTTCACAAGCTTTCGGATTTCTTTGAAGGTGAGGGCGGAGGGCATGCAACAGCTGCAGCGTTTACCGGCAAGGCTTCCTCAACGGATCAGGTATTGCATAAATGCTTAGAGCTTCTTATTGCAAAAATAAAAGAAAAAGAGAGCAAGCTAGAGGTTAAAGAATATTAAAAATTAAAAGGGATGCACGTTAGTACTAAGGGCTCTGCTGTTGTAGTCTTTGGAGCATCTCTGCAGTTTTTGTTATTTTTCTTGTAAGAGCCTGTTCTCTAGCGGCAAGCTTGCTTATCCTTTGTGCTAGTCGTCTTTCCAATCTTTGAAGCTCACTAATAGTTGTCGCCTTTCTTGCGGCTTTTAATCTCATAGCAACCCTTTGCGGTAGCTTCTTTCCTTGAACCAACGCATTTAGTATTGCTTCATGCTCTTCGCGTGCTCGTCCAAGCTCTTGTCTCACCAAATTCAGATCGTTATTTAGTTTTTGTAGCTCGTTTTTTGTTCTAGCAATGCTAATTTCCAGTTTTCTTTTGCGTGATGTGAGTCTTGTTTCTTTTCTTTCTCTTATCCTCTGCCTTGCTGCATTTAGCTTGGCACGTATGCTTGGCATTTACTCACCTCCACCATTACCATTAAACAAAATAGTTTCTTCATTTTATTTATTCCTTTTGTTGTTTTTATTCAAAATCTCAATGATGCTTAACAATTCGCTTATGTCGTTAATTTCAAAATCCGCTTTTATGTTAGATTCATAAATAACCTGCCCATACTTAGCTAAAACAGTTTTCATCCCTATGTTTTTTGCCCCTAATATATCTGCCTTTGGATTATCGCCTACAAAGAGTATTTCCTCAGGTTTAAGCTTCAGGGCTTTCAACGCCTTCTTAAATGGCATAACATGCGGCTTTGCTTTCGCTTTAGGTCCTCTGGCAACAACCACATCGAAGAAATCACAAAGATTAAGCTCAGCTAATCTGAGCCATGCTTGCTTTATAGGCGCATCGCTAACTATTCCAAGCTTTAGGGAGCGTTCCTTCAATTTTATGAGCGTCTTCACAACATTAGGATAAGGAGTTAGATGCCCGGCTTTAACTTTTCTGTAAGCAACAATTGCTCTAGCAAGCATGTTATAGTCAAGTTTGCCATGAACTTCTCTTATGAATTTGTCAAATATGTTTTGGTTTTCCATCCCGTACCGATCGTACATCTCAAAAAGTTTCTTTATTCCGGATTCCTCATCTATCTTCAAGCCGGCTTCGATCATGGCTCTTATTGCAGCTTCGCTGCAGGACTTTTTCATCTTCATAAAATCTATAAGCGTATTATCAAGATCGAAGAGAACCGCCTTTATCATAAATATTAATAAACCCCACAGCGTTAATAATCTTTTGGTATAACTGTTTGTTATGCGATGTCCAAAATGCAATGAAAGAATGATTCGAGTGGAAATCTCATATGTTTTTAAGGATAAGATTGTAGAAAAATGGCAGTGTCCTGCCTGTGGCTTTACCACTGAAAAAGTAAGAAATGAGGAACCTATTTCAGATTTTTAATCCTTAAAAAACAGTATTCGCAAATAAACTTGCCATTAAACTCTATGCCAACTTCGTGCCATTCATCGCAAAGCACACATAACTTTCCTTCCTCCTTTTTCTGTGTGCACGCCCAGTCATAAAGAAGTTCCCAAGTAACCCATTTAGGCAGCACAAGCTCCTGCAGTACGCTTTTGTCTTTTCTAAGGATTCTTTTTACATGGCTGGGTAGTACGTATTTGTTTATATTCTCTAACCACCTTGCTTTTTCTAGATCTTTTTTCCTTAAGAGCTCTGTTAGCTTTTTTCGGTATAAATTACCCGGCATTTTTTCACCCGGCGGATTTAAGATGTATTATGACATTTCCCTTTTTCACCTTTCTCTTTGCAGAGTACTTTACCAAATAATGTATGGTGCTTTTTGGAATTCCAGTGATGTGCTCTATTTCGCGCAAAGGCCTAAAGTCGCGACGCATTTCTATCGCAATTTTAAGCTTTTCCAAAGGTATGCCTATAGGCCTGCCTCTTTCTTCACATATGGCTACTTTAATATTGCGCTCCTTCAGTAAGGAGAGCACTTTTCTAGGAATTCTTCTGTAGGTAGATATGCTCATTGTTATTGTTTTAAGTTGTTTGCAGCGTTTAAGAATTGCTAAAGCTTTTTTATAGGAGATAGGTCTTACCAGATGTAACTCTTCTGTGTGAGTAGGCAAGCTTCTAACGTTTGTTTTTTCATTGAGCGAACATCTCATCCTTAGGCACCAGAATTTTTTTCACATCTTTTTTTATGAGTAAAATAAAATGATTAAAAGCATTTTTTAACTCCTGTATTTTTTCTTCTAAAACCCTTCTCCTTATTTCCATTACATTTAGCTTTATAGTACTTTCTTTCTCAACAATTCCTATTTGCAGAGCTTCCGTTTTAGCTATTTTAGGTGTAAAGTTGTTAAGTTCCTTTATACATGCTAACATCTCCTTTTCGCTTTCTCTTTTGCATGGCTCCAACTTTGTGCCGAAAGAGTCCAACACTATTTTGGTAAATTCTTTTCCCTCTTGCACATTTTTTTCTACTTCAAGAAGTTTTTGCAAAGATTTGTGTAATTTTTCGAGGCCATTTTTGCTTACATATTCTCTTATAAAAAGCTCGCTGAACGCATAGCCAAATTCTCTTGTTTCAGCCTCTTCCGCGCTCCATTCAGCCATAAAGTTAAGGCCTTCATTGTAATATCTAATAAGCTCTTTCCAATCACTTACTGGCTTTAGCACATATATGTAGTTTCCAGAGGCATATTTTTTTGTTCCGTAGAAAAGGTTGTTCGTCTTTATACCCAGCTGTTTTTTTGTAAGATATTCAACAAACCTTGCTAAGCCTTCATCAAGCCAGCTTGCCTTGCTTTGGTTCCATGCCAATATCTTTGCATTAAAAGCATGTGTGAGCTCATGGATTATGGTAGGCACTGCTTGCTCCTCAAAGGAACTTTCTTTTATGACTATAAGGCCTCCCTTAAGATAGGACCCCTCGCTATAATCATTGATGCTTTCCTCATATTTATCATCCGAAAGCACTAATACTGGAAAAATGTTTACATCTATAGCTATGCCTAAAACAGCTGGCACAATAGGATAAAGCTCATTAGCTTTTTCGAATGCTGAAATCTGCTTCTCTGATAAATTTTCAGCGAATACTAAGAATTTGCCTATTCGCTTCCCTTTGTCAGAATAGAAGAAACAGATCGCTAATGGCCCTTTGCCGGAAGCATGCAACCTATAATTGGTCAGGCTTCCTCTAAAACCAGCACTTAAATCAAAGCCGACAATCTTTTTCCCATACGCATAAAAATTTACATTGGTGTTTGGTTCTGCTGGCACAGAAAACTTAGCATAAAAAATTCCTGGGAAGCGCTCAACGGCTAACTCCTTTAACTCTAATTTCATTTTAACGATCTCCTCCCTTCTTTTTGCAGAACTATTCGTGGTTATTTTAAGAGACCCATTTTTGAGCTCATATTTGGTTATTTTTCCGAGGGAATCTTCCAAACTAAGGAGCGAAGCATTCTCATAAAATGGCATCGAGAGCACAAAATAATTTACTGGCTTGTTTGCTTTGAGATACAGCACCATATCAACAATATTTTCGCTTATTTCTAAGTTGCAATCTATATGTGTTATTTGAGCATTGGCGGCTATGCTTAGAGCAATGGCGCAAAACAGCACGGAAAATATCTTCGCATGCATAATTTTTAATATAAAAAACTTATTTTTATTAGCTATCTTTTTTAGCCATAAAGCCAATTATAAGCAAGCGGACTGTTTTTAAAGCTTACTTCTGCTTTATTTCTTAATATACTGCTTTTTTAGAGGCGCTTTTATGAGTTTTAAGATAACCGGGTTAGGTGGTTGTAAGGAAGTTGGCAGAAGCAGCTTCCTTTTAGATGTGGGGGAAAAAATACTCCTGGATAGAGGTGTGAAGCTTACCCCTCAAAAAATAGAATACCCAGCAAAGATAAAAACCAATTTAGATGCTGTTATAATATCGCATGCTCACTTGGATCACTCTGGTGAGCTGCCACACCTTTTCGTTAAGAGCAGACCGGTCTGCTATATGACTCCGCCAACGCTTGATTTGGCAGAGATGCTTTGGCACGATTCTCTTAAGATAGCTGGCATAGAGGGCTTCGATGCAAAGTTTTCGAAAACAGAGATAAGGCGCACAAGAAGATTTACATTTCCTTTAGGATACAGAACAAAAATAGACATAACTGAAAAGGTTTCCTTAGAATTCTTTGATGCTGGGCATATCGTAGGTTCTGCTATAACTAAGCTTGTTTTTGATGATACTACGCTTGTTTACACAGGTGATTTCAAGGTAGTTGAAACAAGATTGCTTCATAAAGCAGATATAAAGCTTGGAAGTGTAGATTATGTGATTATAGAGAGCACCTATGGCGACTCAGACCATCCTGATAGGCATCAAGTAGAGAAAGAATTTGTCGATGCTTGCTTGGAGGTTGTTGAAAACGGCGGTAATGCGGTAGTGCCAGCGTTTGCTGTAGGGCGCTCACATGAAATCATAGATGTTTTGGTTGAGTATAAAGTGCCTTATCCAATCTACTTAGATGGCATGGCTCAAAAAGCAGCCAATATAACCTTAAAATATCCTAAGTACTTGAAGAACGTAAAAACCCTCAAGAAAGCACTTAGAAAAGCACAATGGATCAAAAATGAGCGGGAAAGAAAAAAAGCTTTGCAGGAACCAAGCATAATAGTAACAACTGCGGGCATGTGCGAAGGTGGCCCTGTTCTTTACTACATAAAGCGCATTTATAACGATGAAAAGTCCGCGATATTCTTAACCGGCTACCAAGTTGAGGGCACGCAAGGCAGACGCTTGCTAGATGAAGGCGTTATAAATATAGATGGTAAAGATTATAGGCCAAAAAGCACTGTTAGAAAATTTGATTTTTCAGCCCATCCAGGTCAAAGCGAAATGCTGAAGGCATTAAAAAGATGGTCCCCAGAGGAAATATTCTTGGTTCATGGAGAACCAGAAAAGATAGAAGCTTTTAGGAAAAAAATAGAGGAAACCTTGGGCATAAAAGCAATGCCTTTGGAATATGGTAGAACGGTTAAAGTAGATGGAAAATGAAGCTTAAAAGATTTCTTAAGGAATCATTAGAACTTCTTTTAAGAGAGCCAAAACTATTCGTTCCAAAAATAGCCACATCATTAATCTATGCAGCGATAATCTTAGCACTATGTTTTTTGGTGATAGGTAACTATGAGCTGCTTTTAGATGTTCTGCAAGGAAAAACGCTTAGCGTTGCAGAAGAACATACTGTGCAAGCGGTTGCTATGTACGCGCTACTTCTTTTAGTTCTTTCTCTATTTGCACTTATAATAGATATCTTAGCTAATGCGATGTATCCTGTGCTTGTGAAAGATTTCTACGCTGGAAGAAAACTCTCCTTAGCAAGAGCGCTATCAGAAGCTTTCAAAAATTCATCAAAGGTTGTTCCCATAAGCTTGCTTTTGGTGCTTTTTTTCTCAATTCCTTTGGCTTTCTTAAGCGTTTACTCCTTAAAAACCCTTCCGCCAGCATATACAATTTTTATAACATTTCTGATCTTCTTGTTCTACTTTGTTCTCATAGTGCTTTTTTATTTCCTTTATGCAGCTCTTATGTTGGAGAAAAAAAGAGTCGTTGAAAGTGTGGGTAAAGAAATTAAGCTTGTTAAAAGAAATTTTGCCATGGTCTCTAAAGCAGCCATCATTCCCTTTGCGGCCTCGATTCTTAGTTTAATGTTTAGTATCCTAACAGTGCTCGAACCTTTATTTATACTCCTGTTTCTCCTCTACAGAATTCTCATTGCCGTGTTGTATACCTACCACATGGTTTTGAGTTCCTCTATTTATCTTAAGGTGATGTAGTTGGTAAGCTTTTGTCCTAAATGCGGGACAGAAAAAGGGCCTTTTGTCAGGGGGTTTTGCACAAGGTGTTTCTTAGAAGATAATAGGTTGCTTAGGATTGACAGAAAGCTCATTCTTCCAAAATGTAAAAGATGTGGAAAGATCCTTGTTCGCGGCCGGTGGTTGGAGGAAAATGCTGATAGCTTGCTTAAGTTCATCCTTAGTAAAGTAAAGTGGAGCGATGTTGAAAGACCTTCGCTGGCAATAGAAGCTGAGCATACTGGCAAAGGGTTAAAGATTTATTTAAATGTTTCATGCAAGGTGGAAGGCGTGCCTCTTAGCACAAGTTACGAAACGTTTATCCAATACAAGCTTCAGTATTGCGAATCTTGCCTTAAAATAAGCTCTTCCTATTATGAGGTAACAATTCAGCTCAGAGCGGAAGATAAAGCAAAAATAAAGAGAGCCATTTATTTGATAAAGGATGTTCTTGCCTCGCAGCTTAAAAACGATACTCTGGCTGAAATAGTTAAAATGATAAAGAGAAAGAATGGTTACGATTTATTAATAGGATCAAAGAAAGCTGCAAAAAGTGCTGTTGCGGAGCTGAAGAGAAAATATAAAGCCAATGTAAAGAAATCCTCTACTTTGGCTGGTTTGACTAAAGATGGAAAACCCAAAGTTAAATATACTTACAGCGTAAGAATATAATGTTAAGCTAAACCTCGAATTCTTTTAGAGCTTGTTTTATTTCGTAGACTGGTGTATTGCATACAAGCAGAGGGATGTGCTCGCTTTCCGCTATCTTTATAGCTATTTCATCAACCTTTTTCGGATCTTTTGGGCCATGAAGTACCACTACAGCTGGTTTCATATCAGTACTGAAACGCCCAATCTTTACAGCGATCATGGGGGAGCGACCGCTCACAACCTTTTGGAAGATTAAAGCTCTTTCAGGAGTTCTTCCATAAAGATGCATATATTCATGTACAGGAACCTCAACTATGACCTTAAAAGAATCTATTATAGTATAGCCGTATATCAGCGTTTCTTTGAGTTTGGCATGGTTTGCAACACAAACAGCATTTATGCGCTTAGCAAACTCGGTGGCTTTTACAGCACCATAAAATTCATGCACATCAAATGCTTCCTCACTTGGCTCAAAATCCTTCATCAATTGTTTTACTATCTTTCCACCACGCTTCATATCTATTTCGATAAGCGCATTTACAAATCGGCTTATTACGCCAATACCTGGGCTTTTGCGCCTTCCGCCTTCGTAATCGCTTATGGTTGAAGGGCTTACCCTTAGATGCTCAGCTAGCTCGATTTGGCTTATACCAAATATTTCACGCCATTTTTTCATACTTCCGCCAGGGTCCTTGCTCAGAGTTATCTCTCCGGCTATTGTTACTGCAAGCTTTTCCATGTAAGAATTAGAGCCAGACAAGCTTTAAAATTGTTTCGTCAATCGTCATTTTTTAAAAGTTTATTTGACGAATTATTCCCCCTTAAGTAAACGCTTTGTAATGGGCTTTCCTCTTTTTACGAAAGTAAATGCGTTCCTTCCGGCTTTTTTTGATCGATATAGCAGCTCATCAGCAGCGTTTAGGGCTTTAGCGTAAGCTTCCTTAAAATTCTTTCTTATTTCTTCACCTGACACGGGTACAATTCCAGCGCTAAACGTTGCTTTTTGTGTAAATTTTATTCCAGCTTTTCGCATATCAGATTGGATTCGGTCCTGCATTATCCTTATTGCATTTCTAAGAACTTCTGCGAGCTTTTCAGGGCTTGTTGGAGCCCATACGAGTACTTCTTCCCCGCCATGTCTGCCTACTAAACCTAGTTCACCAACAGCTTCTTTTAGAGCTTCTCCTATGTTTTTTATTACTATGTCCCCTGCCCTGTGACCATAAGAATCATTTATCTGTTTCAGGCGATCGATATCGATAAATGCTATTGCACTCTTCCTATGCTTTTTTCCCTCTATGCGTAACCGTTCCTTAAAATATGCATCTGTAAGAAATGCTCCAAATCTTGTATCATACATTGCCCTGCGGCTTATATGCTTGGCTCTTCCAGCGATTGTTCTTAATCCTTTTTTCGGAAGGTTTCGCATGCTCATTATGGCGTTGGCAAGTTCCTGCCTCTCTTTAGGGGTAAGGCCTTTTTTAGCTCTTTTTTCCGATAGCCTTACTATGGTTCTTAGAAGCCGTTGGTGAAGCTGCTCATACACCTCTGGATATCTTTCTAATAGATGATACGTTGCGGATATTGTGCTTAGTGCCTTTGATTTTTGACCTGGCCTGTATCTCACTGTTCTTTTGCGGACACTTTTTTTAGCCATTTAAAAATAAAAGCTTGCATAGATTTAAATTTTTCTTTTAACCTAGAAGTAAAATTTTATTAAACAAAATCTTCTAAATAAACTATTAAATTATGCACAGGGTTAGTGTACTCCACTTCCTAAAAAACAGAGAACTTGATGAGCTTTATGCTACAGTAGCCATAAGATCATTTGCTTTGGCAATGATAAATATATTTGTCCCTATATATCTCCTGGAACTTAACTATACGCTCCAAGATGTGTTTATTTTTTATACAGTCCTAAGTGCGACACATGCCCTTTTCGCTATTCCAGCGGCAAGGATTTCTTCCAAATTTGGATTTAAGCATGCGATATTCTTTAGTACGCTGTTCATAGTGCCTTTTTACGTGCTCCTTTACTCTCTTGAGTTTCTTTCCTTGCACCCAATGTTTTTAGCCACGCTTTCTGGCATAAGCAGTTCTTTGTTTTGGGTTGGCTATCACTCTGATTTCGCAAAATTTAGCGACAAAAAATATAGAGGTGAAGAGATAGGATTAGCAAACATAATAAGCTTCATATTTAATGTTGCTGGCCCACTTGTAGGAGGTTTAATGCTAGTGTTCTTCGGATTTTCTTTTCTTTTCGCTTTTGTTTCGCTACTGCTTGTTCTCTCAGTAGTACCTCTCTTCCTTTCCAAAGATGTGCATGAACCACTTAATTTTTCTATAAGGCAGATATTTTCTGACCAAAAAGCTGGCGAATATGTTGCCTTTATAGGACTTGGCATAGAAGGAGCTGTGGCATTTGTCATATGGCCCATGTTCATATTCATTTTTGTACTGAAAAATTTCGCGGTGCTTGGGTTTATTGTTTCTTTGTCTTTGGTTTTTTCCCTAATTGCAACCCTTTTGATAGCGAGATTTTCCGATATAAACCGCAAACTTGTTCTAAAAGTGGGAAGTGTAGCAAGTGCAATAACCTGGCTTCCAAAGATTTTTGTAAGAGATATATTGCAGCTATTTTTTATAGATTCCCTTTATGGTGCTGCAAGGTCAGCAGTTTCGATTCCTTTGGATGCTGCATGCTATGATAGGGCAAACGCAAGAAGCATCGTGGAATTTATCGTTTTCAGAGAGATCATTGTGCAAGCTGCGCGAGCGTTATTCTTCGCTTTTATGCTTTACCTATACAACTTGCCAGCAAGCTTCATCTTTGCAAGTATTGCTTCTTTGCTTTACATATTTTTTTAAATCCGAACCTTAAGGTACGGACCCGACGGGATTCGAACCCGCGACACCCGGCTTCTTCCGGCTCGTTCGAGCCTTAGGAGGCCGGTGCTCTGTCCAGCTGAGCTACGGGCCCATTAAAAAATTTGGAGAAAGAAAAACATTTAAATGTGCAATTGCAATACTCGGTTTTATTTGCAGAATTTTTCGAAAAGGATTTATACTTTGATTATGCCTAAAACCCCAAGAATAGCTACAATCAGACCTATTATGCCGAGCAACCACAAATATTTTAGCTTTTCGTTAAAGTACCTAAAATATCCAAAAAGGCCAAATAGGCAAAATAGGAAGAGTTGCCAGGGCTCATGCGATCTAAATGCTTGAAATCCTAAGAATCCTAAAAAACCCAAAAAGCCCAGTTTCCACTTTCCTTCTTTTGCACTTTTTTGTTCCATAGCAAAATAATATCATAATAAAACTTATTAACATAATTTTGCTTTCGGTTCTGCTAAATTTTTGGAAAATCAGCAAAACAAACCAAAAGAATGATTTTTGTTCTTTGCACGAGAAAAATGTCTTCTTTTTAGAAAAGAGGTCCGCTGTTATTTTTCAATTTTATTGCTAGCAAAATTTAGAACAGACCGGGAAATCAAAAAGCTTTTAAAATAAAAAAGCGTAAAAATATGAAAGAGGTTGAGTTAAATGGAAAGAGCAATTAAGCTATCTTTAGTATTTGTTTTTGCCATGCTTTTCTTCACACAAGTCCCTGCATATGATAAATATTCTGGTTGTGAGCTCCATGCAAATATCACCACTAAAGAGTATTCCTTTTTAGTAAAAGTTCTGGTTGCGTGTGCTGGTGTACCAAGGGAGGATATAAGCATAAAGGTATCTGGTCCGGAGAATTTTGTTGTTTCTGGCGTAACCGATTCACAAGGAATTTTTTCATTTACTGCTGAGACCCCTGGTTATTATATAATTTCAACTCCATTTACAGATGATAAGATTTTATTAAGAAGGCCAGCAAAACTTACCGTAACCAGAAATTTTAATAACTATCAGATATGCAGCCCAGAAGTTAGTAGTGTTCTTATTAAAGATTCTGAAAAGGAATTTATGTTAGCGCTTTATGATAAGAATTGCGCAATCTATTCTACGCAATCTCCAGAGTTTGAGATACATTATGGCTCTTGGCCCTATATAAAAAGCGTTTTTAAAGCGGGGAAGCACATAAATATAGAACTTCCCGATATTATTGTAACTGGCACCCCCTTCATAGTTAAAGCTTATGATAATTCAGCTCCTTTGGCTAACGTAAAAATAAAAGTTGACGAACATGAAGTTTTAACCGATTCTGAAGGCAGAGCGTCTTTAACCTTGCCTACAGAGGGAACATTCGAGCTTATCGCGGAGAAGATGGGTTTTGTTAGTACAAGCATCACAATAAAAGTAGAAAAGCCGCGAAAGTTTTCCGTCATAATGCCAAGCAAGGTTGCTCAGAATAAGCTCTTTGAGATAACCGTTAAAGATTCTGTAAGCGGTGTTCCTGTAAGTGGCGTGGAAGTTTTGGTCGGAGAGAAAAAATTTATCACAGATAAGAGCGGAAGGGTTTTTACAAGCGCATCTTCCCTTGGCAAAGTTCCAGTGATTTTTACTAAGCAGGGTTATGAAACTTACCGCTCAGAAATTTTCGTTGAAAAATCTTCCAAAGAGAACAACCTCCTTGTATCCTATCCCAATAGTCTTTATCCCGGTAGCTCGTTTTCAATCATTGTGCAAACAGCTGATGGACCTGTGGAGGGTGCAAGCGTTGTTATTGGAGATAAAGAATATGTAACAGATGCTGGAGGGGTTGCTAAAATAGATCCCATGCGGCCAGGGGTTTATTTAGCACATATTAAAAAATCTGGCTTTGAGGAAGTTTTTGTTAAAATTACAGTAGTTCCTTTAGATAAGTTTCCAGAAAATTATCAAAAAGTTGAAAGCCCGCACATAGGTTATTTTATAGCTTTATGTTGCTCGCTGGCGATAATGTTTATAGGTCTTTATATGATGTGGCATCGCAGGAGGTATGGATATGTATAGAGAATTTCGCAATAGTTTCATACTAAGCTTGAGTATTTTGCTCCTGAGTTTGGCGGTCTTTGCTGCCCCTAAACCAGTTCAGCTTTTAGTAGGGCCTGATGAAAGCACATTGTACGAAGCAGATACAAAAGCTGATGCGTTTGTTATAAAAGCTCCTGGTACTTACCACTTAAAAGGGAAGATTATAAATAATATAACGAGCGAGGAGATAAAGAAAAAACTTGATATAGTTTTTATTTTGGATGCTAGCGGAAGTATGTGCCAAGAGCTTCATGATGCTAAAGAAGGAATAAAAGAGATTATGGAGGAGATCGAAAGCGAATGCCATGGGTGCATGAAGGCAGGCGTTTATGTGTTTGAGGGAAGTACTGACAAACCATACCTCTTCTCTCATTTTGGTTTCTGTGATGGATCTAATGATGTTGGTGGTATAAGACTTACCGGAAGTTCTAACAAAATAAAAAATGCTTTAGATACGGTTGGTTGTACTGGTTGGATAGAGCCTTGGGCGCATCTTGCTAAACAGGTAATAAGCGCTAACTATGGATGGCGAAGCGATACTGTTAAGGCAGTAGTGGTAATAACCGATGAAGAATCTGATTATTGTACTCCTGTGTGTGACCCAGAAGGACCTTGTACTAATGAAAGTGGCCATTTTTGTAGTGGCACTTCGGAAGCTGCAAGCGCCCTTAAAGCTAAAGACGCTTGGTTTTTCGGTATAATTGGAAATAATTCAGCCCCGAAACCGTGTATGGAAGAAATATTGAACGCTGGCGTTAAGGGGGGGATATTTACCTACACTAACCCAAGCCAAGTTTCTGATAAGGTAAAACAAATTATATACCAGCTGCTTAGTAGTGATACTTTTGTAGTTGGTTTGGAGGAAGGCGAAGATTGGGATAATTTGCCTGGTGCTAACTTTGAGATAGGCGAGGTAGGAAGGGATGGACAATACACCTTCTTTGATTTAACCTTAACACTCCCTTCCACATATCCGGAGAAAGAAGTTTTTTTGAAGTATAAGCTTTGGGTTAAGGGCAATCCTGAAATAGCAGATTATGCATGGGTTAAGGTAATATTTGGCGATCCTCCACAAGCGGTTATAAACCCTATAGATCCTCCCTTTAACCCAAGTATCGGGGCTGTTGTCGGTGATGTTCCCTTGGAAGTTAAGGTTAACGCAGAAGGCACGCAAGATCCTGATGATGATTTGGCAGCACTTCATTGGGATTGCGACAGCGATGGAACTTTCGAGTATGATATCTCTTGCACTAATCCATCTGTTGATTGCACAGCTACCGAAATAACATGTGGCCCTTACACAGAAAAGGACACTCTTTACACTATAACTCTACAGGCAGAAGACGAGCTTGGACTCACAGGCACAGCTCAGCTTCTCGTGCGTACAAATCCAAACAAAAATCCAGATGTTAACCTAATTTTACCTGAAGTTGCATACGTAAACGAACCGACTGTTTTAAGAGCCAATGCAAACGATCCAGATGGTACAATAATCAGCTATAAATGGGATTTCGGAGATGGGAATATATTTTACTGTGACCCATCCATTTCGGACTGTTCTCAAGTAACGCATATTTTCTCCGAGAAAACAAGCTATTCTATAACTGTGGAAGTAACCGATGATGATTGTGCAAAGGCATCAGACACTAACATATTGCAGATATCTAATAGACCGCCTAATCCTCCGATTATTTCGGCTTTGCCCTTGGCTGGAGTTCCTCCCTTATACGTAGATTTTATAGTTGTTGACGCTTCGGATCCTGATGGAGATCCAATTGTTGGTTACGATTGGAATTTTGGCGACGGTACTATTGTTTCAACTACGGAGCCATTCTATAACGATTATCTTTATACAGAGCCAAACAAGGTTTACTATGCAACATGCAGAGCAAAAGATATTGACGGTGCTGTTTCAGATTGGTCGGAACCAGTTGCCATACACACCGTACAGATCAGCGGAATAGTGAGTTTATATGCTAAAGACACTAACGTTGGTGAAAAAACGGCGGTTGTTGCTAAATGTACAGGGGATGCTTCGCAAGTTATAATAAATATTGTGGATAAAAATGGTGATGTCAAATATACGTCTCCTCCAATTGCTTGTGATGGGAGCATGCACGAATTGGATTATGTTTTCGATACGCCAGGAGTATATGGCATTATTGCAAAAGTACACCCAACCACTTCTTCGTGTGTTGTATGCTCTCTTACTTACTACATTCTTGTTAAGCAGCATTTTCCAAAAACGCAAGTCAGCGAGATTCCTGTATGGGCTGTTCCCATATTAGCACTGACAATTCTTGTTATAACAGATGCAAATAGAAAAATGGCCAGTAATAAAAAATAGCGATTTTATTATACTGTAAAAATTTTATTAAACTTTTGACTTTGTTATTACTCATTATGCTTCCGTTCAAAATTCCAGAAGAGGTTAAAAAAAGGAAGCCGGCATGCAAACACTTCAACACATGCGGAGGCTGCAGCCTGCAGCACGTATGCTACAAAGACCAGCTTAAAATGAAAAAATCATACTTAGAAAAGCTTTTTGAGCGCGAGCTTGAGGTTTTGCCTTCTCCAGAAGAATTCTTCTATCGCAACAAGATTGAGCTTGTTTGCGCATTTGGCAAAATGGGGTTACGAAAGAAAGGAACTTACAAACATGTTGTGGATTTGCAGGAATGTTTTTTACATTCAAAGAAGGTCACAGAAATAATGCCTGTGCTTAGAGATGTTTTTTTGAAACACGCAATAGAGGATTACAACTATATAAAGCATGAAGGATATTTGCGCTATGTTGTTTTAAGGCATGCAAAGTTCACAGATCAATATATGATCAATTTTGTTACCGCAAGTGAGGATGAAAAAATTTGCAAGGTTGCCGAGGAGCTCAAACAAGAATTTGATTCTGTTGTATGGAGTATAAACTCCAGCAAAGCAGACACTAGCTTTGGTTCTATAAAACAATTTTGGAATAAAGCTTATATCGAGGAACGCTTTGATGATATTGTTTTTAGAATAGGAGCAAACACATTCTTCCAAAACAATAGCTATGTTGCTCTGCAGATATATCGTAAAATAAAAGAAATAGTTTCTGGCAATGTGCTTGATCTCTATGCAGGCTGTGCAGCAATATCCTGCTTTGTTGCGGAAAATTGTGCCAGCGTTGAAGCGGTTGAAATTAATAGTGAAGCAATAGATTATGGCACGATAAATTTGAAGATAAATGACATAACAAATGTTAAGCTTTTACAGCAGGACGTTTATACCTATCTTAAAAGAAAAGAAAGTTTGGATTTTGATTTTGTGATTTTGGACCCTCCTAGAGCGGGCTTAGAAAAGGCGCTTAAGCACATACTTCGATTAAAGCCAAAAAATATAATCTACTTAGTATGCAATCCTATTGTTTTTAGGCGCGAACTTTTCTTTTTTAAGAAGTTTTATAATGTTGTCGAGCTTTTAGCTTACGATATGTTCCCGCAAACACCGCACATAGAGCTGCTTTGCGTGCTTGAGAGAAAAGACTAAGCTCTAATTCCAACTTTTTTCACATAAGGTTTTACCATTTCTGCCATTTTTTGCAAGGTTTCTTTTGAATAAGGCATTATTTTTTCAAATTCTGGATCCAATAAAGGCACGGTATTTACGAATTGTTGCAGATAGTAAGCTTTAGCACCTTTTATAAGCTCACCTATCTTAGGCATATCTTCAAGCTCAATTATTGTTGGCACAACAGTTGTTCTAAATTCATAGTCAATTCTTCCTTCAAGGAGCAAAGATATGCTTTCTTTTATAGCCTCTTTATTTACCTTCACTCCTGCTGCCAAACCGTACTTTTCCAAAGGTGCTTTTATATCCATGGCAACATAGTCGATAAGCTTAGAATCTATAAGCTCTCTTACGAAATCGGGTCTTGAGCCATTTGTGTCAAGTTTTATCTTATATCCAAGTTCCTTTACCTTTGGCAAGAATTCCTTTAGTTCAGTATGTAATGTTGGCTCGCCGCCAGTAATGCAAATTCCTTGTAAAACCTTTTTTCTTTTATTTAAAAATTCGAGTACTTCACGCTCACTTATTACATTTTTTTCCTCCTCAAGCACTAGCGTAGCATTTTGGCAAAAGGGACAGCGAAAATTACATTTATCAACAAAAAGTGTGCAGGCTACCAAACCAGGGTAATCCACAAGCGTAGTTTTCTGCAGACCGCGAAAGATCATGGAGCATCATTTCTTTACTTTTGCTATTGCTTTCTCTACCGAGTAAGTCCTTCTTTCTTCAAATTCCTGCTGCTTGCCAATGTTCCAATTCTGTACAGGTCTATAATAACCAACAACTCTGCTATAAACCTCTGTTCGCTTACCGCACTTCACACGATCTTTTCCATCTATTTCTATAGGGCATGTATAGTGCTTGCCTGGTATGTAGCCATGCACAGGGCATATGCTAAATGTAGGTGTTATGGTGAAGTATGGAAGCTTATAGTTATATGCGATAGTCTTAACAAGCTGCTTGCATGCTTCCACATCAGTTATCTGCTCGCCGATAAACCCGTGGAATACTGTGCCGCCAGTGTATTTGCACTGCAACTCATCTTGATGATCTAAGGCCTCAAAGATATCGTCAGTATAATCAACAGGCAAATGAGTTGAGTTTGTATAGTATGGCGCTTCTCTTGTTCCAGCAGTTATTATATCAGGATAGTTTTTCTTATCTATTCTGGCTAATCTATGCGATGCTCCTTCACCAGGTGTTGCTTCAAGATTGTATAAATTTCCTGTCTCTTCCTGGAAATCCTGCAAACGAGAGCGCATGAAGTCAAGGACCTTTAAGGCAAAGCGTTTACCTTCCTTACTGGCTATGCTTTTTCCGAGGAAGTTTAAGCATGCTTCATTCATTCCAATGAGCCCTATGGTTGAGAAGTGGAAATCTAATGTGCCTAAATAGCGCTTTGTCCATGGAAGCAAACCGTTGCGCATGTTCTTTTCAACTTCTTTGCGCTTTATCTCAAGTGATTCTTTTGCTAAATACATTAGGTAATCCAATCTCTCGAAGAAGTCAGTATCATCTTTTGCTAAATATCCGATCTGAGGCATATTTATCGTAACAACTCCTATTGAACCCGTTTTTTCCCCAGAACCAAATAGGCCGCCTGTTTTCACTCGAAGCTCGCGAACATCTAACTGCAAGCGGCAGCACATACTGCGCACATCGCTCGGCTTAAGAGATGAATTTACAAAGTTTTGGAAGTAAGGCGTACCGTATTTTGCGGTCATCTCAAATAGCAAGTAAGCGTTTTCGCTGTCCCAGTTGAAATCTCTCGTTATGTTGTAGGTGGGGATAGGGAAAGTAAATATTCTTCCGTTCATATCCCCTTCCATCATAACTTCAATAAAAGCCCTATTTATCATATCCATTTCATCTTGGAAATCAGCATAGGTTTCTTTTAGCTCCCTGCCGCCCCAGATAGCAGGCACATCCTTTAAATCTTCTGGGACAGTCCAGTCAAATGTAAGGTTTGTGAATGGAACTTGGTTACCCCAACGCGAGGTAGCGTTTATAGAATAAACAAACTCCTGTATGCCTTGCTTGACTTGCTTGTAGTTAAGCTTGTCCTTTGCGACATAAGGCGCCAAGTAAGTGTCGAAAGAGCTAAATGCTTGTGCTCCAGCCCATTCGTTTTGTAGCGTACCCATAAAGTTTACCGCTTGCCCCAAAGCTGCACTAAAATGCTTAGCCGGTCTTGAAGCTATTTTGCCCGGAACACCATTGAATCCCTCTTGCAGAAGCTGCTTTAAAGACCAACCAGCGCAATAAGCAGCAAATGTGCCAACGCCTAAATCATGAATGTGAAAGCTCGCTTGCTTGTGCGCCTTTGCTATTTCTGGCGGATATATGTGGGTTAGCGTATATTCGGAAATAATAACATCACTCACATGTGCTTGCAACCCACTAATCGAATAACCAGCATTGCTGTTTTCCCTTACACGCCAATCTCTTTCTAGCACGTAATCCTCTATTATTTTTGCCGACCTCTCAAGAAATGCTTTCGTATCCCTTATTGCAGAGCGTTTTGCTCTATAAAGAATGTATGCTTTTGCTGTTTTTGCGTGTCCTTCCTCAATAAGCACCTTTTCGACCATATCTTGGATATCTTCAACAGTTGGTATCGCGGTGCCAAACTTCTTCTTGAGTTCATGTACAACCTTGTCTGCAAGCTTTGCAGCAAGCTTTCTATCCTTACCACCAACAGCTTTAGCTGCTTTCCATATCGCTTCCTCAATCTTTTCCTTCTGGAAAGGTACTATTCGCCCATCGCGCTTCTTTACCTTAGCCAAAAATTTTTTGTGCTTCATTCCAAAGCCCCCTTGAGAAGCAATAAATTAAGAACGCTAAAAAATAAGTACAAGCTTCTTTAAAAACATTTCTAAAACTACATAATTTTTTCTTTCACCTTTTTCTTAGAAAAAGTTAAAAAATTTGGTTATGTATAAAATTGCGGAAGAAAAAACAGGCACAGCAAGGTTGTCATCAATAGGCATAAGCTCAACAAGCATCGCTAAAAATGCTACAATAAAGGAAACATGTAAAGAGCCAATAAAAAGGTAGAGTGTTAAAGCAGAACCGATAAAGAATGCTAAACTTCCTTCCAAACTTTTCTTGCCTACAATTTTATGCCTTCCAAAGTACGTGCCTATAATCGTAGCAAAACCATCGCCAAATGTTGTAGGTAAAAGAGCAAGATATGCTATTTCGTAGTTTCTAGTGAAGATCGCAAACAGAGATGCTATGAGAGCGCCTACAAAAAACATAAACGTTCCTTCGCCAGGAACATTTTCGCTTTTTCTTCCAAACAGCTCTACAGCGAGCGAAAAAACAGGCACAGCATAGCCAGCTTTGATAAGCATAGCTATCGGAATTCCAAATAGCAGGGCTATAAACGATACTAACGCTAAAGCATTAGCGCCATAGTAAAAGCCGATAAGGATAAGAATAGAACCAAAGAGCATATGAACAAGCTTTCTTCCTAGCAAGCGATCACCTTTTCTTAAGAACATAAAAACGGTGCTTTTTCTCAAAAGGTGCTAAAGGCACGGTTTCCACAATGATGAATTCATCTAACAAAATCTTTTCCTGCTTTCTAAAGACCCTGCTGGGCTTTTTTGTTGAGCTTATACTTGGTGCCTTAAGTGCTAGAAGCCCGAAATCGCCTTTTTTAAGAAATAGCTTCGCGTTTTTGTTGAAAATTTCCGCTTGGTTCTTTTGCGAGACATCTTGGTAAAGAATTGTTGGCTTAATCTCTTTTACATATTCCGCATAGCTTTCCGGCTTGTTTGCATCCCCTAAAAAAGGAATGATATTCTTTCTTTTTTCACACACCTGCAAAAGCTTCGCTAAACACTTCTCGCTTATGTCTACACCAAATATAACTCCTTTTTTTCCTATAATGTCGCTTATATGTGATGCGGTTGTTCCTTCAGCAATGCCTAAGTAAAGCAAGCGCGAACCACTTCTAATTGGAAAGTTTTTTAATTTCTTAACGATAGCAGCAGCTAACTTCGAGCGAAAAGGATCCCAAGAACGATACTCAATTCCTTCATATGCTTCCAAGCGCTCATTATAAACACGCTGCCCTGGCACCAAATTTTTTGTCCAGAGCTTGCCTTTCCATTTATAAACGCCAGGAAACAACTCACGCATATAAAGGGTTAGAAGGGATAAAAGTTATTAAATGATTATAAAAAAATCGGGAAGAAAAAATAGAAAGATGGGGGCTTTAACCCCCATAGAGTATTTGCAAGCCTGTAATATCGCCTGCTTCAAGCGTTCTTTTCTTGGTTTCGCCATAGTCGGAGTAGCCATACATCGTTTCTTCCGAACAAACTGTATCATACAAGTCATCTAAGCCAATACCATGGCCTAACTCGTGCGTAGCTATATTCTGTAGATCCATTACGTTAGGATCAACGCTAGCATCTCCCCAGACAAAATCGGTATCAAAGAGTATATCGAACTCTATTATTTTTCTCTCGCTAGGCTTTCCATAGAAGTAACCCCAAACCACAGTGACTGCAATGACTCCTTCTTCAGGATAATCGCCAAATAATAGCTCGTTTCTGCCGTCTGGTGCATCAGAATCCCAGCTTGATTCATAATCGATTGTATAGCTACCAAATAGCTCCGCTGAAGTATGAGCATCCCATTCCTCTGCTGCTTTATAAATAGCATCGCTCACAAATTCTTCGCTAAGCCCGTATGGATTGTCAGGATCTATAACATAATTTACTGGTAGTTCTTTCCATTTAACCCATTTACCTAAGAAATCATAGCATTGTGTTTCCTTTTTACCACCGTTGGCCCAAGGTGGTTTAGCGTAACCTTTTTTATAGTGGATAAAGACGATCTTCTGTAAACCTGCTGGATTTAGAACAAAGTGATCATTGGCTTTTGATATGACTGGTGCTTTAAGCGCTTTGCTCTGCTTTGCTTGCTCAGGCAACGGAAGCAAAAATGCTGCAATAGCTATTGGCAATACAATCACTGCAATAACTGCGATCACAAAAATTTTTGTCTTGATTTTTCCACCCCCTGTTTTTATCTATCAAAGACTACAGACAATTAGGGATTAAACATATTTTTAATATATGTTTTTCACATTTCTGAGTTTTTAGCTCAATTGTTTTGCTTTTTCCTCGAGTTCCTTAATAAGCTTTTCTCCTATATCGCTTTTTCCGAAATAATCAGCTTTTATTGCTAGGCTTATCTTGTTTGCTAGTGCGCGAGCCATCTTGCCGCGGTTCTCTCTTTTTACCTTTCTAAGCAAAGGATGTTGGAATATTATTCCATGCTTTGGTGGCTTGGTTCCTTTGCGTAAATGCTTAAATAATGCTTTTTCAGCTCCAATCACCTGTATGGTTGAGGCTGGCATAAAAGCAAGTTTTTTAAGTGATTTGGCTTCGCGAAGCAAGCGTGCGCCCAAAATTGGGCCAGCAACTTTAGCTAAATTAGGTAGCCTTACTTGCACTTCTTTTTCGATAAAATCAGCAAGGGCTTCGCGATACTTTCTAATTTCAAGGGCTCTTTTTGCAAGTTCTTGCAATGCCTCGGCTTGTTCTGTGCTAAGCTCAGCACCAGCGCTTTCTTTAGCTTTCTTCTCTAGCTCTTCAGCAACTTTCTCGTTTGCATAATATTTCAGTATTTCCTCCTTTTTGAAATTTTTCCGCAGAGTAATATTGCCTATAAGTGCTAAGCTTTTTTCAGGTTCCTTAACAAGCTGAAATAGCTCTGGAAAATGTAAAGAGTACCAATCGCGTGCATCTTCAAACAATGTATTAAAAATAGAATCCAAATCCTCAAGCGTGTTAACAGCCTTTATTATATGCATTTCTCTGCCAGCTAGGCGTTCCTTGACCTCTTTCTTCGTTTTTTCAAGAACCTTTTTCCTTAGCTCTTCTATGTTCATATGTCTCACCTTGCAAAAATATATCGGGAAAATCATTTTAAAAGAGCTTAGAGTTTAATGCCAAGACATCTTTTAAAAAACCTTAGCTTAAGCTATTTTTAATATCGTGTGATAGCTATGCCCAGGGAAGAATTGCAGAATCTTGCTTTAAGAAGGCAACTCTTCTTTCCGACAGCAGAAATTTATGCAAGTAAGCCTGCAGGCTTCTGGGAATTTGGGCCTATAGGCGTAAGAATAAGAAACAATCTGATAAACTTCTGGCGCAAAGAACTTGTGGAAAGGGAACGCTTGCTAGAGATAAGCGGTTCTGTTATTTTGCCCAAAGAGGTCTTTGAAGCTTCTGGGCATCTAAAATCATTTAACGATCCCATAGTACAATGCAAAAAATGTCATGCGTGGTTTAGAGCAGATAAACTAATTGAAGAAAAAATAAATAAGCATGTGCCAGAATCCATGGCAATAGAAGAAATGGATGCGTTGATAAAAAAGCATAACATAAAATGCCCAAAATGCAAAGGTGAGTTAAGCGATGTAAGATTGTTTAATATGATGATGCGCGTGCTTATAGGTGCTACGCAAAGCCAAGAATGCTTCTTGAGGCCAGAAACGTGCCAAAATATATTCCTCGATTTTGCTCGCATCTATAAAAGCTCAAGGGAAAAGCTACCTTTAGGAATCGCGCAAGCTGGTTCCTCTTTTCGCAATGAGATAGCTCCAAAGCAAACCTTACTTAGAGAGCGCGAACTGGGACAGATGGAAATAGAGATTTTTTTCAATCCAGAAAAGATAGACGAGGTTGCAAACTTTAATGATATTAGTGACTACAAATTGAGACTGCTAAGGCTCAACAACAAGCACATAGCGGAAATTGCTTGCGAAGAAGCTGTAAAGAAAAAAATTGTTTCAGGCAAGCTTATTGCCTATTGGTTAGCCCGCTTGCAGCAGTTTTATGAAAAGTGCGGTATTGAGAAGCAAAAAATGCGTTTCCGCGAGCTTAGCGAGGAAGAAAGAGCTTTCTATGCAAAGGAAACATGGGACTTTGAAGTGCTAACTGATTTGGGCTGGATCGAGCTAGTTGCTTGCAATTATCGCACGGATTACGACCTTAAAGGGCATGCGGAAAAGAGTAAAAAAGATTTAAGCGTTACCGAAGATGGCAAAACATTCATTCCGCATGTGTTTGAGCTCTCTGCAGGAATAGATAGAAGCTTTTATGTTATTTTAGATCAGGCGATAAGAAAGGAAAAGCGCGGTAAAGCGGAGCGCCTATACCTTGCTCTACCAGCTCAGTTGGCTCCTTACTTTGTTGCAGTTTTCCCGCTAGTGAGCAAAGATGGCTTGCCAGAAAAGGCAAAACAAGTTTTTTCTATGCTCGAAGATTACAAGTTTTCATGTCTCTATGATGAAAAGGGCTCTATAGGCAGGCGCTATGCCCGCGTAGATGAAATTGGTGTTCCGTATGCCATTACTATAGATTACGATACAATGCAGGATGATACTGTGACAATTCGCGAACGTGACACAATGGAACAAAAAAGAGTGAAGATAAGCAATTTACCTGAGCTGCTTTGGAAGCTTTCAGTTGGCAAGCTTGAATTCGGTAGAATATAACTTAAATTCTTTTTTTGTAAGGCAGTATAACTTCCTTTGGTGCTTTTTCAAAAGGCTCCAAATATTCCTGCAAAACTTTGGGGATGCTTATGCTTCCATCTTCTTGCTGATAGTTTTCCACTATCGCACATATTGTGCGTGATGTTGCTATGCCAGTACCATTTAGCGTGTATGCATACTCAAGCTTGCCCGTATCTTTAAGTCTGTAAACAATGTTTCCTCTATACGCTTGCCAATCCAAACAATTCGATATGGATGCTAACTCCTTGTAGCTGCACTGCGCTGGAAACCAGGCTTCAATGTCATATTTCCTTGCTGCGTGATCAGCAAGTTCTGCTGTGCACATATTAACAACTCTATATGGAATATCTAGCTTTTGCAATGCCTGCTTCGTGTTTTCAACCATTTCATCAAACAGCTTTTCAGAGAGCTCTACGTCTCTCGGAGCAAATATCAATTGCTCGACCTTGTGGAATTGATGCACTCTAAAAATACCTTTTGTTTCCTTTCCATGGGCACCTG